>NZ_BAAAII010000005.1:0-105923 GCF_039525985.1 Tsukamurella strandjordii | reverse complement strand
GTTCGGGGGTGGTGCGACTAGTGCGTCTGCGGCACGCTCAGCGTGGGCGGGGTGGTGTTCACGCCCGCGCAGGCCTCGCACACGGAGGCGGGGATGACGCCGCGGCGCTGCAGCCACCCGAAGACGACGCAGCCCAGGCACAGGCCGAGGGCCGATTCCAGGAGTGCCGCCACCACGAGCAGCCCCAGCACGATCTGTGCGGCGACATGGTTCCCGGTGAGGAAGAGCACCAGGGCGACGCCGGAGAAGGCCAGTCCGATGGTCTGGGCGAATCGCTTGGGCGGGCCGGGGACGAGCTTGGCGGGCCCGACCCGCGGCGCGATCACGTGGACGGCGAGCCGGCCGAACGGCGAATAGCGGGGCCCGCCCGCCACACGCAGCGCGAAACCGATCGCCAGGGCGGCGTAGAGCCACCATTGACCTGCGACGATGGTGACCACGGCGAGGACGACGACGAGACCCGCGGTGACGCGGGCCGCGTTGTCGTTGACCGGATTGGGGAACGAGAAGACACCACTCACCCGAGCGACGATATCCACGCCGGAAGGGCCCGGCCAGGGTTGCGCTCGCGCTGATTTCTGGTGGTCAGCCCCGGGCCAGGCGCAGCAGCAGCGGCACTGCATCGCGCAGCAGCGCCGCCTCCTCCACGGTGAGTTGCTCGCTTCCGTGCGCCATGAGCCACTGATCGCGCTCGTGTTCCTGCGCGTGCAGGGCCGCGTGCCCCCGGTCCGTGGGCCGGACGGGCCGCCGCCGGCCGTCCGCCCCGTCGGCGTCGTCGACGTGTTCCACCAGGCCGCGTCGTTCGAGGTCCTTGATCGCGGCCGAGACGTTCGAGCGCCGCATCCCGAGGCGGTCCCCGATCGCCGTCGGGAAGGCGTCCGGGCCGAGCGCCTCGACGGTGCTGAGGACGAACAGTTCGGCACCGCGCAGACCCGCGGCGGGCAACTGCCGGAGTCGTTCCTCCAGCAGGCCCACCGCGAGCCGCAGTGCCTCGGCGTCGCCGAGCTTCATTGTCGCTCGATCACTACTCGTCGTCGACCAGGACGGCCGGTTCCACCTCGGCCGACCGGGCCGGAGCCGGGGCCGGGGTCGTCTCGGACGGCGCGCCGCCGAGCAACTGGGCGAGGTCGATGCCCTGGGCGCGGAGCGAGGCCACGACCGAGGCGATGGACTGGCCGGACAGGCCCAGCAGCCCGCCGGTGGCATCGGACTGTCCGCCACCGATGATGTTGATGCTGTCGATCGCGGCGGTGGCCTCGGACTGGGCCCGCACCGCCCCTTCGATCATCGACAGGACCTGCGGGACGAGGAGCAGGCGCACGGCCTCCGCCTCGTACTGGTTGAAGGCCTCGGCCTGGGCCTGCTTACCGGCCGCGTCGGCCCGGAGCTCGGCCTCGAGCGCGGCGGCGGCGGACTTGCGGGCTGCTGCCGCGGACTCACCCTCGAGCCGGATCGCCTCGGCGTTCACCTCCGCCTGGGCCAGCTTGCCGGCCGCGTCGGCACGCAGCTCGGCCTCGACGGCGGCGGCGGCCGACTTGCGGGCATCAGCGGCGGATTCGCCGTCGAGCCGGGTGGCGTTGGCGCGGGCCTCGGCGGTGAGGAACGCGGACTGCCGCTCGCCCTCGGCGCGGGTGACGGCTGCCTGCTTCGCGGCCTCCGCGGGGGCGATCACGTCGGCCTCGAGCGCGGCCTCGGCCTGGGCTCGGCGCTTGCGCTCCACCTCGGTGCGGGCCTCGATGCGGGCGGCCTCGGCCTCCTCGAGCGCGATACCGACGGCCTTCTCCGCTCGGGCCTTCGACAGCGGCCCGGCCTGGTCGGCCTCGGCGTTCTGCGCCTCGGTCTGCGCACGGAGCTGGGCGATGCGCACATCGCGGCCCTGTTGGGCCTCGGCGATCGCCGTCTCCGCCTCGGTCTGCGCGATCTCGCCGGCGCGGCGAGCATCGGCGGAACGGATCAGCGAGTCGCGCTCGGCCTCGGCCTTGCCGATGTCGGCGTCGCGCTTGACCTCGGCGATGCGCTTCTGGCCGAGCGATTCGAGGTAGCCGTTGCGGTCCTCGATACCGGCGATCTTGAGGATGTCGACCTCCATGCCGATGCGCGAGAGGTCACCCCCGGCCTCGTCGACCACGCCGCGGGCCAGGGCCTCACGGTTGCTGTTGAGCTGCTCCACGGTCATGGTGGCCGCGATCCCGCGCAAGCTGCCTGCCAGGATCTCGTTGATCTGGTTCTCCAGCTCGGCCATGTTCGCGGTCAGGAAGCGCTGCGCCGCGGTGCGGGTCATCTCATCGGTGGTGCCGATGCGCACCAGGCCCACGGCCTGCAGTTCGACGGGCACACCGTCGATGCTGCGGGCGTTGCTCAGCGCGATGCGGATCTCGAAGGGCCGCAAGGGCATGTAGTCGACGCGCTCGAGCCCCGGAACTTTGAACCGGGCGCCGCCACGGACGACCTTCATCTCGCCACGACCGGTGAAGATGGCCACCTGGTCGGGCGGGGACTTGATGTAGTTGTGGAAGAAGATCCACAGGGCCAGCAGGATGACGATCACCGCGGCGCCGGCCGCGAGCAGGATCGATCCAGTCATTTCGATTCCCTCCCTATCTATTCAAAGGTTCAGTTGCGCGAGACTCCGCGCATGCGGGCGTCAGGCCTGGGTGTTGAGCGGCTGAACCACCAGCCGGTCGCCCTCGACATCGACGATCAGCACCTGATCGCCGTTCGCCGCAGCGGCTTTCGGATCGACGAGGATCGCCGTGGTGGTGCTGCGCACCGACTCGGAATCGACGTAGGTCACCTGCCCCCAGCCGCCCGCCGGTATGGCCATGCTCAGTTCTCCGATGGTGCCGACTGCGGCGCCGAGCCCGGCGACGGCGCCGGTCTGCGCGCGCCGCATGCTGCGTAACACCACCATGAGCAGGCCGTACGCCCCGACGCCCGCCAGCGCCGCGATCACGGCGACGACGGGGGCGGCGAGGTCGGTTCCCACACTGAGCGGCCAACCCACCACACCGAAGACACCCACCGCGGCCGCAAGTGCGGGCGCGCTGAGCCAGGGCAGGCCGGCGTCGGTATCGACACCGCCGAAATCCATGTCCCCCAGGACGAGTGACGCCACCAGCGTGAGAACACCGACGACGGCACAGATCGCGAAAACGGTAACCACGGGCGCCTCCTCTGCGCTCGGATCTCCTGATTCCAGTATAGCAAAGAATACGTACGGATTGTGCGGGACTGGGCACACGGGCCGGTGCCGGCACACGGTCGTGCATCGCGTGCGTCGTCTCGGCGTGAAGTACTCCCCCGGATCGGGTAGTCCTACTCAGGCGGCGCGCGCCGCGGGCCGACATTCTCATAACCATGACCTCACACACTCCGGCTCCGAAGCCGACCACCGCCTTCTTCGCCCAGTCCGCCATCGCTTTCGCCGTCTCGTCCGGGGCGCTGCTCATCGGCGCCTTCTACCTGCCCATGGACCCGTGGCAGCGGGGCTTCATGATCATCGGCACCCTGTTCCTCATCACCAGCTGCTTCAACCTCGCGAAGGTCGTGCGGGATCAGCAGGAGGCCAACAGCATCCGAGGCCGTGTCGACGAGGCGCGCCTGGACAAGCTGATGGCCGAGCACGATCCGCTCCGCAGCGTGGGCTGAACCGACCCTGGACTTCTCTAGACCGCACGGTCTATATTTAGACCATGCGGTCTAGAGACACGTTCACCTCGGAACAACGACGGGCGCAGCTCGTGGATGCGGCCATCGCCGTGATCGCGGAGAACGGCTACCCCGCGGCGTCCGTCGCGAGGATCGCCGAACACGTCGGCATCGCGAAGTCCGTCGCGCTCTATCACTTCCGCACCAAGGACGAGCTGGTCCAGGCCGTTACCACCACCGTCTTCGTCACCGCGGCGCAGTACATCGTCCCGACCATCGCCGCGGCCGAGACCGCCGCCGATAAGCTCGCCGCCTACATCCGGGCCAACATGGCCTTCCTCGCCGAGCACCGCGATCAGACCATCGCCCTCCGCGAGATCGCGACCACCTATCGCACTCCCGACGGCAAGCGATTCGACACGGCCGTCACCGAGGACACCGCCGCGAATCCCCCGCAGGGAGATCTGGCCCTGCTCGACCCCGCCGCGATCTTCGCGCTCGGGGTCGAACGGGGCGAGTTCCGCGCCGATCTCGATGCCGTCGCAGTAGCATCGGCCCTACGCGGCGCACTCGACGGGGCGGCCACCGATCATGCGCGACTGTCCGATTACGACCCGATCGCCTACGGAGAGACCGTGGTCGATCTGTTCACCCGGGCGGTGGTCGCATGACCCGCATCGCGATATCCGCGTTCGGCACGCGGGGCGACGTTGTTCCGCTCACCGGCCTCGGCCGCCGCCTCCTGTCCAGCGGCATCGACGTGGTGATCGCCGCGCAGGAGCCGTATCGGCCCGAGGTCGACTCCGCGGGAATCACCTTCGCGCCACTACCGCGCGATACGCGGGCCGAGACGATCGCCTCCCCCGCGGCGCAGGCCCTCGTCGACGGGACGTCGATGCGGCCGTCGAAGGAATCCCTGGAGGAGATGCGCGAGGGCTTGCGCGGCGTGGGCCAGGCCATGGCCGAGGCGTCCGACGGTGCCGACCTGCTTCTGCTGGAAGGCCCCGTGGGCGCCCTGCTCGGGCGGCACGTCGCCGCCGCGCTCGGGTTGCCCAGCGCGGGTGTCATGTTCCAGCCCGCCTCCCCCACCGGCGCTTTCAGCCCTCCGGCGCTCGGGACGCGTTCCTTCGGCCGGCTCGGGAATCGGGCGGTGTGGTGGCTGGGCGGATTCGCCGAGCGGGTGTACGCACCCGTGGTGGCGGAGCTGCGCCGCGATCTCGGCCTCCCCGCGAAACCGTCCGCTGCCGAGAAGCGGGCACGGCGCGGCTGGCCGGTGCTGTATCCGTTCAGCGAGGCCGTGCTCCCCCGACCGCGCGACTGGCCCGATCACCTGCACGTGACCGGTTACCTCACCCCCGAATCCGTGGGCGGCCTCCCCTCGCACGTCGAGGCGTTCCTGGAGGTCGGCCCGCCGCCGGTGGCGATCACGCTCGGCAGCACCGCGACCGCGCAGGGTGAGCACCTGTCGGCGATCATCGCCGAGGCCACCGCGTCCGCCGGTGTGCGCGCCGTCGTGCAGAGCGGGTGGGCGGGCCTGGCGCCCGAGGGCGAGCACCTCCTCGTCGTCGACGATCTCCCGCATGCGCAGCTGTTCCCCCGGTGCGCAGCGGTCGTGCATCATTGCGGCGCGGGCACCACCGCTGCCGCGCTGCGTGCCGGCGTCCCGTCGATCCCGGTGCCCGGCATCATGGATCAGCCCTTCTGGGCACAGCGCCTGCACACGATCGGCGCGGGCACCGCGCCCCGGCCCCGTCATTCGCTGACCGCCGAGGGGCTCGCAGACGCCCTGCGAGCGGCGCCCGCGCACCGCAACCGCACCGCGGAACTCGGTGCGGTCGTGCGCGCGGAGGACGGCGCCGAGCATGCCGCCCGCGCACTCACCGACCTGCTCGACCCACGTATCACCCCCGGCTAAGGAGACGATCATGGTCGACCAGAATCTCGTCAACGCGATCATCACGGCGGGCGCTCTCGCCGCGGGCGGAGTCATCCTGGGCGGCGCGGCCGTCGGCGCGGGGATCGGCAACGGTCTCGCCGGATCGAAGCTGGTGGAGGGTGTCGCCCGGCAGCCCGAGGCGGCGAACCGCCTGCTGCAACGCGCTTCGGGCGCCACAAATTCCTTCGACTGCTCCGATCATCCGCCACCACCAATGTGAAAGATAGTGCGCCCGTGCATGTATGAGGCGAGACGAACATTGTTCGAACTATTGCTTCTGCATCGAACAGTGGCGTAGAATGGGACTCACTGGGAGGAGGCAGAATGATCGAGACCACGAGCACTGCAAGCGAATACCTCGACGCACTCGCCTCCTTCGAACGCGCCGCCGATCGGCTCGCCGCGACCGACCCGGTAATGCTCAGCCCGCAGGAGATGCTGCAGGCCTTGCATCGCCTGGAAACCGCGGCCCGAAAGATCCCGTACAGCCAACACCTGCTCGCGCGAGTGGCATTCGAGCAGGGGCTGCCCGGGCAACTCGACTACACCGGCCTCAAAGAAATGCTGGTCGACCAGCTGCGATTGGCCGGGTCCGAGGCCCGCGACCGCATGCGCGGCGCCGTCGACCGGGCACCCCGCCACGAACGCGGAACCGCACCCGAGCCGAAGTACGCGCTGATCGCAGCCGCACAACGTACGGGACGGATCTCCGAGCGGCACGCCACGGCCATGGACAAGATCTTCACTGCCTGCCGCACGCGGCTCACCGCCACCGACGCGGAGAACCTCGAAGACATCCTCGTCACCGCAGCACACGACGTGACCCCCGACGACCTGATCACGATCGGCAGGCGCGCCATCGATCTCCTCGATCCCGACGGCGCCGAGCCCGACGCCGATGTCATCGCCCGGGCCCGAGCGCTGGACGTGGGACCCCAGGGCGACCACATGATGACCGACTTCGACGGGGCGCTGAGCCCCGAAGGACGGGCGCTCCTCGACACGATCCTGGAGAAGCTCGCCCGGCCCGGGATGAACAACCCCGCCGACGCCGACGATCCGGTCGATACCACCGATCAAGCCGCGCTGCGCGATGCCGCTCAGCGGACAAGCGCACGCGATCACAGCGCAATCACGATGCCCTGGTCACCGCGCTGCGCATGGCGGTAGCCGCGGGTGAGCTCGGCCAGCACCGCGGCCTACCGTGCGTACCGATCATCACCCTGACCATCGACCAGCTCGAATCGCACACCGGGATCGCCACCACCGCCACCGGCGGGCGCCTGCCGGTCGAGGACGCACTGCGGATGATGGGCACCAACCCCAAGTACGTCCTCCTTCTCGACCTCGCATCGCGGCCACTGTTCCTCGGCCGGGAGAAGCGGCTCGCCACCGCCGATCAGCGGATCGCGCTGTACGGATCCGAACGCGGGTGCTCCGCCCCGGGATGCGCAGCGCCCGCCACCCGGACCCAGGTCCACCACATCACCGAATGGGCGGACGGCGGCGAAACCGATATCACCGCGCTCACTCTGGCCTGCGATCGGCACCACGCCACCGTGACACCGGATACCAGCGACCGTCCGCGGGGGCGCGAGACGATCACCCTCGCCGAGGGGCCCTACGCCGGGCGCACCGGCTGGCGGCGCAAGGCCGACCCCACCCGTCGGCACCGGGTCAATCACACCCACCACACCGACGAGCTCCATCGCCGCGCCCTCGACCACTGGCGCCGCCGAACAGAGCAATTCCGCGAGCAGTGGCGGGCCGAAGACCAGCGCGCCCAGTACAACGCCGTCATCGGCACCACCTACGACGACATCGCAGCCATCCTCGACGGCCCCCACGGACCGCCACACCTGGAACGGCTCCTCGCCGACCATGACGCCGAGGAACAGTGGCGCCCCGACGGATCGGCGGGCGGCGCACTGTCTGCGGCCTGACGGCTACGTCCGCCGATCTATCGCCGCGGCGAGGTCGGTGCGGAGCGAATCGAGGGCCGGAGTGGGGCGCCCGGCGGCGGCACGCCAGGCGTCGAGCATCCGCAGGCTCTGCTCCGCGTGCCGGACGAAATGATTGCCCGCGAAGGTCGGGACGTCGAACGGGATCGCCACCCCCGCCGTCGCCAGGCCGACACGCACCACGATCGGTGGCAGGGCCGGAGCAGTGCGGCCGGTCACGACCCGCAGCGCCTCCGCGGCCGCGGCACCGGGACGGCCGAGACTGCGGCGGAAGGCGTCCCAGTCACCGTCGACCACGGCGAGCTCCGCCGCGTACGGCACCAGGCCCGCGGGACTCGCCTCGACGGCCCGCATCGGCGCGCGCCGGACGACCCGCGGAAACTCGGCGGCCATCCGGGCCGGCAGCGCACCGTCGCCCGCGACGAGGAAGGCGCCGAGGAGCGGCGGCACCCAGAACTCTGCCCGGGTCTGAGGCCCGCGCGAGGTGGCGAAGGAGGCGACGTTCGGCGCCAACAACGCCACCTCGGCATCGGGGAACAGCGCACGCGTCGCGGCGAGATCGCCCGGGACCTGGCTGGTACCCACTACGGCGGGGATCCGCGCATCCCGCAGCACCGCCGCCACCTCGGGTGCCAGCTCCCCCGGTGCCGACGTGAGCACCAGCAGGTCGAAGACGCCCGGCGCAATCCCGGCGTACACGGTCACCGGCACGTCCACCGTGGTGCCGCTGCGCCGCCGCACCGCGGTCAGCGTGACACCGTCGCGCCGCGACGCCGCCGTCACCGCCGCCCCGGCCTCCGCGAACAATGCACCCGCGGCCGCGGCGATCGCCCCGGCGCCCTGGATCAGGACCCGCATCTCATCCCCTCCGCAAGCCGCTGGCGCGCAGCACCTGACGTGCGACACCCGCGCGCAGCGCCTCCTCGGAACCCACCAGGCGCACGCGTTGCCGTGCTCGGGTGATCGCGGTGTACAGCAGCTCCCGCGTGAGCAGCCGCGAATCCGCGGGCGGGATCACCACGGACACCGCCTCGTACTGGCTGCCCTGGCTGCGGTGGATCGTCATCGCGTACACGGTGCGCACCGCCACCAACTGGTTCGGGTACAGCAGGGCCACGTCGCCGCCGCGTGAGAACGCGGCCCGCAGATCGGCAGGATCGCCATCGTGCGCGATCACCACGCCCACGTCGCCGTTGTACACCTTCGTGTCGTAGTCGTTGGCCGTCACCAGCAGCGGTTGCCCGGCGTACCAACCGAATCCGCCGGGCCGCACACCGGACCACTCCTCGGCGAGCTGCGCCCACCGGGTCACACCGGACGGCCCCTCGGAATGCGCACACAGCACGCGGTGCAACTGCACGGCGGCCGCGGCATCACCGGCCCGCCCCGCGCGCGCCGCCAGTGCCGTTGCGGCGCTGGCCGCTTCGACATCGGCGCGGAGCCCCGCGAGATCGTCGGGCTCGCACCACTCGATCGCGCCGTCGCCACCCGCGCGGGCCAACTCGATCACCCGGTCGGCGTCGCCGCGACGCACCGCGTCGGCGAGCTCGCCCAGGACACCGGAGAAGCGGCGGCCCCGCCGCAGCCGCACCACGCCCCGCCGCGCCTGCGCGAGTTCGGCCTCGTCGAGCCGCTCCTCCTCGGCGCCGGAGCGCGCCGCCTCGTCGGCGAGCAACGCCTCGACCTCCGGTGACGGGACCCGGGTGACCCCGCGGGTCACCAGATCGCCGAGCACGGCACCGGCATCCACGGAGGCCAGCTGATCGGGATCGCCCACCAGGATGAGGCGGGCATCCGGCCGCAGCGCCTCCAGCAATCGGCACATGATGGTCAACGAGACCATCGACGTCTCGTCGACGACCACCACGTCGTAGGGCAGGTGATTGTCGGCGTCGTGCCGGAACCTGCTGGCGCTGCCCGGTTTGAAGCCGAGCATCCGGTGGATGGTCTGCGCCGGGATGTCCCGCGGGAGCCCCAGCGCCTCGCCCTGCTTGCGGACCTCGCCGGCGAGCTGCGCCGCGGCCCGGCCCGTGGGTGCGGCCAGGCCGATCCGCAGCTCGGGGCCGTGCTGGTCGAACAGCAGTGCCAGAATCCGGGCCACCGTGTAGGTCTTGCCGGTACCCGGGCCACCGGCCAGAACGGTGGTGCGGCCCAGCACCGAGACGGCGGCGGCCAGCCGCTGCCTGTCCGGTCCCGGCTCCGGGAACCGCTGCCGCAGGCCCTCTCGCAAGCGCTCGACATCGACGCCCGGGGCGGCATCGGCGCGCGCGTCGAGAACCGCCCGCACCGTCTCCTCCTGGCGGTGATAGCGATCGAGGTAGAGCAGTTCGTCGTCGACCAGGCGCAGCGGTTGCAGCGGCCCCTTCGCCGAGCCCGTCACGAGGGGACTGCGCTGCAACGCGGTGACCACCTGCGCGGGGTCCGGCCAGGGCAGTGCATCGAGGTCGACGGTGTCGTCGCCGTCCACGGCCACGTCCCGCAGGCGCGAGAGCTCGAGACAGACCGAGCCGAGCCGGACGGCGCGGGTGGCGAGCGCGGCGGCCAGGAGCACCGATTCGTCGCTCTCACCGCCGAGCCTGCCCAGGGCCCCGGCCACGTGCACATCGGCGGGCGCGAGCACGCCGGCCTCGGCGAAGGCCTCCAGCAGTGTGCTCATCGCGGACCTCCCGCGAGCGCGTCCGAGACCGCGACGATCAGCTCCGCCGGCGGATACCATTCGAAGACACCGCATCCGGGCGGTGTCTGCGGCCCGATCATCGCGCGCACGAAGTGGTACTGCACCACGCCGAGGTGACGCTCGGGGGCGTAGTCGGGCAGCTTCCACGACAGGAAGCGGTGCAGCGCCACCGAATACAGCAGCGCCTGCAGGACGTAGTTGGAGCCCATCATCTCCTGCGCCATCCGCTCCGGCGTGTAGTCGGCCGTGGTGAGCTCGCCGCGGGCCAGGCGGTTCGTCTTGTAGTCGACGATCACGAACCGGTCGCCGGACGCCGCCCGCACCCGCAGCACGGAGTCGATGCTGCCCGTGAGGTAGCCGCGCAGCGCGGCGCCCGGTACCTCACGCAGCCGGGCGGCGTACGGCGCCAACGGATCGTCCGCGGGCAGGTGGCGCTCCAGCAGGTCGGCGATCGTGCCCAGCGTGGCCGATCCGGTATCGGCGAGCGGCAGCTCGAAGTCCAGCTCCGCGAGGTGATCCCCCGGCGCCACCTCCGCCAACGTGAGACCGGCCAGTTCCCCGGTCCCCAGCGGGGTGTGGAGCACCGCGGTGAGCGCGGCCGCCACTTCGGCGGGATCGTCTGCGGTAGTGCCGAATTCGGCAGCCTCCCGACAGCGGGCAAGCACCTCGGCGGCGAGATCGGGTGCGCCGGTGTCGACGTGTTCGAGGATCTCGTGCACGAGATTGCCGAAGACGGTGCCGCCGGACAGGCCGTTCATGAGCGACGACGGTGCGTCCGGGGCCGGGGCCGGGGCGTCGGCCGGCTCGTCGACCGGTTCGTCGGCGCGGTCCTCGACATCGGGTTCGCTCCCCGTGTCCGGTGCGGCGATCGGACCGTGTGCGGCGTCGGCCACCAGCGCCGAGTAGCTGGTGCGCCGCCAACTGGGGTCGATCCGCCGGGACGCCCGCGCGAGTTCGAGCGGCGGGAAGCCGGCGAACGGCGGACGCCACTGCGGGGGCGCCGGCGCGGCCGGGTCGACCGCCTCGATCGAGACCGCGGACTCCACGGGCGCCGCCCATTCGCGCAACCGGGCACCGGCCTCGTCGTCCCTCGGGATCGGCGCCTGCCCCGCGGGCACACGGCCCCCGCCGACCTCGGAGAACAACAGGCGGTGCAGCGGCGAGCCCTTCGTGGTGGTACTCGGCGCCCACCACAGCACCAGGCGCGACTGCGCGCGCGTGGCCCCCACGTAGAGCAGGCGCAGCTCCTCCGCCGCGTCCTCCTCCCGCGAGGTGGCCAGGCGGGCGTCGTAGCCGCGGGCGTCCTTGCCGCCCACGTCCACGAGCCGTTCACCGTCCTCATGGAAGGTGAACGTGTCACGGTCGCCGAAGCCGCCGAAGGAGTCCCACGCGAAGGGCAGGTACACGACCGGGAATTGCAGCCCCTTGCTGGCGTGCACCGTCATCAACTGGACGGCCTGGGTGTCGGTGGCGAGCCGCCGCGCGGGATCGGCGGTGCCGCCGAGGCCGGGGTCGGCGATGCGTTCGGCGAGCCATCGGGTGGCGGCGCCCAGCCCGAGCCCCAGGGTGACGGTGGCGTGCTGCACCAGCTCGGCGACGTGCCGCAGGTCGGTCAGCGTGCGTTCACCGCCGACCCGGCCGAGCAGGCGCGCGTCGAACCGTGATCCGGCGGCGAGGGCGTCGAACATCGCGGCGAAGCCGGAGCGGGCGAAGATCCCGGCCAGGGTGCGCAGCCGCCCGCTGATCTCGGAGACCAGCTCGTCGCCGCGCTCGTCGAGGTCGCGGGCGGTGAACTCGAAGAGCGGGGTGAGCGCCGCCAGGCGGGCGCGGTCGGCGCGCCCCGGGTTCTCCAGCGCCTGCAGCAGCCGCAGCCAGTCCGTGGCGGAGGCGGTGGTGAAGACGCTGGCGCCACCCGCGGCTACCGCGGCCACGCCGAGGCCCTGCAGCAGCGACTGGAGCTCGGCGATGTGCTCGTTCTTGCGGACCAGCACCGCGATGTCCCGCGGTTCCAGCGTGCGCGGCGCTCCACCGTCGTCCAGTTCCTCCCCCGCCACCAGCGCGTGCACGATATCGGAGGCCACATCGCGCAGTACCGCCTTGCGGACGCCGGGCACGCGCGGGATGCCGTACTGGGTCTTCGGTCCCACGCCGTTGGACCCGAGGTACCGCAGCCGCAGCGGTCGCCCGGCGAGCCGCGAATCCGTCCGCGCGGCGCTCACCGGGCCCACCACGATCTGGGCATCGCCCAGCGCCACATCGCCGTACAGGTGTTGCAGCGCGGTCACCAGCGGACCGTCGGACCGGCGGTTGACGTCGAGCGCCTGGTGGGTAGTGGCCTGCTTCGAGGCCTCGAGATAGCTGTACACCTCCGCGCCGCGGAAGGCGTAGATCGCCTGTTTCGGATCGCCCACCAGAACCAGCGTGCGGTGGCCGTGGAAGGCGGCGTGCAGGATGTCCCACTGCACGGGGTCCGTGTCCTGGAACTCGTCGACCAGGACCACCGAATACAGCTCGCGCAGACGCGAACACGCGGCCTCGCCGTGCGTCTCATCGGTGAGCGCGTCGCGCAGCAGGCCCTGCAGGTCGTCGAAATCACGGAGCCGGCCGAGCCGCTTGCGACGGTCCACCTCGCGGCGCACCGCCTCCGCGTACCGGACGCGGGCGGCCACATCGGAGCCCGGTTCGGCGTCGCGCGGGGTGATGGCGGCGCGCGGGTTGGCGACCACGGTGCGGGCGTACAGCAGGGCCGTGGCCAGCGGGAAGGGCGGGTGCGGACGCCCGGCGAACATCCCCAGGTAGGCGTCCTCGGCCACCTCCTGGACGAGATCACCGATGTCCTCGACGAACTGCGCGCCGGGCTCCAGATCGCCCGCCATGCCGAGGGCGTCGAGCATGCGCTGGCAGAAGCCGTGCGTGGTGGTGATCGTGGCCGCGTCGAAGTCCGAGAGCGCCGCCACCAGCCGCCGGCGACGCAGGTCCACCTCCTCCGGTGCCGCCGCGGCGAGGTGCCGGATCAGTTCGTCGTCGCAGTCCCGCGCCGCCTCGGGGTCGCGCAGCGCCTCCTCGGCCGCGACCAACCGGGCGCGGGCGCGTTCCCGCAATTCCTGAGTGGCGGCGCGGGAGAACGTGATCAGCAACATGGAGCCGAGGTCGGCCACGCCCTCGGCCACGTACCGGGTGAGCAGGCCGACGATCGCGTAGGTCTTGCCGGTGCCGGCGCTGGCTTCGAGCACCGTGGTGGTGGCTCCCCCGGGCAGGGGGCCGGTGAGCTCGAACGGGGTCACCCCGAGGACGGATTCCCGGGCGGCCATCAGCTCATCTCCTCGTGGTTCAGCAGCGGTACCCACAGGCGGGCCGCGAGGGCACCGAATCGGGTTCCGGCGCGGGAGAACTCCGCCTCGGTGCCGCGGGGCGGGCCCAGCGCATCGTCGAAGGCGGACTCCCCCAGCGCGTAACGGATGGAGCGGTCCTTGCCATCGCCGAAACTACTCTCGAATTCACCGCGGGCGGCGTCGAGTGCCATCTGCTGGGAATCGCCGGCGATCCCCCGCTCGGCGTAGACCGCCGACGCGGCCGGGAACAGCGGCAGCGGTTCGGTGAGTCCGCGATCGCGCAGATCGACCAGGGCGCGCAGCTCCGCCACCGGGTCCGCGGGCACCGTGAGCCGCGAGGTGAGCACACCGCGGAATCGCCCGCGGCCGATCGCGACAGCCGACTGCTCGGGGTGACCGCCCGCCGCCAGGGCGAGCAGCGATACCCACGCCGCGACCCGGTGTTTGGGAGCGAGCCTGCTGAACGACGAGCGCACAATGCCGCTTGGGCGCACCGAAGGCACCGACCCGACCAGCCGGCGGCCCGCGCCCAGATCGACCGCGATGTCGACGGTGGTGGCCGGCCCGGTGAGATAGGGCGAGGCCACCCGCGACAGTTCGGCGACGGTGCCGGCGATGCCGTCCAGGACCGCACTGCCGAGGGCGAAGGGCGGCAGCGTGCCGCGGCGCATCTCGGCGGCGGCGAACCTGTCGGGTTCCACTCCGGCCAATGCCGAGGCGAGCATGCGGTCGCCGATGTCCCAGCGCTGCAACCCGTCCGGCGCGATCGTCAGGGCCTCGGCGAGCTCCTCGTCCTGATCGGGCACGGTGAACCCGAGGCGCTGCCGCAGAAAGGCCTTGACCGGGTGCTCGCAGAATCGCAGGAGGGAGTCGAGGTCCACGTCCTCGATGGCCGCGGCGAGCGGACCGTCCAGGAACGGGGCCGGGGGCTCCGGTGTGCCGCCCGCCGCGACCGCACCCGCGTAGGCGGCCGGATCGAAGGAGAAGGGGACGCCGAGCCCGAACCGGTCCGGGTCGAAGTTGTCGGAATCGAAGGGCTGCAGAGAGTGCCGGAACTCCAGTCCCGAAGCGGCGGGATCGGTCAGCAGCGCCCGCGCCGCGTCCCGCAGCTCGGCGACCGGCACGGCGGGCGGGCGCGGGGTGCCCTTCACCGGGTCGGCACCGGTGTAGAAGACCAATAGGCGATCGGTGGCGCTGGTCACCGCGTCGAGGAAGAGCTGTCGGTCTTCGGCGCGCGGATCCCGCTCCCCCACACAGGGAGTGCGCCCGAGCACATCGTCGCCCGAGTACCGGGTGCTCCGCGGGAAGACCTCGTCGTCGAGGCCGAGCAAGACCACCACGCGATGCGGGACCGACCGCATCGGCACCAGCGTGCACACGGTGAGTTCGCCGGTGCGGAAGTTCGCCCGGGTGGGCTTGGCCGCGAGCCGGGAGCCGAGCATCGCCCGCACCTCGGGCAGCGTGAGATCGCGCTCGGCTCCGCCGCGCAGCGCGGTGGCGATCTCCCGGCCCGCCTGGGTCACCTGCCAGCCGTCGCTCGGCGCCACCGCCGCCACGTCCACTGCGAGCGCATTGAGCGACGCGGCCCACTCGTGCGCCGGCCGCCGACCGCGCGAATCCGCCGTGGCGCGGGTGAGGACGTCGAGGTATTCGGCGAACCGGCCCACCAGATCGATATCGGTCGAGTCCACATCGTCGAGCGGCAGGCCGAGGCCGAGCCATTCCCCCTCGGTCTCATCGGCGACCACGCCGAGCAGGATCCGGTCCAGCGCAGTGGCCAGGGTGTTCTGCGGGAAACCGCCGAGGCCGAAGCGTTCCCGGCCCGAGGTGTCCAGACCCCACCGGGCGCCGGACGGACCGGCCCACTCGCGGAGCCGCTCGATGTCCGAGTCCGAGAAGCGGAACCGGCGGCGCACCGGCTCGGTGGCGGCGAGGTCGAGCACCTGCGCCACCGTGGCCCGGCCGTCCGCCAGCTCCAACACGGTGAGCAGGGCGTCCAGCAGCGGATTGGTGAACCGCAGCGACCGGTCGGCCAGCCGCACTCGCAGGCGTTGCGCCGGATGAGCGTCCTCCGCCGGCTCCCCGGCCGCGGTGCCCGCGACGGCCTGGCCGAAGGCGGACCGGATCAGTGGCGCGTAGGTCTCGATATCGGGACAGGTGACCAGCACATCCCGCGGCTGCAGCGTGGGATCGTCCTCGAACAGGCGCACCATGCGCTCGCGGAGCACCTCGATCATCCGCGCCGGGCCGTGGCAGGCGTAGAATTCGATGGTGCCGTCCGGCGCGGCCTCGGGGGCCGGCGCGGTGTCGTCCGCGATCGCGCGCTGCAACTCGCCGAGCAGGGTGCCCGGATGGGACGGCGCCGGGTGATGCACATCGGCGTCGGCGAGGGGGCTGACCCGGACCTGCAGCTCGGAGGACTCCCTGCCGAGGCTCGCGAGCAACGGATTGGTGGCCACGGCGCCCCCGGTGCGCGGAATCGGCTCCCCCACCCCGGGTGCGGGGTCCACGACGGTGCGCTCCCAAAGCGCGGGACTGGGGTGCGGCAGCCACAGATGCACGTCCCGATGCCGCGCGAGGGCCGCGAGAACGGCGGCCTGATCGGCGGGGACGCGCGTGGGTCCGTACACCGACAGGCGCTGCGGCAGGGACAGCAGGCCGGGTTCGGCGCGGAGCCGCTCGCACGCGGCATCGAGCCGCTCGGCGGGACTGGGGACACCGGCCAGATCGCGGACCTCGCGGAACAGCCGCAGCTGCCAGTGCAGATCGGCCGGCAGGGCGCCGCCCGCACCGTCGGACTCGCGCCCCGCCGCCCAGTCGACCAGCATCCCCGGGCGGTTCGCCCCGTAGGACCGGAGCAGGCCCGCGAGCAGCTCCGCGGTGGGGTACCGACGCCGAGGACGATGCCCGGGCTGCTCCGCCCAGCCGCCGGGCCGGGTGACGCCGAGGTGCCGGGCCAAGACCTCGCCACCGGGTTCGAAGGCGAGCCGGTCGATCGCGGCGAGCACCAGCCACACCAATCTCTCGCCGCGCCACGGATCCTCGTCCCGCGCGATCCCGGAGGCCGTGGCGACCGCCTCGGCCACCAACCCCTCGGGCGTGGGGAACTCGATGTTCGCGGCGATCCCCAGGCGGCTGGCCAGGCGCTGGGTGATCCATCGCTCGACGCCCCGGGCGGGAACCGCGATCACCTCCGCAGCGAACGGATCCGCGCCGGGGGTGGCGAGGACCTCGGCGAGGGCGTCGACGAGGACGTCGCCCCGCTCGCAGCGGTGCACGGTGAGCATGGGTCCGGTTCTAACACGGATGTCCGACAGGGGGATGCACCGGCTCCGCTAGATCGCGCTGGTGAGCGCCGCGGGCACGGCCGCCAGGCTCGGGATCGACGGTGCGCGCTCGTCGCCGCCGACGCCGGCCCGGTCCAGCCACAGCGCGCGCAGGCCCGCCGCCCGCGCCGCGAGCACGTCGTTGCCGAAGTGATCGCCGATAGCGATGCACTGCGCGGGCTCGGCACCGATCAACCCGCACGCGTGCAGGAAGACGCTCGGGTCCGGCTTGCCGACGCCGAGGGTGTCGGTCGTGACCACGTGCGGGAACCGCTCGGACACCCCGAGCACCTGGAGCTTCATCCGGGTGGCCGGGCTCGACGAGTTGGTGAGCAGCACCACCGCGATCCCCCAATCCTCGGCGGCCTCCACCGCGGGCAGGGCGTCCGGGAAGAGCCGCTGCGCGGCCGCGAAAGCCGGATCGTAGGCGCTGCAGAAGCGCCGGTACCGGCGCGGCTCCCAGAGCAGGCCGAGATCGGCCGCGGCGGCCGCGATCCGCTGCTTGCGCATCTCATGGAACCGGATGCGGCCATCGGTGTAACCGGCGAAGAAGCCGTGCGGATCGGCGTGGAAGAGCTGTGCGAAGCGCTCCCGGGTGGCGGTGGTCGACTCCGGCCACACCTCCAGGGCGGCGGCCTGCGCCGCGGTGCGGATGGCGGACTCGGTGTCGATCAGCGTGTCGTCGACGTCGAGGATCAGGCCGTCACAGGGTCGCGGACCGTCGAGCCCGGCGCGGCGGCGCAACCGCTGCACCCGCCCCGTGCCCCAATCGAGCCCCTGCCGGATCGCCGTCCCGACCAGATCCGTGACATCCACGCGCGCCCCCCTGACAGTCGGCCGGTGCCTACTGCACGAACAACTGCTTGAACCGGGCGAGCGACTCCTCGATATCGCCCTTGAGCGCCCGCGCCACGGTGATCCCGACGGGCCCGAAGAACGGAGCGCCACCGAGATCCGCGCGCAGCGACATCTTCGTGCCGGTCCCGGAGGGGGCCACCGTCACGGTGAGCTTGTACTTCGTGCCGGCCATGCCCTTGCCGTCCAGCACCAGCTTGCGCGGCGGATCGTAGGTCGAGATCGTCCAATCGACCCGGTTGCGCAGGCCCTTGACCTTGACCACGGAGCTGATCTTCAGGCCCGCCGTGAGCTCGTCGGGCAGCGGGCTGCGGTAGCCGTCGTGCACGGTGACCCACTCGGGCAGCACGTCCAGATCGGCGGCCTTGGCCCAGGCCTCGTCGGGGGAAAGGGGCACCTCGATGGTGCTCTCGACCTTCGCCACTACAACTCCTTCGCAGGCGGATGTTGCACCGAACATAGCGTGTCGCGGAGGACTTCTGCGCGGGCGTAGCTTCATACCCGTGTCCACCACGGTCCTGTCGATCCTGCTCGCGCTCGTGGCAGCGTTCCTGTTCGCCTGCGGTTCCGCGGCGCAGCAGGCCGAGGCCGCGAGCGTCGAAGAAGGCACGCCCCTCGTCGCGCAGTTGCTGCGCCGGCCCCGGTGGTGGCTCGGCCTGGCCGGGGACCTCGGCGGCTACGCCTTCCAGGCGGCGGCGCTGGTCTTCGGGCCGGTGCTGGTGGTGCAACCCCTCATCGTGGCCGCGCTGCTGTTCGCGCTGCCGGTCTCGGCCGCGCTCAACCACACCCGGGTGACACGGCGGGAATGGCTGTACGCCGCGCTACTCGCCGGTGCTTTGGCCCTGTTCCTGGTGGCGGGCCGCCCCACCGACGGTGTGCCGGACGCCCCGGGTTCCTCGTGGTTGCCCGCGCTCGCGGTGATCGGGGCGATCACAGCCGTCTCGACGGGGTTGGGCCTGGTGCGCTCGCTGCCCGGCTCCGCCCGCGCACTGTCCTTCGGCGTCGGCGCCGGACTGCTGTTCGGCGTGGCGACGGTGCTCACCAAGCCCGTCCTGACCTCCTACGAGCACGCGGACTTCCTCGACAACACCGTGCGGCTGTTCACCGATTGGCGGCTGTACCTGCTGATCGCGGCCGGTCTGGGCGCGATGTACCTGCAGCAGCGCGCCTTCCAGCCCGCGCCGATCTCGGCCTCGCTCCCGGCGATCACGCTCGCGGAGCCGCTGTGCGCCGCGGCGCTCGGGGCGGCCGTGCTCGGCGAATCGGTCACGGTAACGGGCGTGGCGGGCGTCGCGGTGGTCGCGTCAGTAGCGGTCGGGGCCTACGCCGCGGCCAGGCTGGCGCGCCGCGAGGCGGCGTAACTTCGACGGGTATGACGGACTTCGCCGGTCGGGAACGGGCACCCTTCACCTACGCCGAGGTGGGGGCGACGCGGCCGGGTGCGGCTCCGCCCGCCGACGCGCACGTGATCCGTGCCGAGCGGGTGGTCGGGCACGGTCCTGGTGACTTCGCCGCGGTGCGCGAGCAGATCCTGGGCTACGGCATGCAACGCGGCGCCGGGATGCGGGTGCGCGCGAGCACGCCGACGGCGCAGGAGGGCACGATCCTGCTGCTCAGCGCGCCCTTCCTGGGGCCCCTCCGGATCCCGTGCCGGGTGGTCTACCTGCTCGACGAGCCGGACCGTGCGGGCTTCGCGTACGGCACGCTGCCCGGGCATCCGGAGAGCGGCGAGGAGCTGTTCTCGGTCGAACTGCGGGCCGACGGTGCGGTGGTCGCGGTGGTCTCCGCGTTCTCCCGGCCGGGCCGGTGGTACACCCGTCTCGGAGCGCCGGCCGGCCGCCTCCTGCAGGCGGTGATGACGCGGCGCTACCTGGCCGCAATGGTCCGGCCGGGCGGCTAGGACGCCGATTCCGTGCGGCGCCGGCGGAACGGCACGGGATCGCCCTGCAGCTCGGTCAACACCGCGCGCATGCCCTCCGGGATCGCCATCGGGCGGCCGCTGGCGGCACCGTCGACCACCACCATCGAGGTCTCCGCGAGCGCCGCCACGGCCCCCTCGGGCGTGTACACGGTGTACCCGATGTCGAAGCCCGACCCACCGATCCGCGTGACGCACATGGCGATCCGTGCGGGCTCGGCCGAGTACAGCAGTGGCTGCGCGTAGTCGATCTCCTGATGCGCCACGAACATCGTCGCGCGCTCGGTTCCCGCGCTGGTGGCCCGCTCCGTGAGGAACCGGATGCGCGCCTCCTCCAGCACCCGCAGCATCGACACGTTGTTCACATGCTGCAGCGCGTCCATATCGGACCAGCGCAGTGCGACCGTCACCTCATGATTCGCCATGGGGATATTGTCGTGCACGGACACCGATGCCCTAGACACCGGGAGATGCGATGCGCACCACACGCCTGACCGCAGCCGTTCTGCTCGGCGTTCTCGTCTCGGGGTGCTCGAGCTCCGGTGACTCCCCCACCCGCGATTCCGCGGACGGCGGCACGGTGATCGTGTACGCCGCGGCCAGCCTGCAGGCGACCTTCGAGAAGCTGGCCACCGACTTCTCCGCGAAGCATCCCGGCTCCACCGTCAAATTCTCCTTCGGCGGCTCGTCCGGCCTACTGACCCAGCTCACCCAGGGCGCACCCGCCGACGTCTTCGCCACGGCGGACACCCCGACCATGGACCGTGCGCGCAGCGCATCGCTCGTGGACCAGACGCAGCCCTTCGCGACCAATGTCCTCACCATCGCCACCACCGCGGGCAATCCCAAGCGGATCGGCGCGCTCGCCGATCTGGCGCGCCCCGACGTCTCGGTCGTGGTGTGCGCCAAACCCGTTCCCTGTGGTGCCGCGACGGCCAAGGTGACCGAGGCGGCCGGCGTCGCACTGCGACCGGTGAGCGAGGAGGACTCGGTCTCGAGCGTGCTGTCCAAGGTGCGACTCGGCCAGGCCGATGCCGGCCTGGTGTACCGGACCGACGTCAGGGGCGCCGGAGATTCCGTGGGCTCGGTCGACTTCCCGCAGGCCGACGGCGCCGTCAACATGTACCCGATCGGCGTGCTCAAGGACGCGAAGAACCGCGCCGGCGCGGACGATTTCGTGAGCTTCGTGCGCGGACCCGAGGGGCGCGCCGCGCTCACCGCCGCGGGCTTCGGGACGCCGTGACCTCCGTTCCGAAATGGATCGCGGTCCCGGCCGCACTGGGCGCCGCGTTCGTGGTACTCCCCCTGCTCGCGGTGGTGACGAAGGTCGACTGGCCGCGCTTCGGCGCCCTCGTGACCTCACCGGACTCCCGCACGGCGCTGCTCCTCTCGCTGCAGACCTCGGTGGCGGCCACGGCCCTGTGCATCGTGCTGGGCGTGCCGCTGGGCGTGGTGCTGGCCCGCGGCCGATCGCCGCTGGTGGGCGTGCTGCGGCCCGTCGTCCTACTGCCGCTGGTGCTGCCGCCCGTGGTGGGCGGCATCGCCCTGCTGTACGCCTTCGGCCGGCGCGGCCTGGTGGGCCAGATCGGCGGCATCGGCGGGCACATCGCCTTCACCACGGTGGCCGTGGTGCTCGCCCAGGCCTTCGTGGCCCTGCCCTTCCTGGTGCTCGCCGTCGAGGGCGCCCTGCGATCACTGGGTACCGAGTACGAGCGGACGGCGGCCACACTCGGCGCCTCCCCGTCCGTGGTGCTGTTCCGGGTGACCCTGCCGCTGGCGCTGCCGGCGGTGGCCTCGGGCGTGGTACTCACCTTCGCCCGGGCGCTGGGCGAGTTCGGCGCCACCCTCACCTTCGCCGGATCGCTCGCCGGGACCACGCGGACGCTGCCGCTGGAGATCTACCTGCGCAACGAGACCGATCCCCAGGCGGCCGTGGCACTGTCGCTGGTGCTGCTGGTGGTGGCCGCCGTGATCGTGGCGGGCGTGTACGGCGTGCGGGGGTGGCGCCGGTGAGCCTGGAGGCCACGATCACCGTCGCGGCCCGGGGCGTGGATGCCGCGCTGACCGTGCCGAACGGGCGCACGCTGGCGCTGGTGGGCCCGAACGGGACCGGGAAGTCGACGATGGCCGATGCGATCGCCGGCCTGGTGCGGCCCGATGCCGGGCGGGTGCTGGTCGACGGCACGACGGTCTTCGCGGCCGGCGGTGCGGACGCGGTGTGGGTGCCCGCCCACCGGCGCCGGGTCGCGCTGCTGGGGCAGGCGACGCGGTTGTTCCCGCATCTGGGCGTGCGGGCGAACGTGGCCTTCGCGCCGCGCAGTGCCGGCGCGGACCGCCGCAGCGCGCTGGCGGCGGCGGACCGCTGGCTGCAGGCGGTGGGTGCCGCGGAATTCGCGGATCGCAGGCCCGGCGAGCTGAGCGGTGGGCAGGCGCAGCGGGTGGCGCTGGCGCGGGCGCTCGCTGCGGAGCCGCGCGTCCTGATTCTGGATGAACCGCTCTCGGCACTCGACGTCTCGGCACGACCGAAGATGCGCACCGTCCTGCGCGAGGTGCTCGCGGATCTGACCTGCGTGCTGATCACGCACGATGCCGCCGATGTGGTGGCTCTGGCCGACGAGGCGGCGGTGCTCGACGGCGGGCGCATCGTCGAACACCGGCCCGCAGCCGAGCTGCTGCTCTCCCCCAGTACGCCCTTCGCCGCCCGGCTGGCGGGGATGAACCTGCTGCCGGACGGCGACGGGGCGTGGGTCTTCGGCCCCGATGCGGTGACCGTCGCGGCCACCGGCGACGGTGCCGGACTGGCCGGCACCGTCGTGGAGGTGACTGTGGTGGGTGGACGCTGCCGAGTGACCAGCGACGTCGCGGTGAGCGGCGGCGACACGTCGACCGTGGTGGCCGAGCTCCCCGCCGACCGGCACCGCGAACTGCGCCCGGGCGACCGGGTGCGGCTGCGGCCCGATACGGCGCGGGCCCACCGGGTGACTACGCCTCGTCCGGCGCGTCCGTAGCGGCATCGTCGGACGGCGCCGCAGCGGGCGGCGTGCGGTCGACACCGGCTAGCAGCAAGTAGATCTGCTTGATCGCGTCGCCGAGAACGGCATCGACCGCGGCGATCTGCTCAGCGCCGCCGGTGCGGCCCACACGCCGGGTGACCTCGTGCAGCTCGTGCAGGGTGTCGCGAAGGTGTCCGCGCTCCTCGCTGCCGCCGGCGAAGCCCGCGAAGGGGTCGGTGTCGGTGAGCGACTCGGCGATGTACTCGCGGCCGGCATCGGTGAGCGTGGCGACCTTGCGGCCGTTCTCCCGCTCGATGGTGATCAGGCCCTCGTCCTCGAGCTGGCTCAGGGTGGGGTAGATCGCGCCGGGGCTGGGCTTCCAGGCACCGGCGGTGCGCTCCTCGATGGAGGAGACGATCTGGTACCCGTGCATCGGCTCGGTCTCCAGGAGCTTGAGGACGGCGATCCGGACGTCGCCGCGCTGCACGCCGCGCCGTCCGTGTCCGCGCCCACGACCCCGGCCGCCGCGTCCCGGTCCACCGGGGCCGAAACCCTCGGGGCCGAAACCGGGAACTCCGGGACCGAAACCGCCGGGCCCGAAACCGCCGGGACCGAAGCCCCGGCCCTCGCCACGACCCCGGCCCTCGCCACGACCCCGGCCCTCGCCGCGGCCGCGACCGTGGGCGCCGCCACGACCCTCGCCGCAATCGGACGGGAAATCGTCGTGCCGGAACCGCATGTCGAATCGTTCGTTGTGAATGTGCCTACGCATGGTGGCAATCCTTTCGGTAGGGGGCGGCATGTTCGGCCACCCGATGCATTGACGATATATCGTGACTGTTTTCAATGCAACCCCCGAAAACGGGACGTCCCCGTCCGGAACACCGGACGGGGACGCTGTCGATCACTTTCGTGCAGGTCAGGCCTTGGTGGAATCGATCCGCTCGATCACCTTGCGGGCGAAGGTGCTCACACCGTCGGCCACGCGCTCAAGATGCAGATCCGCCTGCACCACCTGGAGCTCGAGGATCACCGGAGTGTCGTCGGCCGACCGGATGAGGTCGACGCGCACGTACAGCGGCGGGTTGGCGGGATCGATCGGCTTGAGCGCCGCATCGGCAAGCGCCCGCTCCGCGGCGGTAGGCTCGGCGTCCACGATGACCTCGACCGGGCGGCCGTCGGTCGACTCGCTGGTCAGCTCGGCGGCCAGATCGCGGCCGAACGCGTGGCTGAACTCGCCACCCAGGTACACCAGGGAGATGCCCTCGGCGGAGCCGCTGTACGGCGAGACCATCACGGTGTTGCCGCCCGACTTGATCTCCTCCAGCTTCGCGCGGCTGGCCTCCGCATCGTCCGGGCCGTACCGGAAGGCCTCGTCGAGCCCGCCGCTGATCGACGCGCGCACGAGGTGCTCGACACCGAGGTAGTCGTGGTCCAGGGTGGCGTCGTGCACGGTGATGAACTCGGTCGGCACGATCGGCAGGCCCTCGGACTCGTAATCACGCAGGTAGCGCTTGTCGGCGTACCAGCGCACGAGCGGCTCCGGATTGAGCACCAGCGACTGCGCGGCGGCACGCCACGCCCAGCCGAGGAAGTCGTCGTACCGCTGCGCGTAATCCCAGACATCGGTGAGGACGACCGCGTCGAACTGCTCCCAGTCGATGGCGGAATCGGTCCACACCGCGGCCTCAGCGTCGTGGCCGGCTGCCCGCAGCGCGGCCTGGATCTCCTTGCCGCGCTCACCCAGGTCGGGCTGCGCGGCGGAAGTGGCAAGAGCGATTCGGTAGGTCACGCCGGACAGTATGGCAGCCGCCGCGGCCCGCGCGGCGCGACACCCGCCGGAAGTCCGGCGCACGCGGGCACCGTCGGGATACGCTTGCGGTCCGAAAACCCCCACCCCGCGAGGCGTGCGGTGTCCGCTGCGCCGCCGCGCCGATGAGGAAGGTTCCGAGCCACGTGAAGGGCCCGTTGGACGTGCACATCGAGACGCCTCGGCTGCACCTGTCCCCCGCCTCGGACGGCCGGTTCCACATCGTCGATCGCCACTCCCGGCACACCCTCGGCCGGATCGCGCTGCGCGCCTCCCGGCACAGCCGCGCTCGCGGCCTCGAACTGAGCTACGCGGTGGCCGCGACGCATCGTCGCCGGGGATTCTGCGGCGAGGCCGCGGAGGCACTGGTGGATCACGCCTTCACCCGCGGCCTCACCTCGCGTGTGTACGCCTCCACGGCGTGGTCCAACGTGGCCTCGCGCCGCGTACTGTCCGGCCTGGGCATGCAACAGCTCGACATCGCGATGCTGGACTGGGAGTCACTCGCCGGCGATGTGGACCCCGCGGAATCCGACCTCACGCCCTACGCCCGCGTCGAGTACGAGATGCTGCACTGGGACTGGCAGCAGCGCCGTCTCGACGCCCGGCTCACCTCCTGACCGGTGCCCCGTCAGGACAGCGGCACCGACGGGACCATCGCCGGATCGAGCGCGCCGGTCTCGGACGAGATCCGCCGCCGCTCCCCCTGCTTGACCACGATGATGCCGATCACGATGGCCACGGCACCCACGATCTGCAGGGGCGTGAGCGACTCGTCGAGCAGCAGCCAGGCCACGACGCCCGCACCGATCACCTCGGAGAAGCCGAGGAAGGACGCGATCGTCGGGCCCACCATGTTGATGGCGATGATGCCGGCGACGTACGCCAGGCCCGTCGCGATCGCGCCGATCACCACGGCGGGCACCCACCACGGGACGGTGCCGATGTTGCCGAGCACCACGGGAACAGTGGTCACCCGCACCGGGGTGAGACCGGCCAGCGCGGTGAGCGAGAGCGTGATCGCACCGACGAGCAGGCCACCCACGGCGAGCGCGAGCTGGTCGACCGTCTGCGCCTCGGTCCCCGCCTCGTCGGCGGTGGTGCCGTCCTCGGCCAGCAGGAAGTACGCGGCCAGACCGATCAGCGAGAGGATCGCCCAGGCCAGGCCCGTGGGGCTCACCGCAGCGCCGCCGGAGGCCGCGCACACCACCGCCACCAGGCCGACGACGGCGATCGCGGCGCCAATGGTGGTGCGCAGCGAGGGACGCCGGCCGAACCGGCCCCACAGGTACAGCAGCACCAACAGCGGCGCGGAGAACTCGATGAGCAGGGCCACCGTGACCGACATGTGGGCGATGGCGTTGAAATACGCCAGCTGGACGGCGACCACCGCGAGCAGCCCGTACGCCAGCACGGTGAACGGCGCGCGGCGCAGCGTGGCCAGGCGGTCACGACCGAAGACGAGCATCGGGATCAGCGTGACCAGCGCGGCGATCCACAGCCGCACCAGAACCACACCCGCCGGGCTCCAGCCCGCCTCGAGCAGAGGTTTGCCGAAGGGCCCCGACATGGCGAAGGCGAATCCTGAAATCAGTGCGACAGCAATGCCTCGACCGATACCGCTACCCATGGTGTCACCTCCGGAAAGTGCGATTCTGTAAGGAGTAAAATGAAGTACGCTGATGACGTTAGCCGAGGTACCTGTAAGGAGTCAAATGCAATTCGCGCATGACACGGAGCCGTCGCTGGTGATGGCGGCCGACCTCGCCAACTCGGCCTACGAGGGAGACGAGCGGCTGGCCACGGTCACGGCGCTGCGCGAGTACCTGCGCGAGCACGAGTTCACGGGCTGGAGCAGCGCCGACTCGGGCGATCTCGCCCCGATCCATGCACTGCGCGAGGACCTGGTCCGGGTGTGGGCCGCCCACGATCCTGCCGAGGTCGCGGGCATCGTCAACGATCTGCTCGCACAGTCGCCGCAGCAGCCGCGCCTCACCCGGCACGGCAGTTGGGACTGGCACCTGCACTTCACGCCCGACGACGCCCCCATCCCCGTGCGGATGCGCGCCGAATTCGCGATGGCGCTGGTCGACCTGGTGCGCAGCGGCAACGTCGACCGGCTCAAGACCTGCGCCGCCGACGACTGCGACCGGGTCCTGGTGGACCTGTCCCGTAACCGGTCGCGCCGATTCTGCAGCGAGGGGAACTGCGGCAATCGCACCCACGTGGCCGCCTACCGGGAACGCCAGGCATCCGGTTCGGGCGGGCGGCGCGACGAGCCGTAGCCGGAGGTCTACCGTAGGGGGTGCAAAGGCCGGGGAACCCGGCATCTCACCCCAGCGCAGGAGCGAGAAGTAATGAGCGACGGAGCGTACCGCCACAAGGTGGTCGTGATCGGTTCCGGTTTCGGCGGCCTGTTCGGCACCAAGGCCCTCAAGCGTGCCGACGTGGATGTCACGGTGATCGCGAAGACCCAGCACCACCTGTTCCAGCCGCTGCTCTACCAAGTGGCGACGGGCATCCTCTCGGAGGGCGAGATCGCGCCCGCGACCCGCGTGGTGCTGCGCAAGCAGAAGAACGCCGAGATCCTGCTCGGCGAGGTCACCGATATCGACCTCGAGAACCGCACCGTGACCAGCCACCTGCTGGAGCGGGTCACCGTGACCCCCTTCGACAGCCTCATCGTGGCCGCCGGTGCGAACCAGTCCTACTTCGGCAACGACCGCTTCGCCGAGTTCGCGCCCGGTATGAAGACGATCGACGACGCGCTGGAGCTGCGCGGCCGCATCCTCGGCGCCTTCGAGCAGGCCGAGCTGTCGCAGGATCACGAGGAGCGCGAGCGCCTGCTCACCTTCGTCGTGATCGGCGCCGGCCCCACCGGCGTGGAGTTGGCCGGACAGATCTCCGAGATGTCGGACAACACCCTCAAGGGCGCGTTCCGCAACATCGATCCGACCGAGGCCCGGGTCATCCTGCTCGACGCCGCGCCCGCGGTGCTGCCGCCGATGGGCGAGAAGCTGGGTAACGCCGCGGCGAACCGGCTCAAGAAGATGGGTGTGGAGATCCAGCTCAACGCGATGGTGGTGGACGTCGATGCCGACGGCCTCGTGGTCAAGGAGAAGGACGGCACCGAGCGGCGCATCGAGGCGCAGTGCAAGGTGTGGTCCGCCGGTGTCGCGGCGAGCTCGCTCGGCAAGATCATCGCCGACCAGTCCGGCGCCGAGGTCGATCGCGCCGGCCGCGTCAAGGTGCTGCCGGACCTCACGGTCCCCGGCAATCCGAACGTCTTCGTCGTCGGCGACATGATGGCGGTCGACGGTGTGCCGGGCATGGCCCAGGGCGCCATCCAGGGTTCGACCTACGCCGCGAAGGCGATCAAGGCGGGCCTGGCCGGTCAGAGCCCCGCGGACCGCAAGCCCTTCAAGTACTTCGACAAGGGCTCGATGGCCACGGTCTCCCGCGCCAGCGCGGTGGCCAAGGTGGGCAAGCTCGAGTTCAGCGGCTTCTTCGCCTGGCTCGGCTGGCTCGCGCTGCACCTGTGGTACATCGTGGGCTACCAGAACCGCGTGATCACGTTGACCTCGTGGGGCGTCACCTTCCTGACCAACAAGCGTGGCCAGATGACGATCACCGAGCAGCAGGTCTACGCCCGCACCGCGCTCGACGCGCTGCAGAACAGCGGGGCCAAGGTGATCCCGCCGGTGCACACCAGCTCGCCGGCCGCCCTGTCGGCACCGCACGCGGCCACGACCGCCGCGCAGCCGACCGCCGCGAAGGCCGAGCCGGAATCCGCCGAGAAGGCCGGCTGACCCGCCACCGAGCCCACCACGACGCGCCCGTCCTCGACGGGCGCGTCGTCGTTTCCGGGGTCAGGCCTCGATGTTCTGCAGCCGCACCTGGCCGCGGGCGTTGAGCTTGCCGTCCTCGCCGACGATCTCCACCAGCCACAGCTGCTGCCGGCGACCGCGGTGGATCGGCGTGCTGGTGATCGACAGGGTGCCGCTGGCGACGGCGCGCAGGAAGTCGGTGTTGTTGTTCACGCCGACCACGTGGCCGGTGCCGCCCAGCCAGACCACACCGGACACACTGGCCACGGACTCCACGATGGAGCAGTAGACACCGCCGTGGGTGATACCGAAGGGCTGGTGCAGCTCGGGACGCAGCGTCAGCGTGGCGGTCGCGCCGTCCGGGGTGAGTGCGGTGTACTCGAGCCCGAGGATCGAGTCGAAACCGGCCGTCCCGCGCTCCAGGATGGAGTCGATGACCTGCTGCTGTCCTGCGGTGGGTTGCGTCATGCACACACCCTAATCCTCGCTCCGCACAGCCGGTTTCCGGGTGTACATCGGGGTAGACCCCGATGCGGGGACCGCCGCGGACGGGCACTGTGGAGGCATGACGCAGAACCTGAACTTCGACCCCACCCCCTACACGGCCCCGCAGCCGCCCAAGCGCTTCGCGCGGGATGTGCAGAACAATTGGATCGGCGGCGTCTGCTCCGGCATCGCGCGCTACTTCGGCGTCCAGCCGGCATTGGTGCGCGTGCTGTTCGTGCTGTCCTGCCTGCTGCCCGGCCCGCAGTTCCTGGTGTACCTGGTGCTGTGGCTCGTGATGCCGAAGGGCTGACGTCGGATCGGGTGATGGGGCCCGGAAAAGAGTGATCGGCGGGCCCCACGCTCAGCCTTCGTGGGACCCGCCGTGGCACAGACCGGGCGGTAACAACTGCAGCCCTCAGTTCGCATCGCGGTCTGATGTGGATCACTCGTCGCTCTCGGCGACGTTCACTACTCTAGGGCAGCCTCCCCTAACTAAGCAAGCCCTAATCGATGTGGCGTGGATTACGACACGCCGTCGTAGCGATCCAGGCCATGGCGAGTAGAATCTGAGCAATGGCGGCATTGGGAGATCTTGAGCGCGCGGTCATGGATCACCTCTGGGCATCCACCGAACCGCAGACCGTGCGACAGGTGCACGAATCGCTCGCGGCCGACCGCGAACTCGCGTACACCACCGTGATGACGGTGCTGCAGCGCCTCGCGAAGAAGAAGCTCGTGAGCCAGATCCGCACCGATCGCGCACATCGCTACACGGCCACCTTCGGCCGCGAGCAACTCGTGGCCGACCTCATGTTCGACGCATTGGCCCAGGCCGACAGCTCGCGTGAGGCCGCGCTCGTGCACTTCGTGGAGCGGGTCGGGGCCGACGAGGCGGAGGCGCTGCGCCGCGCCCTGGCCAAGCTCGAGGCCGATCAGGCGACCGACGGTCGCACCCACTCCTGACGAGCCGATAGGCTCGGAGCATGGCAGCGGTCATCTTCGGCTTGCTGGCCCTGCTCCTGGCGGGGCCGGTGCCGCTGTGGCTCTCCAAGGCCTCGTGGCCGGTGCGCGCGCCGCGGGCGGCGCTCGTCCTGTGGCAGGCCATCGCCCTCGCCGCCGTCCTCTCCGCGTTCAGCGCCGGACTGGTGATCGCGAGCTGGCTCCTGGTGCCCGGTCCCGACGGCCGCCCCACCACCAACCCCATCGACGAGATCCGCCAACTCGGCATCGTGCCGTGGACGGTGGCGGTGATCGCCTTCGCGTTCACCCTGGTGATCGGCGCGCGCCTCATCACGTCCACGGTCCGGCTGGCGGTGCGCACCCGGCGACGTCGGGCCCGGCACCGCAACGTGGTCGACATCCTCAGCCAGGCGGTCGACGGTGACCATCCGGTGTCCGCCGCCGACCTGCGCGTCCTCGGCGTCGACGAGCCCCTCGCCTACTGCCTGCCCGGCCTGCGGCACCGGGTGGTGGTGAGCGAGGGAACGCTCAACCAGCTCAGCCACGATGAGCTCACCGCGGTGCTCGCGCACGAACGCGCGCACCTGCGCTCGCGGCACGATCTGGTGCTGGAGGCCTTCACCGCGGTGCACCACGCCTTCCCGCGCGGCGTGCGCTCCTCCGCCGCCCTCGATTCGGTGGAACTGCTGGTGGAGCTCCTCGCCGACGACAAGGCCGTCGCCGCGGCCGGGCCGCTCCCCCTCGCGAACGCACTGGTGACCTGCGCCAAGAGTCCGGCTCCGCGCGGCGCGCTGGCGGTGGGTTCGACCGGCACGGTGGTGCGGGTCGAGCGGCTGTCCGAGCCCGCGGCCGGACCGCTGTTCAACGTGGGGGTCTACATCGTCGCCGGGCTGATCCTGGTGGTTCCCACCGTGGCCGTCGCGGTGCCCTGGCTCACCGAGCTGTACCGCCTGTTCACGCACTGACCCGGCTTCCGCCGTATCGACGGAGGCGGGCTGTACCCTGATCTCACACTTTCCGGGGGGACGAGGGAGATCAGACGTGACCGATCCGTATTACAACCAGCAGCAGGGGCACCAGCAGGGATACGGGCAGCCCGTTCCGTACGGTCAGCAGCCTTACGGGCAGCCGCAGTTCGGCTACGTCCCGCAGGGGCAGCCGGGGATGTACCCGCCGGTGCCGCAGCCCGGGTATCCCGGCCAGTACCAGGCCTTCGGGCCGGGTGGCTACGGCGTGGATCCCGCCACGGGCCAGCCGCTCTCGGACAAGTCGAAGGTCGCGGCGGGTCTGCTGCAGCTGTTCCTGGGCGGTTTCGGCGCGGGCAACTGGTACCTGGGGCGCAATCGTGAGGCCACGATCCAGGTGTGCATCCTGGGCGCCGGCTTCCTGTCCCTGGTCCTCGGTGTCATTCCGTTCATCGGCCTGCTGTTCATGATGCTCGGCAGCCTGGCGCTGGTGGGTCTGCGCATCTGGACCCTGGTCGAGTCGATCATGATGTTCACCGGGTCGATCCGCGACGGCCAGGGCCGCGTCCTGCGCTGATCGCCGGGTACGGCGGGGCACCTAGACTGTCGGCGTGCAGTTCCTCTCCGATAGCCGCCCGCCGTACGACCTCACCTACGACGACGTCTTCCTCGTCCCGAACCGGTCGGATGTGACCTCCCGGTTCGACGTGGACCTGTCGTCGGTCGACGGGACGGGTACCACCATCCCGATCGTCGTGGCCAACATGACGGCGGTGGCCGGCCGCCGCATGGCGGAGACGGTGGCGCGGCGCGGCGGCATCGTCGTACTGCCGCAGGACCTTCCGTTGCAGGCCGCGGCGGAGACCATCGCCTACGTCAAGAGCCGCGATCTGGTGGCCGATACCCCGGTCACGCTCGGGCCCGACGATTCGGTGAGCGATGCGGTCGCGCTGCTCCCGAAGCGGGCGCACGGCGCCGTCGTGGTGCTCGACGATGCGGCGCGCCCCCTCGGTCTGGTCACCGGTGCGGCCTGCGAGGGCGTCGACCGGTTCGCGCGCCTGCGCGACGTGATGACCGATGCCTTCGTCACCGCACCGGCGGGCACCGATCCGCGTGAGGTCTTCGCGCTGCTCGAGGGCGCGCACACCGACCTCGCCGTCCTGGTCGAGCCCGACGGCCGGCTGCACGGCGTGCTCACCCGCACGGGCACCGTGCGCGCCGGGATCTACACGCCCGCCGTCGATGCGAACGGCGGCCTGCGGATCGCCGCCGCCGTCGGCATCAACGGCGATGTGGCCGCCAAGGCCCGGGCCCTCGCCGAGGCCGGCGCGGACGTGCTCGTGGTCGACACCGCGCACGGTCATCAAGCGAAGATGTTCGACGCGCTGGAGGCGGTCGCCGCGGCCGATCTCGGCCTGCCGCTCGCGGCGGGCAACGTGGTCTCCGCCGCAGGCGCCCGCGACCTGGTCAACGCCGGCGCCACCATCGTCAAGGTGGGTGTGGGACCGGGCGCGATGTGCACCACGCGGATGATGACCGGCGTGGGCCGCCCGCAGTTCAGCGCGGTCGAGGACTGCGCCGCCGCCGCACGCGAACTGGGCGCGCACGTCTGGGCCGACGGTGGCGTGCGGCACCCCCGCGATGTGGCGCTCGCCCTGGCCGCGGGCGCCTCCAACGTGATGGTCGGTTCCTGGTTCGCGGGCACCTACGAGTCGCCCGGCGACATGAAGTTCGCGACCGACGGCTCCGCCTACAAGGAGAGCTTCGGGATGGCCTCCAAGCGCGCGGTGGCCGCCCGCACCGCGGGTGAGGGCGCCTTCGACCGGGCCCGCAAATCCCTGTTCGAGGAGGGCATTTCGAGTTCGCGCATCCGGGTCGATCCGGAGGCGCCCAGCGTCGAGGATCTCCTCGATCGGATCACTTCCGGGGTGCGCAGTTCGTGCACCTACGCCGGCGCCCGCACCCTGCCCGAGCTGCACGAGCGGGCCACGCTCGGGGTGCAGAGCGCGGCGGGCTTCGCGGAGGGCCGCCCGCTCCCCGGCGGTTGGTGACGCGGACGGTTCGATCGCCTCGGTAGACTGCCGGAAGCTGATTCCTCGATGGATGGAAGGGACATGAAAGCCCGAAGACCCGGCAGGCGCCGCCGACGAGCCGCCACGCCGATGCCCGTGGGGCCCGGCTCCCCGCCGATGCGCTCGGTGAGGCGGCGATGTCTAGCACCCTGATCACGATCGTTGCGGTCATCGGCTTCCTCGCGCTCACGCTGGGTACCGCGCTGTTCGTGGCGGCGGAGTTCTCCCTCACCGCGCTCGAGAAGTCCACCATCGATGCGGATGTCCGCGACCGCGGCGACCGCCGTTCCAAACAGGTCCAGAGCGCGCACCGCACCCTGTCCTTCCAGCTCTCCGGCGCGCAGCTCGGTATCACCATCACCACGCTGGTCACGGGTTATCTGGCCGAGCCGGTGCTCTCGAAGTTCCTGCGCCCCGCGCTGGAGTGGACCGGGATGCCGCAGGTCTGGTCGTCGGCGCTCACGCTGATCCTGGCGCTGGTGATCGCCACCTCACTGTCGATGGTGCTGGGCGAGCTGGCTCCGAAGAACCTGGCCATCGCGCGCCCCCTGGCCACTGCCCGGCTCACCGCGGGCGCGCAGGCCGCCTTCTCCACCGTCTTCCGGTGGGCCATCACCTTCCTCAACTCGACCGCGAACAAGATGGTGCGCCGGCTCGGCATCGAGCCCGCCGAGGAGCTCAGTTCCGCGCGGTCGGCACAGGAGCTCAGTGCGCTGGTGCGCAATTCCGCGGCGCAGGGCGCGATCGACGAGACGACGGCCGAGTTGGTGGGCCGCTCCCTGGAATTCGGCGAGCTGACCGCCGAGGAACTGATGACGCCGCGCCAGCGGGTGCACTCGGTGGAGTTCGACGACACCGTCGCCGATCTGATGGCACTGTCCATCGAGTCCGGGCACTCCCGGTTCCCGGTGATCCGCGGCGATCTCGACGACACCGTCGGTTTCGTGCACGTCAAGCAGGCGCTCACGGTGCCCGCGGAGCGTCGGGCCCGCACCACGGTGGGATCGATCGCGACCGCTCCCCCGGTGGTGCCCGCCGCGCTCGACGGTGATGCGCTGATGGATCAGCTGCGCGCCAACGGCTTACAGATGGCGCTGGTGGTCGACGAGTACGGCGGCTCCGCCGGCGTGGTCACGGTCGAGGACCTGATCGAGGAGATCGTCGGCGATGTGCGCGACGAGCACGACGACAACGAGCCGGTGGACGTGCAGCGCACCGACACCGGGTACCTGTGCGCCGGGCTGCTCCGCATCGACGAGTTGGAGCGCGACACCGGATACCGGGCGCCGGAGGGCGACTACGACACCCTCGGCGGCCTGGTCATGTACCTGCTCGGGCGGATCCCGGAGGTGGGCGATCAGACCGCCCTGCCCACGCACCCGATGGACGACGACGATTACACCCCGGACCGCACCTGGACCGCGCGGGTGGCCCGGATGGACGGCCGCCGGGTGGACCTGGTCGAGCTGGTGGAGGTGACCGATGAATGACCTCCTGGCCGTGGGACTCACGGTGTTGCTGCTGGCCGCGAACGCCTTCTTCGTGGCCGCCGAGTTCGCCCTCATCGCCGCGCGCCGCGACCGGCTGGAGGCCCTGGTCGAACAGGGCCGCAGCAGCGCCCGCGCGGTGATCAAGGCGTCCGAGAACCTGTCCCTCATGCTGGCCGCGTGCCAGCTCGGCATCACGATCTGCTCGATCCTGCTGGGCAAGGTGGGCGAGCCCGCCATCGCGCACCTGTTGGAGAAGCCGATGGAGTGGGCGAACGTGCCGGAGGCACTGCTGCATCCGATCTCCTTCACCATCTCGCTCAGCCTCGTGGTGGTGCTGCACATCCTGCTCGGCGAGATGGTCCCGAAGAACATCGCGCTGGCCGGGCCCGAATCCGCGGCGATGCTGCTGGTGCCGCCGCTGGTGGCCTTCTCCCGGGTGATGAAGCCGGTGATCGCGCTCTACAACTGGCTCGCGACGCTGGTGCTGCGTGCCCTGGGCGTGGAGCCGCGCGACGAGCTGGAGAGCACCATCTCCGCCGGTGAGCTCAGCGAGCTGATCGCGGAATCGCACGACGAGGGCCTGATCGACGCGGAGGAGCAGGTGCGCCTGACCCGGGCGTTGCAGACCTCGCGCCGCACCGTGGCCGATGTGGCGATCCCGCTCGCGGAGATCCGGGGGCTGCAGGCGGTCGCCGGGCCCGACGGGACCTACGGGCCCACGCTGGGCGATATCGAGACCGCCGTGGCCGAGACCGGTTTCTCCCGCTACCCGGTGCGCAGCCGCGGCGGAGCCTTCACCGGGTACCTGCACGTCAAGGACGTGCTGCCGGACATCATGGACGCGGCCGTGGGCCCCGACACGGTGATCGGGGCGGGGCGCATCCGCCCGCTGCCGGTGGTCGACGGTGCGCTCTCCCTGGACCAGGCCACCTCGCACCTGCGGCGGCTCGGCGGGCACCTGGTGGCGGTCGCCGACGATCACGGTCGCACCATCGGCATCGTCGCTCTGGAGGACGTGGTCGAGGAGTTCGTGGGCACCGTGCGCGATGGGACGCATCGGGTGTGACTCGCCCCGTCCTCGCTCCCGTCGTGCTCAGCGACGCGCAGTGGCGCCCGCTCGCGGACGCCCACCGCGCACGGCTGACCCCGTTCGTCGACGCGCACCGGCGGCGCGCCGCCCGCGGTGAGAAGCACCCCGTCTGGGACTTCCTGTTCACCTACTACGGGCACCGTCCGGCGCACCTGCTGCGCTGGCATCCGGGGATCGGCGTGGAGCTCGACGGTCCGCGGGCGGCCGAGGAGTTCGGCGGACTCCGGGGCTACACCGTCTCCGGGAACCGGGTGGCGCAGGATCCGGCTGTGCTCGCCAAGCGCGCCGATACCGCGGCGTACGTGGCACGCCTGCTCGAGGCCACCGCCGCGCGGCGCCCCGTCTTCGGCTGCTTCGGGCTGCACGAGTGGGCGATGGTCTACCGCGAGGCGGACCAGGCCCGGCACCCCGTGCCGCTGCGACTGGGGCCGGAGGGCACCGACGAGGTGGTCCGGGCCGGGCAGCTGACCTGCACCCACTACGACGCGTTCCGGTTCTTCACGCCGGAGGCCGCGCCCCGGAACGCGACCGAACTCACCCGCGAGAAGCAGGTCGGCTCCGAACAACCCGGCTGCCTGCACGCGGGCATGGATCTCTACAAGTGGGCGTTCAAACTGGCGCCCGGTGTGCCGTCCGATCTGGTGGCGGACGCCTTCGACCTGGCCCGGGACGCCCGGGAGCTGGACATGCGGGCGAGCCCGTACGACCTGGCCGCGCACGGCTTCGAGCCCATCGCGATCGAGACGCCCGAAGGCCGCCGCGAGTACGTGCGCCGGCAGGCCGAGTTGGCGCAGCGTGCGGCCCCGATCCGTGATCGCCTCCTCGCCGTGGTGCGGGGCTGGCCCCGCGATGACCCGGCGACGACTCCCGAGTGATGTCATACTCGCGCTGACCGTGAGCGTTGCTCACGGTCGTCGCCCGCTCATGAACTTTCAGGGAGAAGAGTCATGACAGATCGCCACGAATCCTCCGTCCTGCTCAGTCGACGACAGTTGCTCATCGGGAGCGCGGTCGCCGCCGGGCTCGCCTCCGCCGGCGCCGCCCTCGCCCCGGCGGCGAACGCCGCGACCTACGTGCGGCCCATCCGCGATGCGAGCGCGCATCCGATCACGGCCCAGTGGCGGCAGCCCGGATCCTGGGAGGCCGGCTACCACACGGGTGTCGACATCGGCTGCCCCATCGGCACTCCGGTGTACGCCACCATCGGCGGCGATGTCCGCACGGGCCGGGCGAACTGGGGTGCCGCGTACGGCACGATGATCCTGATCAACGACAACGCCGACGGCTCGGACTGGGGCTACTGCCACCTGTCCCGGCGGGTCGTGAGCGACGGCCAGCGGGTCGCGACCAACCAGTTGATCGGCTACTCGGGCGATACGGGCAACACCCGGGGCCCGCACCTGCATCTGGAACGTCGCCCGCGCTACGGCGGCTACGGATCGGACCTGAATCCCAACCTCTGGCCGTGATCGCGGCGGTGGCCCTCCGTCGACCCGGATCGTCGGCGGAGCCCACCGCGCGCCCCGGTGGGGACCCCACCTAGACTCGCCCGCAGCGATGGTCCGCGCGCGTGAGCGCACGGCGCAAGAGGGAACCCGGTGCGATTCCGGGGCTGCCCCGCAACGGTGAGAGTCCCGTCGGCGACGACGACTCCAGCCCGATACCTGCCACCGCGACCGCCCGACCGGGTGGTCACTCACGACCCGAGGGGAGTCGCGGAGTGCGGGTGGTTCCGTCGCGCCGTATCGCAGTGCTGCTGGCGCTGTTGGTGATCGCGTTGCTCTGCGCGATGTGGCTGGGTGTGGTCCTGGGGACGGTGCGGATTCCCTGGCAGGACGCCACGCGCTACCTCTGGGCCTTCGTCTCGGGCGGCACCATCCCCGCCGATCAGGCGACCTCGTATCGGATCGTGGCCGATTCCCGGATCCCGCGGGTGCTGAGCGCGGCGATCGTGGGCGCGGGCCTGAGCGCGATCGGCGTTGCCGTGCAGGCGATGGTGCGCAATGCGCTCGCCGATCCGTACGTGCTCGGGATCTCGTCCGGCGCGTCGGTGGGCGCGACCTCGGTGGCCCTGTTCGGCGTGCTCGGCACGCTGGGCCTGTACGCGCTGCCGACCGCGGCCTTCCTGGGGGCGCTCGGCGCCACCGCACTGGTGTACGCCATCGCCTACCGCGACGGCGGGCTCTCCCCGCTGCGGCTGGTGCTCACGGGCACGGCGCTGGCCTACGGCTTCTCGGCGGTCACCACCGTGCTGGTCTTCCTCGCGCCCCGCGGCGATGCGGCACGCACCGTGATGTTCTGGCTGTTCGGCAGCCTGTCGTCGGCCACCTGGCGCACCACCGCGCTGGTGGCGGTCGCGGTGGCCGTGGGCCTGGTGATCCTGCGCGGCAACGCCCGCCGGCTGAACGCACTGGCGTTGGGCGACGAGGTGGCCATCTCCATGGGTGTCTCCGCCTCCGGCTTCCGGACCGCGCTGTTCGTGCTCACCGCGGCGATGACGGGGATCATCGTCTCCGTCTGCGGCGCCATCGGATTCGTCGGTCTGGTGGTGCCGCACGTGGCGCGCCTGCTGGTGGGCGCCGATCACCGCCGGGTGCTGCTCGTGGCGCCCGCACTGGGGGCGTTGTTCCTGGTGCTCGCCGATATCGCAGCGCGTACGGTGGTGCCGCCGCAGGAACTGCCGCTGGGTGCGATCACGGCGGCGGTGGGCGTGCCCCTGTTCATCGCGCTGATGCGGCGCCGCACGGTCGGGGGCGCGTAGTGCGGGTGGAGTATTCGGGGGTCGACGTGGCGATCGGCGGCGCGCGGATCGTGGCCGGGGTGAGCCTGGCCGCCGCGGCGGGCGAGTTCATCGGTGTCGTCGGGCCCAACGGCAGTGGTAAGTCGACGCTGCTGCGCTGCGTCTACCGGGTGCTGAAACCGCACGCGGGAACGGTGACGGTGGACGGGGCGGACGTGACCGCGGTGAGCCTGGCCGAGAACGCCCGGCAGGTGGCCGCGGTGATGCAGCACGCTCCCTTCGACATCGGCTTCACCGGCCGGGAGATCGTGGACACCGGGCGACTGCCGCACCGGCGCCGGGGCCTGTCCTCGGCCGTGCACGACGCCGCGGTCGACCGGGCGCTGGCGACGGCGGGCGCGGAACCCTTCGCGCACCGGCAGTTCGGCACGCTCTCCGGTGGGGAGGCGCAGCGGGTGTTGATCGCCCGCGCATTCGCGCAGGAGCCGAAGGTCCTGGTCCTCGACGAGCCCACCAATCACCTCGACGTGCGGCACCAGTTCGCGGTGCTCAGCGCCGCACGCGATCTCGGCGTCACTGTGATCGCCGTGCTGCACGATCTGAATCTGGCCGCCCAGTACTGCGATCGGCTCTACGTCCTCACCGATGGCGCGCTGGCGTGCTCCGGGACCCCCGCGGAGATCATCACGCCCGCCACCATCGAGCAACATTTCGGCATCGGGGCGCACGTGGTGTCCCACCCCCGCCTGCGGGTGCCGCAGGTGATCTTCGACGAGCTCTCCCCTCCCCCGACGAACAGGAACGATTCATGAACCGTCTGCCCCGGCGCCCCGCCGCCGCGATCCTCGCCGCGTCCACCCTGCTGGCCGGCTGCGGCGCGAAGGTCGAGGAGGCGGCGCCGTCGCCGAGCTCCGGGCGCGCCGCGACGGTCACCAACTGCGGTGCGCCGCTGACGGTGCCGGGCATCCCGAGCCGGGTGGTGGTCAACGACACGGGAAACGCCGAGATCCTGTTCGCGCTCGGCCTGACCGACCGACTGGCGGGGTACACCACCTACGACGGCAAGCACGTGGATTACCAGACCTCGCCGTGGAAGGCCGATTTCGATAGGGCGCCGAACCTCGGGACGGCCTTCACGCGGGAGGTGATCCAGGCCGCGAACCCCGATTTCGTGTTCGGCGGGTGGAGCTACGGATTCCAGGAGACCACCGGGGTGACGCCGGACTGGATCCGGCAGATCGGCGCGGTTCCGTACCAGCTCTCCGAGGCGTGCCGGCAGCCCGGGACCAAGCAGCGCGGCGTGATGCCGCCGCTGGACGCCCTGTACACGGACCTGGAGAACCTGAGCACCCTGTTCGGTGTGCCGGACCGCGGCCGGCAGCTGGTGGAGCAGTACCGGGCGCGGATCGCCGCGGTGCGCGCCCAGGCGCCGAAGGACGATGCGCGCAAGGCCCGGGTCTTCCTGTTCGACAGCGCCTCGCCCGATCCGTTCACGTCGGGCCGCACCGGCACCCCGCAGGCCATCATCGAATCCGCGGGCGCCACGAATGTCTTCGCCGATATCAACGACTCGTGGACCACGAGCTCCTGGGAGGCTGCGGCGCAACGTGATCCGCAGGTGATCGTGATCGTGGACTACGGCGTGGGACCCGAGAACACGCCGGAGGCGAAGATCGCCCAGCTCCGCTCGCAGCCGCTGATGGCCAACACCACGGCGGTACGGGAGGGCAACATCCTCACCCTCCCGTACGCCGCGCTGGTCGAGGGGCCGCGTACGCCGGACAGCGTGGAGACCCTCGCGAAGTTCCTGCGGTCGAAGGGCTTCTGACGCCCGTCCGGCCGCGCCCCGGCTACATCGCCGGCTTGGTGACCTCGACCTTCTTGCCGAAATCGGTGAGGTTCAGGTCGATGTCGCCGTCCTTGAGGTTCACCTGGAACTTGGTGACGTTCGGCTTGGGCTGCGGGTTCGCAGCCGCATCGTCGACGATCCACAGGGTGATCGGCAGCGTTGTGTTGCCGCCCTTGGCCGCGACCTCGGTGATCTGCGGCAGGATCGGGTCCAGGACCTTCGGATCGACGGTGCCGGTGACCTTGACGGCCTTGAGACCGTTGACCGTCTCCCGGGATTCGACCTTGGGGTTCTGGACCGATTCGACGACCTTGCCGAGACCCTTGTCGAGGTCGAGGATCACGGCGGGGTCGTAGACGCCCTTCTCGCCGGTCTTGCCCATGTCCTGGAACTTCGGGCCGCCCAGGTTGGCGTACAGGGTGCCGTCGATCACCACGAACTTGGTCTGCACGTAGTTCTCCTGGATGCGCACGTTGGCATCGCCCTGGGCCGCCACCTTCTTGGTGTCCTTGTCCGAGGTGATGTCGCCGTTGACGCTGGACACGGGCAGGCCCTGGATGGCCTTGGCCACGGTGAGCACCAGGTGTTCGGAGTAGGTCTCCCGGGTGGCCTTGGCGGCCTCGGAGACGATGTCCGCCTTGGGCAGTCCGTTCGCATCGAGCGGCTTGGACGAGCCCGCCGCGGCCGATGTCCCGGCCGTGGTGGTCCCCCCGGCCCCCGACTCGGTCTTCTTATCGGCGCAGCCGGTGATCGCGAGCGCACCGACCGCGAACAATGCGATCACCGCGCGAGACGCTTTCAGGCTCATGAGCCCCCCTTTGTGTGTGAAGTGCGGGTATCGGTGGTCGTTACCCCGGGATAGCGGGCATTCCGCGCAACCCGAGGTCGAGTATGCATCACTCGGCGCAGAATTCAGGCGGACATTCGATCTTCGAACTGGGATGAATCGGACATTTTCCCGGTAGGACTGGCCGTCCTTTGGCGATCCATTAGCGTGCGACGGAACAGTGTCAGGTAACGGCGGGAAAACCGTCTCGTCAGGAGGACGACCAGTGACTCAGAATCCCACCGTGCCGCCGCAGGAAGGCGCGCACGATCCGGGCCCGCGCGATCTCCACCGCGCCCGCCCGGAGCCACCCGGAGGTCCGGACGGTGCACGTCCGGACCCGGACTCACGTCCCGGCCCCGGCCCCGGCGGACCCGGGCCGGGCGGTGGACCGCAGTTGTCCGATGTATGGGTTTACAAAGGCCGCGCCTACGACCTCTCGGAATGGATCAACAAACACCCGGGCGGAGAATTCTTCATCGGCCGCTCGAAGAACCGGGACATCACCTCGATCATCGGGTCGTATCACAAGGATCCCGAGAAGATCGAGCGGATGCTGGAACGATTCGCGCTCGACCGGGACGCACGAATTGAAGATGTGCATCCTAAGAACAATGCCCCCGCGTTCCTTTTCAAGGACGGATTCGACAGTTGGCGCGATACCCCGCGCTACCGGTTCGACGATCCGGACGATCTGCTGCATCAGGTGAAGAAGCGGCTGCGCGATCCCGCGCTCGCGGCGCGGATCACGCGGATGGACCGCTGGTTCGACGTAGCCGCCCTCGCGCTGGCCGTGGCCTATGTCGCGGTGATCGCCACTCGGCTGTCGGTACCGGCGTGGATGCCCTTGCCGCTGTTCGTGATCGCCATGGTCGTGCTCCGCAGCTCGCTGGCGGGCTTCGGGCACTACGCGATCCACCGGGCGCAGAAGGGCAAGAACAAGGTCCTGGTGAACGCCTTCGACATCAACTACGTCGCGCTGTCCTTCGTCACCGCCGACGGTCACGCGCTGCTGCACCACCCGCACACGCAAAGCGAGGTGGACATCAAGAAGAACGTCTTCACCATGATGATGGACATCCCGCGGTGGTATCGGGTGCCGATCCACACCCTGCACAAGTTCGGCCACACCGCGACAGGCATGACCTCGCGATTGTTCGAGATCGTCAAGCTGACCCGGCAGGTGGGCGTCGCCGACATGTACGGCTCGTTGCGCGGCGCGCTCCCGCACTTCGTGGGCGCCTTCGGCATGCGCGTGCTGCTGATCGGCGAGTTCTTCCTGTTCCTGTTCCTCGGTGACATCTGGGCGTGGGTCGCGCAGTTCGTGGCCGTGCTGTGGGTGAGCACCTTCCTGGTGGTCGCCAGCCACGACTTCGAGACCGATGTCGACGAGCTGCCCGAACCCGATACCGAGGACTGGGCGGTCAACCAGCTGCACCAGGCCTACGACCTGAAGATCTCGGGCAACCGCTACGTGGACTGCTTCCTCTCGGCCGGACTGTCCAGCCACCGCGTGCATCACGTGCTGCCCTACCAGCGCAGCGGCTTCGCCAACATCGCCACCGAGCGGGTGATGGCCGAGGAGGCGGCGAAGTTCGGCGTCGAATGGCTGCCGGCGCGCAGCTTCTTCTTCGACCGGCTCCCCGACCAGGTGCGCACCTTCCTGTTCTCGAAGTCCCGGACCGCACAGGCCGAGGGGCACGGTTTCCTGCGCGAGCACTTCTCGCCGAAGGCCCTGCGCACCTCCGGTTCCTACGTCGTCGCGGGTTTCACCGGCATCGGCACCGTCTGATCGCCCCAGCCTCATCTAGGAGTACCCCCATGAACGCATCGCACGGTATCGACACCGCGCTGCAGCAGCCGCCTCTGCCCGAGCCGCTGTGGCGCGGAGCTCCCCCGGCGCCGCCGACCGCGGTCGCGGTGATCGAATCCCTCGCCACCGGCTCACCGTCGGGCGCCTTCGATCAGGCCGCGTCGGCCGAGCGGGTGGCCTCCCGGTTCGACGATCCGGCCCAGGCCGAACGCATCCGCCGGGTGTACGCGAAGACGATGATCGATACCCGGCACCTGGCGATCGACCCGCTGGACGAGGATTTCGCCGCCTTCAGCGCCCGGCCGGACACCGTCCGCGAGCGGATGGACCTGTTCGCCGAGCACGCCGCTCCGCTCGCGATCGACACCGCCCGGCGTGCGCTCGGCACCGTCGACCCCGCCGATGTCGGGCAGCTCGTCTTCGTCACCAGCACCGGCTTCCTCGCACCCGGGGTCGACGTGGCGGTGGTGCGCGCCCTGGGCCTTCCCGCCTCGACGAGCCGGGTGGTGGTCAACTTCATGGGGTGCGCGGCGGCGATGAACGCCCTGCGGGTGGCGAACGATTACGTGCGCGCGCACCCGGATCGCAAGTCGCTCATGGTGTGCCTGGAACTGAGTTCGGTGAACGCGGTGTTCGCGGGTGACCCGAACGATGTGGTGATCTCCAGCCTGTTCGCCGACGGCTGCGGTGCCGCCGTGATCGGCGCCAGCGAGGTGGGGCACCCGCTGCCCGCCGGGAGCATCGTGGTCCGGGACACCTTCGCGCACCTGCTCGACGACGCCGAGGACGGGATCGTCCTGGGCGTGAACGCGAACGGCATCACGTGCGAGCTGGCGCAGTCGCTGCCCCGGTACATCATCGACGGTGTGGCACCGGTGGTCGACGGGGTCCTGCAACGCAATGGACTCGACCGGGATGCGATCGCGCACTGGGCCATCCACCCGGGCGGGCCGAAGATCATCGAGTCGGCGAGCGCCGCGCTGGGGCTGCCGCGGGCCGCCTCGGAGACCAGTTGGGCGGTGCTCGCCGAGCACGGGAACATGCTCAGCGTGTCGCTGCTGTTCGTCCTCGAACGGCTGCTCGCCGCCCGCACCGCGGGTACCGAACCGCAGACGGGGATCGCCTTCTCGTTCGCCCCGGGGGTCACGGTCGAGGGCTTCCTGTTCGACGTCATCGGCGGGGAGTGAGGACCGCACCGTGAAGCTCCTGAGATTCCTGTTCTCCATCTCCCCCGCGGCGATCGCCGCGGCGGTGGTGGCGGGCCTGATCGCCGGCGGCGCGAACGCCTATCTGCTCACGCTGATCAACGGCTTGGTCGCTCCCGGGCCGATGCCCACGGTCACGGTGTCCGAGTTCATCGTGACCGCCGCGGTGGTGGTCACGGCGGGCGTCGCCTCGCAGCTGGTGCTGCTGCACCTGGCGCAGGCGGCGGTGTACCGGCTGCGGGTGCAGCTGTCGAAGCGGGTACTCGCGGCGCCGCTGGAGCACATCGAGCGGCTGGGCGATCACCGGCTGCTGGCCACTCTCACCGAGGACGTGCGCTCGCTGTCGATGGCGCTCTCCGGTATCCCGGGCCTGTGCATCGATCTGGCCACCATCATCGGCGCGCTCACCTATCTGGCGACGGTCTCCGGCACGCTGTTCGCGGTGTCGGTGGCGGGCACGCTGATCGGCATCGCCTGTGTGGAGACGGTGCTGCGCAAGGTGCGTGAGCACTACCGCCGGGCCCGCGAGCTCGACGATGCGCTGATCGGCTCGTTCCACGAGGTGACCCGCGGCATCAAGGAGCTCAAACTGCACCGCGGCCGGCGCGCCGATTTCCTGGACCGCCGGCTGGTGGGCACCGCGACCGGCCTGCGGCAGCGGCACGTAGCGGCAGGCACTCGGTTCGCGGGCGGGCAGGCACTGGGCCAGGTGCTGCAGCTCGGCACCATGGTGGTGATCCTGTTCGTGCTGGCCCGGGCGCTGGAGCTGCCGCGGGAGACGATGATCGGCTACGTCCTGGTGACCACGTTCCTGTCGATGCCGATGCAGAGCCTCATGCACCGCATCCCGGACCTGGTGCGTGGTGATGTGGCGCTGGCGAAGATCCGGGCCATGGACTTGTCGCTGGAGACCCCGCGCGACGAATCCGCACTGCCCTACGACGATCGGCCGCTCGCCGCGGACGCCACCGTCGAGCTGCGCGGGGTGGGCTACGAGTACCTGCCGGAGCCGCCGCCGGGGCCGCCCGGCGTTCGGCCGCCGCATCCCCCGGGCGGGCCCGGAACAGCGATGCAGGGCGCGCCCGGCGCGCCGATGCCGGGCGGCGCACCGTCGCACCCGGGCCCGGGGATGCCTCCTGGGCATCCGCTCGATGGGCACGGGTTCCGGCTCGGGCCGGTCGACTTGGCGCTGCGCCCGGGTGAGGTGACCTTCCTGGTCGGCGGGAACGGGAGCGGGAAGTCGACGCTGGCGAAGGTGATCGCGGGCCTGTATCCGCCGCGCACCGGGATGCTGCTCGTGGGAGGCGAGCCGATCGGTCCGCACAACACCGAGTGGTTCCGCCAGCACACGGCGGCGGTGTTCTCCGATTTCCACCTGTTCGACGACTACCTCGGGCTCGCTGCCGACGATCTGGACGATCGGGTGCGCGCGCTGCTGCACGAGCTGGAGTTGGGGCACGCGGTCACCGTTGCCGACGGGCGGCTATCGACGGTCGCCCTGTCCACGGGGCAGCGCAAGCGCCTGGCGCTGCTCACCGCGTTGCTGGAGGACCGGCCGGTGTACCTGTTCGACGAGTGGGCCGCGGATCAGGACCCGCGGTTCCGTGCGGTCTTCTACGATCGGATCATCCCCGATCTGCGTGCCCGCGGGAAGACGGTGATCGTGATCACCCACGACGACCGGTACTTCGACAGGGCCGATCAGCTCGTGAAACTGGACTACGGCCAGGTGGTCACCGCGGAGCGGACGGGGAACCTGCGCGGAGTAACATGATGCGCGTACTGCTTAACGACGAAGGGTTGAAACTGCCATGGCCGATACCGCCCGCACGTCCGTCGCCGGCCTCGATGTCGCGACGGTCCTCTACGACTTCATCAACAACGAGGCCCTTCCGGGGACGGGTGTAGACCAGGCCGCCTTCTGGACCGGCGCGGCGCAGCTCATCGGCGATCTCGCGCCGAAGAACAAGGCCCTGCTCGCCAAGCGCGATGAGCTGCAGGCGAAGATCGACGACTTCCACGCCGCCAACCCCGGCGAGGTCGACTTCCCGGTGTACAAGCAGTTCCTCACCGACATCGGCTACCTGGTGCCGGTGCCCGAGGATCGCGAGATCACCACGGAGAACGTGGACAGCGAGATCACCTCGACCGCCGGCCCGCAGCTGGTGGTGCCGATCCTCAACGCGCGCTTCGCGATCAACGCCGCGAACGCCCGCTGGGGTTCGCTGTACGACGCGCTGTACGGCACCGACGCCATCTCGGAGGCCGACGGCGCCGAGAAGGGCTCGAGCTACAACAAGGTCCGCGGCGACAAGGTGATCGCCTTCGCCAAGGACTTCCTGGACAAGGCCGTGCCGCTCGAGGCCGGTTCGCACGCCGCCGTTTCGGCGTACCGGATCGAGGGCGGCCAGCTCGTCGCCGACGTCAAGGGCGCGTCCGGTTCCAGCGAGGACGCCACCTACTGCCTGGCCGATCCGTCGGCCCTGGTCGGCTACGCGGGCGACATCGCGGCACCGTCGGGCATCCTGCTGCGCCACAACGGCCTGCACCTGGAGATCCAGATCGATCCGGCCTCGCCGATCGGTTCGACCGATCGCGCCGGCGTCAAGGACGTGCTGGTCGAGTCGGCCGTCACCACGATCATGGACTTCGAGGACTCGGTCGCGGCCGTCGACGCCGACGACAAGGTGGTCGGCTACCGCAACTGGCTGGGCCTGAACAAGGGCGATCTCGCCGAAGAGGTCAGCAAGGGCGGCAAGACCTTCACCCGCACCCTGAACCCGGACCGCACCTACACCGCGGTGGACGGTTCGCCGCTCACCCTGCACGGCCGCTCGCTGCTGTTCGTGCGCAACGTGGGCCACCTGATGACCACCGACGCGATCCTGCTGAACGGTGAGGAGATCGGCGAGGGCATCCTCGACGGCATCGTCACCTCGCTGATCGCGATCCACGGCCTGTCGGGCGAGATCAAGAACTCGCGCACCGGCTCGATCTACATCGTCAAGCCGAAGATGCACGGCCCCGAGGAGGTGGCCTTCGCCGCCGAGATCTTCGAGCGCGTCGAGCAGGTCCTCGGCCTGCCCGCCCGCACCCTCAAGGTGGGCATCATGGACGAGGAGCGCCGCACCTCGGTGAACCTCAAGGCCGCGATCGCCGCCGCGAACGACCGCGTGGTGTTCATCAACACCGGCTTCCTCGATCGCACCGGCGACGAGATCCACACCTCGATGGTGGCCGGACCGTTCGTCCGCAAGGCCGATATCAAGGGCCAGACCTGGTACCCCGCGTACGAGGACTCCAACGTGGACGTGGGCCTGCACGCGGGCCTGCAGCACAAGGCGCAGATCGGTAAGGGCATGTGGGCCATGCCCGATCTGATGGCCGCGATGCTGGAGCAGAAGATCGCCCAGCCCAAGGCCGGCGCCACCACCGCGTGGGTGCCCTCGCCCACCGCCGCGACCCTGCACGCCCTGCACTACCACCTGGTGGACGTCTTCGAGGTGCAGAACGAGATCGCCAAGCGCAATCCGGCGTCGGTCGACGACATCCTCACCATCCCGCTGGCGACCTTCGCCGATTGGTCGGCGGAGGAGAAGCGTGAGGAGCTCGACAACAACAGCCAGTCGATCCTCGGCTACGTGGTCCGCTGGATCGATGCGGGTGTCGGCTGCTCCAAGGTGCCCGACATCCACGATGTGGCCCTCATGGAGGATCGCGCCACGCTGCGCATCAGCTCGCAGCTGCTGGCGAACTGGCTGCGGCACGGCATCGTCACCGAGGACGAGATCGTCGAGTCGCTCAAGCGGATGGCGCCGGTGGTCGACCAGCAGAACGCGGGCGACCCGTCGTACCGTCCGTTGGCGCCCGATTTCGACACCAACATCGCCTTCCAGGCCGCGAAGGACCTGGTGCTGTTGGGTGGCGCGCAGCCGAACGGCTACACCGAGCCGATCCTGCACGCGCGCCGTCGCGAGTTCAAGGCCGCGAACAGCTGACCGAGGAACGTGAGACCGGGCCGGTCGCGATCGAGAACGATCGTGACCGGCCCGGTGCGTTCACGGTGTTCCTGGACGGGACGCCGCAGAGTTACGTGGATCTCGACGATCCGACCAACCTGGTCTTCGAGTACGTCCGCCGGATCGGCCACGTCGCCGATCTGGTGCGACCCGTGGGGGATCCGATCACCGCGGTGCACCTGGGCGGGGGCGGCTTCACGCTGCCGCGGTACATCGCGGCGACCCGGCCCGGGTCGCGGCAGCAGGTGATCGAGTCGGACCGGGCACTGATCGATGCGGTCCGGGCGGCGATGCCGCTGCCGAAGCGGGAGCAGATCAAGGTGCGCTGCGCGGACGCGGCGGAGGCGGGTGCGCTGCTGCCCGGCGGGCTGCACGGCAACGTCGATCTGCTGATCCTGGACGTCTTCGCCGGGGCCCGGACCCCGGGCGCGCTCACCACCGGCGAGTTCTTCACCTCGCTCGTGCCCCTGCTCGCACCCGGCGCGGCCGTCGCGCTCAACATCGGCGACGGTCCACCGCTCGCCTTCGCCCGCTCGGTGACGGCCACCATCGCCGATGTCTTCGGCGATGTCGTGGTGGCCGCGGAACCCGCCATCCTCAAGGGCCGGCGGTTCGGGAACCTGGTCCTGGTGGCGGGAACAGTGCCCGACGGACTCCCCCGCCGCCTGGCCGGCGACCCCTTCCCGGGAACCCTGCTGGACGGTGCGGAAATCGCTCGCTTCATCGGCGGCGCGAAGCCCATCACCAGGGACAACGCACAGGACTCACCTCCCCCACCGCGCGGCGTCTTCGGGTAGGTTGCTCTCGATGGGAACGCATAGGTCGGGTACGGGTTCTCGCGGGCTCGCGCGGTGGGTCGTCGCGGCGATCGCGGCGGTCCTCGTGGTGATCGCGGTGGCCGCGGCGATGGTCTGGTTGCTGGGCCGCTCCGAGCAGGAGGGCCGCGATGCCGCCGCCACGTGTGTGGAGGGCGAGCTCTCCCTGAAGGTGGCCGCGGCGCCCGCATTGGTGGAGTCGCTGCGCCGGGTGGCCGAGGGATTCAACTCCTCCGGCACGGTGTCGAACGACTACTGCCCGAAGGTGGAGATCACCGGCGTCGACTCCCCCGTTGCGCTATCGGCACTGTCCGGCACGTGGGATGCGAAGCTCGGTCCGGCACCGGCGCTGTGGATCCCGGAGAGCGCCACCTGGACGGCGCGGCTCGCTGCCGCCAAGCCGTCCGAGGTGTCGGGTCAGCCCACCTCCATCGCCTCCTCGCCCGTGGTGCTCGCGGTGCGGGGTTCGGCGCGCCAGACCTTCGACGGTGTGCGGTGGGTCGATGTTCCGGCCCGCCAGCCCGATCTGCGGATCACGCTGCCCACCGGCGCGGGCGCCGACGGCACGTACCTCGCGGCGCAGACCGTGGGCGCCGCGGTGGCCCGCACCGGCGGTGCCGCGATCACCGAGGAGGCCGCGCGCGGTCCGCTGGTGACCGGCACCCTCAACCGCTGGGCCGCGTCCGCGCCGAAGACCGCGAACACCACCGCCGCGCTCGAGGGACTGATGGTGCCGTCGGACACGCTGCGCGCGGTGCCCACCACCGAACAGCAGCTCTTCGCCTTCGCCCGCGGCCGGGGCGAGACCGCACCCGTCGCCGTGTACCCGGCGGGTCCCACCGCGTCCGCCACCTATCCCGCGGCGGTCCTCGACCGCGAGGGTGTCTCCGCGGCGCAGCGTCGCGCCGCATCCGATTTCGTCGCCTACGTCGGTAAGGCCGACAATGCGAAGCCCTTGGCGGAGGCAGGTTTCCGGGTGTCCGGACAGTCCACCCCGGCCAAGACCCCGTCGGTCTCCTTCGGCACCGTCGAGCCGCTCGCGCCCGCCGCGAACCCTGCGGTCATCGCCATCGCCGACGCCATCACCCCGAAGTGACCCGCCTCGTCGCCTCGCTCGGCTGGTCCGGGAACTGGACGGTGCGGTCCGATGCGTTCGGATCGCTGAAGTCCCGGCGAGATGATCGCGGCGATCTCGATTTCCGCTCCGGCGATGGTGACGTCGTCTTCCGAGTGGTCCGTCGCGGGCGATCGTGGTTCGTCGAGGGCAGCGACGATCGCGCCGAGTTCCACTCCGAACTCCACGCCGACGGTGTTCGCCGCGTCTGGTCCATCAAGAGTGCGTCCTTCGCCGGGACCGCGATGGAGAGGGGCACGAAGCGGTCATTCGCGCGCGTGCTGGCCCAGGCTTCCACCATCGGGCCACTGCACCTGATCGTGCCGGTCTCCCTGCGGATCACCGACGATGCCGGCACCGCGGGAGTCGTGACGTCACGGCGCACGCTCCCGATCGGATACACCGCCGAGGCGGATGAGCGGTTGCACCCATCCCACCTCGCCGCACTGACGGTGCTGATCGGCTCCGCCGGCTACTGAGCGTTCTCGCGGGATCGGCCGCGCTCGCGTAGGGCCGCGAATACCCCCGGCGAGCTCGTGAGCACGCCGATGGCGACGCCGAAGGGCACGAAGCTGAGGATCGGCGAGTCGTTCCACCCGGACCACTGGGTGAACGCGATCGCGATCGCCATGGTCACCGCGCCCGCGACCCAGCTCCATACGTCGTCGCTCCTGGTGGTGGCCGGGCGGGGACGCGAACCCGCGACCTTGAGTCCGCATTCGATCAGCACCATCGCGAGTACCGCTCCGACAGCGCATCCGGCGATGTTGAGCAGGAGATCGGTCATACCGGCACAATATGTCCTCCGCCGACTTTTGGTGCCTTTCTGCGGTCGCAGCGCGGTGTCGGCCGCAGAAAGGCACCGAAAGTCGGCTAGTAGTGCGCGTTCAGGTAGTCGATCAGGTGATGACGGGTGTCGCGGATCTGGTCGTGATAATCGTCGCCCGCGGCGGCGTGGGCATCGCGCAGGCCCTCGAGGGCTGGATCGTGCCCGCCCTCCAGGTACACGTCATCGTTCCACGTCAGGGCCCACAGGCGTTGCGACTCTTCTCTCACCCGGCAATCCACGACGGCGCGGTAGGCGGCGGCCTCGTACAGGTCGCACTCCGCCGCGAGCGGGTCGCGGTGGTAGCCGATCTCCTCGGCGGCGCGGTCGAGGATCGGTTCGAGCTCCGAGCGCGGGCTGGTCGACGATGCCATCGCCAACTCCGTCCACGCCTCCCCCGCGCCGGGTAGGTCGGCGATGACTTCGGCGGCCCGCTGTGGCACGTCGGCCGAGGGCATCGCTTGGAGGCGGTAGCTCACGATCAGGTCGTGGGCACGGGTGGTGGGGTCGGCGAAGTGGGCGTGGACGGTGTCGGTCAGCTGCGGCCCGAATCGGGCGTCGAGATTGTCGATGATGCTCTCGCGCAGTCCATCGCGCCGATGGCTCCGCATCCATTCGGGCTCGTCCTTCACAACCGTGGCGAGCTCCACCGATGGCACGAGGGCGACGAGCGCCTCGCGGTACCGGCGGGCGTCGCCGGTGCGCAGGGCGTAGTGGATGAGCTGCGTGGTGACGTCGGCGTCCGCCTCGTCCGCGGAACGGTCGTAGCCGATGTCCGCGGCGGCCCGCTCGACCGTGCCCCCGGCACTGGTCACCGCGGGGGTGGCCAGTTCCACCCAGGCCGGCCCCAGATCGCCGAGGCCCGCAACCGCTGGGGGCAGCTCGGCATCGGAGAGCAGGCCGCGTCGATACGCGGCGATCACATAGCGGCCCCGGACAACAGGATCGGCGAAGTGCTCCTCGACGTCGGCGCCGAACCGCGCGACCGGAACATCGAGTCTGCGGATTGGTACGGATGTCAGGGCCGGCGCGGACAATTCGGCAGTCTCGTCGTCTCGACGGTGGCGGATCGCGGAGACCATGTCGGGAAGGAAGACCATCGGCATAATGGCAACGCCGACAGTGATGCCCTCGACGAACCGCGACCGGTCGGGCCACAGGGCAAACACGAGGAGCGGAGCCAACACAGCCCAGAGCAGCGGCGGAATGTAGTCGAGGACCCAGTCCTTGATCCGCCGTTTCCGGGTGTGTGTTCCGATCACGGCGCCGACGGGGATCGCGAGCAGGAGCATGGCGAGGGAGCCGACGATCACACCGCCGAAGTAGCTCACCTGCGGTCGTCCGAACGTGGCGTTCCAGATCGCGCGTCGTCCTCAGCGGCCATGGGCGCATCGGCGCTCTGCGCCTCGGTTTCCGCGGCGGAGCTCTGAGGACGGCCGTCGAGTCTGCACTCAGTGACGGTTTCCCGCGACGCCCCGTCACTCAATGCAGACTCGTCTCCACGGCGACGCAAGAGACTGACAACGTCCGGGAGGAACACGACGGGCGCCGCTGACACGGCGACGACGATTCCGTCCACGAATGCGGATCGATCGGGCCGGAGTACGCCGACGACCACGCCGACGATGATCCACCAACCGAGGACAGCCAGAGCTCCGCGCAGCCAATCGCGGATACGGACGCGAGGAAGTGGGCCGATCCTGCGGCTCATAGGCCTCCCGAGCGCGACTAGCACTGTCAGTCCGAGCACGGTCCCCCAGACTGCACTCATGCCGGGACCGGCGAGCCGAATCGGGTGGTGAGGAGGGCGAGGGCGGTGCGACGGAAGGCGCGGTCGACGTCGGGGTCCCACTCCTTGTCACCGCTGCGCACGAACGGGGCGACGAGCACGGGGAGAGCCTCGATCAGCGTCGGCGAGGAGAGCTGCCAGCCGCGGACCATCGTCGTGTAGTGGATCGTCCGCGAGAAGTCCACGTAGTCGCCGCTGTCGAGGGCGGCGAAGGCCCAGTAGCCCACCAGATCGGTCGCATGGTCGGGGTCCGGGGCGGCCGGAGACGACAGCGCGAATCCCGCGCGCACCGGGAAATCGCCGTCGCGGAAGTACGACCGCGCCGCGGCGGGAATCGCGTCGCGGGCGGACCGGACCTCCTCGTCGTCACGCGCGACCTGCCGCCGGTTCCGCAGGTGTGCGACCGCCAACGCGATCGCGAACAGGGCCATCGTCGAGCCGACGCTCCACGCAAGGGACGCCGAGGCGGATTCCGGCGCGCCGACGGTCGTCACCCGCAGTACCTGCACGGGGAGGATCACGGCGAACCCGACCGCGTAGCCGACGAGCATGTCATTGGTCGACGACGTGGTGCGCCGATCACCACGGTATCGCCAGGCCTGGACACCGACCACGACCAGCAACAGCCCGATCACCGCGAGATTCGCCAAGACCTCGGCGTTCTCCTCCACCCACTGCCCCATGGCTCGCAGTTTACGTCAGCGAACCATGGGTCAACGACTGGTTACTCAGCGAAGGCCTCGATCGGCGGGCAGGAGCAGACCAAGTTTCGGTCGCCGTACACACCGTCGATCCGCCGGACGGACGGCCACACCTTGGCGCGCGCACCGCCGGACGGCAGGCCCGCGGGGTACACGGCGATCTCGCGCGAGTAGGGGTGGTTCCACTCGCTCACCAGGCACTCGGCGGTGTGCGGGGCACCGCGCAGCGGGTTGTCCTCCACCGGCCACTCCCCCGAGGCGACCCGCGAGATCTCCGCGCGGATGGCGATCATCGCGTCGCAGAACTCGTCGATCTCACCGAGCGACTCGCTCTCCGTGGGCTCCACCATGAGCGTGCCCGCCACCGGGAAGCTCATCGTGGGCGCGTGGAAGCCGTAGTCGGCCAACCGCTTCGCGACGTCGTCGATGGACACGCCGGTGTCCTTCGAGATGCCGCGCACGTCGAGGATGCACTCGTGCGCGACGCGGCCGTTCTCGCCCGTGTACAGCACCGGGAACGAATCGTTCAGGCGCGCAGCGATGTAGTTCGCCGAGGCGATCGCGGTCAGCGTCGCCTTCCGCAGGCCGGAAGCACCCATCATCCGGATGTACGCCCACGTGATCGGGAGGATCGACGCGCTGCCGAACGGCGCGGCCGAGATCGTCGGACCGTTTCCGAGGGAGGGCTCCAGCGGGTGCCCGGGCAGGAAGGGCGCGAGGTGGCTGCGCACGCCGATCGGGCCGACGCCCGGGCCGCCACCACCGTGCGGGATGCAGAAGGTCTTGTGCAGGTTCAGGTGCGAGACGTCGCCGCCGAACTTGCCGGGCCGCGCGAGGCCGACCAGGGCGTTCATGTTCGCGCCGTCCACGTACACCTGACCGCCGGCCTCGTGCACCGCGCCGCAGATCTCGCGCACCTCATGCTCGTACACGCCGTGCGTGGACGGGTAGGTGATCATGATCGCCGCCAGCTCGTCGGCGTGCTTGGCGATCTTCTCCTTGAGATCCGCGGTGTCCACATCGCCCGACTCGCGCGAGGCCACCACGACCACCTTCAGGCCCGCCATCACGGCCGAGGCCGCGTTGGTGCCGTGCGCGGACGACGGGATCAGGCAGACGGTGCGGTGCGCATCGCCGCGCGAGAGGTGGTAGTTGCGGATCGCGAGGAGGCCCGCGTACTCGCCCTGCGAGCCGGCGTTCGGCTGCAGCGAGACGTTGTCGTAGCCGGTGATCGCCACCAGCCACTCCTCCAACTGGGCGATCAGCGCGCGGATGCCCTCGCTGTCGGCGGCGGGCGCGAACGGGTGCAGCCGCGAGAACTCGGCCCAGGTGATCGATTCCATCTCGGCGGTCGCGTTGAGCTTCATGGTGCACGAGCCCAGCGGGATCATCGAACGGTCGAGCGCGATGTCCTTATCGGCCAGCTTGCGCAGGTAGCGCAGCATCGCCGTCTCGGTGCGGTAGTTGTGGAAGGCCGGGTGCGTGAGGAACTCCGAGCTGCGGTTCTCGATGTCCGACGGTGCCGCGTCCACCGGCTGCGCGTCGAAGGCCTTGAGCACCGCGGCGACGTCGGCCTCGGTGGTGGTCTCGTCGGCGGCCACCGAGACGTGGTCGTCGTCGACGCGCCACAGGTTGTACCCGGCGGCCTTGGCGGCGGCGATCACGTCGTCGGCGCGGCCGGGCACCTGCACGAGCACGGTGTCGAAGAAGTCGGCGTGCACCACGGCGTCGCCGAGGCCCGCAGCGAGCGCCGACGCGCGGGCATGCACACGCAGCGCGATCGCTCGCAGGCCCTCGGGGCCGTGGTAGCTGGCGTACATCGCGGCCAGCACGGCCAGGAGCACCTGCGCGGTGCAGATGTTGCTGGTGGCCTTCTCGCGGCGGATGTGCTGCTCGCGGGTCTGCAGGGCGAGTCGGTAGGCGAGGCTGCCGTCGGCGTCCACGGAGACGCCCACGAGGCGGCCGGGGATCTGCCGGGCGTGCTTCTCGTGCACCGCGAGGTAGCCGGCGTGCGGACCGCCGAAGCCGAGCGGCACGCCGAAGCGCTGGGTGGTGCCGAAGCAGGCGTCGGCGCCCTGCTCGCCGGGAGGCGTCAGCAGGGTCATGGCCAGCAGGTCGGCGCCGACGGCGACCAGTGCGCCGCGCTCATGCGCGGCGTCGATCACGGTCTGCACGTCGGGGATGCGGCCCGAGGCACCGGGAGTCTGCAGGATGACGCCGAAGAACTCGCCCTCGGGCAGGCCGTCCGCGATCACGTCGGTGACCACGACCTCGATGCCCAGCGGCTCTGCGCGGGTCTCGATCACGGCGAGGGTCTGCGGGAAGACGTCCCGGTCCACCACGAGTCGCGGGCTCTTGGACTTGCCGGCGCGGCGCAGCAGGGTCATGGCCTCGGCGGCGGCGGTGGCCTCGTCGAGCATGGAGCTGTTGGCGATCTCCATGCCGGTGAGGTCGGAGACCATGGTCTGGAAGTTGAGCAGCGCCTCGAGGCGGCCCTGGCTGATCTCGGGCTGGTACGGCGTGTACGCGGTGTACCAGGCCGGGTTCTCGATGATGTTGCGCAGCAGTACCGGCGGGGTCAGCGTGTCGTAGTAGCCGAGGCCGATCATGGTGCGGTCCACGGTGTTGCGGTCGGCGAGCGCACGCAGCTCGGCGAGGGCCTCGTGCTCGTCGATCGGTGCGGGCAGTGCGCCCAGGCCGTTGTCGTCGGCGGGGTCGAGGATCGCCGACGGGACCGCGGCGCGGGCCAGGTCGTCGAGGCTGTCGACGCCGATCACGCGCAGGATCTGCTCCAGCTCACCGGCGTCGGGGCCGATGTGGCGAGCGGGGAAGTTGCTTGCGGAAGTGCTGTCGGACACTGGGGAACCTCCGGGCCGTGACGTGCCGGGCGCGAGGGACGACCGGCGCTGCCCTCCCCCTCAGTCGCCGGCGGCTCCAGAGGCGCCCAACCCGCATGGTCCTGGTGCCTGAGAGATTGACGGAGAGGTGTTGCTCCTTCGGCGCCCGGGGCCCGTGCTCGACGGTGCCCGCTGGGCTCTCCCACGCGGTGTTGCGACGCCCGACGATTCTAACTCAATCCAGCAGGACATCCGTACGGTGACTCGGCCCGCCCGCGGAGGGCAGCAGCTCCAGCACCACATCGGCCGCGCGGTCCAGCCCACCGAGCTCGGCCAGTTCCGCCGCGAGCTCCCGCGCACGGCCCGTGAGTTGCAGGGCGGCGTCGCAGGCCGCCCCCAGCGACACCGCGTCCAGCTCCTCCGGCAATGGCACCGCGATCCCCGCCGAGGCCAGCATCTCGGCGTTCTGGAACTGGTCCGCCGCCTGCGGCGCGGTGATCACCGGTGTGCCGGTGAGCATCGCCTCGGTGCTGCCACCCATGCCCGCGTGGGTGAGGAAGACGTCCGTCTCGCCCAGCACCGTGACCTGATCGATCCACGGGTGCACCTCCACGTTGGGCGGCAGCGCACCGTCGGAGGCGGTCACCGTCGACGGGTCGGTGCGCCCGCCCACCTGCAGGATCACCCGCCAGTCCGGGCGGGCGACGGCGAAGTCGCAGGCGGCGCGGTAGGTGTCGGGCTGGTCGGTGAAGGCCGACCCGAAGGACACCAGCAGGGTGGCCGGGCGGTCCTGGGCCGACGGTGCCGCCTCCGGAAGGCGGCGCGCGGGTCCGGTGAAGGTGTAGATCGAGCGGTCCACGCGGTCGGCGTTGGGCTGCATGGACGGCGCGATGAGCACGAGCGACCGTTCCGGCGTGCCGATGAACTCCAGCGAGTCCGTCTCGATGCCGTACCGGGCGAGCAGTGCGTCCTGTCGGGCCAGCATCGCGATGCCCCGAGGGTCGGTGCGGAGCATGGTGTGGAAGTCGGCCATATCGTCGGCGTAGCCCTCCCAGGCCACGTACGTCGGCGAAACCTGGAGCGCGGGAACGCCCCAGGCCCGGGCGAGGACCAGGCTCATGGCGCCGGCGATGTCGTAGAGGATCAGATCGGGACGGTCGTCCTCGTACAGGGCGAACCACTGCGGCAGCTGGTTCTCGTACTCGTCGGCGAACACGGAGAGTTGGTCGATCACGTCGCCGGCGAAACCGTCCTCGGCGTCCGCCGTGGCCGCCTCGCCGAGCTTCGGGATCACCGAGGTGTAGGGCTTGAGTTCGGCGCCGGTGGCCTCGATGGCGTCCCGCATCGACGGGTCGTTCGCGTAGGTCACGCGGTGCCCGCGGCGCACCAGTTCGGCGAGCAGATCGAGCGCCGGAAGCACGTGCCCGGGGGCGGGGATGGAGAACATCGCGATGTGAGCCACGGCGATGAACCTAGGCGGCGCACGATGGGCGCCGCAATGCGATTTAGCCGGTGGCGCGGGAGCGGTTGCGGCGGCGCGAGGCGAGCTCGTCCTCGGGGGCCGCGTCGGCGGCGGCACCGTCGGCCCGCTCGCCCGGGAAGTCGGCGATGGTGCCGGTGAGCTCGCGCATCGCGCCGGAGACGGCGATGCCGAAGACGCCCTGGCCGTGCTGCAGCAGGTCGACGACCTCTTCGGCGCTGGTGCACTCGTAGACGGTGGTGCCGTCGGAGAACAGGGTGATGCGGGCCAGGTCCTCCACACCGCGCTGGCGCAGGTGGTCGACGGCGACGCGGATGTTCTGCAGCGAGATGCCGGTGTCCAGCAGCCGCTTGACGATCTTCAGGACGAGAACGTCCTTGAACGAGTACAGGCGCTGGGTGCCCGAGCCGCCGGCGCTGCGGATCGACGGGACGACGAGCGAGGTGCGGGCCCAGTAATCGAGCTGGCGGTAGGTGATGCCGGCGATCTGGCAGGCGCTGGGGCCGCGGTATCCGAGCAGCTCATCGGGGATGGTGTCGTTCGGGAACAGGCCCGGCGCGATGTCGTCGAGCGAGCCCTGTGTACCCACGAGCGTGCTCGCCTGCGGGTTATCGCCCTGCCCGGTGCCAACCTGATCGGTCACTGCCGTCTCCCTCGTAGGTCCCGTGCGCACTCCTCAGAGTACGCCTCCCGCGTTCCGGCCGTCGGTGTAATTCCCTCGGTGCCATTCGCGGTGTCCGGCGTGAACGCTAGGGGGCCGAAGCGTCCGAATCAACGCGACACACCCATAACCTCAAGTTGAACTTTAGGTCGAGACCGAATCGTGATCTTCGAGCGAGCGAGTGCGCGAACCGACGTTCAGGACTCGCCGGGGGCCTTGAAGTCGTCGGCCGAGATGGAGTCCAGGAACTCCTTGAACTTCTCCACCTCTTCTTCGGCGGGCGCTTCTTCACCGGATTCGGTTGTCTCCGAGTCGATCTCATCATCCGGGAGGATCAGCCCGGCCTCGGCCAGCACCTCTTCCTCGGCGAAGATCGGCACCGCGAGCCGCACCGCGATCGCGACCGAGTCCGACGGCCGGGCGGAGACGGTCTCGTCACCGTCGAGCACCAGATCGGCGTAGAAGGTGCCCTCCTGCAGCCCGGTGATGCGCACCTCGGTGAGCGAGCGCCCGAGGGTCTCCAGCAGGTCGCCGATCAGGTCGTGCGTCAGCGGGCGGCTGGGCTCCACGCCCTGCAGCTTGATGGCGATGGCCGTGGCCTCGCCCTGCCCGATCCAGATGGGCAGATACCGGGGGCCGCCCACCTCGCGGAGCAGCAGCACCGGATCGTCCTGCGGCGGGTCCATGCGGATGCCCGCGACCGTCATCTCGATCATGGCTTCACCTTACCGGCGGCCGAATTGGGTTGCACCGACTACCGAACGGCGTCTTTGACAGCGGACTTGACCAACTGGGTGTGGAAGGTCACGGACAGCGCCGCGAGCTCGCGGATCAGCTCCGCCGCCCGCTCCGCGGCACCGGCGTCGCCGCCGCGGGCCACGGGGTTCGCGATCTGTGCGATCAGACCCGCCTCACGGTCGGCGGAGGTCTTGAAGGCCCGCAGGTGCCGGGCCTCGAGCCCGTACTCGGCGAGCGCCTTGGCCGCGCGGACCAATTCGACCGCGTCCTCGTCGAAGAAGCCCGCCTTGCCGGAGGTCAGCAGCGCCGAGCGCTCCAGCTCCCGCAGGAAGGCCTCGTCGGCGCCGGACCGGCCCAGCAGATCGGCGCGGCTGATCCGGGTCTGGCGGCGCGCGGAGAAATCGGTGGCCGGGGCCGTCTTCGACGACACCGCCGTCAGCGTGCGCGGGGCACGTGGGGCCGGGCCCTCGACGCTCTCGCCGCGATCGTGCGCGTCCAGCTGCTCCTTGATGATCTTGAGCGGCAGGTAGTAATCACGCTGAGCGGTGAGCACGTAGCGCAGCCGCTCGCAGTCCTTCGGCGAGAAGCGCCGGTAGCCCGACGGGGACCGGTCGGGCGTGACCAGCCCCTCCGACTCGAGGAATCGGATCTTGGAGATGGTCACGTCCGGAAACTCCGCGCGGAGCTGCTCCAGCACCGCCCCGATCGACATTGCGCTCGGGGCGGTGGATTCCTGACGTGGGGCCGTCACCGGGTTCAGCCCGCGGTGGGTACGAAGAACACCAGGCGGAACTTGCCGATCTGCACCTCGTCGCCGTGGGCGAGCGGCGACGCGTCGACCGGCTCACGGTTGACGTAGGTGCCGTTCAGGCTGCCCACGTCCACCACGGTGAAACCACCCTCGACCGCGCGGAACTCGGCGTGCCGGCGGGAGACGGTGACATCGTCGAGGAAGATGTCGCTGTCGGGATGACGACCGGCCGAGGTGGCCTCCTGATCGAGCAGGAAGCGAGAGCCCGCGTTCGGTCCGCGCTTCACCACGAGCAGCGCCGCGCCGGCCGGGAGGTTCTCCAGGCCCGTGACCGGAGCCTCGCTCTCGGATCCGCCGGAGGCGTCCATCTCGCGGATGATGTCGGCACGGAACACCGAGGTGGTCTCCACGGGGGCCTCGTCGAAGCCCTTGTCGTTCTCGCTCACATCGCTCCTTCGTCAGTTCCTACTGCACAGGTGTTCAAGTTTGCGGTACCTCGGGATGTTGTTGTCCACGGTACCGCGACCGGCGCCTCAGGGGCGGCCGATCGTCGGGGCTCTAAAGCCGTTCTAAGGAACGGACTTCACCGCCCGCTCAGGCCTCGGCGGTCAGCGCCTTGTAGCCGTCCGCGTCGAGCAGTTCGCCCAGCGCCGATTCGAGGTCCTCGGGCGAGGCGGCCTCGATCTCGACGATCCACCCCTCGCCGTACGGATCGGAGTTGATCAGATCGGGGCTGGAGTCCAGCTCGCCGTTCACGGCCACCACGCGGCCGGCCAGCGGCGCGAAGATGTCGGAGACGCTCTTGGTCGACTCCACCTCGGCGAACGAATCGCCGGAGGTGACCTCGGCATCGTCCTCGGGGAGCTGCACGAAGACCACGTCGCCCAGCTGATCCTGCGCGTACTCGGTGATCCCGATCCGGACCACCGTGTCGCTCTTCTTCAGCAGCCACTCGTGATCGGGCGTGTACAGCAGTTCTCCGGGAAAGCTGGCGCTCACTTCAGACTTCCTTTCGCGAGGGCTGCGCCGGGCGCGCGGCGGTTTCAACTTAGTGGGCGGCACCGGGGTCGAGCAACACGCCCCGGTGTTAACCCCTGTGACCGGTGTGGTTACGTCCGCCGCGGGAGCCGCTGCACCACCAGCACCGTCTGGTACCAGTACAGCGCCAGGGTCCACCAGTACATCCCCAAGCCCCAGATCAGGAAGGCCCAGCCCAGCGGGTGCATCACCGTGCCCAGCCAGTTGTCGAAGGTGCCCGCCAACAGCATCGGCAGCGCGTACATCAGCGCCATGGTGGCGGCCTTGCCCAGGTACAGCGTGGGCAGTGCGGTGATGCCGCGGCTGCGCAGGAAGGGCACCGTGCCCGCGAGGAGAACCTCCCGGCCCACGATCAGCGCGAGCACCCACCACGGGATGATCCCGCGGATCGCCAGTGCGATGGGCACCGCGATCATGTACAGCCGGTCGGCGGCGGGATCGAGCAACTCCCCCAGCCTGGTCTGCTGATTGAGCACGCGCGCCAGCTTGCCGTCGAGCCAGTCGGTGAAGCCGGACACCATGAGGACCACCAGGGCCCAGGCGTCGTTCTTCTCGACCAGCAGCAGCCACAGGAACAGCGGCACGCCGAGCAGCCGCAACACGCTGAGCGCGTTGGGCACGTTGACGATCCGGTCCGACGGTGCCGGGTCGGAGGCCGGTGCCGCGGCGTCGTTCATGGCGCTAGATCAATCCGAACATGTTCGCCATGCCCTTGGTGGCGAACGGATTGTCGTGCACCATGTAGGTCCACGTGAGGGTATTGCGCCCGAGGTCGGAAGCGTCCAGATCGATGCCGTCGGAGGTGATCTCGGCCTCCCGAAGCGACTCGCGGGCGCGGCGCAGGGCCTCCTCGGCGAGCTTGCGGAACTCCTCGATCACCAGGCGGTGGAACTCGTCGAGCGGCGACTGCTTGCCCAGCGCGCGCAGGTGGATCGTGGTCTGCACCTCGGAGACGAAGGCGAGGTGCTCGGCCCACACCCGGTCGAGGTGGTACAGGAAGGCCTCGCGCGCAGCCTGTTCCAGGACCTCGTCGGACACGCCGGCCTCGCGCAGCTCGTCGACGCGCTCCGGTTCGAGCTCGACGAAATCGGTGAGCGGCTTGTCGGTGGTGAGCAGCGCGTGCCGCCGCGCCATCACGAGATTGCGCTGCTGGTTCACCAGATCGTTGTAGCGCCAGGTGTTCGCGTGCGTCTCCAACATCGCGCCCTCGGCCACGCGCTGCGCCGAGTCGAGCATGTCGGCCGCCTTGCCGCCGCGCGGGAACTCCCCCGTGTCCGGGTCGAAGCCGCCGGGCGACCGCTTGAGCGGGAGGTGCCGCTCGACCAGCGGGTCCTCCACCGAGGCGAAGATCACCGAGGTGCCCGGGTCGCCCTGCCGGCCGGCGCGGCCGCGCAGCTGCTGATCGAGGCGCTCGGTGTCGTGCAGGCCGGTGCCGATCACGGCGAGCCCGCCCAACTCGGCGACCTCGTCGTGTTCGGGGCTGTCGTCGCCCGCCCCGCTGCCGCCCAGCTTGATGTCGGTACCGCGACCGGCCATCTGGGTGGACACCGTGACGGCGCCCTTCTTGCCGGCCTCGGCGATGATCCGCGCCTCGTCGGCGTCGTTCTTGGCGTTGAGCACGGTGGCGACCACACCCGAGATCTTGAGCATGTGCGCCAGCTCCTCGGACTCGGCCACATCGTGCGTGCCGATGAGCACCGGCTGGCCGGTCTCGTGCAGCTCGCGGACGTACTCGACGATGCCCGCGACCTTGTTGCCCTTGTTGTCGTACACGCGCATCGGCTGGTCGACGCGCACGTTCGGGGTGTTCGGCGGGATCTGGGAGACGCCGAGATCGTAGAACTGGCGCAGCTGCTCACCGGCCGCGAGCGCGGTACCGGTCATGCCGCACACCAGGGCGTAGCGCTGCAACAGCGCCTGGACGGTGATGGTGTCGATGACCTCGCCCGAATCCGTCTGGGCGAGCCCCTCCTTCGCCTCCACCGCGGCCTGCAGGCCGTCCGGCCAGCGCTGCAGTTCCGCGACACGGCCGCGCGAGGAGTTGATGAGCTTCACCGCGCCGTCGCGCACGATGTAGTGCACATCGCGTTCGACCAGCGCGTAGGCGTGCAGGGCGATGTTCACCTGCGGCAGCGTGGAGGCGACGTGGGCATCGGAGTACAGCTCGATGCCGCCCAGCTCCTCCTCCACGAGCTTCGCGCCGTCGTCGGTGAGGAAGGCCGATTTGCCGTTCTCGTCGATCTCGTAGTGCCGGCCCTGACGCAACCGGGCGACCACCTCCATGATGGCGGCCTGCGGGACATCTCCCTTGACCGAACCAGCCAGCACGAGAGGGATCAGCGCCTCGTCGACGAGCACCGAATCGGCCTCGTCGACGATCGCCACATCCGGTGTGGGCGAGATGAGATCGTCGGCGCGGGTGGCGAGCTGATCGCGCAGCACGTCGAAGCCGATCTCGTTGACCGAGCCGTACACCACGTCCTTGCCGTAGGCGGCGCGGCGTTCCTCGCGGGTCGAGGACTCGGTGACGAAGCCGACGGTCACGTCGAGCAGATCGAAGAAGGGCCTCATCCACTCGGCATCGCGCCGCGCCAGGTAGTCGTTGGGCGAGATCACGTGCACGGACCGGCCGGACAGTGCCATGCCGGCCGCGGCGATGGCACCGGCGAGGGTCTTGCCCTCACCGGTGGCCATCTCCACGACATCGCCCTCGAGCAGCCGATCGGCGCCCTGCAGCTGGACGTCGAAGGGCCGCAGCCCCAGGGTGCGCTCGGCGGCCTCGCGGGCGATCGCGATGAACTTGGCGCGATCCTCGGCCTTGGGCTTGTACACGTCCAGCGCGAGGGCGGCGTCGGCGAATTCCTCGTCGGTCAGGCCCTCCGCCCACTCGTCGAATGCGGCGGACTGCTCGATCAGCGCGACGGACCTCGATTGGTTCCGCGTGCTCTGCGCGCCGAGCACCTTCCACATCTTGTTGCTGAACTTGCCCACGTGACCTCCGCTGTCGGTTCGACCAGCTCCGAGCGTACCGGTGGGTTACAGCGCCGCGAAGTACCCCGTGGCCCAGGCGACCGCGCCGACGGCGGAGCGGTAGATATCCATGTTCACGTTGTCGATGGTGTCCTTGGCGCTGTGGTAGTTCGGGTCGTAGGTGACGCCTGCGTCACCACCCCACTTCTGGGCCTCCTCGGGCGTCTTCTTGCCGTCGGCACCGGTGTCCACACCGCCGGACGGGATGCCCTGCGCGATGAACGGGCCGTAGTCCGAGCGGCCGTCGAAGGCGCTCGACGAGACCGGCACGTTCTTGCCGGAGAAGTAGCGCTGGAAGACCTGCTCGATCACGCCCGAGCCGTCGGGGCCCACGGTGCTGCCCTCGAGCTTCGAGGAGCCGTCGCCGTCGTACGCGAAGAGCACGCCGTTGGGCGAGCCGAGCATGTCGAAGTTGAGGTAGCGGGCGATCTTGGCGCGCTCGTCCTGCGGCAGATCGGCCACGTACTTCTCGGAGCCGAGCAGGCCCTCCTCCTCGGCGCCCCAGAACGCGAAGCGCACCTTGTTCTTGACATCGGCATCGGCGCCGAGCTTCACGGCGGTCTCGAGCACCGCGGCCGAGCCGGTGCCGTTGTCGTTGATGCCGGGGCCCTCGGTGACGCTGTCGAGGTGCGCGCCCACCATCTGCACGGCGTCGGCGTTGCCCTTCTTGGTCTCGGCGATCAGGTTCCAGGTGTCGGCCTTGACTGTCTTGGCGTCCACGGAGAGCTGGACCTGCGCACCGTCGACCAGACCGGCCCCGTCGGCCTTGGAGACGCCGACCACCGGGATGCCGGCGCCGTCGTCGAGGCCCAGGGTGCCGCCCTTCCAATCGCCGTCCTGGTTGTTGACCAGGATGAGCGCCGCGGCGCCCTTGGCGAAGACCTTCTGGTACTTCTCCCCGAACTTGCAGGTGCCGCGCTCCACCACGGCGATCGATCCGGCGGTCACCTTGCTGACGTCCGCGTCGCTGCAGCCCTGGTTGCCGGTGGCCACCACCTTGGCGGTGAGATCGCCGTTGGTGCCGCCGGAACCGCTGAGGGCGGCCACCTTCAGCGGCGCGTCGCCCAGGCTGGCCTCCTGCTTGGAGACGGTCCACGAGCTGGCCTGGAAGGTCTGGCGCTTGACGTCGAAGCCCGCCGTGCGCAGCGCGTTCTCGATGTGCTCGACGCTCTGCTGGTAGCCGGGGCTGCCCAGCGCGCGGTTGCCGCCGTTGCGGTTGGCGATGTCCTGGAAGGCACGCAGGTGCGCCACGGCACCGTCGAGCTGGACCGTGTCCGACAGCGACCGGGCCTTGTCGGTGGCCGCCGGGTCGTCGGCGCCGCCGGGAGGGGCGGGCCGCTTCGGGGTACCGGTTTCACTGGCGGACGCACCCGCGGACGACGACGGTGCCGCCTGATCCGAGGACGAGCCGCACGCGGCGATTCCGAGACCCGCGACGGCGATCAGCGAGACCATACGGACTGATGTCGAAATGTTTAGCCTTTGCACCATGGTTGCCATTAGATACAACTGAGGCATGATCCGCCCGCCGAACACGCACATCTACGCAGTCGAAGTCGAGTGGTCGGCGCCCGAGGGCACCGCCGATTACGCGACCTATCCGCGTGCGCATCTGCTCAGTTCCGCGGCGGCGCAGTCGATCGCCGCCACCGCGGACCCGCATTTCGGTGGCGATCCGGCCCTGTGGAACCCGGAACAACTCCTGGTGGCCGCCGCGGCGAACTGTCACATGCTCTCGTACCTGGCGCTGTGCGCCCGCCGCGGCGTGGTGGTCCTCGACTACGTGGACGCGGCCACCGGCACCATGACCGAGACCCCGGGCGCGGGTGGGCGATTCACCGCGATCGAGCTGCGTCCACGGGTCACGGTGCGCGCCGGCACCGATGTGGAACTCGCCCGCGCCCTGCACCGGGACGCGGGCGAGCAGTGTTACATCGCGGCCTCGCTCAACCTGCCCGTCTCGCACGAGCCGGTGATCGTGACCGAGTAGATCAGCCCGCGCTGCGCTCCACGTGCACCTGCACGTTCTTCATCAACGGCTGATCGCTCTGGGTGCTGAAATCGGCGATCCCGATGAGTGCGTTCATCTCCGGCATGTACCCGGCGGCACTACCCCGGGGCAGGTCGTAGCGCAGCGCCCGGAACTTGCGGACCGTGCGCACGCTGCCGTCGCGCGAGGTGGCGGTGATATCCACGAAATCGCCCTCGGACAGCCCGCGCTCGGCCATATCGGCCTCGTTCAGGAAGATCAGTTCCCGCAGGTTCTTGATACCGCGGTAGCGATCGTTCGCCGAGTAGATCGTGGTGTTCCACTGATCGTGGCTGCGCATGGTCTGCAGCACCAGGGTCTTCGCGTCGGCGGGGATCACGTTCGGCAGCGGTGCCAGCGAGAAGTTCGCCTTCCCCGAGGGGGTGCGGAAGTCGCGCTGGCGGGCGGGCTGCGGGATGCGGAATCCGCCGGGCTGCTTGATCAGCTCGTTCATGCCCTCGAAGCCGGGAAGCACCTTGGCCATGACGTCGCGGATCCGGTCGTAGTCCTCGACGTACCAGGCCCACGGGGTGCGGCTGTCGGGCAGCGTGGCGGCGGCGATGCCGGCGATGATCGCGGGCTCGGACCGCAGCTCGGGCGAGGCGGGACGGCGCTTGCCGGTGGAGATGTGCACCATGCTCATGGCGTCCTCCACGGTCTGGCCCTGGAGTCCGGCGGTCTGCACATCCTTCTCGGTGCGGCCGAGGCACGGCAGGATCACGGCTTTGCGGCCGTGCACGAGGTGGCTGCGGTTGAGCTTGGTGGACACCTGCACGGTGAGCTCGCACTGCCGCAGCCCCGCCGCGGTGTACGCGGTGTCGGGCGCGGCCATCACGAAGTTGCCGCCCATGCCCACGAACACCTTGACCGAGCCGTCGTGCATGCCCTCGATGGTGGTCACCGTGTCGAGACCGTGCTCGCGGGGCGAGGTGATACCGCAGACCTCGTCGAGCTTGTCGGTCCACGGCGGCGGGCGGTGGTCGATGCCGCAGGTGCGGTTGCCCTGCACGTTGCTGTGGCCGCGCACCGGCGAGGGTCCGGCGCCGGGCCGGCCGATGTTGCCGCGCAGCAGCAGCAGGTTCATGATCTCGCGGGCCGTGTCCACGCCGTGCTCGTGCTGGGTGACGCCCAGGCACCAGGAGATGATGCTGCGGTCGGCGTCGAGGTACACCTTTCCGACGGCGCGGATCTGCGCCTCCGTGAGTCCGGACTGCTCGGCGAGATCGGACCACGGAGTGCCGGTCACCAACTCGCGGTAGGCCTCGTAATCGGCGGTGTGGTCGTCGATGAACGCCCGGTCGATCGCCGTGGGATCGGTCTCGGCGGCCTCGAAGACCACCTTGGCCATACCGCGCATGAGGGCGAGGTCGCCGCCGGGGCGCACCTGCAGGTTCATATCTGAGACCGAGGTCGATTTGAACAGCGCCATATCGACCATCTCGTGCGGCACGATCGTCTTGGTGGCGCCGGCCTCGACCAGCGGGTTGACGTGCACCACCTGCGCGCCGCGGCGGGTGGCGTCGGCGAGGGCGGTCAGCATGCGCGGGGCGTTGGACGCGGCGTTCACGCCCATGACGAACAGGGCGTCGGCCTCCTCCCAATCCTCCAGATCGCAGGTGCCCTTGCCGGTGCCGATCGACGCCTGCAGCGCGCGGCCCGAGGCCTCGTGGCACATGTTCGAGCAGTCCGGGAGGTTGTTGGTGCCGTATTCGCGGGCCAGCAGCTGGTAGAGGAACGTGGCCTCGTTGCTGAGCCGGCCCGAGGTGTAGAACGACGCCTCGTCGGGGCTGGCGAGACCGCGCAACTCCTCGCCCACCAGCGCGAAGGCGGCGTCCCAGGAGATCGGCACGTACTTGTCGCTGTCGGCGTCGTAGACCATCGGCTCGGTGAGCCGGCCCTGGTCCTCGAGATCGAAATCGGTCCAGTCGGCGAGCTCGGTCACGGTGTGCGTGGCGAAGAACTCGCGGCCCACGCGCTTGGGGGTCATCTCCCAGGTGACGTGCTTGACGCCGTTCTCGCAGAAGTCCAGCGTGAGCTTCTTGTCGTCGGGCCAGGCGCACCCGGGACAGTCGTAGCCGCCGGGGTGGTTCATCACGAACATCGAGTGGGTGCCGCGGATCAGCTCGCGCTGCTTGAACAGGATGGTGCCCACGGATTTCGCGGCGCCCCAGGACGCGGCGGCGTGGTGGTACGGGCTCGACGACCAGGCACCGTCGGTGACCGGGCCGTACCCGCCCTGGCGCGGGACGTCGGGCATCAGCCCCGGTACCCGGACGCGGGTCTCGTTGGGGTCGTTGTCGATCGCCATGTTTCGGCTCTCCTTCGTGCTGGGCTGGGGCTGAGGTCGGGGGCTGAGGTCGGGGCTGGGTCAGCCGATCGGGGCCGGGGACTCGACCCGGATCCGTTCGGGCCGGGTGTAGACGTTCATGGTCTCGCCGCGGAGGAAGCCGACCAGGGTGAGACCGGCCCGGTCGGCGAGTTCGACCGCGAGCGACGACGGTGCGGACACCGCGGCCAGGACGGGGATCCCGGCCATCACGGCCTTCTGGACGAGTTCGAAGCTGGCGCGGCCGGAGACCTGGAGGACGGTGCCGCGCAGGGGCAGCCGGTCGTGCAGCACGGCCCAGCCGATCACTTTGTCGACGGCGTTGTGCCGCCCCACGTCCTCGCGGAGCACCAGCAGCTCGCCGGTCGCGACGTCGAACAGTGCGGCGGCGTGCAGCCCGCCGGTCTTGTCGAAGACGGCTTGCTGCTCGCGCAGGCGGTCCGGGTACGCCGCCAGTTCCCGGGCGTCCACATCGACCGGGTCGCTCGACACGTCGTGCGACGACACCGTCTCCACGGCGTCGATGCTGGCCTTACCGCACATGCCGCAGGAACTGGTGGTGTAGAAGTTGCGGGTCACCCCGACGGCGGGCGGTGCCACACCGGGGGCGAGGGTCACATCGAGCACGTTGTACTGGTTGAGTTCGCCGCCGGTGCCGGGGCCGCCGCAGTGGATGGCCGAGGCGAACTGCTCTCCGCGGCTGATCACGCCCTCGGACACCAGGAAGCCCGCGGCGAGTTCCACGTCGTGCCCGGGTGTGCGCATCGTGACCGCGAGCGGGCTGCCGGACACCCGGATCTCCAGGGGCTCCTCGACCGCGAGGGTGTCCACCTTGCGGGCGGCAGCGACCCCGACGGCGACCTTCGTCACCGCTCTGCGTGTCGTGATCCTGCCCATGCCCCTTGACGCTACTCCGGGAGGCTGCTCGATTTCGACGCGATGCGGCGGTTGACTCGCGAATCACAGTCGACCCCGGTCCCGCTACGCTGCCCGAAACGCCGCAAGGCCGGAACGTGGAAGGGAGTGCGGTGATCACCGTCGACGAGCACCTGCGCCGGATACTGGCCGCCGCGCGGCCCCTGCCCGCGCACTCGGTCGAGCTCGCCGCGGCCCTGGGCTCGGTGCTGGCCGAGGACGTGCGCGGCCGCTGGCCGGTACCGCTCTTCGACAATTCGGCGATGGACGGGTACGCGGTGCGCGGCGGCGATGCCACGCCGGGAGCGCGGTTGCGGGTGGTGGCGGATGTCCCCGCCGGCAGCGGCGAGGATCCGCGGTTCGGCCCCGGTGAGGCCGTGCGGATCATGACCGGCGCGCCCGTCCCCACGGACGCCGATGCGATCGTCCCGCTGGAGGCGACCGACCTCGGTATCGCCGTCTCGGCCGTGGCACCGGAGTCGATCGTGGTGACGCGGGCGCCGAAGCCGGGGGCGCACATCCGGCGGCGCGGCGAGGACGCGGCCGCGGGTGCGGTGACGGTGGCTGCCGGGACCGAGCTGGGGCCGTGGCAGCTCTCGGCGGTGGCCTCGGCGGGACACGATCGGGTCCGGGTGCAGCGGCGGCCGCGGGTGGCGGTGGTGTCCACCGGATCCGAGCTGGTGGCACCGTCCGCCGACCCCGCGCGGGGCGAGATCCCGGATTCGAACTCCTTCCTGCTGGCGGCCGCGCTGCGCGAGGCCGGGGCCGAGCCGGCGACGGTGCGCACCGTCGCCGACGATGAGGCGGAGCTGTCGGCGGCACTCGCGGAGATCGAGGCGGATGCCGTGGTGCTCTCGGGCGGCGCCAGCGTGGGTGCCTTCGACGTGGTGCGCACCGTGCTGGGCGGGTCCGGAGTGCGTTTCGATTCCGTGGCCGTGCAACCGGGTAAGCCCCAGGGCTTCGGAGTGTCCGACGACGGCATGCTGGTGTTCTGCCTGCCGGGCAATCCGGTGGCGGTCGCGGTGTCCTTCGAGATGTTCGTCCGGCCGGCGGTGCGGTCGCTGGCCGGCCATCGGGAAGTGATGCGGCCCCGCGTGATCCGCCGGGCGGCGGTGGGCTGGCGCTCCCCCGCGCAGCGCGATCAGGTGCTGCCGGTGATCGTCGACGACGAGTCGGTGCGGCCCGCCGCACGCGGCGGCAGCGGCTCGCACCTGGTGGCCTCCTTGGCGGACGCGAACGGCCTGGCGCTGGTCCCCACGGGGGTCGACGAAGTGGGGGTGGGCGATCCCGTGACGGTGCTGGTGCTCCGATGACGGTGACGGCCGCGCTGGTGCTGGGCGGCGGGCGGGCCACCCGCCTGGGCGGCGCGGATAAGGCGGCGGTCGAGATCGCCGGTGTCCCACTCGTGGAACGCGTCTACGCGGCGGTGCGCGGCCTGCCCGTGATCGCCGTCGGTCCGCCGTCCCTGGCTCGGCCGGGGGTCACGGTGGTGCGCGAGGAGCCGCCTTTCGGTGGGCCGGTCGCCGCGCTGGCCGCCGGCGTCGCGGCGCTCGCGCCGGGGATCGGCGAGGTGCTGGTGCTGGCGTGCGACCTGCCGCGTGCGGCGGGCATCGTCGATCAGCTCACGGCCGCTCCCCTGCCCGACGATGCCGATGCGTTGGTGCTCCGCGACGCCGGCGGTCGCCTGCAGTGGCTGGCCGCCCGGTACCGGATGGCGCCGCTGCGGCGGGCGCTCGCCGCGCTGCCGGCGGTCGACGGTGCCCCGATGCGCGCGGTGCTGGACGGCCTCCGGTTCGTGGCCCTCGACGATGATCGCGATGCGGCCCTCGATCTCGACACCTGGGCCGATGTGGAGGGCTACCGCGACGGCTACCGCGACTAGCGGGTGGCCTCGAGCTGCTCCAGGATGAGGCCGGTCACGGCCTCGGGTGCCTGTTCGGGAGCCCAGTGGCTCACGTCCTCCAGCATCTCGAAGCGGTACGGGCCCGTGCAATAGCGCTCGGTGCCGAAGGCGACGGTGGAGCCGAAGGCCGCGTCGTCCGTGGGCCAGAGGTACATCGTGGGGACCTCGACGGTGCCGATCGCGGTGGCCGGGCGGCCGGAGCGGTACCAGTTCAGGGCGGCGGTCAGCGCGCCCGGCTCCTGCAGGCGCTGCACGTAGTCGTCGACGGTGCCGCGGGGTACGGCGCCGTCGAACATGCGGCGCAGTTCGCGGCCGTTGTCGGCGAGCATGGCGTTCTCGGTGGCGGGCGTCTCGCGCCACCGGATCATGTATTGGGAGCGGTTGTGCTGCTCCTCGTCGGTGCGCAGGGCCTCGGCGAGCGCCGCGGGGTGCGGAGTGGAGATCACCGTGAGCGAGCGCAGCCGGTCGGGATGCTCGGCCGCGGTCCACCAGGCCACGGCGCCGCCCCAGTCGTGGCCGATCAGGTCGAAGGTGGTCCAGCCCAGTGCGTCCGCGATGGCGACGACGTCCTCGACGAGCGGGGTCATCGCGTACTCGGCGGGGCGTTCGGGGCGCACGCCGGGCGAGTAGCCCCGCTGGTCGGGTGCCACCGCCCGGTAGCCGCGGTCGCCGAGTACCGCCAGCTGGTAGCGCCATTCGATCGCGGCCTCGGGGAAGCCGTGGAGCAGCAGCACCGGGCGACCGTCCGGGGGCCCGGCCGCGATGGCGTCGAAGGAACCGGCGGGCGTGGCGATGGTGAGGTACTCGGTCACGAATCCGAGGCTAGGCGAGAGGTCTGTCAGTCCTCCGTGCGACAGTGTCGGCATGACTGATCTCACCGGCCTCACCCCCGCCGAGCGGCACCGCGCGGTCGCGAAGACCTTCGCGGACGTGTCGCGGTCCATCTCCGATTGGGACGCGCAGACGCCGGTGCCGGAGTGGCGGGCGCGCGATGTGGTCTCGCACCTGGTCGAGTGGCTCCCCGGTTTCCTGGAGTCCGTCGGAGTCGAGCTGATCGGCGCGCCCGCGAATGCGGTGGCCCCGGCGGAGGCCTTCGGCCTGCTGACCGCGGCGGTGCAGGGGCTGCTCGACGCCCCCGATGCCGACCGTGTGGTGTCCACCCCGATGATGGGCGATCTGCCGCTGAACCAGCTGGTGGATCGGTTCTACACGGCGGACGTGTTCATGCACACGTGGGATCTGGCTCGCTCCAACGGGATCACGCCCGATCTCGATCCCGGGTTCGCGGCCGGTCTGCACACCGGCCTGGAGTCGATGGGCGAGGCGCTGCAGCAGTCCGGTCAGTTCGGGGCGCCGATCGAGCCGCCCGCGGGCGCCGGTGAAGTGGTCTCGCTGATGGCCTACATCGGGCGCGATCCCGCGCACTGATCGTCGCGTGCTCACCGCTCCACCGTCCCCGTCCGATACCGAGGTACTGGCGGCGGTCCGCACCCACTGGGCGACCGATGCCGCGGCCGCCGTGTACCTGCCGGTCGGGTTCGGCGCGCATCACTGGCGGATCGACGATGCGAGCGGTCCGGTCCTGTTCGCCACCGTCGATGCCGATACCGAGTTGCGTCCCCTCGCGGAGGCGGCGGCCGCGTACGGCGCGGCGGCGCACCTGCAGGCGGCCGGCGTCCGTGGCGTCGTCGCGCCGGTGCCGTCGAGCGCCGGGACCGCGGTGGTGCAACTCGACGGTGCGGGCCTGAGCGTCACGCCGTGGCTGCGCGGAACGACCCCGTCGGAGCACGAGGCCCGCGCCCACGCCACGGAGACGGCGGAGCTGTTGCGCGGCCTGCACGCGGCGCGGGGCGACGGCGTCCCGCGGTGGCGCACCCGGGTTCGCCCCGGGCTCGCCGACGCCATCGCGGAGGCCACCGCCGGACCGTGGCGTTCGGGCCCGTTCGGCGAACCCGCACGGCGCGCGATCCGATCCCGGCTCGCCGAGATTCTTACCTGGACCGGGCGGCACGCGGCGCTCGTCGAGCGTGCGCTCGCGGTCGAGTGGGTGCCGACACACGGCGAACCGCACCATCCGAATCAGCTGCGGACACCAGCGGGTCTGGTGCTGGTGGACTGGGAGTCCCTGCGCCTCGCGCCGCCCGAGCGCGATCATCTCGATCTACCCTCTGACCTGCACCGCGAGGTGGGCTCGCGGGATTGGGCGGTCGAACTGTTCGAGTGGGAATGGCGACTGACGGAGATCGATGAGTACCTGGAGTGGTTCCGCCGTCCGCACTCCGGCGGCCCCGACGACGAGGCAGCGTTCGTCGGGTTGCAGGAGGAGTTGAACATCGCATGAAGAAGCGATGCGATAGCAACCATGGGGGCCGGTTTAGGAGTACTGTCTGCGCCGTGAGGGAACACCCCCACACGCACTCGATTACAGGGAGGACAGCGCATGTCTTTCGCAGATGACGCGAAGAACAAGGCCAACGAGCTCAAGGACAAGGCCAAGGAGGCCGGTGCCAAGCTCGAGCAGGACGCTGCGAACGCGCGCGACGCCGCCTCTGAGGCTGCCGAGAAGGCCAAGACGAGCGTCGAGAACAGCGTGAACTCGGCCAAGGACAAGCTGTCCGGCAACTGATTTCATCCCGCCGATGCGGCCGAATCGATCATCGATTCGGCCGCATCGTCGTTTCCTGGGTCAGCGGGGCGTGCAGATGACCACGGGGATGTCGCGGTCGGTGCGCTTCTGGTACCCGTCGTAACCGCTGTAGGCCTTGACGATCTGCGGCCACAGCGCGGCCTTCTCGTCGGCGGTGGCAGAGTGCGCGGTCCACGGCGAGGTCACGTCGTCGACGGTGATCTCCACATCCGGATTGGCGACGAGGTTCTTGTACCAGTCGGGGTTGTCGGAGTGGCCGCCCTTGGACGCGACAACCACCACGCGGTCCGGCGAGTACAGCGGCGCGGTGAGCATGGTGGAGCGTCGCTGGCCGGACTTGCGCCCCACGGTGTGCAGTTCGAGGGTCTGCATGCCGAGAACGCGCTTGGGGAACCGTCCGCCGGTGACCGCGAGCAGCGCGCGGTGGCCGTTCTCCAGTCCCCACGCACCGAGCTCGGTGACCTTGTCTGAGAGTGTCATGCCCACATCATGCCCGCGGCAGCGGACCAACGCGATGCGCGAACACCCACAGCGCGTTCTTTCCGGTGTTCTCGGCCATGATCCCGACAACGCCGCATCCGCCGTGGGGATTCCTGATCGATCGACCGACCTCCCGCAGGACAGCGAAAACCGCTGGTGCGGAGGAATACTCGGCTACTGCGCGGAGAAGGTGGACGCGAGGCTCGACACGGCGCGCGCCAACATCGTGCGGCGAACCGCGACCGCAGAGGCGTCGCCGCCCGTCGGAGCGATGAGCGCGGGTGACGCCGAGGCCCAGGCGGTGACGAGGCCGAGCGCGAGGGCGAGCACGTCGGCGGATCGGTCCCCGAAGCGTGCCGCGAGCGCATCCGTCTTGGCGCCGTAGGTCTCGGCGTCGTTCGCAGTGATCACCGGCCGCTCCAAGTTCGCCCAGGTGGTCAGCCGGAGCGTGTCCGGGTGGGCGAGCAGGTAGTCGAAGAGCCGGACGGCGTAGTCGGCGAGGTCGTCGGCATCGAAGGCGACGGCCTCGGCCATCGCTCGCAGTGCCGCACTCACGACCAGGTCGAAGAGCTGCTCCTTGGGTCCGAAGTGCATGTAGATGGACCGCTTGTTGGCCTGAGCCTGATCGGCGATGCGGTCGATCCGCGCTCCGGCCAGCCCGAACTCGGCGAACTCCTGCCGCGCGGCGGCGAGAATCCGCCGCTTCGTCTCGGTCGCGTCGGGTGGCACGTGACGGACAGTACCGAAGCGGTTTGTAACTAACCAGTTATTGACAACCGTCCGGAACGGAGGCACGCTCGATGACACCCACCCGAACGAGACGAAAGAGACCCATGTCGAAGAAGATCCTCATCACCGGAGCCAGCTCCGGATTCGGCCGCGGCGCGGCGATCACCCTCGCTCGCGCCGGCCACTCCGTGGTCGCCACCGCCGAGACCTGGCCGCAGGTCCGGAGCCTGCGCGCCGACGCCGCCGAGGCGGGCGTCCAGCTCGACGTCATCAAGCTCAACCTGCTCGACGACATCGACATCGCCCACGCGGCGAAGTACGACCCCGACGTGCTGGTGCTCAACGCCGGCGTCATGGAGGGCGGATCGGTCGTCGACATCCCCCTGGAGCGCGTCCGGGAGTCGTTCGAGATCAACGTCTTCGGCCACCTGGCACTGGTCCAGGCCATCGTGCCGAAGATGGTGGCCCGCAAGTCGGGGAAGGTGGTGTGGACGTCGTCGATGGGCGGCATCCTCGTGGTCCCGTTCCTCGGCGCGTACTGCGCCACCAAGCATGCGATCGAGGCCATCGCCGGTTCGATGAAGGCCGAGCTCGCACCCCACGGCGTCCGAGTGGCCACCGTGAACCCCGGCGTCTTCGGCACGGGCTTCAACGACACCGGCGCCGAGAGCTACGTGCAGTGGTACGACGAGGACACCGCGGTCGTGCCGATGCCCGATTTCGGGGACAGCCTGGCCGATCAGGCCGACCCGCAGGAGATGATCGACACGATGGTCGAGATCATTCCCGCCGATGAGCACCTGTACCGGACCATGCGCCCGCTGGCCACCATCGACGCCGCGAAGCAGTGGCAGGAGACGGAGTGGACGCAGAATGCCTGAGATCACGCTCGACCATGCGAACCGGCTGATCACCCAGGGGATCGCGGCCGCGGAGGCCGCGGGCGTCAAGGCCGTCTTCGCCGTCCTCGACCAGGGCGCGAACCTGGTGGCCTTCGCCCGGACCGATGGCGCCTGGCTGGCCTCGAACGAACTCGCCCAGGCCAAGGCGCGCACCTCGGTGATGTTCCAGGCGCCGACCGCCGCTTTGGCGGCTCCGGTCGAGATCGGTAAGCCGGCGCTGCATTTCGATCACATCCACTCCCCCGGCCTCCTGCTCGTGGGCGGGGGCGTGCCCCTGTTCGACGCCGATGGGGCGCTCATCGGCGGCCTGGGAGCATCGGGCGGTTCACCCGAGCAGGACGATGCGCTCGCGCGGGCCGCAGCCGCCTAGCGGGCGTCCGGCTCGAGTCCGTCCACGATGAGTTCGAGGCCGAACGCGAACTGCGCATCGAATCCCGGATCCTCGGATCCCGGGACCGCGTGCGCAGCGGCGGCTTCGACCAGATAGGGATAGTCGGCGGCGGAGACGGATAAGACCGCCTCCGCCGCCGCGTCCCGCACCGTCCGGTCTGCACCGACGGGCAGGCTCTGCTCCGCGAGCACACTGCCGTACACGTAGCCGTCGAGCGCGCCGATCGCCCGCACGGCGCCGTGCACCGAGAACCCGGCGCGGCGCAGGAGCCCCAGCGCCGCATCGTGATGCCGCAGGGTGGCCGGCCCCGGATCGCGTCGCGAGTCCATGACGCCGATCGCCCACGGATGCCTACGCAGCGCGTCGCGCGTCGATCCCGCGAGCGCGCGCACACCGTCCCGCCACGGCACGTCGGGCCCCGGGAGTTCGATCTCCCCGAAGACCGCGTCGATCATGCCTCCCACCAGCGCGGCCCGGTTGGCCACGTGGTTGTAGAGCGACATCGCCTCGACCCCCAGTTCGGCCGCCACCGCGCGCATCGTGACCGCAGCGAGATCGGCACCGTCGGCCAGCGACACCGCGGCTCCCACGATCCGCTCCCGCGTCAGCGGAGCCCGTTTCCGCTCGACCATCGGCCCTCCCGACTCTTGCGCGAACTTACACAGTAAGCCTACTGTACTTACAACGTAAGTCGGAGATGGGAGCAGCATGGGCAGCAGGGACATCCACCGGGTCTGCGTGATCGGCGCGTCCGGCAAACTCGGCCGATACCTCGTCGGCCACGCCCTCGATCGGGGGTACGAAGTGGTCGGCGTCTGCCGGGAGCGCAGCGTCGGCAAGCTCGTCGATCTCGCCGACCGGATCACGATCGTCGGGGGCGACACCGATGACCGGGAGGCGGTGGCACGCGCGGTCGCAGGCTGCGACGGGGTGCTGACGGTGCTCGTGCCGTGGGGCGTGCGCGGCTACGCGTCGGGCACCGCACAGGCGGTCCTGGACTACGCGGAACCCGACGCCCGCTTGGTCTTCTCATGCGGCTGGCACGTCACGCGCGACGACCGCGACCGCTATTCCCGCGGCAGCCGCCTCGCCCAGGCCACCGTCACCCGGGTCATGCGGGCGCTGCGGCTGATGGACGTCGACGATCAGGTCGCCGCGGCGCGGCGCGTCTTCGCCAGCGACCGACGCTGGACCGTGGCGCGCGGGAGCACATTGGAGGAAGGCCCGAGCGAGGGGCCGCCGCTGTGGGCCGAGCACGTGGGCGATCCGCTACTGGCGCGCGATCGCACCCGCCGGGTCGATTACGCACTCTTCATGATCGAGGCGCTCACCGACGACACCTTGATCCATCGCGCCCCGGCGATCGTGGGCCGCTCCGCTCCGGCGGCGGTGTCGGCATGACCGGGGTGCGCACGCGCACGGCGGTCGCGGGCGAGCTCGACGCGCTCTCCGCACTGTGCGCCGACGCCTTCCACGACGATCCGCTCACGAGGTGGACGCATCCGGACGCGGCGATGCGGCCGCCGATTCTGCGGATGATGTTCGCCGCGGCGCTGAGCCACGCCCTCACGACCGGCGACGTCCTGGTGGCGACGGGCGCCGACGACGCGGTCGTCGGCGCGTCGATATGGCTGACCGAGGCGAGCGGCGGCGACATCCCCGGCGACGATCCGCTCGCCCACCGGATGCGTGCCATCCAGGCCGCCACCGACGCCGCCCGTCCGCACTCGCCGCACGTGTACCTGCCCTCGATGGCCGTCGACAGCCGCCTGCGCGGCCGCGGCATCGGCGCGGCGCTCATGGCCGACGGTGCGGGCCGCGCCGCGGCGCGCGGACTCCCGGTGTATCTGGAGGCGTCGTCCGAGGACAATCGCCGGTTCTACGCGCGGCACGGCTTCGCGGACAGGGGCGGTCCGGTGCGGATCACCCCGGACGGACCGACGATCTGGCCGATGTGGCGCGAATCCCATTGAGCCACTGCCGGGATGCGCGCCGGCCGTTCGACTGATACACAGTGCTTTGTGTCGTTAACGATCTCTCGTCTCCCCTCGCTGCGCCGGACGGCCGCGATGAGTCCCGCGCGCACAGCCCTCGCCGGCGGCCTGCTCGCGGCATCGGTGCTGTACTTCCTGGCCGAGGTCGTGGTCGCATCGCGGTGGCCGCAGCCGTACAGCTGGACCGGCAACATGATCAGCGATCTGGGAGTACCCGAATGTCTCGGCGACATGAGCCGATTCGGCGATCTGGCGGTGGCCGATCGATACATCTGCTCACCCTGGCATCCGGTGATGAACGCGGCCTTCGTGGCGGTGGGGCTACTGGGCATCGCCGCCGCCGTGGCGCTGCTGCCGCGCATCCCGCGGCCGTGGGACCGGATCGTCCTCGCGCTGGCGGCGATCAACGGGATCGCACTGGCATGTGTGGGCCTGTTCCCCGGCAGCGCAGGCGAATTCCCGGGCGGACCGCCCGTGCGGACCGTGGTACACCCGATCGCGGCGTACGTCGAGCACGTCTCCGGTATGGCGCTGATGGCGATCGCGATCGTGCTCCTGGTGCCCCGCCGGTGGGACCTCGCCGGGGTGACCGCCCTGCTGTTCGGGATCTCCGGGCTCGCCGCGCTGGTGATTCCGTGGGGCAATCCGATCGGCCCGGGAGGTACCGAGCGCGCCGCGATCGATCCGTTCCTGTGGTGGCGGGTGGCCGTGGGCGTGGCCCTGCTCGTCGTCGCCGTCCGCGCCGGACGTGCGAACGCGGCGTCCGCACAACCGGACTGACCCCGAACAGCAGAATCGCGGGCCCTCGGTGAGGACCCGCGATTCGTGGTGTCGGGCTGACAGGATTTGAACCTGCGACCACTTGACCCCCAGTCAAGTGCGCTACCAAGCTGCGCCACAGCCCGCCGCCCCGCTCGCGCGGTGCTGTACGAGACTACCCCACCGCATCGCCGGGCGAGAAATCGCCTGGCCGCTTCCCCGAGCGGCCTGCCGATTCGGGCGAATCGCCCTACCGTGGAGGCACTCGGACGAAGGGCGCGCACCATGACGATCGGACGTCACCCCCGCCTCGCGACGGCGGCCGCAGCGCTGCTCCTGCTCACCGCGTGCACGCAGGCGAGCCCCTCGTCGACGCAGGGCACGGGCACCCCGTCGGCACCGTCGGGCGGCGTGGCCACCGTTGTCGACCGGCTGGACGCGCCGTGGTCGATCGCCTTCGCCGGGACCGCGGCGCTGGTCACCGAGCGGGACTCGGGCCGGATCCTGGAACTGGTCGGCGGCTCCACCCGCGAGGTGGGCAGGATCGACGGTGCCGTGGCGCGCGGCGAGGGCGGGTTGCTGGGCATCGCGGTGCGCGACGGCGCGCTGTACGCCTTCTTCACCACGGACGCCGACAACCGCATCGACCGCTACGAGCTCCGCGGTTCCGCGGGCTCGTACGCGCTCGGACCGTCCCGCTCGATCCTCACCGGCCTGCCCGCGGCGTCCACCCACAACGGCGGCCGCATCGCCTTCGGACCCGACGGCATGCTCTACGCCACCACCGGCGACGCCGGCTTGCCGGACCGGGCGCAGGATCTGGGCTCCCCCGCCGGGAAGATCCTCCGGATGACGCCGGACGGTGGCCGTCCGGCCGACAATCCGTTCCCCGGCTCGCTGGTCTACAGCTACGGGCACCGCAACGCCCAGGGAATCGCCTGGGCACCGGACGGGAGGATGTACGCGAGCGAATTCGGCCAGAACACCTGGGACGAACTCAACGAGATCCGGGCCGGCGCGAACTACGGCTGGCCGGAGGTCGAGGGGATCGGACGGCGCACGGGCTTCGTGGACCCGCTGCAGCAATGGCCCACCTCCGAGGCCAGCCCGAGCGGTATCGCCGTCGTCGGCGACCGGCTGTACATCGCGAACCTGCGCGGGCAGCGCCTGCGGGTGGTGCCGCTCGCCGCCCCGTCGACCTCGACCGAGCAGCTCGTCCGCGAATTCGGGCGGCTCCGCGATGTGGCGCCCGCACCCGGCGGCGGCGTGTGGGCGCTGACCAACAACACCGACGGTCGGGGCGCCCCGCGCGACGGCGACGATCGGATTCTTCGAATCAACTGACCTGCACGGACGCCCGCGACCGCGCTACAGTTGCCCGCATGAGGCGTGCACTGTTGGCGATCGCGGCGGCGGCGGCCGTCGTGGTCACCGCGACGCCCGCCGACGCCGAACCGGCGATCGACGCCGACCGCTACCGCACCGACGGCGGCGACTACGCCTTCCAGTACCGCTACGAGGGCGCGAACCGCAACTGCACCGTCAGCGCCGAACCCACCACCGTCCGGTGCGTGATCGCTCCGCCCGCCGGGACCCGGATCACCGTGGGCCGGCGCGTGGTGCGGCCGAACGCGATCGAGATATCGGGGCGCGGCTGGCGGTACCTGGAGGACCGGACACCCCAGGAGAAGCTGCGTGCGCTCCCTGAGGGGGCGCGCCTGTCGGTGCTCGGGGCGTCGTGCACCGCGATCCGCGGCGGCGGGATCGAGTGCACGCTCAACGGGGTCGGCTTCCGGCAGGCTTCCGGGAGCTTCGCACCGCAGGGCAAGCGCGCCCGGTAGCGGTCAGCCGACCAGCTTGGCGCGGAGCCGCTCGACGGTGCCGTCGTCCACCCCGAGCCCGTCTCGCACGTATCCCTCCACCCCGCCGAAGCGGCTGTCCGCCTCGTCGAACGCGGCCTCCAGCGCCTCCGGGAAGACACCGGCGAGAACGCGGGCGGCCTCACCGACACCGCTGCCCTTGGCCTCGGTGGCCTTCGCCGCGATGGCCTCGATGGTGGCGGCCGAGTACTCGTTGGTGAGGAGGTAGTCGTCCATCACATCGTCCTGCGAGACACCCACCAGGCTCTGCACCAGCGCGGCCGCCCAGCCGGTGCGATCCTTGCCGGCACTGCAGTGGAAGACGTGGGCGCCGCCGTCGTCGGCGATCCGCCGCAGCAGCCCACCGAACTCCGCCCGCGCGGAGGCGTCGCGCACGAACAACCGGTTCACGTCGATGAGCAGGTCACGTGCCCCCGCCGCATCCGTCAGCGAGGCGGGGTCCAGGGCACCCAGATCGAGCTCGTCCCCGATCACGTTGAACCGCACGTACTCGGCACCGGCGAGCACCACATCGGGCTTCGGCGTGACCTCCGCCGTGGTCCGCAGGTCGAAGATGCGCGTCAGTCCGAGCGCACCCAACCGGGTGCCGTCGACCGACTCGGCATCGAGCGCGTTCGATCGGAACAGGATTCCGCCGCGCATCCGCCCACCGTTCGCCGCATATCCCGCACGGCCCGCCACATCGCGGAAGTTGTCCACGCACCGAGCGTAGCGAACCGGTCAGGCGCGCTCGTACGGGATCTTCTCCCCCGCGGTCACCGCGAAGGGCAGGCGATTACCGGCCGGCGGCAGCGGGCAGGTGGCGAAGTCGATGAAGGCGCACGGCAGGTTCACCGCACGGTTGAAGTCGAGCACCACCTCACCGCCCGTGGCCAGCACCGACGGTGCGGCCTCGATCGCGAGACTGCGGTTGGCGGCGTAGGTGCTCACGCCCGAGGTCTCATCGGTGAACAGCACCGACAAGCCGTCGACCTTCCCGTTGAAGGCCACCAGCCGGGTGCGCGTGCCGTCGTGCTCGATCACGAGCTCGCCGGGCGAGACGTACACGTGCTCGAGCCCCTCGGCCACCGCGCCCACGGTGACCTCCCGCGGCTCGGGATAGGGCTCGAAGGTGGCCGTCAGCACCCAGGCGGGGTCGGGCTCGTAGGTGGGCACCCCGCGGAAGTCGCGTACCGCGGGCGCCTCCGGATCGTGCACGCGGATGAGGTACCCGTCGCCGCGGTGCGCCACCTCGATCTGCGTGCGTCCCGCCCCGATCAGGCTGCCGGGTGCGGTTGCCCCACTGACGAATCGGTGGGTGCCGACCACATCGATGTCATCGCCCGGCTCGGCGGTCACGTAGGCGGCGACCCCGTCGTGATGCCAGGTGCCGGGGATCCCGTCGAACCGCTGCGGCTCGGTGTCGAGCCACTCGAGCCGCGAGATGGCCAGCCACCCCAGCGGCGTCGCCAGCTCGCGTTCGCGCCGGCTATGCCAAGCGTTCCAGGTGTCGGTGAACACGTTCGCCGTGGCCGTCATGGTTCCTCCTCGGGTCGTCACTGGTCCAAGCGGTCCAACGCACCGCTCCAACGGGTTCATCGCATTCCGCGCACCACGAACGCAATCCGGGCACGGCGTCGGCGGCGGGCGGGGTCAGCGCCAAGACGATCAGCGCGTCGAGCGGCACGTCCGCCGGGACCTCGACGCGGCCGGCCAGGCGCGCACCGTCGGCGCCGCGGATCAACAGCTGCCGCATGCGGGCACCGGCCAGGTGCACGCCGGGCCAGGCGACATCGGCCAGCGTGTGATGCGGCGGGATCGGCCCGTCGATATCGCACAGGACCACGGGGCCCGAACGGACCATGCGGCCCACTCGGGTCACGAGCACACCGTCGCACGACGGTCCGCGGCCCAGCAGCCCGCGCGCGGGCGCGCCGGCTATCAGGACCTCGTCACCGTCCATGACCGTGCCCTCGGGCCAGATCGTGGGGTCGAACGAGCGGGCCACACCGGCCCGGGCGAGCGAGGGAAGTACCTCCATCAGAGTCACGTCTACCGGTCTACGCCGGGGCGCGGCACGACGAAAGAGCAGCGACCGTCAAAGTCGCGCTAAGACTGTCGCGGGGGTCAGACCCCGTCCTCGGCGCACGGCAGCTTCCCGGCCTTGACCGCGGCCTGCGCTGCGGCGTAGTCCTTCTCGTTCTGATCCGCGTAGGCCACCGCGAAGGAACCGATGGCCTGGTCGAACTCCGGCCCCTTGCCCAGGTACTCGGCGGCGGTCTGCGCCGCGGGCGACTGGGAGTGCGCGCGAGCGAGCAGCGAGGCGCAGGCCTGGCCGTACCGCTCGAACTGGTCCAGGGTGAGCAGCTCGGTGACCACCGAGCCCTTCATGTCGCGGAACTGGCGCCAGTAGTAGTCGTGATCGTTGATCGTGGGTGTGAAGCCGAGGAACGGGTCGGACTGGGCCTGCAGCGTCTGCTGGCCGACGACCACCCGGAAGGCCTGCGCACCACTCGCGGGCACGCGGGGCGGCATCACCTGCGGCCCCAGCTTGCCGTAGGTCTCGAGCACCGACTGCGAGGCCTCCTTCACCTGGAGGAACAACGTCTCGTGGCCGCCCTCGGGCAGGTCGCGGCCGAGCAGGACGATGAAGCAGCGGGTTCCGACGCTGCCCACGCCCACCACCCGCAGTGCCCAGTCGAGCACGGTGAACTGCGACAGCAGCACCGCCACATCGGCGCGCACCGAATCGAGGTACTTGGTGAACGCGCCCTCGAACTCGGCCACCAGGTTCGCCGGGGCGGGCACGAGGGTGGGCGGCTGGGCGACGATCTGCGGTTCGCCGGACTCGCTGGTGGCGGTGATCTTCTCCACCATCCGCGCCGAGGTGCGCTTGCGCGCCTTCTTCGCGGTCTGCTCGATGAGGTCCTTGAGCGACTGATCGCCCGATTCGGTGGCCGCGGCCGTCAGGGTGTCGACGTCGACCGAGACGAAATACCGGTCCACGGCGCCCATCTGCATCAGCTCGCGCAGCCGGGTCCGATAGGCCCCGACCGCTTTGACGACGGCCTCGGTGCCCTGCGCATCGGTGTAGCTGTTGTCCCGGGCCGCGATCATGATGCTGGCGGCGAGCCGCTTGACATCCCACTCCCACGGAGCGAAGGCGGCCTCGTCGAAATCGTTGACGTCGAACAACAGTCGCCGCTCCGGCGATGCGAAGAGGCCGAAGTTGGAGATGTGGGCGTCGCCGCAACTCATCACGTGGGCACCGATGCTCGGCGTCCCCGACAGATCGTGCGCCATCAGCGCGGCGCCACCGCGGTAGAAGGAGAAGGGCGAGTGCAACATCCGGGAGACCCGCACGGGAACCAGATCCTGGATGCGAGTCTCGTTCTGCTCCTGGATGATCCGGACCGGGTCACGGTCGTCGGCCGCGAAGTCGGCATGCGCGGAGCGCGGTGCGTTCTTGCGGAGTTCCTTGCCACTGGGCGATGTCGCAGTCATACCGGAAAATGCTAGACCCGCACCACCTCCACAGAGTGGGCTTTGGTGTCGCAAATTGTCTCGATACGGCCGCCGGCGTGAGCAGCCCCACACCGGAAGATAGGTGAGCCTTACTTGTTTTCGGTAGCATGGTCACGAAACCGACTTGGGAGTGACTATGACTGAAAACCCCGCTACCGCAAAGCCCCGCCGCCCGCGCCCGCAGTACGAGCTCACCGTGGTGCAGACTCAGCGCCTGAGCGAGCACCTGGTCCGCGTGATCGCCGAGGGTGAGGCCCTCGCCGGTTTCGCCGATCCGGAGCTGCCCGGGCTTCCGAGCACCGACAGCTACGTCAAGCTCCTCTTCGGCGAGGTCACCCGCACCTACACCGTGCGCACCTTCGATCGTGCGGCGCGCCGCATCGCCATCGACTTCGTGGTGCACGGCGACGAGGGACTCGCCGGGCCGTGGGCCCAGCGCGCGCAGTCCGGCGATCGCCTGGTCCTCATGGGCCCGGGCGGCGCCTATTCCCCCGCCCCGGATACCGGCTGGCACCTACTCGCGGGCGATCTCTCCGCCGTGCCGGCCATCGCCGCGGCGCTCGAGGCGATGCCCGCGGACGCCCGCGGCGTCGCCCTGATCGAGACCGCCGATGCCGAGCGCCTCGACCTCACGGCACCGTCGGGCGTCGAGGTGCGGTGGCTGCACAACCCGGATGTCGCCGACGTCGACTTCCTGGCGCGCGCGGTGCGGGAGGCCGCATGGCCCGACGATCGATCGTCGGCACAGGTCTTCGCCCACGGCGAGCGCGAATCGATCAAGGCGATCCGGCGGGTGCTGCGCGACCTCGAGATTCCGCGCGATCGGCTGTCGATCTCCGGGTACTGGGCGCGAGGGCGCGCCGAGGACGCCTTCCAGGCCGAGAAGCGCCAGCCCATCGGCCAGATCGAGTAGCCGAGCCGAACGCGGACGTGTCCGTCGTCACAGCGAACTCGGGTTGGTGATTGTCAACACAAAACACCCCGCGAGAGCATGGATTTCAGACACTTGCGGATAATTTGTCTACCTGTGGACTTAGCACCGGTTCCGGGATTCGCCCCCAGCGCGAAGCAGCTGCGGACGCGCGGAATCGCGGTCGTGGCGGTGATCGCGGTGATCCTGCTGACGGTGTGGGCGTACAACGAGTACAAGCCCCGCGACCGCTTCTCGGTGACTCTGCGGACCCCCGTGGTGGCGGCGGGAATCGTGGACGGCGCCAAGGTCCGGATCCAGGGCGTCGAGGTGGGCAACGTCAGCGGGATCGAGCGGCTCGGCAACGGCCAGCAGGGGGTCACTCTCTCGCTCGACGGTCCGCAGGGCCGCAGCCTGACCAACAACGTGGAGGCCGCGTTCTCCGCGGGCAATCTGTTCGGCGTCTCCGAGGTCGTCCTGACCCCGCACGACGGCGGCGGGCCGCTGGCGAGCGGGGCGGTGATCGCTCCCACGAAGCCGATCAGCGACAACACGGTCTCGAACATGATCACCACGATCGGCGACGTCAACGACGATGCGCTGCGCCCCAACATGAGTCAGCTGCTGTTGAACTTCGACGCCTCCTCGAAGGCGATGCTGCCCCTGTTCACAGCGCTGGGCAGCGTGACGCAGGCGATCAGTGACACGCAGAAGCTGAGTACGGCCGCGACCTTCCCGCTGATCACCGAGACGATCCAGTCCGCGGATTCCGCGGTGGCGGCGATGCTTCCCGGTTTCCAGATCCAGTCGAAGCTCCCGCTGCTGCACAACGGCAACAGCCAGAAGATCAAGCCGATGCTCGATCAGGGCATCAACGACGAGCGCACCGGCCTGCTCGCCGGGCTCCAGCGGATCCTCACGCCCGAGGCGCTGGACGCGCTGCGCACCCTGACGCCGGCCGGCGTGAGCCTGATGCAGCCGATCCTCAACGCCTTCCCGAACGGCAGTGCCCGCGGGGTCGGAATCCAGTTCGGCCAGTTGCTCGACAACGTCCGCAGGGCGATGCCCGACGGCCCGAACGGCCCGACGCTGAACCTGCGCCTGCAGGTGTACTACCCCGCCGTGAGCGCGGCCCTGCCGCCCGAGGCGACCGCCGGCCCCGCTGCCAAGCCGGGCGACAAGCCGGCGGCCCGGCCGAAGCCCTAGCCGCGAGTCAGGCGGTCAGGGCACGGTCCCGGGAGGGTGTGACCGGCAGGAGCATCGCGAGGCCCAGAGCGAGGACCAGCACGATGGCGGCGATGCCCGCCCGGTCGGTGCCGAAGACCGCCACGAAGAGGGTGAACAGGGCCGGGGCGAGGAACGACGCCGCACGGCCGGTGGTCTGGTAGAGCCCGAACATCTGGCCCTCGTGGCCCGGGGTCGCCATCCGGGCCAGGAGGCTGCGTGCGGACGACTGGGCGGGGCCCACGAAGACGGTGAGCATGAGTCCGAAGATCCAGAACATCGTCGTCCCGGAGACGAACAGCAGCACGATGCCGGCGATGATCATGCCCACCAGCGAGACCACGATCACCGCCTTCGGGCCCACGGAATCGTCGAACCTACCGGCCACCAGTGCGCCGATCGCGGCGAAGACGTTCGCGGCCACGCCGAACAGCAGCACCGTGGACGCGGACATGCCGTAGACGCTCACCGCGAGCACGGCACCGAAGCTGAACGTGGCGGTGAGGCCGTCACGGAAGACGGCGCTGGCGATGAGGAAGTACACGGCGTTGCGATCCGCGCGCCACAGCTGGGCGACGGACGCGAACAACGCCCGGTAACTGTCGACGAGTCCGCGGCGGGCCGGTGCGGCGGGATCGCGCGGCACCTCCGGCACCGCGAACAGCACCGGCAGGGCGAAGATCCCGAACCACAGCGCGGCGAACAACGCGACGAGCCGGATGTTCATCCCGCCCTCGGTGCTCAGTCCGAGGAATCCGCGGGTGTCGCCCTCGCCGGAGATGAACCCCAGGTAGCACACCAACAGGATCACGATGCCGCCGAAGTAGCCCGACGCCCAGCCGATACCGGAGACCCGGCCGATCGTCGCGGGCGTCGAGACCTGCCGCAGCATCGCGTAGTAGGGCACGTTCGCGAGCTCGAAGAAGACGGTGCCCGTGGCCAGCAGCAGGAGGCCGAGCCACAGGTACTGGTAGTCGTCGCGCACGAAGAAGCAGCCCAGCATGGTGAGGAACAGCAGGGCGCTCCACACCGCGAGCGAGGACCTGCGGCGACCGGCCTCGTCCGAGCGCTGTCCCAGCACCGGCGCGAGGACCGCCACCAGGACCCCGGCCGTCGCCAGCGCTCCGGAGAGGTAGGCGGTGGCCGGAATCGATCCGGGCAGGTTCTTCCCCACCGAGTCGGTCAGGTACACCGAGAAGACGAAGGTGACGATCACGACGTTGAAGGACGCGCTCCCCCAATCCCAGGAGCACCACGCCAGAAGCCGACTGCGCGGCGGCGCGACCTGACCGTCGGACGCCGACGGTGCCGGACTACTTGCGGGCACGCTTCTCCCGCACGCGCACGTTGACGCGGACGGGCGAACCCTCGAAGCCGAACTCCTCCCGCAGCTTCCGCTCCAGGAAGCGGCGGTAGCCCGCCTCCAGGAAGCCGGTGGTGAACAGCACGAAGGTGGGCGGGCGGGTGCCCGCCTGGGTGGCGAACAGCACCTTCGGCAGCTTCCCACCACGCAGGGGCGGCGGTGTCGCGGCCATGACATCACGCAGCCAGTTGTTCAACCGGCCGGTGGGGATGCGCTTGTCCCAGGACTCGAGCGCGGTGTCGATCGCGGGCACCAGCTTCTGCAGGGCACGGCCGGTCTGCGCGGAGATGTTCACCCGCTGCGCCCACGGCAGCTGCACGAGCTCGCGGTCGATCTCCTTCTCGAGCTGGTACCGGCGGTCCTCATCGACCAGGTCCCACTTGTTGTAGGCGATCACCAGCGCGCGACCGGATTCCACCACCATCGACAGGACCCGCAGGTCCTGTTCGGTGATGGGCTGCGAGGCGTCGATCAGCACGATCGCGACCTCGGCCGCCTCGATGGCGCCCTTGGTGCGCAGCGAGGCGTAGAACTCGTGCCCGTTGGCCTGATTGACCTTCTTGCGCAGGCCGGCGGTGTCGATGAACTTCCAGGTCTTGCCGCCGAGCTCGACGAGCGAGTCGACCGGATCGACGGTGGTGCCCGCCACGTTGTCCACCACTGAGCGCTGCTCGCCGGTCAGCTTGTTGAGCAGGGAGCTCTTGCCCACGTTGGGCTTTCCGACCAGTGCCACGCGCCGGGGGCCGAGTCCGCCGGTGCCCTCGCGGGGCGTCTCCGGCAGCTTCTCCAGGATCACGTCGAGCAGATCGCCGGTGCCGCGGCCGTGCACCGCCGAGATGGTGTGCGGTTCACCGAGTCCCAGGCTCCACAGCGTGGCGGCCTCGGATTCGGCGCGCTGATCGTCGACCTTGTTGGCCGCCAGGATGACCGGGGCCTTCGAACGGCGCAGGACGCGCGCCACGGCCTCGTCGGTGGTGGTGGCGCCCACGGTCGCGTCGACCACCACGACGATGGCGTCGGCGGTGCGCATGGCGATCTCCGCCTGCTGCGCGACCGACTGCTGCATGCCCTTCGCGTCGGGCTCCCAGCCGCCGGTGTCCTGCACCAGGAACCGGCGCCCGGCCCAGTTGGCCTCGTAGCTGATCCGGTCGCGGGTCACGCCGGGGATGTCCTCCACGACGGCCTCGCGGCGGCCGAGGATGCGGTTCACCAGGGTCGACTTGCCCACGTTCGGGCGGCCGACGATGGCCACCGTCGGCAGCTTGGCGGTGGCCTCCGCGGCCTCCGCTTCGAGGTCGCCGAACTCGTCCCCGAACTCGTCTCCGTAGCCGTCGAAGTCGGACTCGTCCTCCCACACACCGTCTTCGGTGACGGGCGCGAATTCCAGTTCGTCACTCATCGCACACTCTCCTCCAGTCGCGCGGCCAGCTCCGCCACCGCGGCGACGGTCTCCTCGAGCGTGAGGTCCGACGAATCCACGATGACCGCATCGTCTGCGGGCCGCAGGGGCGAGACCTTCCGCGTCGAGTCCAGGCCGTCGCGGCGCTGTACGGACGCGAGCACCGCGTCGTAATCGCTGGGCAGTCCCAGCTCGATGTTCTGCTTGTGGCGCCGTCCGGCGCGGGCCTCCGCGGAGGCGGTCAAGTACACCTTGAGCGGCGCATCGGGGAAGACGACGGTGCCGATGTCGCGCCCCTCCACCACGATCGGTGTCTCGTCGTCCTCGGCCACCGCGCGCTGATAGGCCACCAACTGCTCGCGCAGCGCCGGGACCGCGGAAACGGCGGACACGGCGGCGGTCACGTCGTCCTCCCGGATCCTCCGGGTCACCGATTCACCGTCCAGCTCCACCTGCTCGCCCAGCGGGTCGCAGCCCATCGCCAGGGGCAGATCGTCGGTGGCCGCGGCGATCGCCGCGGGATCGTCGAGCGCGACCTCGCGGTCGAGCACCCACACGGTGGCGGCACGGTACATCGCGCCAGTGTCCAGATAGCGCGCCCCGAGGCTCTCGGCGAGGCGACGGGCCACCGTCGACTTGCCGGTACCCGAGGGGCCGTCCATCGCGATCACCAGAGTCATGCCACTCACATTCCCACCGCCTTGTACAACGACTCCACCTCGTCGCGCCCGAGCACGCGCAGCGAGCCCGGCCGCTGGTCGCCGAGGGCCACGGTGCCCACGTGCGTGCGCACCAGGCGCTGCACCGGGTGGCCCACTTCGGCCAGCAGGCGGCGCACGATGTGCTTGCGGCCCTCGTGCAGCACGATCCGCACCATCGACTTGCCCTCGGACGCCTCCAGCACCGAGAACCGGTCCACCTTGGCGGGGCCGTCCTCCAGCTCCACGCCGTCGCGAAGCTTCTTGCCGAGGTTGCGCTGCACCTCGCCGTTCACCCAGGCCAGGTACGTCTTGGGGACCTCGTACGACGGGTGCATCAGCCGGTGCGCGAGTTCGCCGTCGTTGGTGACCAGCAGCAGGCCCTCGGTGTCGGCGTCGAGCCGGCCGACGTGGAACAGCCGCTGTCCGGCGGCCACGCGCTCGGCCACGATGTCACCCACGCAGGGGCGGCCCATATCGTCGCTCATCGTCGAGTGCCACCCGCGGGGCTTGTTGAGGGCGAGGTGCACCAGGCTCTCGTTGACCACCACGCGGACACCGTCCACGCGGACCACGGCCACCGACGGGTCGACCCGCAGGCCCTGCTCGGTGACGATCGCGCCGTCGACCTCGACGCGGCCGTCGGCGATCATCTCCTCGGCGACGCGCCGCGAGGCCACACCGGCCTGGGCGAGCACCTTCTGGAGCCGGATCTTCTCGCCGTCGCCGCCGGGGTTCGACGGTGCGCGATCGTCCGGATCGCGCACGGGAACGTTCTGCGTGCGGGCGGGTTTCGCATTGGAGAGCTTGGGGGTGTTGTTGCGCGGGGGCGCCTCCGAGGGGCTGCGCCGCGGCCCCTGGCGGGGCGCCGTCTTGCGTTTGTCGTTCGAGGAGGATCGGTCCGGTGTGCCATCACGGCGAGCGGGTCTGTTCATGATCGATCCATTGTCGCAGGACGCGCGGGATTTCGGTACTCGACGCTCAGGCGTCCGGATCGAAGCCGATCACGTCGCTGCTCTTGCGGCCGAGTTTCGCGAATCGCGGCTCGTCGTCGAGGGTGGTGCTGAGGTCCTCGATCACGTCCACCTCGGGCAACAGCGGCGCCAGCGGCGGCAGCTCGTCGAGGGAGGTGAGGCCCAGTCGCTCCAGGAACAGTTCCGTCGTGGCGTAGGTCGTGGCACCCGCATCACTGCCCACCTCGCCGATCAGACCGCGGGCCGCGAGCGTGCGCATCACGCCGTCGACGTTCACGCCGCGGATCGCGCTCACCTGGGACCGGCTCACGGGCTGCTTGTAGGCGATCACGGCGAGGGTCTCCAGCGCGGCGCGGGTGAGCTTGGAGCGCACACCGTCGAGCAGCAGGCGTTCGACGTAGGGCGCGTACTCGGCCCGGCTGTAGAGCCGCCATCCCTCGGCGGATTCGCGCAGCTCCATCCCGGAGCGCCGCTCGGTCAGCTCGGCGGCCCAGGCCCGCAGGTCGGCGGTGATCCGCTCCTCGGGTTCCTCCAGCGCCACGCCGAGCGATTCGGCCGATGCCGGCGCGTCGATCACCAGGAGCAGCGCTTCGAGCGAGGACCGCAGTTCGTCCGGTTCCATGCCCTCGACCAGCGCGAAACCGTCGTCTTCCGGTGCGCCGTGGTCGTCGGTCGGCGCCGCAGCGGGCGCGGCTTCCGCGGGGGTGTCGTCCTCGGTCGTGGGGTGTTCGTCGGTCACTCGTCCTCCTCCGGGGGCGCCTCGTCGTATTCGTCGTCGGCGCGCACCGCCACCTCGTCCTTCTCCCCCGACCAGCGCACCTTGAGCTCGCCCAGGGCCTCCGGCTGATCGAACAGGACGGCGCGCTCGCGGTACAGCTCCAACAGCGCGAGGAAGCGCGCGATCACGGCGATGCCGGAGTCGCAGTCCGAGACGATCTCCGCGAATCCGGACCAGTGGCCGGGCCGTTCCCGCAGGCGCGCGGCGATGAGTTTGGCCTGTTCGGGCACCGAGACCTTCGGCACGTGCAGGTGCCCGAGGCCCACCGTGGGCTTCTCCTTCGGCGTGAACGCCGCCGCCGCGACCAGCGCGAACTGCTCCGGATTCACGCCGAGCTGCACCGGCGGCACGAGCTGCTCGTACCGCTGTTCCAGTCCCACGGCCCGCGGGTAGCGACGGTTCGCCTTCGCTTCGAGCTGCGCCATGAGCTCGGCGACCTGCTTGTACGCGCGGTACTGCAGCAGCCGCGCGAACAGCAGGTCGCGTGCTTCGAGCAGCGCGAGGTCTTCATCGTCTTCGACCTCGCCCGCCGGGAGCAGCCGCGCGGCCTTGAGGTCGAGCAGGGTGGCCGCGACCACGAGGAATTCGGTGGTGGCGTCGAGGTCGGCCGCGGCGCCGAGTTCCTTGGTGTACGCGATGAATTCGTCGGTCACCACGTGCAGCGCCACCTCGGTGACGTCCATGCGGTGCGCGCCGATCAGCTGCAGCAGCAGGTCGAACGGGCCCTCGAAGTTGGCCAGGTGCACCTGGAAGCCCGACGGTGCCTCGACCGCCTCCGAGGCCTCCGCCGGTGTGGGCGGGTCGAGGGGTGCGACGGCTTCGATCGGCTCGGGGGCCGCGGTCTCGGTCACTTCTCCTGCGCGATGACCTCGCGCGCGAGTGCGCGGTAGGCGTTCGCGCCCGACGACTTCGGCGCCCAGGACGTGATGGGTTCACCGGCGACGGAGGTCTCCGGGAAGCGCACGGTGCGCGAGATCACCGAGTGGTAGACGGCGTCGCCGAAGACCTCGACCACGCGGGCCATCACGTCGCGCGAGTGCAGGGTGCGGGCGTCGAACATGGTGACCACGATGCCCGCGAGGTCGAGCCGCGGGTTGAGGCGATCGCGCACCTTGTCGACGGTGTCGGTGAGCAGAGCGAGACCGCGGAGCGCGAAGAACTCGCATTCCATCGGGATCAGCACCTGATCGGCGCAGGCCAGGGCGTTCACGGTGAGCAGGCCGAGGCTGGGCTGGCAGTCGATCAGGATGTAGTCGTAGCGGTCGAGGACCGGGTACAGGGCCCGGCCCAGGGTCTGTTCGCGGCCGACCTCGTTGACCAGCTGGATCTCGGCGGCGGAGAGGTCGATGTTGGAGGGCAGCAGGTCGAGACCCTCGACGCGGGTGCGCAGGAGCACATCGTCCGCGGAGACGCGCGACTCCATCAGCAGGTTGTGCACCGTGAGTTCGAGCTCGTGGTGGGCCACGCCGAGTCCGGCGGAGAGCGCGCCCTGCGGATCGAGGTCGACGAGCAGCACGCGGCGCCCGTAGGCCGCCAGCGAGGCACCGAGGTTGATGGTGGTCGTGGTCTTACCCACGCCGCCCTTCTGGTTGCAGACCGCGATCACCCGGGCGGGGCCGTGCGTGGTTTTCGGGGTGGGTTCAGGGAATTCGACCTTGGGTCGCCCGGTGGCGTCGAGGCTCTCGTCGTGCGGGTCCCGTGCTGCGGGGTGGTGCTGCAGCTCGCCCAGGTCCAGGCCCGGGTGCTCCGCGTCCGGCGCTGCCGCCACTAGCCCACCTCCTTACGTTCCCTCACACCCTAGTGCGCTCGTCGTGCCGACGAGCGCAGCGGCGCGCTCGCGTCGGTCGACGACGATCCAGTCTACGGTCCCGCCGCGGGGTGAAGGCCGGAGCGGTGGTCGTGCCTTCCGGGCGTCATGCACGATCTGCATACCCGACGGTCCGCCCTACGGCTCAGCGCACGGCCCGGGGATGCGCCTGGGCGTACACCTCACGCAGCGCCTGGACCGTCACCAAGGTGTACACCTGCGTCGTGGTCACCGACGCGTGCCCCAGCAGCTCCTGCACCACCCGCACGTCGGCTCCGCCTTCGAGCAGATGCGTGGCGAAGGAGTGCCGCAGGGTGTGCGGAGAGACGTGGGTGGTGGCGGTGTCGATCCCGGCACGCTCGGCGGCGGTCGCGAGCACCTGCCACGCCGACTGCCGGGACAACCGACCGCCCCGCACGTTGAGGAACAGAGCGGGATTCGACCGCTTCACCAACGACGGCCTGCCCCGCACGAGGTACGCGTCGATCGCGGCGAGGGCGGGCCGGCCGATCGGCACCACTCGTTGCTTGCCGCCCTTGCCGAGCAGCACCACGGACCGCGACTGCGCGTCGATATCGTCCACATCGAGCGCCGTCACCTCAGAGATGCGAGCGCCGCACGAGTACAGCAGCTCCAGCAGCGCCCGGTCGCGCAGCCGCGACGGAGTGTCGGACTCGCCGTCTCCCCCGGCGGCCTCCAGGAGCGCGATCACCGTATCCACGGGCAAGGCCTTCGGCAGCCGCTTCGCCGGGGCGGGCGGACGCACCTCGCGGGCCACGTCGGACGGGGTCAGTCCCTCTGCGGCGGCGAACCGGTGCAGCCCGCGGACCGCGATGAGCGACCGCGCCGCCGAACTCGCGGCGAGCGGAGGACGGCCATCGCTCCCCTCCCGCATCGCGACCAGGAAACCACTGACCTGGCCCGATGTCACTGCCGCGAGATCATCGACGCCGAGCGCTGCCAGGTACTCGCGATACCGGTCGAGATCGCGGCGGTAACTGCTCAGCGTGTTCGCGGCCGCACCGCGCTCCACGGTGAGGTGGTCGAGGTAGGCGCGCAAGGCATCGTCGAGCGGGGAGTTCACAGCCCCGCCCGTCTTCACGCGCGCGCCCGCCGCCACCGTCCTACTGCTCGGCTTCCACCGGGCGGCCCTTGCGCGCGGCGAGCGCGGTGGGACGGCCCGGCCACGGAGCATCGGCGCACCGCAGCGGGGTGTCGTCGTCGGTCACCATGGTGGCCGCGAGGATCGCGCTCACCGAGGTGGAGTTGACGATCTCGCCCGACAGCACCATCCGGACGGCGTCGGGCATCGGGACCCACTCGACGGTCATGTCGAGCTCCTCGTCCTCCTGCTCGGCCATCTCGCAGTACCGCAGATCGGTCGCGAGGAAGACCCGCACCATCTCGTCGGTGAACCCGGGCGACGGTGCCAGATCGACCAGCACGTGCCACTCCCGCGCACCGAGCGCGGTCTCCTCCGCCAGCTCGCGCTGCGCGGCGGCCACGGGCTCCTCCTCGCCGGAATGATCGAGCAGGCCGGCGGGGATCTCCAGCAGCCGGCGCCCCATCGGGTGCCGGTACTGATTGACCATCGCGATCGCACCGTCGTCGTTCATCGCGACCACGGCCACCGCACCGTCGTGCTCGACCACGTCGCGCATCGCGGTGCCGCCGCCGGGCATCGTCACCTCGTCCCGCCGGACCGCGAAGATCGGCCCCTCGTACACCTTCTCCGAGGCGACCGCCTCGAAGGCGTGCAACTGGTCAGGCATCGACGGTGCCCTCGTCGGCGGTCTCGTCCTCGGCCGGGGCGCTGGCATCGGCCTTGGCGGCCTCGCGGTGCACGTCCACCGGGAGCTCCTCCTCGGCCTTGTACTTCAGCGCGGCGGCGATGAACGCGGCGAACAGCGGATGCGGGCGGGTGGGGCGCGACTTGAGCTCGGGGTGCGCCTGCGTGCCGACGAGGAACGGGTGCACCTCCTTCGGGTACTCGACGAACTCCACGAGGTGCCCGTCGGGCGAGACGCCCGAGAACTTCAGGCCCGACTCGGCGATCTTGTCGCGGTAGGTGTTGTTCACCTCGAACCGGTGACGGTGCCGCTCGGAGACCTCGGTCGCGCCGTAGGCGCCGGCGATGATCGAGCCCCGCTCCAGGACGGCCGGGTAGGCGCCGAGGCGCATGGTGCCGCCCAGATCGGCTTCGCCCGCCACGGCCTGCTCCTGATCGGCCATCGTCGAGATCACCGGGTACTGCGCGTCGGGCTCGAACTCGGCGGAGCTGGCGCCCTCGAGCCCGGCCGAGCGGGCCGCCTCGATCACGATGCACTGCAGGCCCAGGCACAGGCCCAGCAGCGGAAGGCCGCGCTTGCGGGCGTACCGGATGGCACCGACCTTGCCCTCGATGCCGCGGATGCCGAAACCGCCGGGGATCAGGATGCCGTCGATGTCGCGCAGCGCCGCAGCCGCACCCGCCTCGGTCTCGCAGTCATCGGACGGCACCCAGGTGATCTGCACCTTGGCCCAGTTCGCGAAACCGCCGGCGCGCAGCGCCTCGGTCACCGAGAGGTAGGCGTCGGGCAGGTCGATGTACTTGCCCACCAGGGCGATCCGCACCGTCTCGCGCGGCTCGTGGACGCGCTTGAGCAGATCGCCCCACACGCTCCAGTCGACATCGCGGAAGGGCAGGCCGAGCTTGCGCACCACGTAGGCATCGAGCTGGTTGCCGTGCAACACCTTGGGCACGTCGTAGATCGACGAGGCGTCGGGGCAGGAGATGACGCCCTCGACCTCGACGTCGCACATGAGCGCGATCTTGTTGCGCTGGCCCTCGGGCACCTCGCGGTCGCAGCGCAGCACCAGCGCGTCGGGCGTGATGCCGATGCTCCGGAGCGCGGCCACCGAGTGCTGGGTGGGCTTGGTCTTGAGCTCGCCGGAGGCGGCGAGGTACGGGACCAGCGAGACGTGCAGGAAGAAGACGTTGTCGCGGCCCACGTCGTGGCGCACCTGACGGGCGGCCTCGAGGAAGGGCTGCGACTCGATGTCGCCGACGGTGCCGCCGATCTCGGTGATCACGACGTCGGGCGCGTGGCCCTGCTCGTCGGGGGCCTGCATCGCGAGGATGCGGGCCTTGATCTCGTCGGTGATGTGCGGGATCACCTGGACGGTGTCACCGAGGTACTCGCCGCGCCGCTCCTTGGCGATCACGGTGGAGTACACCTGGCCGGTGGTCACGTTGGCGCGACCGGACAGGTCGCGGTCGAGGAACCGCTCGTAGTGGCCGACGTCGAGGTCTGTCTCTGCGCCGTCCTCGGTGACGAAGACCTCACCGTGCTGGAACGGGTTCATCGTGCCGGGGTCGACATTGAGATAGGGATCGAGCTTCTGCATCGTCACGCGCAGGCCGCGCGCGGTGAGAAGCTGTCCCAGGCTCGAGGCCGTGAGGCCCTTACCCAGCGAGGACGCAACGCCCCCGGAGACGAAGATGTGCTTGGTGGCTACACGAGCGTGGGGCCGAGGAGAAGGCAACGAGACTCCCGTATTCGAGCGGATAAACCTGCTTCAGTTACGGGACTTCAGAGTATCACTGTCGTCAGCGGACGCCGGCACCGTACGCGCGTACTTCTCCGCGCGTCGCCTGGCTCAGCGCCAGCGCGGTGGAAACCTGCCCCACGGTGGTGTCCACATCGTCGACGGTGGCGAGCCGCGCAGCGAGCGCCTGGTCCTGCCGCACCACCACGATCGGACCCGAACCCGAGGCCGATCCGGTGCGTCCGACCAGCACTGATCCGTCGCCGTGGCGCGACAGCCCCGCCGCGAGGCGCCCGATGCCCTGCCCCTGCGCGGCGTGATCGGCCGCCACCGCGCCGCCGGTCACCACGATCGCGGCGCGCGCGCCGGGCACCGTCGGGCCGTCGAAGGCGAGGAAACCCGCCTGGCGAAGTGTGACGAGCGCATCAGTGCCGCCTTGCGAGACCGCGGGCGCGGCGCCCTTGCCCAGGAGGACCGAACCGATCAGGTCGCCGGCGCGGGCGCGGGGGTCGACCTGGCCCGCGTCGAGCGTCACTCCCACGGGAGCGGCGTTGTCGACGGTGCCGCGCAGCCGCTCGGACTGATCGTCGGCGTACAGCGCGTCGGTCAGCCGGACGGTGCCCGCGACGGTGCCGCCGGCCTGCGTGACGCGGCGATTGATCTGGGTGATGTCGCCGCCGTCGGCATCGGGGGCCACGACGAGCAGCACTGGGAAACCCGCGAGGGAACGGCCGAGCGCGCCGGGTGCCGCGGCATCGGCGAAGCCGTCGCCCGCACGCGCCCGCGCGTCGAGGGTGTCGTTGCGCTGCTCCAGGTCCTGGACCTGGGAGCGGAGGTCACGGATGTCACCGTCGGCGGTGAACCGCGACAGGACGCCGCCGCCCAGGGCGATGCCCACGGCGAATGCGATCAGCACCGACGCCCAGAACAGCGCCGGACGACGAGCGCCGGGAGTCCGGAGGCGGCGCGAGCGGCCGGGCACTTACAGTGCCCGGAACTTGCCCTGAACCCAGAGCGCGAAGTGGTTCCACTGGTCGATGACCCACTGCAGCAGGTCGGTGCCCTGATTGGAGACGAGCACCGCGGCGACCACGGCCACCAGCGCGGCGAGGATGAACAGCGCCACCGCGCCACCGTGCCCGCGGCTGCGGTACAGCGTGGAGACGGCCTTACCGTCGACCAGCTTGGTGCCCACCTTGACGCGGGTGAGGAAGGTGGACGGGTTCGACTCGCGGCGGCCGGCGTCGAAGAACTCCTCCAGCGAGGCGGAGTGTCCGACCGAGACGATCAGCGAGGCGCCGTGGTGGTCGGCGATGATCAGTGCCAGATCGGCGGCCGAGCCGGACGCCGGGAAGGTCATGGCGCCGATGCCGAGGTCCTGGATGCGCTCCAGGCCGGGGGCGTGGCCGTCCGGGGCGGCGGGCAGGACCACCTGCGCGCCCGAGCGGAGCGTGTTGGTGGTGATCACCTCGGGGTCACCGACGATGAGGTCGGGCCGGTAGCCGGCCTTGACGAGGGCGTCGGCGCCGCGGTTCACGCCGATCAGCACCGGCGCGTACTCCTTGATGAAGGGCTTGAGGCGCTTGAGGTCCTCGACGTGGTCCGGACCGTCGGCCACGACGAGCACGTGCCGGTCGTTGAGGTTGACCTCGACGTCCGGGATGCCGACGCCGTCGATCAGCAGCGGCGACTCGACGCGGATGAACTCGATGGTGTTGCCCGCGAAGGCCTCCAGGTGGTCGACCAGGCCCGAACGGGCGGCCAGCATGCGGGACGTGACGGCGCTGTCGGTGAGTTCCTCACCCTCGGCCAGCTCGCGCTCGCCCGCGTAGACGACACCCTCGTGCACGCGTACCTTCGCGCCGTCCTTGATCCGGGAGAAGACCTCTTTGCCGGCGTCGTCGACCAGCTCGATGCCGGCGGCGGCCAGCACCTCGGGCCCCAGATTCGGGTAGCGGCCGGAGATGAACGGGGAGGCGTTCACGACGGCGGCGACGCCCGCCTCCACCATGAGATCGGCGGTGGTGCGATCGAGATCGAGCTCGTCACACACGACCACGTCGCCGGGCCCGATGCGACGAAGGAGCCGGGTGGTGTCCTTGTCGACTCGTGCGGTGCCCACGACGCCGGGCAGGTTCGACGTGTTCCGGGACAGCAGACCAGTGAGCTTCATGGCTGACATTGTGCCCCGCCAGTCACATGAATCACGTGAGGCACGCCGACAACACCAAAAACTTTGAACAACTTGCGCCGCAGCCGCACCGCGTGGATTCCGCGCGGCCCGCCGGCACTTTCGCGCCTGTTGACCTCAACCGAGGATGAGGTGGTCGCATGGAGGCATGAGCACACCGGAGCACCTCGACGAGGCGTACACGCGGCTGCATCGCACCGGCCCTGAGTTCGAGGGGTGGTTGAGCAATCACGGACCGATGGTGGTCGAGGCCCTCGCTCGCCGCGGCCGCGCAGAGATGGCGGAGGAATGGCTCGACCGCTACGTCCCCAAGCTCGACGCCGTGCCGCCGTCGCGCGGGGTCGCACGCTGGCCCGAGAACCTCGGCGACGCGTCACTGCTCGGCGCGTGGATCGCCGCTTTCCGCGATGAACTCCGCGACGCACCCTGGCGGGAGGTCCTCGCAACCTGGTGGCCACGGCTCCTACCGGGCGTCGCGGCCGGCGCGACCCACGGCGCCATCCGTGTGGGGCATGCCGTCGACGCGCTCCTCACCTGGGGCGACGATGTCGTGCGCCGCGCGGAACTCGCGCACGCGCTGGGGTACTGGGCGGCGCGATGGCAACCACGCGATACCCGACGAACTGCACGACGCCACCGTCGCCGCGGGCTGGTCGGCGGCGGCCGCGATCTTCGCCGCCTACGCACCGAACGACGCGATCAGCCCGCCCGTGCACACCGCAACGATCGACGAACTGATCGATCGCGCGGTCGCGCACGGCGATGAACACGCCATCAAGCTGATCGACACCGCGCTCGACGTCCTGGCGTGGACATCCGACGAACGCGCGGTGCACGCGTCGCTGGTGGCCCTCGACGGGATCGCGCCGGCATGACGACGGGGAGCTACTCCCCCTTGTGGTTGCCGGTCTGGGCGATCTTGTCGGACTCGGCGGCTTCGAGCAGTTCCTCGGCGTGCGCGCGACCGGTATCGGAATCACCGAGGCCGGCGAGCATCCGCGCCAGCTCGGCGATCCGCTCCTCCCGGCTGAGCGCGGTGAGTGTGGAGGTCACCGACTTCTTCGCGGTCTGCTTGCCCACCGTGAGGTGAGTGTCGGCGAAGGCGGCCACCTGCGGCAGGTGGGTCACCACGATCACCTGGTGGCGCTGCGCGAGCGCGGCGAGTCGCCGGCCAATCTCCACCGCGGCCTTGCCACCGACCCCGGCGTCGACCTCGTCGAAGACCATGGTGAGGCCCTGCTCGGTGGCGGCGAGCACCACTTCGAGCGCGAGCATCACGCGCGAGAGTTCGCCGCCCGATGCGGATTTCCCGATCGGCAGCGGGTTCGCGCCGTCGTGCGCCACGAGCCGGAACTCGACGGCGTCGGTGCCGTGCGCGCCGGCGCGACGCGGCGCACCGTCGACGACGATGCCGGACTCGTCGGGATCGGGCGCCACGTCGACGGTGATCGACGCCCCACCCATCGCAAGCTTGCGGAGCTCACCGGTCACCCTCTTGCCCAGCGTCCCGGCGGCCTTCACCCGGGCGGCGGTGAGCGCGGACGCCGCCGCGACCAGCCCGGTCTCCAATTCGGTGACGCGGCCCTGCAGTGCCGCGAGTCCCTCGGCGGAGGTGTCGATTCCGGCCAGCCGTTCGCGGGCCTCGTCGGCCCACGCGAGCACGCCGTCGATATCGGGCGCGTACTTGCGGGTCAGCGTCTTGAGCTCGGACTGGCGCAGCAGCAGGTGCTCCAGCTCCGACGGGTCGCTGGGCAGGTCCGAGAGGTAGGCGCCGAGCTCGTTCGCGACATCGCCCGCGACGGTGGCGGCCTCCTCGACGCGTTCGGACAGTCCGCGCAGTGCGGCGTCGTCGGACCCCGACAGCGCGGCGCGCACGGTCCCCAACAGATCGAGGACCGATCCCGCGCCCTCGCCGTCGGACCCGTAGCCGGATCCGGTGAGCGCGGCGTAGGAGGTGTCGGCCGCCTCGCGCAGCGAATCCAGGTCAGACAATCGCTTGATCTTGGCGACGGTCTCGACGTCTTCTCCGGGAAGCGGTTCGGCGCCGTCGATCTCGGCGAGCGCGGCGGTGAGATGATCCTGCTCCAGCGCCAGCTCGCGGGAGCGGGTGGTGCGGTCGGCCAGTTCGGCGCGCGCGGCCAGCCACTCCTCGCGGAGGGACTGGTACTTCGCCAGCGCCTTGAGCGCGGGCGCGCCGGCGAAGGCGTCGAGCAGGTCGCGCTGCCGCTCCGGGCGCAACAGCCGGAGCTGGTCGTTCTGACCGTGCACCGTGAGCAGGGGCCCGGCGAACTCGGCCAGGGTGCCGACGGGCACGCTGCGGCCGCCGAGGTAGGCGCGGGAGCGGCCGTCGGAGGCCACGCTGCGCACTGCGATCACCGCATCGTCGTCGAGCTCGCCCCCGGCACCGTCGACCACCTCGCGGACCTGGTCCGCCGAGCTCGCCCCGGCCAGGGAGAACCTGCCCTCGACGACGGCCTTCTCGGCGCCGGCGCGGATGCGGCCGGGATCGGCGCGCGCACCGGCCAGCAGGTGCAGGCTGGTGACCACCATCGTCTTACCGGCGCCGGTCTCGCCGGTGAGCACGGTGAGGCCCTCGGCGAACTCGGCGGCCGCCCGCTCGATCACGCCGAGCGAGTCGATCCGGATCTCTTCGAGCATGCGCTATCCCCCGCTTCCCGTGGTGCCGTCGCCGCGTCCCCGCCACCCGGTGATCGGCAGTTCGAACTTGTGCACCAACCGGTCGGTGAACGGCGCCGCGCCCAGTTTGATGAACCGGACGGGCTCCGCGCCGCGGCGGATCTCGACGCGTCCGCGCTCGGGCACCTCCAGGGTGCGGCGGCCGTCGCAGAAGGCGATCGCCTCGTGCCGGCTGCCCTCGACCTCGATCGCGATGGTCGAGCGCGGGCTGGTCACCATGGGGCGCGCGAACAGGGCGTGGGCGTTGCTCGGCACGATGAGCAGTGCCTCCAGGTCGGGCCACATCACGGGGCCGCCGGCCGAGAAGGCGTACGCGGTCGAGCCGGTGGGGGTGGCCACCAGGACACCGTCGCAGGCGAACCGGGAGACGGGGCGGTCGTCGACCTCGGTGACGAGTTCGAGAAGGCCCTGCCGTGAACGGTTCTCGACGGAGACCTCGTTGAGGGCCCAGCCCTGGGAGATCAGGTCGGTGCCGTCGTGGATCTCGACGTCGAGGGTCATCCGCGGTTGCACCGTGTACCGGCGGGCCAGCAGATCGTCGATCGTGGACGCCACGCTGTCCATCTCGCTCTCGGCGAGGAAACCCACGTGACCCAGGTTGATCCCGATGATGGGGACGCCCGCGCGGCGGGCCAGTTCGGCGCCGCGGAGGAAGCCGCCGTCGCCGCCGAGCACCACCACGACCTCGCAGCCGAAGGCCGCGTCGTCCGGGGCGTCGCTCACATCGCTCTCGAGCTTCATCCGGACGCCCGCCTCGTCGAGACGCCCCCGGATCTGTTCGACGGTGCGGTCCACGTCCTTGCGGAGCGTGTGCACCACTACGAGGAACGTGCGCTCTTCGCTCATTGGGGCCCTTCCGCCACGGCTGTTGCGATCATGTCGTCGACGTCGGCGGGGAGCGTCACCGGCCCCTCCTCGCGACGCAACCAGAGAAAGTACTCGACGTTGCCCGACGGCCCGGGAAGCGGGCTGTAGGTGACGCCGCGGGTCTGCAGGCCCTGTTCGGCGGCGGCCCGGGCCACGCCGAGCACGGCGCTCGCGCGGAGTTCGGGTTCCCGGACCACGCCGCCGGATCCGACGTTGCCCTTGCCCACCTCGAACTGCGGTTTGATCATGGGCAGCAGATCGGCGCCCACGGCGCTGCAGGCGGCCATCGCGGGTAGGACGAGGCCGAGCGAGATGAAGGAGAGATCGCCGACCACGAGGTCGACGGGTCCGTCGAGCGCCTGGGGTTCGAGGGTGCGCACGTTGGTGCGGTCCATGACGGTGACGCGGGGGTCGTCGCGCAGGCGCCAGACGAGTTCGCCGTAGCCCACGTCGACGGCGTACACCCGTTCCGCGCCGCGGTGCAGCAGCACGTCGGTGAAGCCGCCGGTGGAGGCTCCGGCGTCGAGGCAGCGGCGTCCGGTCACGCTGACCTCGGGGAAGGCATCGAGGGCGCCGATGAGTTTGTGGGCGCCGCGCGAGGCCCAGTCGATCTCGCCGGCGACGGCCGTGACGTGCACGGGGTCGGCGGGGTCGATCTGGTTAGCGGCCTTGCGCGCCACCTGCTTGTTGACGGTGACCCGCCCGGCCTCGATGAGTTCGCGGGCGTGTTCGCGGGAGCGGGCCATGCCGCGGCGGACCAGTTCGGCGTCGAGCCGCACTCTGCGGGCCATGGTCAGGCTCGCTCCACGCTGTCCAGGGCGTCCACGAGGAGCTGGTGCGCCTGCTCGAACAGAGCGGCCTGCCGCCCGAGGGTGGCGAGTTCGCCGACTCCGGCCACGGTGCCGAGGTCCTCGACGGGGGCGTCCTCCAGCGCATCGACCCGGTGCATCAGGTCCTCCACGGCGGTGCGCACCGCCGCGGGATCACTGGCGTCGCTGGGTGCGTCGCCGTACTGTTCCGGATTCATCGGCTCCACGCTAGCGGACGACGAGCTCAAGGCCCGCCCGACGGTCCGCGGGCAGCTCGCGTGCCGCGGCGACCGCCACGTACTTCGCGTCGGCGGGGTCGGCGTCCGGGGCGCCGGTCACGATCAGCCGGTCACCGTCGACGACGGCGGACCAGCCGGGCCGCGGTCCCGGTAGCGATCGTTCGCGCGGGGCGTGCAGTCCGGCGAGAGTGTCGGCGATGTAGGTGGGCTGGTGGATGTCTGGCGCGGCGATCACATCGGCCACGTCGTTGACGCCCGTGAGCACGAGATAGGTATCGGCGCCCAGGGCGTTGCCGCCCTCGATGTCGGTGTCGAGCCGGTCCCCCACCACGAGCGGGGCTGCGGCGCCGGCCTCGGCGACGGCATCGGCGAGGATCGGGGTCCCGGGCTTGCCCGCGACCTGCGGCACCGCACCGGTCGCGTTGGCGACGGCGGCCACCATGGAGCCGTTGCCGACCATCAGGCCGCGTTCGGTGGGCAGAGTGGCGTCGGTGTTGGTGGCCACCCACGTGGCGCCCGCGCGGATGGCGAGGGCGGCCTCCGACAGTCGCGCCCAGCCGGTCTCCGGGTTGTGCCCCTGGACCACGGCCCGGGCCTCCTCGGCGGTGTCGACGGGCACGAGCCCTCGGTCGATCACCTCGGCCCGCAGCGCGGGCGCTCCCACGACCAGCGTCGGGGTACCGGCGGGGACGATCGAGGCGAGCAGTCGGGCCCCGGCCTGGGCGCTGGTCACGACGGAGTCGTCGGGGGCGGCGAAGCCGAGGTCGCGCAGGTGCTGCGCCACGTCCGACGGTGCGCGGCTGGCGTTGTTGGTGACGTAGGTGACGGGCAGCCCCTGCAGGGCGTCCGCGGCACCGGGTATGGCGACCGGTCCGGCGTAGACCGTGCCGTCGAGGTCGACGAGCAGCAGGTCGTAGGCCTCGACGAGGGACGCCGTCACAGTTCGTCGGAGAGCTCGGCGACGCGGTCCTCGGCGTCGGTGAACTCCTCCTCGTCGGCCGCGGCCGCGTTGAGGAACCAGGTCAGGGCGTCGGCCCGACGGTCCGCGGCCAGCAGCGCCTCGGCGTACGCGTAGAACAGGCGCGCGGCGTGGAAACCGCGGCGGGCGGGGTCGAGATCCTCCGCCTGGAGGGTGACGACGGCCTTGTCGTAGTCGCCGATGTCCATGCGGGCGCCGGCTTCGACGATGCGCAGCTCGGTGCGGTCGTCGCCGGTCAGCTTGGCGGCTTCCTCGCCGCGGGCGGTCTCGATCGCCTTCTCCGGGCGGCCCAGACCGCGCTCGCTGTCCGCGATCATCGGGAGCAGGTTGATGGCGCCGCCCATGCGCTTCGCGGCGCGGAGCTCGCTGAGCGCCTCGGACCATTCGCCGTTCATGTAGGCGGCGATACCGCAGGCCTCGCGGACCGCGGCGATGCGGCCCGCGCGTTCGCGGGCGGCACGTGCGTGCGCCAGTGCCGCTGCGGGATCGGACTCGAGGAGCCGCCCGGCCTGCACCAGGTGTCCCGAGACGATCTCGGCGTTGTTCTTGTCGAGGCTCAGCAGGTCGCGACGGATGGCGCCGTCGAGTTCCTTCGGGTCGACGTCGTTGGGGATCGACGGTTCGCCGGGCTTGGTGCGCGGGCGGGTGTCCGTGCGCCGGTCGTCGCGGGGCTTGAACGGGCCGCCGCGATTGCTGGAACTCTGTGGACGCGAACCGTTCCGGCTGTTCGGGCCGCCGCGGTTGTCGCCGGAGCGGAAGTCGCGGCGATCGCCGCCGGGGCCGTCTCCCCGGCGTCCGCCGTCACGCCGATCGTCACGGCCACGGAATCCGCCGGAGCGGTTATCGTCGCGCCCCTTGAATCCGCCGCCGGAGCGATTGTCGTCACGACCCTTGTAGCCACCGCCGGACCGGTTGTCGTCACGGCCCTTGTAGCCGCCACCCGAGTTTCCGCCACCGGAGCGGTTGTCGTCCCGACCGCGGAATCCCCCGCTGCGGTTGTCATCGCGGCGCGGCCCGCTGCGGCGGTCGCCGTCGCGACGATTGTCCGAGCCACGCGGCCCGCCACGGTTGTCATCGCGACCGCGGAAACCGCCGTTGCGGTCCACGCTGGACCGGTCGCCGGTGGGGCGGTTACCGGTGGACCGGGGCTTCTCGCCGCCCCGTGACGCATCGCCGCCTCGTCCGCGGTCGGCAGGATTCACGAACCCTGCGCGCTGCCGGCGTTCCTCGCCGTCACGACCCGACTCAGCTGCCACGTTCCACCCGCTTCCCGTCACCCTGGAGGCGACTTCTCCCCATCACTGTACTTCCAACGGCGAAAGCCCCTGGGGTGTGGAGCACTCTGTGCTCAACACGATCCCCAAGGGCTTTCATCCTGTATCTAATTTTAGTCCGGCGGTGTCCTACTCTCCCACACCCTCAC
>NZ_BAAAII010000004.1:214537-609050 GCF_039525985.1 Tsukamurella strandjordii | reverse complement strand
ACCACCGACCAACCATCCGGCGCCGGAACAACCCGCTCACCACTCGGCAGCGGACCCGCGTTGGCGGAACCGGCCGCAACCGCGCCCGCCGCAGCGACCGCGACCGCGATGGCGCCGGCGCGCCCTGCGACCTTGCTCATCTTGCTCATTCGTTCCCCTCACCAGGAATCATCGCGTGCCACCCCGGGTCTGGGGCACCGGTTCGCGACTCACCCTGCCGCGATCCTCGCCTAGGGTTGCGGTTAAACACACCTAGGGCACTTGCTCTCCCCGAGGCCCGATAGAGGTCCTCGGTTCGCGCCGCAGCATATCCACAGGATTCGACCACCCGCAATAGATGAAACCGCCACGAATTCGACTTCGTGACGAGAAATGTAACAATGTTGAATCTTGCAGCGAGTCATGTACCAGGACTTCTTAGGGCAAGCTTGCACAATTTGCGCGCCTGACCTGCGCCTGAGTAAGGCGAGCCTTCCCCTTAGAGTTCACTCAGGCAACCCGAACTTGTAACCTGGCGGTAAAAATACGGGACAGTGGCCTTCCTCACACCCGTTCTGACGTGCGGCGAAAGCGGTGTCACCGGTGGAATCGCAACGTCGATCGAACGCGTACGGAAAGGGCCGGGGTCAGCCGCCGTGATGCGGCGGCCGGTTCTCCCGGTACCACCGCTCCGCGGGGTCACCGTCGGACCCGGAAACGGGCGATGCCGCACCCGAGCCGGGTGCGGCACCGTCCGGCCGATCGTCCTTGGTCTGCGCCGGCAGGACATCGCCGAAGATGCGCGCGATATCGCGCGCGGAGTACTTCTTGCCCTCGCCGGGCCTACCGGGCTTGGTCATCCCCGCCCGCGATGTGCCGGATCACATGGGTCGCCAGGGGGCTCAGGGTCGCCATGCCGTCCCGGATCGCCGCCCGCGAACTCGCGAGGTTCACCACCACGGTGCTGCCGGAGACACCCGCCAGACCGCGGGACAGGCCCGCGTCCGAGGCACCCGCGGCCAGCCCCGAGGCGCGCAGCGCCTCGCAGATACCGGGCAGCTTCTTGTCGAGGATCTCCTCGGTGGCCTCGGGCGTCACATCACGGGCACCCACACCGACGCCGCCGATGGTGACCGCCAGATCGACGCCACCGATCACGGCCGTGTTCAGCGCATTGCGCACCGCGACCTCCTCGGCCGGCACCACGACCACCGCGTCGACCTCGAAGTCGGCCTCCTCCAGCAGCTCCGTGACGAGCGTGCCCACCGTCTTCCCGGCCCCGGCCAGCACCCCGCCCGGCTGCACGTGATCGTCGACCACGACGACCAGGGCGCGACCGACCACGTCGGTCACGGCACCGTCGAGCGTGGGCTCGTCGATGGCCGGAGCATCGAGCACGTCGTCCGTCAGCCACTCGGGCGCGGCGGCGCCCCTACCCTGCGTCATCTCCACTGCCTCCGTCATCGAACTCATCGATCCAACTTGTCGAGCGTCACCTGTGTGGTGACCGGGGAGGCGCTCCCCTGCGTCACGTACGTGATGGTCACAGTAGCCCCGGGCGGGTACGACCGCACCGCCCCGATCAGACCGATCCCGTCGGCGATCTGGAGCGAGTCGATCTTGGTGACCCGCGCGCCCTGCGGGATGCCCGCGCGGCCGAAGGCCCCCGTCGGCGAGACATCGGAGACCACCGCACCCGGCTCCGCGGCCGAAGTCTGCTGCTGCTGCACCCGCACACCGACCGCCGCGTGCGTGGCCCTGCCCGTCGAGATCAGCTCCTTCGTGATCCGCTTGACCAGCTCGGACGGGATCGCGAAGCCGAGCCCGATGCTGCCGGACTGCTGCCCGCCGGACCGCGACGCGCCGAGCGAGGCGATGGCCGAGTTCACGCCCACCAGCTGCCCCTGCATGTCCACGAGCGCGCCACCGGAGTTGCCGGGGTTGATCGCGGCATCGGTCTGCACGGAGTTGACCACGGTGGCCTCGTCGGAATCGCGGCCGCTGGTGGCCACCGGGCGGTTGAGCGCGGAGACGATGCCGTTGGTCACGGTGCCCGCCAGACCCAACGGCGCGCCCACGGCCACCACGTCCTGACCGACCGCCAACTTGCCGCTGTCACCGAAGACGATGGGCTTGAGATCGCGCTTGCTGGTCTGGATCACGGCGAGGTCGGTCACGGGGTCGGCACCGACCACCGTGGCGCTGCTCGTGGAGCCGTCGGAGAAGGTCACCGTGAGGGCGGCGCCGGTCCCGGCGATCACGTGGTTGTTGGTCACGATCTTGCCGTCGGCACTGATCACCACACCCGAACCGGACGATTCGGTGGTGGCCGCCTTGTTGTCGATCGAGACCACGGTGGGGATCACCGTCTGCGCGACCTCCTGGACCGAGCCCTTCGGCGCCGGCGCGGAATTCGACACCGACGAACCGGGTTTCGCCGCATCGCCGCCGCCCCACACCAGGTACGCGCCCGTCACCGACAGCAGCGAGGCCACCAGCGCGATGGCCACGCCGATCGCGGTGAGAGCCCCCACGCTGGGACGCGAGGACGCCGGACGCGGCGCCACCGCCACCGGGCCGACACCGGGCTGGCCCGGGCCGTACGGGTACTGCTGCGTCGGCGCGTAGCCGGGCTGCTGCCCCGGCACGGCCGGCTGCCCCGGCTGCTGCCCGGGATACCCGGGCTGCCCGCCGGGAGTGTTCCCCGGCTGGTAGGGATTCTGCGGACCCTCGGTCATGGCGGGAGCCTCCTTTTCGACTGGGACCCACGATGCCGGGGCAGGCTGTGAAGTCGCTGTGAGCCAGGTGACGGTTCGGCTCGGATCACCGACCGCGCCAGAGCGGCAACCGCGATTCCCGCGGCACCACCTGCGGGGCACGGCCGCCCGCCACCGGACTGCCCGGCAGTTCGAGCCGGATCTCCGCGCCCCCGGACTCCGACGCCCCCACGGTCACGCTGCCACCGTGCCGCTCGACGACCTGCTTGACGATCGCCAGACCGAGCCCGGACCCGGGCATCGACCGGCTCGCCATCGACCGGTAGAACCGCTCGAAGACCAGCTCGCGATCCTCCTCGGGGATACCGGGCCCACTGTCGGAGACCGTGAGCGCCGCGCGATCGACACCGGTGTCGGCGAGCCGCACCCGCACCGTGGAACCATCCGGCGAGAACTTCGCGGCGTTGTCGAGCACGTTGATCACCGCGCGGCTGAGCCCGCCGTGATCGCCGTAGACGTGCCAGGGCGCGCTGTCGACCTCGATCGTCACCTCGGGGCGGCGCCGCTCGACGCGCTCGACCGCCTTCTGCAGCACCTCGTCGAGATCGACCTCCTCGTTGACCGCTTCGGGCGCGTCCTCCCGGGCGAGGTCCACGAGATCGCCGACCAGCGTGGTCAACTCCTCGACCTGAGCGATGACGTCGTCGGTGAGCTCCTTGACGTCCTCCTCGGGGATCGGCGGTGCGCCGGGACGGTTCGCGGCGATGAGCAGCTCGACATTGGTGCGCAGGCTGGTGAGCGGCGTGCGGAGCTCGTGCCCCGCGTCCGCCACCAGCCTCGATTGTCGGTCCCGGGAGTCGGCGAGAGCCTGCAGCATCGTATTGAAGCTGGTGGTGAGCCGCGCCAACTCGTCGCGGCCGGTCACCGGAATGGGTGTCAGATCATCGGTCTTGGCCACCCGCTCCGCGGCCTCGGTGAGCCGCTGCACGGGTCTGAGGCCGCCGCGTGCGACGGCCGTGCCCGTGACCGCGGCCAAGACCACCCCGCAGGCGCCCACCACGATGAGCACGGTGGCGAGCTCGCTGAGCAGCTTCTTCGTGGGCGTCAGGTCCTCGGCCAGCAGGATGGTGACGCCGTTGTCGAGGCGGCGCGCCATCACCCGGTCGTCGCCCACGGAGCGCAGCGATTCCGAGGCGCGTCCCTCGATCACCTTCTGCTCGGCATCGCCCACCGGCACCGCACCCGAGTGGTACGGCGTGCCGTCGGGGTAGACCACCATGGTCCGGTTCACCGACATGTCCGGGCGGAACATGAGCATCATCATCACGGTGGTGAACTGGGTGACGGGCGTGCTCATCGCAGGCGCCACCGAGTCCATCTGCTGATGCAGCCGGTCGTCGACGTCGGCGTACATGGCCCGCTTCACCACGAAGAAGGCCGAGGCGGCCATGACGGCCACGGCGACGCCCACCACCGCGGCGGCCAGCAGGGTCACCCGCCAGCGGAAGCTGACATTGCGCGTGACCGGGTTGGGATCACGCATTGGCCGCCGCTCGCGCGGGTCCGTGCGTTGTTGCCGGGGCACGGTCACTCCCCCGGACGTCCCGCCGTCACGGCGGGGTCTCGCGCAGGACGTAGCCGACGCCCCGGACGGTGTGGATCAGGCGCGGCTCACCGTCGGCCTCGGTCTTGCGGCGCAGGTACCCCACGTACACCTCCAGCGCGTTGCCCGAGGTGGGGAAGTCGTAGCCCCACACCTCCTCGAGGATGCGGCTGCGGGTGAGCACCCGGCGCGGGTTGCTCATGAGCATCTCGAGCAGGCTGAACTCGGTGCGGGTGAGGCTGATCGACCGGTCGCCGCGGCTCACCTCGCGGGTGGCGGGGTCCAGCGTGAGGTCCTCGAAGCGCAGCACCTCGTTGTCGGAGCCGGTATCGGGCACGGCGCGGCGCAGCAGCGCCCGCATCCGGGCCAGGAGCTCCTCCAGCGCGAAGGGCTTGGGCAGGTAGTCGTCCGCTCCCGCGTCGAGGCCGCTGACCCGGTCGCTCACACCGTCGCGCGCGGTGAGCACGAGGATCGGCAGATCGTCGCCCGCGCTGCGCAGCCGCCGGCACACCTCGAGGCCGTCGAGGCGGGGCATGTTCAGGTCGAGCACCAGCGCGTCCGGCCGGTTGCTCGCGATGTGATCCAACGCGTCCTGCCCGTCGACGGCGGTGTCCACCTGGTACCCGTTGAAGGTCAGCGAGCGCCGCAGCGACTCGCGCACCGCACGGTCATCGTCGACCACCAGAATCCGCATAACCACCAGTCTTACCCAATCCGGGTGTGAATTCCCTTAGGGGGTGCTTGCGCTGAGAGCGAAACGGGCTCAGTCGTCCCGCCGGCCGAGCCGCAGACCGCGCCGGCAACTGCGCGCGAATCGTCCGGCCACGTCCTCCGGGGCGACCGGTACCCGCCAGCCCTGCCACAGCGCGAGCAGCCGGAAGCCCGAGGCCAGGACGCTGCCCACGACCAGGGAGCGGGCGTCGGTGGCGCCCCAGTGGGAGGCGAGCACGGTGGCGAAGGCACCGGCGAGGGCCGGGATGGCGTAGAGGTCGCGCTCCTGGATGAGCAGCGGCACCTCGTTGACGAGTATGTCGCGCAGCACACCGCCGCCGAGGGCCGTGGTGATGCCGATGAGGGCGGCGGCGAAGGGGCTGGCGTCGTTGTGCAGCGCGGTGAGCGCGCCGGTGGCGGCGAAGACGCCCATGCCGATCGCGTCGAGCACGAGCACGGAGTTCTTCAGCCGCCCGAACTGCGGGTGGAAGACGAAGACGAAGGCCGCCGCCACCGTGGCGACCGTGAGGTTCTGCCAGCCCTGGAAGGAGGCGGGCGGGTGGATGCCGAGCAGCACGTCGCGGGCCACACCGCCGCCGACGCCGGTGAGCGCGGCCACCGTCCACACGCCGAACAGGTCCAGGCGCTTGCGCACGCCGATCAGCGCGCCGGACGCGGCGAAGACCGCGATCCCCGCGTAGTTCAACACGGCGAGCAACACGTCAGACCCCTAGGGAATGGACCCGGATAGACCTCGAGAGCGGGCCGGCCTCGAGGGCCGACCCGCTCTCGCGGTCAGTTCTGCTTAGCGGCGGTCGAGATCGACCAGGCCCAGCTTGGCGGCGCGCACGAGGCGGCGCGGCACCAGGTGGGTGCGACCGCCGACCTGCACGGCCTGCAGCTCGGGGTTGTTCGCCTTCCACTGCGAGCGACGGGCATGCGTGTTCGCCCGCGACATACGACGCTTCGGTACAGCCATGATTCTTCCTATCGGTCTTGACGTTAGAGCTTCTCCGACGCGAGCTCTCAGCGAGCTTCCAACGTCACAAGCACTGAAGTCTACCGTGCAGCGGCCCGCCCGCCAAAACGTGCGTACTTCTCCTGGAACTTCTGCACCCGGCCGGCGGTGTCGACCACCCGCTGGGTGCCGGTCCACAGGGGGTGCGAATCGGCGGTCACGTCCACCACGATCAGAGGATAGGTGACCCCGTCGACCTCGACGGTGCGGTCCGAGGTCGCGGTACTGCGGGTGAGGAAGACCTTCCCGGTCGAGGCGTCGCGGAAGGCGACCGGGCGGTATTCGGGGTGGATTCCCTGCTTCATTTCATCTCCTCCTGATCAGCCTCCGGGCGGACGCCCGGGGCGAGGTCTTCACACGGGTCCTCGTGCAGGTCGCCGAACGGATCGGGCCAGCCGGCCCAGGCCGACGGTCCGGCGGCGAATTCGGTTTCGGTGAGCTCCGCCCAGCGCAGCATCTCCAGGACGCGGTCGGGTTCGGCGCCGGCGAGCAGGGCGACGAGGTTGGTCGCGCGGTCGCCGAACTCCGGGTCCCAGGCGGCGGAGGCCATCGCCCAGCGCTCGGGGGATCCCTCTCCCCCGGCGGCGAGCCACCGTCCGGCGGGGCCCACGCGCAGTCCGGAGCCCGCGGACTCCAGCCACAGCGCGTCGTGATCCCGGGTGGCGAGCCAGATCCGGCCGCGGGCCTGGACCACCCCGTCGAGCAGCGCGTCGATGGCCTCGTGGAATCGGCCCGGGTGCATCGGCCGGCGCGCGACGAATTCGACGATGCGCACGTCCCCGTCGGGTTCGAGCGGCGGGCAGCCGAGCAGCAGCGGGTCGAACGGTCCGGGGACGGGGCGCCGCGCGGGCAGGCGGTCCACGAGGCGGTCCAGCGGGACCCGCTCGCGGGCGATCGGCGCGCCCGGCGCGAGCCGCCGGAGCACCGCGCGCAGGCGGGCCGGGTCGGGGCTGTCGCCGGTCACCACCAGCAGGTCGGCGTGGGCGGCGTGCCCGACGGCGAGCTGCGCGACGGTGCGCTCGTCACCGTCGACCACGGCGAAGCGCTCCTCCAGATCCTCCTCGCCGAGGGCGTCGTCGAGCCAGGTGGCGCCGTCGACGAAGCCGATCACGCCGATCACCTCGACATCGCGGGCGGCGGGTCCGGGGATCTCGCCCACCATGTCGACGATCACGTGCTCGATCGCGTCGATCAGCGCCTCGGCCTCGAGCGTGGGGTCGAGGCGGATCACGATGCGGCGCACGCCGGATCGACGGTGCAGCGCCCGCAGCAGCGGCAGCAGGTCTTCGCGGAGCGTGCAGGAGACGCAGCCGTGCGCGAGTTCCAGGAGCGCGACCCGCTCCTCGGCGACCCCGTCGGGCCGGACGGTGCTCTCGGTGCGCACCACCATCCCCTGGCGCAGGCCGGACAGGTCGTGGTGCACCACGACGGTGCCGGGTTCGGCGAGTTCGAGCGCGCGCTCCTGTCCGCCGAAGCCGGTCAGGAGCAGGACCGGAGTTCTATTGGAAATGATTCCCATTTCTAGTACGTTACCTTATCGACAACCATTCGCAAGAAGGAGAATCATGTCCGCACACTGCCAGGTCACGGGTCGCGCACCCGGCTTCGGCAAGCGGGTCTCGCACAGTCACGTGCGCACGAACCGCCGCTGGGACCCGAACATCCAGCGCCGCCGCTACTACGTGCCGTCGCTCGGGCGCACGGTCACGCTCCGGGTGTCCACGAAGGGCATCAAGACCATCGACCGCCGCGGCATCGACGCCGTGGTCGCCGACATCCAACGCCGAGGGGAGAAGCTGTAATGGCCCGCAACGAGATCCGACCGATCATCAAACTCAAGTCCACCGCCGGCACCGGGTACACCTACGTGACCCGCAAGAACCGCCGCAACGATCCCGACCGGATGGTGCTGCGCAAGTACGACCCGATCGCCCGTACCCACGTCGACTTCCGCGAGGAGCGCTGATGGCCACCACGGCGAAGATCGCGAAGAACGAACGGCGCAAGGAGCTCGTCGCGCGGTACGCGCAGCGGCGGGCCGAGCTCAAGCGCGTGATCGCGCATCCGTCCACCGATCCCGACGCCCGGGCCGCGGCGGTCTCCGCGCTGGCCAAGCTCCCGCGCGACAGTTCGGCCACGCGCGTGCGCAACCGCGATGCCGCCGACGGCCGCCCGCGCGGGCATCTGCGCAAGTTCGGCCTGTCCCGGGTGCGGGTGCGGCAGATGGCGCACGACGGTCAGCTGCCCGGCGTCCGCAAGTCGAGCTGGTGAGCCGATGAAGCGCACCACGACCCGTGTCACCGCCGGCCGGAAGGGGCTGGTCAAGGTCCCCGAGGGGGCACTGGACTACAAGAACGTGCAGTACCTGCGCACCTTCCTCAACGAGAAGGGCAAGCTGCGCAGCCGTGGCGTCACCCGGCTCTCCCCGCAGGACCAGCGCCGGCTGGCGCTGGCGGTGAAGAACGCCCGGGAGATGGCCCTGCTCCCCTACGCCACGCGCCGCTGACCGTCGCGAAACTGCTCTCCACGGACCACTCGTGGACATAGTGGCCGCATCCGCCCGCAGGAGAGCGGTTTCGCGAGGCGCTAGCCTTGATCGTCGTGACCTCCGTGCTGGCCGGCTTCGCCGTGATCGCGATCATCATCGCGGCGGGTTGGATCGTCGGCCGGCTCGGAGTGCTCGGCGAACAACCCGAGCGGCAGCTCTCGCTGCTGGTCTTCTACCTGCTCACTCCGGCCCTGCTGCTGCACGCGCTGGCCACCACCGATGTCTCGGTGCTGTTCAGCTCGCGGCTCGCGGTGAGCGCGGCATCGGCCCTGGCCATCGCGACGGTCTACTACGTGATCGTGCGCGTCTTCTGGCGCCGGACCATGGGCGATGCCACCATCGGCGCGCTCGCGTCGAGCTACGTGAACTCCTCGAACCTGGGCATCCCGATCGCGGTCTTCGTCCTCAAGGACACCTCCTACGTGGCGCCGCTGCTGCTGTTCCAGATCCTCATCTTCTCGACGATCGCGCTCACCATGCTCGACCTGTCGGAGCGCCGCGGGACGCGGCAGCCGCTGTGGCGGACGGTGGCCACTCCCCTGCTGAACCCGATCGTCGCGGGCGCCCTGATCGGCCTGGTCATCTCGCTCACCCGGTGGCATCCGCCGGAGTGGTTGATGAGCCCGGTGAAGCTGCTCGGCGACGCCTCGGTTCCGATGGCGCTGATCGTCTTCGGGCTCTCCCTGGGCGGGGTCACGGTGATGCAGAAGGGGCAGGCTCCACGCCGCGACATCGCGCTGGCGTCCGCGCTCAAGATGATCGCAATGCCGGTGCTGGCGTGGGCGATGGCGCGGTACGCCTTCGGCCAGAGCGGTCATGCCCTGTTCGCGCAGACCGTGACCGCCGCGCTCCCGACCGCGCAGAACGTGCTGGTCTACGGGCTGCGGTACAACCGCGGCGTGATCCTCGCCCGCGATACCGGACTTATCACGACGGCCCTCTCGATACCGGCGATCATGCTGATCGCGGTTCTTCTCACCTGAGGAATGTGACGGACGACCCCGTCACATTAGGGCTGTGACGCTGGTTTCCACTTGGGTTCGCGAAGCTACTCATGGGTTAATGAGGCCACCAGCGGCGCATTCCGCTACGCCGCGTGCACATTCGCAGGAGAACTCATGGCTAAGACCGCCGCAGCGCGCGCCGTCGACGTGTTCGTCTCTGCCGTCGAGTCCCGTGGGGGCAAGGCAGAGGTCACGACGAAGGGCATCATCACGCACGTCACCGTGATCGCGGGCGACGTCGTCACCACCCTCCGGGTCAAGGGCACCGATGGCGATGCCTGGCAGGCCCGCAAGACCGAGGCCACCGTCGCGAAGGCGCCGGTCACCGCGTGGGCCCTGGTGGACCTGTCCGACGGTGCGCCGATCGCCCTCGTCTCGGCCGAGGATTACGCCGCGCACGTGCAGAAGCTGGCCACCACCTGGGAGAGCAAGAACCCGGGCAAGCCGCTGACCGCCGCCACCACGCTGGCCGTGACCGCCGATGCGGTCGCCGGCTGGGAGGACGACTGGGCCCTGATCGGCCTCGGCGGCCTGGGTGCGAAGGTCACCAAGGCCACCAAGGGCGCCGAGCAGGCCGTCATCGACACCACGGCCAAGGCCGCGAGCAAGGTGGCCGGCAAGGTCGCGGAGAAGACGGTCGAGAAGGCCGGCGAGAAGGTCACCGAACGGACCGCCGCCAAGCGGACCGCCGCGAAGAAGGCCGTGAAGGCGCCGGCCAAGAAGGTCGCCGCGAAGAAGACCGCGGTGAAGTCCGCCGCCGCCTCCAAGGCCGCCGCCGCGAAGAAGGCCCCGGCCAAGAAGGCTGCCGCCGCGAAGTCGGCCGTCGCGTCCAAGGCTGTCGCGTCCAAGGCTGCTGCGTCCAAGGCCGCCAAGAAGGCTCCGGCGAAGGCGCCCGCGAAGAAGGCCGCCGCGAAGACGCCGGTGAAGGCCTCGGAGGCGAAGATCACCCCGATCGCCGCGCAGAAGGAGGCCGCCGCGCAGGGCAAGGCGCCCGCCTCGGTGGCCCCGAAGAAGGACACCAAGCCGGCTGCGAAGCCCGCCGCCACGAGCGGGAAGGCCACCGCGAAGGAGTCGGCGAAGCCGGCCGCGAAGGGCCGAGGGCAAGGCCAAGGATTCGAAGGACAAGGGCAAGCAGAAGAGCCTCCTGCAGCGCATCCCGGTGGTCGGCCGCCTCCTGTGAACCGGTCCGGCTGAGCGCCGGTTCTCCCCTACAGTTGGGGCATGTCCGACGAACTCGAGCCGAGGCGTGACGCCCTTCGGGCGTCCGATCAGGATCGCAACCGTGTGGTCAGCATGCTGTCCGACGCACTGGGGCAGGGGCAGATCACCTTCCCCGAGTACGAGGAACGATCCCAGCAGGCGGTCGAGGCCCGCACCTTCGCGGACCTCGACCGCCTCGTTCTCGATCTGCCCGCGGTCTCGGTGAATCCGGCCGCGCCCGCCGTTCCGGCCTATCAGGGCCCGGCGATCCCGCCCGAGGGGCTGCCCCGGTTGGGCGATCACAAGCTGGCGGTGATGTCGGGCACGAACGTGCGCGGGCCGATCGCCGTGGGCGCCGAGCACTCCGCGTCGGCGTTCTGGGGCGGCGTGCGGCTGGACCTGCGCGAGGCCACGTTCCTGGTGCGGGATGTGACGATCAACGCCTACGCCCTGATGGGCGGTGTGGAGATCATCGTGCCGCGGGGTGCGATCGTGGACGTGGACGGGCTCGCGATCATGGGCTCGTTCGAGAACAAGGTGCACTACGTGGGCGACGGGTCCGGTCCCCGGATCCGGGTGACCGGCTTCGCCTTCTGGGGCGGCGTCGAGGTGAAGACGAAGTAGTCAGCCGCGCCGGCGACGGCTGCCGAGGTAGTCGCTGACCACGGCGGCGCCGAGGCCTTCCAGATCGGGCGAGATGAGGCGTCCGCCCACGCGCCGGACGACGGCGTCGAGGAATCGTGTCAGGCCCGGATCGTCGCCGAGTTGGAAGACGGTGATCTGCGCCCCGGCCGCCGCGGCGGCGTCGAGTCCGCGCACCGTCATCGCGAGCGTCCGCGGGTGCGGTGGGTAGTCGAAGAAGGCCTCGCCGTCGCGTTCCAGATGCGCGGTGGGTTCTCCGTCGGTGACCACCAGCAGCACGGGCTGGGCGTTCGGATTGGCGCGGAAGTGCTGCTGCGCCAACATCAGCGCATGGTGCAGGTTGGTGCCCTGCTCGTACACCCCGTCGAGCCCGGTGAGCTCGTCGACGGTGAGCGTGCGGGCGTGCCGGCCGAAGCTGATCAGCGCCAGCTTGTCGCCGCGGAACCGGGTGGAGATCAGCTGGTGCAGGGCCAGCGCGGTGCGTTTCATCGGCAGCCAGCGGCCCTCCATCACCATGGAGAAGCTGGTGTCCACCAGCAGCGCCACGGCGGCGTGGCTGCGGGCCTCGGTCTCGGCGACCTCGATGTCTCGGGCATCGAGCGCGATCGGTCCCGACACCCCTTCCCCGGCCTGGCGCAGGACGCCGTTGAGCACGGTGCGGGTGGCGTCCCACGGTTCCGTATCGCCGAACCGCCACTCCCGGCTGGCGCCGGTGGCCTCGCCGGTGGCGCCGCTGCGGGCGGTGTTGCGTTCGCCGCCGCGGGAGGTCAGACGGTTGGCCACGTCCCGCAGGATCGATTGTCCGAGTTGCCGGATCGCCTTGGGCGAGAGGCGTAGTGCGCCGTCGGGATCGCGGGAGAAGTAGCCCTGGTCCTTGAGGGCCTTCTCCAGTTCCGCGAGGGTGCGGGCGTCGGCCACGGCCTCGTCGCCGAGCTGGCGTTGCAGGGCGTCGAGATCGATGTCGTCGAGGGCGGCGCCGTTGTGCTGCTGACTGAGTTGTTCGGCAAGGGATTCCAGGTCGGCGATGTCCTGCATGGCCTGGGTGGCGTCGCCGAGCCCCATGCCCCGATCGCCCTCGAACTCCTGGCTGCCGTTCCAGTCCTCGCCGGGGCGGGCCTGCTGCAGTTTGCCGGTGAGGTCGCTGAGGGCCTGGGACAGCTGCGGAGATCCGAAGGCCGCCTGCGAGAGTTCCTCGAGTTCGGCGCGCTGCTCCGGCGTGAGGCTGTTGTAGAGCCGCTGCGCGGCGGCGCTGCGCCGAGCGAGGGCATCGATGAGCTCGTCGATGTTCCGCGGGTTCTCCGGGAAGTACTGGCCGTGTTCGGCCATGAAGTCGTCGAAGTCGTCCTGTGTGGCCTGGCCGGCGTTGTGCTTGTCCAGCAGCGTGTTCAGGTCGTCGAGCATCTTCTGGATCTGCGCGCGGTCTTCCTCGGTGGCGTTCTCGAGGGCCTGCTTGATCCCGGAGAACTGCTGGTCGAGGAGCTCGCGGCCGAGCAGATCGCGGATCTGTTCGTACTTCTGCGCGGCCTCGGGCGAGCGCCACGGGTAGTCGGCGAGCTCGCGGACGGCCTGCGCGGCCGAGGGCGGCAGGCCGTCGATCTGCATCTCCTGGAAGCGGGCGTCGTCGTCGAGCGCGCGGGCGAGTTCCTTGCGTTCGGCGAGTACGGCCTCGTCGAGCAGCTGGCGGACGTCCTCGAAGGTCTGACCGAGGTTGTTGCGCTGCAACAACTCCTGGCGGCGCCGGTTCGCGAGCTCCGCGAGTTTGTCGAGGCCGCGGCGGTTCTGGCCGCCGCGCCGCAGGTACTCCTGCAGGGCGCGTCGCGGCGAGACGCCGTTCATCACGTCGCGGCCGATCTCGTCGAGGGCGTCGCGTACGTCCACGGGCGGCGCCAGCGGGTCGGGTCCGCCCGTGTACCGCCGGTACTGCGCCAGATGGCGCCTGCGCGAGCCTCTAGCCATAGACGGTCTGCCCGTCGTCGTCGGACTCCTTGCCGATGCGGCGGGCGAGGTAGAGCCCCTCGAGCGCGAACTCGGCGGCGGCGGCCCGCTCACCCGGCGTTTCGGCTTCGAGACGGCGGTAGACCTCGGCGAGTACGGGCACCTCGGGCAGGTTCTCCAGGAGCTCGGCGGCGGTCACATCGTCGCCGGTCACGATGGGTCCTCCGGCGTCGATGGCCTCCACCAGCGGCGTGAGGTCGACGCCCAGCAGGTACTCGTTGATGGTCTCCGCCACCGCGCGGCGCAGCAGGTGCACCAGCACCGACAGCTCGCGGCCCTCTTCGCCGGCCTCGAACTCGACCTTGCCGCGCAGCACATCGGGCACCGTCTGCAGGTCGATCACGCGGGCCACGGGCAGTTCCTCGCCGCCCACGGCGGCGCGGTGCAGGGCACCGGCGGCCACGGTCTCCTGGGCGGCGATGGCGAACCGGGCGGAGACGCCGGAGCGCTGGTCGACGGCCGGGGATTCGCGCAGCGCCCGGGTGAACCGGGCGAGCACCTCGGTGAGGTACTGCGGCACGGAGGCCACCACGTCGGCCTCCTGCTCGATCACGGCCACCTCGTCCTCGAGATCGAGCGGGTAGTGCGTGCGGATCTCGGCGCCGAAGCGGTCCTTGAGCGGGGTGATGATGCGTCCGCGGTTGGTGTAGTCCTCGGGGTTCGCCGAGGCCAGGAGCAGCACGTCGAGCGGCAGGCGCAGCGTGTACCCGCGCACCTGGATGTCGCGCTCCTCCATCACGTTGAGCATCGCCACCTGGATGCGTTCGGCGAGGTCGGGCAGCTCGTTGACGGCGACGATGCCGCGGTGCGCCCGCGGGATCAGGCCGAAGTGGATGGTCTCGGGATCGCCGAGGCTGCGGCCCTGCGCCACCTTCACCGGGTCCACATCGCCCACCAGATCGCCGACGGAGGTGTCGGGGGTGGCCAGCTTCTCCGAGTACCGCTCGTCACGGTGCTTCCAGGCGACGGGCAGATCGTCGCCCAGTTCCTGCGCGCGACGGATCGAGGCGGGGGTGATCGGGTGGTACGGGTGCTCGCCGAGCTCAGCGCCGTCGATCACCGGAGTCCACTCGTCGAGCAGGCCCACGATGGTGCGGATCAGGCGGGTCTTGCCCTGGCCGCGCTCGCCGAGCAGGACCACGTCGTGGCCGGCCAGGAGGGCGCGTTCGAGCTGCGGAATGACGGTGTCGTCGAAGCCCTGGATGCCGTCCCAGGGGTCGGTGTCGGCGCGCAACGCGGTGAGCAGGTTGTGCCGGAGTTCGTCCTTGATCCCGCGGTAGACGTGGCCGGAGGCCTTCAGTTCGCCGAGCGTAGCGGGAAGCCCAGTGGGAAACCCAGCGGGGCGATCAGAACGTGATTCGGTGCGTGCGGAAGTCACGTCCTCCACGCTACGCCGATCACGGCGGCGCGCTCGACGGAGTACGCCCGCAGCGAAATCGATGATTCCGCGGGAATAATCCGGCCGCTAGGTCTTCTTGGTCCCCGGGATCACGCCGGCGTCGATCACGGCCTTGGTGATCGGGCGGACGCGGTCGATGAGGCCGGCGGCATCGGGACCGAAGGCGGTGGCGCTGATCGCGTCGGTCCCGGCCTCGATGTCGAGGTAGGTGGCCATGCCCTCGGCGGTGAGCCGGTGGTCCTCCGGGCCGCCCTCGACGAGGCCGCGCGCGGTGAGGTCCTCGACGGCGGCGGCCCACCGCTCCTCGCTCCAGCCGCGGGTGAGGCGGAAGAACCGGCGGCCCATCACGCGGCGGCGCACCGTCGGGTCGGGGAGGTCGGCCTCGTGCAGGACGCCGGCCTCGAGGCCGGTGAGGCCGTGCCGGATGAGTTCGGCGAGGTGGTTGTCGCCGCGCCACTCGCGCAGCACGCTGATGTGGCGCCACAGGGCGAGCACCGGTTCGTCGGGGATCGCGCTGGCGGCCCAGGCCGCGGCGAGGGTGCGGCCGGAGAGCGGCAGATCGGCCACGAGGGCGCCGAAGTCGGTGGCGAGCGCGGCGATCTCGGCCGGATCGATCCCGGCGAGGATCTGCCGGTACTGCTCGTCGAGCACCCGGTAGCGGCGTTCGTCGATCTCGGCGAGTCCGGCGTCGCGCGCCACGCGCCAGGACTTCTCGATCAGGGCGGGCGCGAAGTTGTAGAAGGCGGCGGTGATCACCGCCGCGTTCGCCTCGCCGATCGGTGCGGCGCGGGCGCCCACGTAGAAGGACTGCGGGTCGATGCCGAGGTCGCGGAGCGCGTCGTTGATGCCCGGGTTGAAGTAGGCGACCACGTGGAAGGGCTCCACGGTCTCGTACGCGCGGCGGGCGAGGGCGACTGCGGTGTCCGACATGCCCTTCACACTGTCAGGGCGCGGGCCGGATGTCGATGGCGGGTTACTTGTAGAAGCCCTCGCGCAGGTTGATGCCGTGCTCGACCCAGGCCTTCATCGCGGCGAGCATGCCGGTCCAGCCCATGCAGTTGCCGAAGGCGCTCTTGGCGCCGTCCTCGGTGGCGGTCCACGCCGATTCGGTGATGGTGACCAGGGTGCGGGTGTCGTCGTCGATCGGGGCGAATTCGAAGGTCGTGGTGGTGTGCCCGTCGGCGGCGGCGGCCTCGGCGTCCCAGCGGATCACGATCCTGCTGTGCGGGGTGGCCTCGACCACCTGGACCGGGAAGGCGCCGGGGAAATCGGCGAAGTCCCAGGTGACTTCGGTGTTCGACTCCAGCCGGCCGCGGGCGCCGCCGGTGGTGAAGTAGTGGGAGAGCTGCTCCGGATCGGCGACGGCCTCGTAGACCTGCGCGGTGGGGCGCGACACGTAGCCGGAGACGGTGAAGGTGAGTTCCTTGAGTTCAGACATGTGATAAAACTACAACATGTCTACCGACGGTCGCAAGGGCGAGATCGACGACGCCGACGAACTCGTCTTCAAGGCGCTCGCCAACGGCACTCGCCGCCGGATGCTTGACGTGCTCAAGGAATCCCCCCGCACCACCGGCGAGCTGTGTGCGCAGTTCCCCGACCTCGACCGCACCACCGTGCTGCAGCACCTGCGGGTGTTGGAGCGGGCCGAGCTGGTGATCGGCCGCAAAGTGGGCCGCGAACGGCACCTCACCCTCGCCCCGGTCCCCATCAAACGCATCCACGACCGCTGGATCGGCGATTACGCCCGCGCCGCCGTCTCCCTGCTCGACGACCTCGCCCGCGACTGAGCCGCCGGGCGCCGGACACGCGAACGCCCCCGGGGCGAGATCCGTCCCGGGGGCGTTCGCCACACCCTGATCAGTGCACGAAGATCAGTGGAAGAAGTGGCGGGTTCCGGTGAAGTACATCGTGACCCCGGCCTCCGCGGCCGCCTCGACGACCTCCTTGTCGCGGATGGAACCACCGGGCTGCACGATCGCCTTGACGCCGGCGTCGATGAGGATCTGCGGGCCGTCGGGGAACGGGAAGAAGGCGTCGGACGCCGCCACCGAACCGAGTACGCGGTCACCCGCACGCTTCACGGCGAGCTGCGCGGAATCGACGCGGTTCACCTGCCCCATACCCACACCCACGGACGCGCCGCGCGAGGCCAGCAGGATCGCGTTCGACTTCACGGCACGGCAGGCGCGCCAGGCGAATTCGAGATCGGCGAGGGTGGCCTCGTCGGCGGGCTCGCCGGTGGCCAGGGTCCAGTTCGCGGGATCGTCGCCCTCGGCGTCGATCGCATCGGAGTTCTGGACCAGCAGGCCGCCGGTGATCTGCTTGATCTCCGTCGCCAGCACGGGCGGCTCGGCGAGCAGCACGCGGATGTTCTTCTTGCGCTGCAGGACCGCGAGCGCACCGTCGGCGTAGCCGGGGGCGATGATCACCTCGGTGAAGATCTCCGAGACCTGCTCGGCCATCTCCAGGCTCACCTCGCGGTTGGCGGCGATCACGCCGCCGTACGCGGACACCGGATCGCAGGCGTGCGCCTTGCGGTGGGCCTGCGCCACGTCCTTGCCGATCGCGATGCCACACGGGTTGGCGTGCTTGATGATCGCCACGGCCGGCTCGCGGAAGTCGTAGGCGGCGCGCCACGCGGCGTCACCGTCGGTGTAGTTGTTGTAGCTCATCTCCTTGCCGTGCAGCTGCTGCGCCTGCGCCAGCCCGGTGCCGGAGTCGTTGACGTACAGCGCCGCGCCCTGGTGCGGGTTCTCGCCGTAGCGGAGCACCGCATCGCGGGTCCAGGTGCCGCCCATCCATGCGGGGAAGGCGGTGTCGGGCTCGGGAGCCACCACAGAGGTCAGGTACGAGGCGACGGCCACGTCGTAGTCGGCGGTGTGCCGGAAGGCCTTCGCGGCGAACTGCTTGCGCTCATCCAGGGAGAATCCGCTGCGCGCGCGATCGGTGACGGCCGTGTAGTCGTCGGGCGAGACCACCACGGTCACGGAGGGGTGGTTCTTCGCCGCGCCGCGCACCATCGACGGTCCGCCGATGTCGATCTGCTCGATGCACTCGTCCTCGGTGGCGCCGGAGGCGACGGTGTCGCTGAACGGGTAGAGGTTCACCACCACCAGCTCGAACTTCTTCACGTCCAGCTCGCGGAGCTGTTCGAGGTGCTCGGGCAGCCGGGTGTCGGCGAGGATGCCGGCGTGGATCTTCGGGTGCAGCGTCTTGACGCGGCCGTCGAGGCACTCGGGGAAGCCGGTCACCTCCTCGACGCGGGTCACGGGCACGCCGGCGTCGGCGATGACGCGCGCCGTCGAACCGGTCGAGACGATCTCCACCCCCGCCTGTGCCAGGCCGGTGGCGAGTTCCACCAGTCCCGACTTGTCGTACACGCTGATCAGAGCGCGCTTGATGGGGATGTTGCTCATGAAATCGTGACCTTTCGTCCGTCCGTGCGGTAACCGCTTGCGGCCACCGCGGCGACCACCTCGGTGAGGAGGCGCCGCTCAACGATCTTGATGCGTTCGTGGAGGGTCTGTTCGGTATCCCCCGGCTCCACCGGGACGGCACGCTGGGCGAGGATCGGGCCGGTGTCGAGGCCCGCATCCACCAGGTGCACGGTGGAACCGGTGAGTTTGACGCCGTGCTCCAGCGCGGCGGGCACTGCGTGGGCGCCGGGGAAGGCCGGGAGCAGGGCGGGGTGCGCGTTGATCACCCGTCCGCCGAACGTCGCGAGGAACTGCGGGCCCAGGATCTTCATGAAGCCCGCTGCCACCACGAGGTGGGGATCCAGGTCGGCGACTGCGGCGGTCAGCGCGGCGTCCCAGGCGGCCCGGTCGTCGTAGGCGGGCAGCGGCACCTCGGCGCTGGGCACGCCTGCCTCGTCGGCCACCGTCAGCGCGCGGCAGGTGCGGTCGGCCACGACGCCCACCACCGAACCGGGGTAGCCCTCCTCCGCGGACGCCGCGAGCAGCGCCTCGAGCAGCGAGCCGGTGCCGGAGGCCAGCACGACGATCCGCGCCGGCGCGCACGGCGGCACCACCACGGTGGGGCTGGGCGTGGTCAGGATGTTCTCCTCGCAAGGGGGACGATGCGGCTTCAGCCTAACGCCGTCGCTTCGCGCTACTGACCGAAGGTGTAGCTGTCGAGCTCCTCGACGTCCGAGACGGCGCGATCGCGGTTCGGGGTCCGGGTGCTGCGGACCGGGCGCACGGGGCTGGTCGGCTGCTCGGCGAGGGCGTCGAAGTCGCCGGTGTCGGCGTCGTCCGGGCGCGCAGGTGCGGCACCGGGGTCGACGGTGAGCTCCTCGGTCACCTCGTGGTCCTCGCGGTCGGCGGGCACGATCTCGACGGTCTCGGCGGCGGCCGTCTTCTCGTCGACGACATCGGCCTCGTCGGCGTAGGTGGTGTAGCCCGATGCGGCCTCGTCCTCGGCCCTGCGGGCGGCGCGCACCAGGCGGGAGTCGCCGAACTGTTGCAGCACGAGCGCGGAGAGCACGCCGATCAGAGCGATCCAGGCGAAGGTGAAGCCGAAGAGCTGGGGCAGATCGGCCCCGGCGTATCCGAAGCCGCCCAGTTCGCCGCCGGCGGCGAAGGCGGCGGCGGTGAAGCCGACGGCGGTGAGCGCCGCCGTGGTGGTCACGGAGGCCACGGTGGGCCCGAGGTTGAGCGAGCGGGCGGCGCACCGTCGGCCCACCTGGACCGCGACGGCGGCGGGCACGACGAGCAGGAGCATCAGGTACCAGGGAGCGTCGCTCTGCGGCAACACCGCCAGGATCGGCACGCCCGGCGCGCGCCCCGGGGCGGCGGAGAACAGGCTCATCGAGATGGGGCCCAGCTGCACGCCCACACCCAGCGGCAGGGCGGCGGCCGCGATCACCGCGTTCGGCAGGTACAGCAGCGAGAGCAGCACGAGGGCGATCATCCCCACCGCGTCGTTGCCGGAGCGGACGAGCTCGAAGACGGTCTGCCACTGCCAGATCAGGCGCACCACCACGATGACGAGTCCGACGGCGAAGAAGGTCGCCAGGGCGCGTCCGGCCATCCGGGCGCAATCGGCGAACCACCCGGGCAGCCCGAGGTAGCGGGAGACGGCGGGCCAATAGGCGGGGGCCAGGCCCAGCAGCGCGCCGCCGAGGTGCACGGCCACGGTGCACAGGAAGGCGGTGAGCGGCGGCGGGGTGGCGATGGTGAACCGGCCGGCGGCGTCGTTGATGACGGCGAGAGCGATGGCGGTGAACAGGGCCGGTCCGGCGATGGCGCACAGCAGCAGCGAGCGCAGGTCCGACAGGCTGCGACCCTCGCCCCCGGCCCGTTGCGCGGCGCGGGCGACGCCCCAGACGAGGGCGATGGGGGGGACCAGCGGGAGCACACCGAGCGTGATGTCGCTGATGGTCACGGGCACCTGGTGCACCGCGAGCCACAGCCCGGCGACGGTGGGGACCAGCGCGCCGAGGCCGGTGGAGGAGCTGAGAAGCACGATCGCGCCGACCACGAGGGCCGACGCGAGCGTGATGAGCGAGGGCCCGAAGGCCACGACGAACAGCGGCCGGGTCTCGCTCGAGCCCGACCCGGCGGCGCGCGCTGAATCCGTCATCGCAATCCACTCTGTCATCAGAGCGGCCGACGGCGGTTCAGGCGCGCCGCGCCGGGGTCAGTTCTGCTGGCCCGGCTTGTCTTCGCCCTCGACCGAGTGCGCACCGTGGGTGGGCGCGGCCGGCGAGCCGAAGGACTGGGTGCTGGGCGTGAACGCGGTGGTCACGTCGTCGCTCGAGGCCGAGGCGCCCGGGTTCGACGGTGCCGCGGGCGGCGCCGGGTAGCCCGAGGCGGCCGGGGCCTGGCTCGACGGGGTCGAGCTGGGCTGGTAGCTGCTGCCGTAGCTGGGCCACTGCGCGGCCGGCTGCGACGGCGACGAGGTGGGGGCCTGCGCCTGGCTCGAGTCGGTGGCGGCCGGGGTGGCGGCGGTGGCGGGAGCCGAGGCGTCGGCGGCGGTCGCGTCGGCGTCCTTGGCGGCATCGGCCGGGTTGGTGATGATGCCCGAGTCGACCAGCACCAGCACGGTGGCGGCCACGGCGGTCAGCAGGCCGAAGACCAGGCCGATCCAGAACCCGTAGGCCAGGTTATTCCAGGTGAACAGCCCGAACAGCAGCACGAGGAAGCCCGAGATCGCGAGGGCGGCGGCCGGGGTGCGGCCGGTGTTGCCCTTGGAGATCAGGCTCAGACCCGCGGACACACCGCCCGCGAGGAGCAGCGCGAGCGCGACGAGCGGAAGCCCGTCGAATCCGTTGCTGGACGCCGTTCCGTACGGGCCGACGCTGACCGACTGGAAGTCGAGGAAGCCGAGCAGGAAGGTGATGACACCGAGCGCAGCGGTGGTGATGGACAGCACCAGCGCCAGGTCGATCGGCTTCGCCGGGGCGGCGGGGGCCTGCTGCTGGTAGCCGCCGTACTGCTGGCCGTAGCCCTGCTGCGGGTAGCCCTGGCCGTAGCCCTGCGGCGCCTGGCCGTAACCCTGCGGCGCGGGCTGACCGTAGCCGCCCTGCTGCTGACCGTAGCCGGGCTGGCCGTAGCCGCCCTGGGGCGCGGGCTGGCCGTAACCGCCCTGGCCCTGCTGCTGGCCGTAATCGGGCTGGCCGTAACCGCCCTGTGCCGGCTGTCCGGGCTGCTGGCCGTAGCCCCCCTGGCCCGGCTGCTGCCCGTATCCGCCTGAATAGGTCATGAAGTCATCTCCCCGAACGGTCGACATCGGCCCCCGTGGGGACCAGTACGTCACCACCCTATACACCATCTCCGACCGTTCTGTGGTTCACCTCACTGAGAGTTCGGTCGACGATCGACAGCAGCGCCCGCGCCGCCGGACTGAGCAGCTTCGAATGCACGAGGTACTGGGTGCGGGTCGGACCGTCGACGAGCGGCACGGCAGCGAGGGCGGCATCGTCGGGCACGGTGTCGGGTGCGGCCGTGCCCACGCACAGGCCGGCTGCGATCAGCGCGAGCATGGTCTCGGAGCGGTCCACCTCGAAGGGCACGGACCGCTGGACCCCGGCGGCGGCGAAGGCGAGGTCGGTCTCGGCGCGTCCGGCCCCGCCGGCCGGGTAGTCGGCGAAGGGCTCGTCGGCGACATCGGCCAGGGTCAGCGGCCCGACGAGGCCCCGCGCGGCAGGCGCGACCAGCACGAGGCGCTCGAATCGGAGTCTCCGGGCGATCACCCCGGCGGTGGAGAAGCCCTCGGGCACACCGAGGAGGGCCAGGTCGAGCGTGCCGCGCCGCACCTCGTCGATGAGGTCCTCGCTGGGCCCGCTGCGCACGCGCACGGCCGCGTCGGGGTGGGCGCACCGGTACTGGCGCAGCACCTCGACCACGTCGAAGGCGGTGAAGGTGGGGATCATGCCGACGGTCACGGTGCCCCGCACACTGCCGAGTGTGGAGGCCACCTCGTCGACGGCGCGTTCGGTGGCGGCCAGCGCGGCGCGCGCCTGCGGGAGGAAGGCCTCCCCCGCTGCGGTGAGCCGGACGGAGCGGTTGGTGCGGTCGAACAGCCGCGCCCCGAGCTCGCGTTCGAGGGCGGCGATCTGGTGGCTGAGCGCGGATTGCACCACGTGGCACCGCTCCGCGGCGCGGGTGAAGTTCAGGGTCTCGGCGGTGGCGATCACGTAGCGGAGTTGCTGCAGCTCCATCGATCAATCCCATCGATCATTCGATCTCAACCATGTGTTGTACTCATCGCTTGCGGCCGACGATAGTCGATGAGGTGACCACGACCTCCACCGCAGCGCCCACCGCCTCCCGCTCCGGACTGCTGCGCCTCATGGCCCTCGCGACGGGACTGTCCGTCGCCGGGAACTACCTCGCCCATCCGATCCTCGGCCTGCTGCAGGAACGCCTCGGCATGTCCGAGACCGCGGCGGGCCTGCTCGTGACCGCCGCCCAGGCCGGATACGCGGTGGGACTGGTGCTGCTGGTGCCGATGGCGGATGCGGTGCGGCGGCGCCCGCTGGCGCTCACGCTCCTGCTCATCACCGCCGCGGCGTTGGTGGCGGCGGGCGCGGCACCGTCGGGCACGGTGCTGTTGATCGCGGCGACGGTGGCGGCGGTGACCTCCGTGGGCGCGCAGGTGATCGTGCCGTACGCGGCCGAGCTCGCGGGTCCGGAGCATCAGGCCCGCGCGGTGGGCATCGTGATGAGCGGACTGGTGCTGGGCACCGTGGTGAGCCGCTTCCTCTCGGGCGTGCTCTCGGACCTGTCCGGGTGGCGCACGCCGTACCTGGTGCTGGCGGGGGCGATCGTCCTGGTGACCGCGGCCCTGGCGCGGGCGCTCCCCCGGCACGATCCGGGTCGGCCGGGCCTCACCCCGTCGGGCTACCGCGCGCTGCTGGCGTCGATGGCCGGACTGATCCGCGAGCTGCCCGTGCTGCGACTGCGGTCGGTGCTGATCGGCTTGGCGCTGGCATCGTTCATGGTGCAGGGCGCGGCGGTCACGTTCCTCCTGGCGGGCCAACGGTTCGGCTGGACGCCGGCGGCGATCGGCGCGGTCGGTCTGCTGGGCGCCGTGGGCGCGCTCTCGGGCCCGACGATCGGGCGGTTCGTGGACCGCGGCCACGGCGCGCGGATCACCGCGGGCGGTCTGGCGGTGCAGTCAGCGGCGTGGTTGGTCATGATTCCCGCGGCGGGCGCCATCGGCCTGCCGGCGCTGATCGTGGGCCTGGTCCTCATGGGGATCGGGCAGCAGGCCGCGCTGAATTCCTCGCAGGCGGTGGTCTTCTCGCTGCGGCCGCAGGCGCGCGGTCGGATCAACGCCGTGTTCATGGGCACGTTCTTCCTGGGTGGCACGCTGGGCTCCGCGGCGACGGCGGCGCTGTGGCCGATCGCCGGGTGGACGGGCGCCTGCCTGCTCGGCGCGGGGCTGGCCGCGGCGGCGCTCGTGCTGTACCTGGTGTTCCGGAGCGTCGAGCACACCGCCTAGAAAACGCCGCCTGGAAACGGGACGGCCCCGCCGTCCGCGAGGACGACGGGGCCGTGGACCGAATTGCCGTGCGTTACAGCGACTGCAGGATCTCGCGGGCGAGAGCGGCGGTCTCGGAGGGGGTCTTGCCCACCTTGACGCCGGCGGCCTCGAGGGCCTCCTTCTTGGCCTGCGCGGTGCCCGAGGAGCCGGAGACGATGGCGCCGGCGTGGCCCATGGTCTTGCCCTCGGGGGCGGTGAAGCCGGCCACGTAGCCCACGACGGGCTTGGTGACGTTCGCCTTGATGTACTCGGCGGCACGCTCCTCGGCGTCGCCGCCGATCTCGCCGATCATCACGATCACCTTGGTCTCGGGGTCCTTCTCGAAGGCCTCGATCGCGTCGATGTGGGTGGTGCCGATCACCGGGTCGCCGCCGATGCCGATGGCGGTCGAGAAGCCGAAATCGCGCAGCTCGTACATCATCTGGTAGGTCAGGGTGCCCGACTTGGACACCAGGCCGACGGGGCCGGTACCGGTGATGTTGGCCGGGGTGATGCCCACCAGCGCCTCGCCCGGGGTGATGATGCCGGGGCAGTTCGGGCCGATGATCCGGGTCTTGCGGCCCTTGTCCACGTTGTAGGCCCACGCGTACGCGGAGTCCTGCACCGGGATGCCCTCTGTGATCACCACGAGCAGCGGGATCTCGGCGTCGATGGCCTCGACGATGGCGTCCTTGGAGAAGGCCGGGGGCACGAACGCGATGGAGACGTCCGCGCCGGTCTTCTCGATGGCCTCGGCGACCGATCCGAAGACGGGCAGCTCGATGGCGTTGCCATCCTTGTCGGTGTGCGAGACGGTGGTGCCGGCCTTGCGCGCGTTGACGCCGCCGACCACGTTGGTGCCGGCCTTGAGCATGAGGGCGGTGTGCTTGGTGCCCTCGCCGCCGGTGATGCCCTGGACGATGACCTTGTTGTCCTTGGTCAGGAAGATAGCCATGTTGTCGTTGTCTCCCTTACTTGTTCGCCAGCTCGGCGGCCTTGTCGGCGCCTTCGTCCATGGTCTGCGCCAGCGTCACCAGCGGGTGGTTCGCGGCGGCCAGGATCGCCCGGCCCTCCTCGACCTTGTTCCCGTCGAGGCGCACGACGAGCGGCTTGGAGGCCGATTCGCCGAGGGTCTTCAGGGCGCCGACGATGCCGTTGGCCACCGCGTCGCACGCGGTGATGCCGCCGAAGACGTTCACGAAGACGCTCTTGACCTGCTCGTCACCGAGGATCACGTCGAGGCCCGCGGCCATGACCTCGGCCGAGGCGCCGCCGCCGATGTCGAGGAAGTTGGCGGGCTTGACGCCGCCGTGGTTCTCGCCCGCGTAGGCGACCACGTCGAGGGTCGACATGACCAGGCCCGCGCCGTTGCCGATGATGCCGACCTGTCCGTCGAGCTTGACGTAGTTGAGGTCGTGCTTCTTCGCCTTGACCTCGAGCGGGTCGGTGGCGCCGGTGTCCTCGAAGACGAGGTGATCGGGGTGCCGGAAGTCGGCGTTCTCGTCGAGCGTCACCTTGCCGTCGAGGGCGAGGATCTGGTCGTCGGGGGTGCGCACCAGCGGGTTGACCTCCACCAGGGTGGCGTCCTCGCCGACGTAGACCTCCCAGAGCTTCTGGATGGTCACGGCCGCGGCGTCGAGCACCTCGGCGGGCAGCTTGCCCTTCTCGGCGATCTCGCGCGCCAGCGCCAGGTCGACGCCCTTGGTCGCGTCGATGGCGACCTTGGCGAGCGCGTCGGGGTTCTCCTCGGCGGTGACCTCGATCTCGACGCCGCCCTCGACGGAGCACATCGCGAGGTGGGTGCGGTTCGCGCGATCGAGCAGGAAGGAGATGTAGTACTCCTCCGCGATATCGCTGGCCTCGGCCACCAGGAGCTTCTTCACCACATGGCCCTTGATGTCCAGACCCAGGATGTTCTCCGCATGGGTCTCCGCGTCGTCGGCGGCGGGGGCGTACTTCACGCCGCCGGCCTTGCCGCGGCCGCCCACCTTCACCTGCGCCTTGATCATCACGGGCTTGCCGATTTCCTCAGCAATTGCGCGTGCATCAGCGGCGGTGTCCGTCACTCGGCCCGGCGTGGTTGGCACACCGTGCTTAGCGAACAGTTCCTTCGCCTGGTATTCGAAGAGATCCATCAGCTCACCATCTGTCTGGTTACTCGGTCCACCCGCATTCGCACGGGTCCGCGTTCGACTCTATGCCCCGCCCGATCAGCGCTGACGGGGACCCGTTGCAAATGGCGTATCTCACTGACCGAGGTGGACGATCCGGACCTTCGATGGGGCATGACCTGCGGTTATCTCGGTCCCGATGCTACCGGTGAGTAGGTTCCGCCGGCAGCGGCGACAACCTGCGGGAACGGTGCCGGTTCAGGCGGACGCAAGCCCCGGTTAAGAGCCCTGGCCGACAGTTCTCCCATCGAACTACGAGGAGATCGCACCCATGAAGTCGTCCCGCCCCACAGTGATCGCCGCGGCCGCCGCGCTCGCGCTCACCGTCACCCTGACCGGATGCTCCGATAAGGGCGGCGGAACGGGCTCAGAGACCAGTGCCGCGGCGTCCGCCGTCGACGCCGCCGGATTGGTCACGAGCGCCACCGACGCCTCGAAGAACGTCGCGAGTGCGCACTTCGAGCTCGCCACCACCGGCACGATCCCGGACCTTCCGGTGACGAAGGTGAGCGGCGATCTGCAGAACAAGCCGTCCGTCGCGGCGAAGGGCACGGCGAGGGTGAACGTGGGCGGCACGGTGGAGGCGAAGTTCGTCTTCATCGACGGCCGCATGTACGCCGATCTGACGGGCGGCGCGTACACCGACTACGGCCAGGGCGATTCGATCTACGACGTGACCGCGCTCTTCGATCCCGCCAAGGGCATCCCGAACATTCTGGCCAAGCTCAAGAATCCGAGGTCGGCGGGCAGCGAGACGATCGACGGGCAGAAGACCGAGAAGATCACCGGCTCCGTTCCCGCATCCGATATCGCGGCGATCAGCGGATCGCGCGTGACCACGGGCGGCGCGAACACCGAGGTGGGCACCACCGTGTGGATCCAGCCGAGCGGCGATCACCAGGTGGTGCGCATCTCCGTGATCCCGGTGCAGGACGCGACGCTCGCGCTGACCTTCTCGAAGTGGGGCGAGAAGGTGACCGTCACCAAGCCCGACGTGGCCCCTGCCGCCCCCGCCGAGGGCGGCGAACAGAAGTCCCTCGACGGCAACTGATCTCAGAACACTCCCCCGGAAGGAATCCATCATGACGTTCTCTCGTACCCGGCGTCTCGCCGCCGGCGGCCTGGCCGTGATCGGCATCGCCGGTGGTCTGTCCACCGTGGCGCCCGCCGCCTCCAACGCCGCGCCCGGCGTCTTCTACGGCGCGATCGCCGTGGGCAGCAACGGCGCTTGGGGCCGCGCCCTCGATTACGGCAACCGTGCCACTGCGGAACGCGTCGCCCTCAGTTACTGCAACGGCAATTGCCGCATCCTGGCCTCGTTCGCCAACGGCTGTGGCGCCGTGGCGAAGACCCGCGCCAGCTACTGGGGCAACGTGGGCGACACCCTGGGCGTCGCCCAGAACCGCGCCCTGCGCAACGGTGGCTACATCTACACCTGGGCCTGCACCTCGAACCACGCCTGATCCTCGGATCAACAAGGGCGGCGACGGAACTCGGCGCCGCCCTTGTCCGCGCATCACCAGGTGTGCGCGCGGCCCTGGTCCTCGTACCACCCGAGCAGGTCGGGATCGTCGACGGACTTGGGGTCCACGTTCACCTCACGGCCTGCGAGCATGCCGGTCACGGGGATCTCCAGCTTCTTGCCGGTCTTGGTGTGCGGGATGCCGGGGGCGAGGATGATCTCGTCGGGCACGTGTCGCGGCGAGAGCCGCGTGCGCACGTCGGTGCGGATCCGCGCCACCAGTTCGTCGGTGAGCTCCGCACCCGGTACCAGGGTGAGGAACATCGGCATCCAGTACTTCGCGTCCGGCCCGTCCACACCCACGACCATCGCCTCGGCGACCTCGGGCACGGCCTCGACCACCTCGTAGATGTCGGCCGAGCCCATCCGGATGCCGTTGCGGTTCAGCGTCGCATCGCTGCGGCCGTGGATGGTCACGGACCCGCGGTCGGTCAGCTCCACCCAGTCGCCGTGCCGCCACACGTTGGGCGCGATTCCGCCGGACCCGGGCACATCAGCTCTGTCGGTCCACTCGTGCTCGAAGTAGGCGGCCCGGTACTTCGCATCGCCGGGGTCGTTCCAGAAGTGCGTCGGCATCGACGGCATCGGCTGGGTGATCACCATCTCCCCCACCTCGTCCACGAGCGGCGTGCGGTCGGGCGCCCAGGCCTCCAACGCGCAGCCGAGGTAGCGCACCGTCAGCTCCCCCGGAACGTGCGGCACCGAGGCGGTGCCGCCGCAGAAGGCGCTGCACACATCCGTGCCACCGGACACCGAGCTCACCGGGAGGCCTTGGGCGACATGCTCGTCCACCCAGGTGAACAGGTCGGGCGCGAGCGGCGAACCGGTACTCCCCACGGTGCGGAGCACCAGCGAGTGCTGCGTGCCGGGGTCGAGATCCGCCTTGCGCGAGGCCTGGAGCTGGCCCGGGCTGGTGCCGAAGAAGGTGACCTTTTCGTCCTCGCAGATCTGCCACAGCCGGTCCGCGGTGGGCGCCAGCGGGTGACCGGAGAAGCACACCACGGTGGCACCCATGAGCAGGCCGGCCACCTGGTAGTTCCACATCATCCAGCTCAGCGCTGTGTGCCAGAAGAAGACGTCGCCGGCGGCGATCTCGTTGTGCAGGCCCAGAACCTTGACGTGCTCGATGAGGATGCCGCCGTGGCCCTGCACGATGCCCTTCGGTTTGCCGGTGGTCCCCGAACTGAACAGCACCCACAGCGGGTGGTCGAAGGGCACGCGCACCGGTTCCAGCGGCGGCGTCTGCGCCGTCGGCTCCGGCAGTGCGGTGATCACGTGGGAGGTGGGAACGCCGAGCAGCGCAGCCAGTTCCGCGGTGTCGGCGCGCTTGTCCACGTCCTTATCGCCGAACCGGTAGCCGTCGCGCGCGAACAGCACCGTCGGCTGCAGCTGGGCCATCCGGCCGGCCGCGCCCTCGGGCGCGTAGTCCTGCCCGCAGCCCGACCAGATCGCGCCGATCGACGCGGTGGCGAGGAAGGCGATCACCGCGAAGGGCTCGTCGGGCAGGTAGGCGGCCACGGTGTCGCCCGTGCCCACCCCGAGCGAACGCAGCAGCTCGGCGGTGGCGGAGACCCGCGCCGGCAGCTCCGCCCACGGGATCGCCACGCGCGTACCGTCGTCCGACAGCCCGACGATCGCGTCACCCGGCAGCGACGACCACCTGAGCACCTGGTCGACGTAGTTCAGTTCCACTTCGGGAAACCACTGCGCGCCGGGCATCTCGCGGGACACCAGCACCGGGCCGGTGCGCTCGCCCAGCTCGAAGAAGTCCCACACGCCGCCCCAGAACTGTTCGGGCTGCTCCACGGAATAGCGGAACACCGCGTCGTAATCGCCGGTGGGGACGCCGACGGAGGCTGCGAAGCGATCGATCGAATGCACCCCGTCAGCCTTCCAGACCGAGCAGCGTCACGGACTCTTCCCGCATCTGCACCTTGCGAATCTTTCCCGATACCGTCATAGGGAAGGCCGATACCACGTGCACGTACCGCGGGATCTTGTGCCGAGCGATCTTCCCGTCGGCGAAGGCCTTGAGATCATCGACGGTGAAGGAGTCCACCCCCTCGCGCAGCTGGATCCAGGCCATCAGCTCCTCGCCGTACTTCTCATCGGGAACGCCGATCACCTGCGCGTCGAGGATGTCGGGGTGGGTGTAGAGGAACTCCTCGATCTCGCGGGGGTAGATGTTCTCGCCGCCACGGATCACCATGTCCTTGATCCGGCCGGTGATGCGCACGTAGCCGCGCTCGTCCATCGTCGCGAGATCACCGGTGTGCATCCACCCGTCGGTGTCGATCGCCTCGGCGGTCTTCTCCGGGTTGTTCCAGTAGCCCGTCATCACGGAATAGCCACGCGTGCACAGCTCGCCGACCTCACCGCGCGGCACCGGGGTGCCGTCGATCGGATCGATCACCTGGATCTCCAGGTGCGGTCCGACTCGCCCGACGGTGCCCACCCGCAGCTCCAGCGCATCGTCGACCCGGGTCTGGGTGGACACCGGGGAGGTCTCGGTCATGCCGTAGCAGATCGACACCTCGCTCATGCCCATCCGATCGACCACCTTGCGCATCACCTCTTCGGGGCACGGTGAACCGGCCATGATGCCGGTGCGCAGGCTGGACAGGTCGTAGGAATCGAATTCGGCGAGAGCGAGTTCGGCGATGAACATGGTGGGCACACCGTAGAGGCTGGTGCACTTCTCGGCGGCCACCGCGGCCAGCGCCTCCTGAGGCACGAAGGCCGGACCCGGGATCACCATGGCCGCACCGTGTGTGATGGCCGCGAGGTTGCCCATCACCATGCCGAAGCAGTGGTAGAAGGGCACGGGGATGCAGATCGAGTCCTGCTCGGTGTAGTTCAACAGCTCGCCCACGAGGTAGCCGTTGTTGAGGATGTTGGCGTGGCTCAGCGTGGCGCCCTTGGGGAATCCCGTGGTGCCCGAGGTGTATTGGATGTTGATGGGATCGTCTGCGCTGAGCTGATCACCGAGGTCGGTGAGGTCGGACAGTTCGTCGTCCGACGGTGTCGTGAGGTACTCCGCCCAGCCGTCACCGTCGAAGGTCACCACGTCGCGGAGTTCGGGCGCCTCGGGGCGGGCGGCCTCCAGCATGGCGGCGTACTCGGAGGTCTTGAAGGAGCTGAGCGTGAACACCGCCACGATCCCGGCCTGGTTCAGCGCGTACTCCAGCTCGCGTTGCCGGTAGGCCGGGTTGAGGTTGACCAGGATCACCCCGGCGAGCGCGGTGCCGAACTGGACGATCACCCATTCGGGGGTGTTCGGCGCCCAGACGCCCACCCGGTCGCCGCGCCGGATGCCCTTGCGCACCAGCGCCGCCGCGACGGCGCGCGCATCGTCGAGCAGCTCGCCGTAGGTCCAGCGGCGGCCCGAGGGCACGTCCACGAGGGCGGTGCGATCACCGAACCGGTCGGCGGTCAGCTCCAGCTGAGCGCCGATGGTGAGGGTGAGCAGGGCGGGTTCGGCGGCGCCTCGATCGTAAGACGGGGTGGTCATCTCGGTCTCCTCCAAGAAGCGGTTGTGATCAGTCGAGTCGGGCGACGATGGCGCGGGCCTGGGCGAGCAGCGGGGCGTCGATCATCTGCCCGCGCACCTGGTACACGCCGTTGTTCCCGGCCTCGGCGTCGAGTACCTCGCGCGCCCACGCGATCTCGTCGTCGGTGGGGCGGTAGGCGGCGCGGATCACGGGCACCTGGGACGGGTGGATGCACACGGTGGCGGCGTAGCCCAGCGCCACGGCGTCGAGCGCTTCCGCCGTGAGTCCGTCGGTGTCGGCGATGTCGATGTACACCGAGTCCAGGGCGAACCTGCCGTGCGCGGCGGCGGCCAGCCGCACGGACGAGCGGACGTGCCGCGGCACATCGCGGTAGGTACCGTCGGGGAACCGGCTGGACCGTCCGCCCATCGCGGCGACGAGATCCTCGGCGCCCCACATGATGCCGATGCAGCGGGGGTGGGCCGCGATCTCGTTCAGGGTGACGGCGCCGAGCGGGGTCTCGATGAGGGCGATCACCTGCAGGCCGTCCACCTGGGCCACCTTGTCGAGCTGGTGCGCCGATTCGGTCTTGGCCAGCATGATCACCCGGTACTGGGTGCGCCGCACGGTCTCGATGTCCTGCGCGAAATCGTGAGTGCCGAAGGCGTTCACCCGCACGATCGTCCGGGTGGGATCGAGCGGGGTCGCGAGCAGCGCATCGCGGGCGGCCGGCCGCGCATCGGCGGTCACCGCATCCTCCAGGTCGAGGATCACCGCGTCGGCGCGCTCGGCGGCCTTGGCGTACCGCTCGGGCCGGTCGGCCGGGCAGAACAGGATCGCCGGACCGGGCGGCTGCCAGGCGGGGGCGTTGAGGTCCTCGTGGTGGAACATGACCTACCCCTCCGACGGCGCTTTGCGCACCAGCGTCGATCGTTCGGCGACGGCGACGACCACGCCGTCCTGATTGCGTGCGGTGTGCCGCAGGGAGACGATGCCCTCCCCCGGCCGGGACTTGGACTCCCGCTTGCCGGTGCACAGCGTCTCTGCGTAGAGGGTGTCGCCGGCGAAGACGGGGGCGGGGAAGGCGATCTCGGAGAAGCCGAGGTTCGCCACCAGGGTTCCCTGGGTGAGCTGCGCGACGGACAGACCCACCAGGGTGGACAGCGTGTACATCGAGTTGACCAGCCGCTGCCCGCCGAAACCGGGCTGCTGCTCGGCCCAGTGCGCATCGAGGTGCAGGGCCTGGGTGTTCATCGTCAGCTTGGTGAACAGCACGTTGTCGGCCTCGGTGACGGTGACGCCGGGGCGGTGCTCGTAGAGCACGCCCTCCTCGTACTCGTCGAACCACAGGCCGCGCTGCACCACCCGCTTGTGCGGGGCGCCGATCTCGTCGGGCGCGCTCACGCCGTCAGCCCCAGGGAGCGGGCGATCAGCATGAGCTGCACCTCGGTGGTGCCCTCGCCGATCTCGAGGATCTTCGAGTCGCGGTAGTGCCGGGCCACCGGGTACTCGTTCATGAAGCCGTAGCCGCCGTGGATCTGGGTGGCCATGCGGGCGTTGTCCATCGCGGCCTCGGAGGAGATCATCTTGGCGATGGCGGCCTCCTTCTTGAAGGGCTTGCCGGCCAGCATGAGCCGGGCCGCCTCGTAGTAGGCGACGCGGGAGGTGTGCGCCCGCGCCTCCATCCGCGCGATGGCGAAGGCGATGGACTGGAACTCGCCGATCGGCTTGCCGAAGGCGTTGCGCTCCTTGGCGTACTTCACCGATTCGTCCACGCAGCCCTGCGCGGCACCGGTCGCCACCGCGGCGATGGCGATGCGGCCCTCGTCGAGGATGGACAGGAAGTTCGCGTAGCCGCGCCCCTCCTCGCCGAGCAGGTTCTCCCGCGGCACCCGCACGTCCGCGAAGCTGAGCGGGTGGGTGTCCGAGGCGTTCCAGCCCACCTTGTTGTAGGCGGGCTCCACCGTGAAACCGGGGGTGCCGCTGGGCACGATGATGGTGGAGATCTGCTTGCGGCCGTCCGGTTTGGTGCCGGTCACCGCGGTCACCGTCACCAGGCTGGTGATATCGGTGCCGGAGTTGGTGATGAACTGCTTGGAGCCGTTGATCACCCAGGTGTCGCCGTCGAGCTTGGCGGTGGTCTGGGTTCCGGACGCGTCCGAGCCGCAGCCGGGCTCGGTGAGGCCGAAGCCGGCCAGGTTCTCGCCCGCGGCGAGGCTCGGCAGGTACTTCTGCTTCTGCTCCTCGGTGCCGAACTTGTAGATCGGCATGGCGCCGAGTCCCACTCCGGCCTCGACGGTCATCGCGACCGACTGGTCGACGCGGCCCAGTTCCTCCAGTGCGAGGGCGAGCGCGAAGTAGTCGCCGCCCATCCCGCCGTACTCCTCGGGGAAGGGCAGGCCGAACAGGCCCATCTGGCCCATCTGCTTGACGACCTCGTACGGGAAGGAGTGCTCCGCATCGTGCTTGGCCGAGACGGGCGCCACCACCTGGTTCGCGAAATCGCGCACCGTGTCCCGAAGATCGGCGTATTCGCTGGTCAGTTCCATCGTCAGTTCTCTCCCGCTTGTTCCGCTGCGCCTTGCTCTGCCGTGACCACCGCGAGTACCTGTGCGGCGTTCACCTTGTCTCCCACGCGAACCGCCACCGTCACCGTGCCGTCGATCGGTGCGGTCAGCGGTTGCTCCATCTTCATGGCCTCGATGATCACCAGGGTCTCGCCCTTGGTGACGGCCTGCCCGTCGGTCACCGGCACGGCGACCACGGCGCCCGGCATCGGGCTGGCCACCTCGCCGTCGTGCGCGCCGTCCCGGTCCTTGGAGGCGCTGCGTGCGATCGCCAGCTCGAAAGAACCGTCCACACCGCTCACCCAGTAGGTGCCGCCGGTCACCGCGACGGTGACCGGGGAGGTCCGCCCGTCCACGGTGAGCCGGTCACCGTGGAGCCGGGCCGTTCCCGCCCAGTCGATGCCCGGCCCGTGCACCGTGACCGCATCGTGGGCGACGGACACCGCGACGTCACCGTCGAAGCGGATCACCACCGGCGCGGCGCCGCCGATGCGCCAGCCCGTCTCCGTGCCCCACGGTCCCTCGCCCAGGGAATCGGCCACGGCACGCAGTCCTGCCGCGGCGTAGGCCCGGGCGGTGGGTTCGGGCCGGGTGTAGCTGGGCGCCAACCGATCCAGCAGCTCGGTGTCGAGATTGCCGGAGATCACATCGGCGTCGTCGAGCACGAACCGGCAGAAGTCGACGTTGGTCCGCAGGCCGGTGAGCTGCGTGGCCGAGAGCGCCTCGTCGAGCCGGCGCAGGGCCTGCTCGCGGTCCGCGGCGTGCACGATCACCTTGGCCAGCATCGGGTCGTAATCGCTGCCCACCACGGTCCCGGCCTCGATGCCGGTGTCCACCCGGATGGGACCGCGGCGAGAGTGCCGCGGGTAGCGCAGCCCGGTCACGGTGCCACCGGTGGGGAGGAAGCCCGCGGCCGGGTCCTCGGCGTAGACGCGAGCCTCGACGGCGTGGCCGGTGAGTGTGATGTCGCCCTGCTCGACGCCCAGCACCTCACCGTTGGCGACGCGGATCTGCTGCTCCACCAGGTCGACTCCGGTCACCAGCTCGGTGACGGGGTGCTCCACCTGGAGCCGGGTGTTCATCTCCATGAAGAAGAACTCGTCCGGACGGTGCGCCGAGACGATGAATTCCACGGTGCCCACGCCTGTGTACCCCACCGAGCGGGCGGCGTCGCAGGCGGCGCGCCCGATGCGCTGGCGCGTGGCCTCGTCGAGTAATGCCGACGGGGCCTCCTCGATCACCTTCTGATGGCGGCGCTGCAGCGAGCACTCGCGCTCGCCGAGATGCACCACGTTGCCGTGCTTATCGGCCAGCACCTGCACCTCGATGTGGCGCGGTGTGTCCACGAAGTGCTCCATGAACAGGGTGTCGTCGCCGAAGGCGGCGGCGGCCTCGCGGCGGGCCGCGGCGACCGCGGCGGGCAGGTCCGCCGGGTCCTCCACCCGATGCATGCCCTTGCCGCCACCGCCGGCGCTGGGCTTGATCAGCACCGGGAAGCCGATGTCCTCGGCGGCGGCGATCAGGTCGGCGTCGGTGAGGCCGGGGCGGCTGATGCCCGGGACCACGGGGACGTCCCGCTCGACCACGGCGGCGCGGGCGGTGATCTTGTCGCCCATCGTCTCGATGGCGGCCACCGGCGGGCCGAGGAACTCGATCCCGGCCTCGTCGAGCGCGCGGGCGAAAGCGGCATTCTCGGAGAGGAATCCGTATCCGGGGTGGACGGCATCGGCGCCGGTGGCGCGGGCGGCGTCGACCACGGCGTCGATGCGCAGGTAGCTCTCCGTGGCGGCGGCGGGACCGAGCCGCACGGCCTCGTCGGCCAGCTTCACGTGGCGCGCATCGGCATCGGCGTCCGAGTACACGGCCACGCTGGCGATGCCGAGGTCCCGCAACGTCTCGATCACGCGACAGGCGATCTCGCCGCGGTTGGCGATCAGTACCTTCTCAATCATCTGCTCTCTCACATCCGGAAGACGCCGTAGGAGACCTCGGCGAGCGGCGTGCGCGACGCCGCATCGAGCGCGAGGCCCAGCACGGTGCGGGTGTCGGCGGGGTCGATCACGCCGTCGTCCCACAGCCGGGCCGTGGAGTAGTAGGCCTGGGACTGGCGGTCGAACTGGTCGCGCACCGATTCCTTGAACTCCTCGATCCCGTCCTGATCGCGGCGCACCGAGGCCAGAGTGTCGGCGGCCTGCGGCCCGCCCATCACCGAGATTCGTGCATTGGGCCACATCCACAGGAAGCGGGGCGAATACGCGCGGCCGCACATGGAGTAGTTGCCGGCGCCGAAGGAGCCGCCCACGATCACGGTGAACTTCGGCACCCGCGCGCAGGCGACGGCCGTGACCATCTTGGCGCCGTGCTTGGCGATGCCGCCCTCCTCGTACTGGCGTCCCACCATGAAGCCGGTGATGTTCTGCAGGAAGACCAGTGGGATGCGGCGCTTATCGCACAACTCGATGAAGTGCGCACCCTTCTGGGCGGCCTCGGCGAACAGCACTCCGTTGTTGCCGATGATGCCCACCGGGTGGCCGTGGATCCGGGCGAAGGCGGTCACCAGGGTGGTGCCGAAGTTCTCCTTGAACTCGTCGAATTCGCCACCGTCGACCACGATCTCGATCAGCTTGCGCACGTCGTAACCGATCTTCGGATCGGTGGGCACCACGTCGTAGAGGTCGCTCTGCGGGCGGGCGGCGGGCAGCGCCGGGCGCACGTCCCACTGCCGCTCCCCCTCGGGACCGAGCCGCGCGACGATCTGCCGCACCTTCTCCAGCGCCTCGTCGTCGGAGTCGACGAGGTGGTCGGTGACGCCCGACTTGGTGGAGTGCATGAGACCGCCGCCGAGATCCTCGGCGGTCACGTCCTCGCCGGTGGCGGCCTTCACCAGGGGCGGCCCCGCGAGGAAGATGGTGCCCTGATCGCGGACGATGATGGTCTCGTCGCTCATCGCGGGCACGTAGGCACCGCCGGCGGTGGAACTGCCGAGCACGGCGGCGATCTGCGGGATGCCCGCGGCGCTCATGTTCGCCTGGTTGTAGAAGATGCGGCCGAAGTGCTCGCGGTCGGGGAAGACATCGTCCTGGTTGAGCAGCATGGCGCCGCCGGAGTCCACCAGGTACACGCACGGCAGCCGGTTCTGCATCGCGATCTCCTGCGCGCGCAGGTGCTTCTTGACCGTGATCGGGTAGTAGGTGCCGCCGGAGACGGTGGCGTCATTGGCCACGATCATCACCTGCCGGCCGGACACGGTGCCGATCCCCGCCACGGCACCCGCGGAGGGCGCCTTCCCGTCGTACATGTCCTCGGCGGCGAGCGCGCCGACCTCGAGGAACGGGCTGCCCACATCGAGCAGGCGGCGGATGCGCTCGCGGACCATCAGCTTGCCGCGGCCCTCGTGGCGCTCGCGCGCCCGCTCCCCGCCGCCCTGCGCCACGCGGTCGAGCCGCGCACGCAGGTCGGCGAGGTTCGCCTCGTGCTCCTCACGGAAGGTCACTCCGCACTCCTTTGAGTTAATCGTCACTAACTGACAATCAGGATAGGGGTGATCCGGGTCACCTGTAAAGAGTTTGCGCTTTTCGGCCGCGCGGCGGGGTCAGTCGGCGATGCCGAGCGCGGCCAGCGCCTGCTCGCGCAGCACCGCCCGCAGCCGCGCGGCCGGCAGAGTCGGCAGGCTCGGCGCGGCGTTGAGCAGGCCGAACACCGCGTGCACCCGCGCCCGGTTCTCCACCGGATCGCCGCCCAGGCGGTTCAACTCGTCGGCCCACAGCTCCACGTACTGCCGCTGCAACCGGCGCACCCGGCGCGCCGAATCCGGCGCCAGCGACCACAGGTCGCGGTACTGCACCCGGATCAGGTCCGGCTCGGAGGCGGCGAACTCCACGTGGAAGTCGACCAGATCCACCAGCGCCCGGCGCGGATCGTCACCGCGATCGGCCGCCACGCGCCGCCCGCCCTCGTAGAGGTACTCGGAGATCTCCACCAGCAGCGCCGCCAGCACGTCCTGCTTCCCGGCGAAGTGCCGGTACATCGCGGGGCCGGAAACCCCTGCGGCCGCGCCGATGTCCTCCAGGCGCACGCCCGCGAAGCCGCGCTCCGCCATGAGTTTCGCCGCCGCCGCGAGCAACTCGCGCCGCCGCGCGGCCTTCGCCCGCTCCCGCGCCGTCGTCGGCTGCGCCGCGGGCGCCGCCGACACTCCGGTCGTACCAACCTCCATGGCGGCAGAGTACTCGGCTTGCCCCGCGACAGAGTGCATGTCATCCTTGACCGGCAAGGCGCCATTCGTTCGCTGAGGCTCCTTCGCGGAAACAGGCCAGCGACCCCGAACGTCGAGAGACGCCCCGGGTCAGGACAGGTACATCCGGCTTAAGGGTGTGCCCCGATTGGCTCCCGTACTGCACGTGCGGGTTTACGCCGCGAAGTGCTGAAGGTCTGACGTGGAGGGGCGTGATCTGTTCACCTCCCCTTCACCGGCGCGTGGAACGCGATTCATGGAGGTGATGTCATGTCGGACGACAGTCATAGTCCTCGGCTCGGCGGCATCCGCATCACCCAGGGAACCCGCTGAGCCGCAACACAAATCGGACAGATTTGTCGCGAAATGGTAGCAATCCACCGAGCCTCGCGGCGATCACTGCATTGTCCGGCTGAAATCGCAGGCACGCCACCGTCGCTCCGCTGAGCGGCGGGCAGACGCGTGCCCTCGGCAGGGAGGCCTACGCCCATGCACGTCACCACCAACGTCGACTCGCTCGACATCCTCATCCGGATCCTCGCCAGTCTCGGCTGCGGCACGCTCATCGGCATCGAACGCCAGTACCGCGCCCGCATGGCGGGACTGCGCACCAATGCGCTGGTCTCGGTGGGGTCCGCACTCTTCGTCGTGCTCTCGGCGTACGGCTTCGCCGGCGGCGATCCCACCCGCGTCGCGGCCCAGATCGTCTCCGGCATCGGCTTCCTGGGCGGTGGTGTGATCCTCCGCGACGGCCTCACCGTGCGCGGCCTCAACACCGCCGCCACGCTGTGGTGCTCCGCCGCCGTCGGCGCGCTGTGCGGTGCGGGACTGTTCCTCCCGGCCATCATGGGCACCGTCGTCGTGATCGTCGTCAACACCGCCCTGCGGACGGTGGGGCACGCGGTCGACCGCGCCCCCGACACCGGCAAGGAGGCGCCCAGCCGCTACGAGTTCGTCGCCGTCACCCGCGACGAGAACGAGTCGCACGTGCGTGTCCTGCTGGTGCAGGCGCTCACCCGCACCGCCTTCCACCTGCAGTCCATCAGCAGCAGCAACACCACCGACGGCCAGGTGGAGGTGCGCGCCACCCTCACCGCCGACGGCCGCGACGATCGCGCGATGGAATCGGCGATCAGCCAGCTGAGCATGGAACCGTCGGTCACCTCGGTCCGCTGGGACGTGCTGCCCGAGCCCCAGGAGGCGGACCTGTGAGCACCACTCCCCTCGCGGGCTCGCTGCTGTCGGCCCGCGGCCGGGCCGAGGGCGGGCGCCGCGGTGCCGGCATCGCGGCCGACATCCTCGTGGTGGCCGGCGCCGCCGCCCTGATCTGGCTGGTGATCCGCGTCGGCCAGGGCATGGACACCCCGATCGATCTGCAGCACGCCGACGCCCGCGTCGACACCGATCCGTCGAACCTGCCGTACTACGCCGCGCGCTCGCTGCTGCGGATGTTCGTCGCGCTCGGCGCCTCGATCGTCTTCACCTTCGCCTACGCCACCCTCGCCGCCCGCTCGCGCCGGGCCCGGGCGGTGCTCATGCCCCTGCTCGACGTGCTGCAGTCGGTCCCGATCCTCGGCTTCCTGTCGATCACGGTCACGCTGTTCATCGCCCTGTTCCCGGGTTCCACCCTGGGCCTGGAGCTGGCCGCCATCTTCGCCATCTTCACCTCGCAGGCCTGGAACATGACCTTCGCCTTCTACCAGAGCCTGATCAGCCAGCCCCGCGATCTCGGCGAGGCGGCCGAGGACATCGGCCTGTCGCGCTGGCAGCGGTTCTGGCGGCTCGACGTGCCCAGCGGCATGATCCCGCTGGTCTGGAACGCCATGATGAGCTTCGGCGGCGGCTGGTTCTTCCTCACCGCCTCGGAGGCGGTCTCGGTGGCCGGCAACGAGTACGCGCTGCCCGGGATCGGCGCGTACGTCGCGAGCGCCTCGGCCGACGGTGACCTGGGCCGGGTGGGCTGGGCCATCGGCGCGATGATCGTGGTGATCGTGGCGGTGAACTTCTTCTTCTGGAGCCCGCTCACCGCCTGGGCGGAGCGGTTCCGGCTCGAGGACTCGGCCACCGGCCGCGAACCGAAGTCGGTGGTGCTCACCGTCTTGCGGCGCTCGCACGCCGCCGATGCCTTCGGTCGCATCGTCAACCCCGTCATCGTCGCCTCCGACCGGTTCTTCGGGATGTTCGGCCGCTCGGCGCCCGCGCACGACGTTCCGCCCGCGCGGCGCCGCATCGGCGACATCGTCTTCGGCGTCGCCGTGCTCGCGGTGGTGGGCTACGGCCTGTGGCGGGCCGCGGAGACGATCCTGCGCGACTCCGGGCTCGACGAGGTGGCCAATGTCTTCCTGCTGGGCCTGGCCACCATGGGCCGCGTCGCGCTGGTGATGATCTTCGCGACCCTGTTCTGGGTGCCGATCGGCGTGATCATCGGCCTCAACCCCAAGCTCAGCCGGGCCCTGCAGCCGTTGATCCAGGTGTGCGCCAGCTTCCCCGCGAACTTCCTGTTCCCGATCATCACCGCCGTCCTGGTGGCGTGGAACATCTCGCTCAACCTGGGCGGCGTGGTCCTCATGGCGCTCGGCACCCAGTGGTACATCCTGTTCAACGTGATCGCGGCGGCCAGCGCCATCCCGGGTGATCTGCTCGAGGCCTCCGACGATATGAACCTGCCCACCTGGATGCGGTGGCGCTACGTACTGCTGCCGGGCATCTTCGCCGGGTACGTGACGGGCGGGATCACCGCCGCCGGCGGCGCCTGGAACGCCTCGATCGTGGCCGAGGTGGTGTCCTACGACGGGGTGACCTATCACGCCTTCGGCCTGGGCGATTACATCGCCGACGCGACCGCCTCGACCGGTCCCGACCACGTCTCCCGGCTGCTGCTGGGAATCATCGTGATGTGCCTGTTCGTGGTGGGCACCAACTCCGCCCTGTGGCGCCGCCTGTACCGGGTGGCCGAACGCCGCTACTCGCTGTAGCGGCCCACCCCTTATTACTAGTAGCCCTTGTCCTCAGGAGTACCTCTCATGACCACCGTCACCCGGCCCGGCGCCGCACCCCTCATCCGTCTGTCCGGCCTCACCAAGAGCTTCGAGGGGGCCGCCGGCGACACCCTCACCGTGCTCGACGACATCGATCTCACGATCGCCGACGGCGAGATCGTGGCTCTGCTCGGCCGGTCCGGCTCGGGCAAGTCGACCCTGCTGCGCATCATCGCGGGGCTGATCCCGCCCTCGTCCGGCACCGTCGAGGCCGACGGTGCGCCCCTGCGTGGACCCAACCCCGGCACGGCCATGGTCTTCCAGTCCTTCGCGCTGATGCCCTGGCTCACCGTCCAGGACAACGTGGAGCTGGGGCTGGCCGCCCGGAACGTGCCGCGCGACGAGCGGCAGGCCCGCGCGGTCTCCGCGATCGACACGATCGGGTTGGACGGCTTCGAGTCCGCCTACCCGCGCGAGCTCTCGGGCGGGATGCGCCAGCGCGTCGGCTTCGCCCGCGCGCTGGTGGTGCGGCCCGACCTGCTGCTCATGGACGAGCCCTTCTCCGCACTCGACGTCCTCACCGCGGAGAACCTGCGCGGCGAGCTCGTCGAACTGTGGACCCAGGACGATTTCCCGATCCGCAGCGTGTGCATCGTGACGCACAACATCGAGGAGGCCGTGCTGCTGGCCGACCGCGTGGTGGTCCTCGGGTCCAAGCCCGGCCGCATCGTGCACGAGACCCGGATCGACATGCCGCGGCCCCGCAACCGCACCTCCGCCGATTTCGAGGCGATCGTCGACGAGCTGTACGAGGCCCTCACCGGCCGCACCGCCGAGATCGAGCACGCACCCGACCCGGGCGAGGCGACGCCGGTGAGCCGTCCGCTGCCCGACGCCACCGTCGGTGGGCTGGCCGGTCTGGTGGAGCTGGTGCACATGCACGACGACCGCGCCGACCTGCCGGACCTGGCGAACGACCTCAACTTCGAGCTCGACGACATCATGCCGCTGGTGGACGCCGCCGCGATGCTGGGCTTCGTCGAGGTCGACGGCAACGACATCAAGATCACCGAGGAGGGGCGCACCTTCGTCGAGGTGCCGCTGTCGGAGGCCGGCGAGGTGTTCGCCCGGCAGGCGTCGCAGCGCGCTCCCCTGGTGCGCACGGTGCTGCGAGCGCTGCGCAGCACCAGCGACGGTGCGCTGCGGCTGGGCTTCTTCCTGGACCTGCTGCGGCGCGGTTTCGGCCCCGAGGACGCGGAGCGGCAGATGCGGATCGCCATCGACTGGGGCCGCTACGGCAGCCTCTATGATTACGACGCCGATGACGACCGGATCCGGCTGGATCCGAAGGCCGAGACCCAATTGTGATCAAAGCCACATTCCGACACTCGGGATCGCAACAGGTTGTCTCGTCGCAATCATTTCGTTATCGTCGACGGGACGCGGATCACGAAGCGGTCACGATGGAGACATCGCCCGGTCACTTCGAGGTCGTCGACAAGCGGTTTCACGAGCGGAGTAGGGCGAGTATGACACGGAGTCGCGAGGAAGCCCGCGAGGTGAGTTTCAGCAGCGCCACGCAGGTTCTCGACCATGAGTCGATCACCGCGATCATCCCCCTCGACGAGATCGAAGCCCGCCTTGAGGCTGCGTACGCCGAGAGCTGGGCCGACGCACCCGAGGGCGAATCGGCGCTCGGCTACCGCCCCACCCACTCGGAGCTCACCCAGGATCTGATGATCCCCGAGGTGCTGTTCACCGGCACCCCGCGTTTCGACGCCCCCGCCGAGGACGACGAGGACACCGCCTTCCTCGCCCCGGTTCCGGAGGTCGCCCCCGAGCTCGCTCCCGCTCCCGTCCGCAAGGGCGGCAAGCACCGTGTCGCCGCACCGCCGCACGCGCTCAAGGGCCGCGCCGCCCTGCTCGCGCTCGCCGCGGGTGCCACCGTCGCCGGTGCCGCCGTGGCCACCACCTCGACCGATGGCCCGGCCACCTCGCAGCAGCCCGTGGTCCCGCCCGCCGGTGGCCCCGAGTCGAACGTCGCCCGCCAGGCTCCGGTTCCCGCCGCGCAGGACATGGATCAGTTCAGCGCCGCGCTCGCCGGCGGCAAGGCCCGCAAGGACGCCGATGACAAGAAGGTCATCGACTCCATGCGCCCGAAGGTCACCGCGCCCGTGAACGGTGCCACGCTCACCTCGAACTTCGGCACCCGCTGGGGCGCCATGCACGGCGGTCTCGACCTCGCCGCGCCGCTCGGCACCCCGCTCTTCGCCGCGGCCGACGGTGTGGTCACCGACGCCGGCCCCGCCTCGGGCTTCGGCATCTGGGTCAAGATCCGCCTGTCCGACGGCACCGTGCTGCTGTACGGCCACATGTACAACGTCAACGTGCAGCCCGGCCAGGTGGTCAAGGCCGGCGATCTCATCAGCTGGGTGGGCAACAACGGCTACTCGACCGGCCCGCACGTGCACTTCGAGGTGCACACCCCCGGCGGCACGAAGCTGGATCCGCAGAGCTGGCTCGCTGAGCGCGGCGTTCGGGTCTAGTCCGCCCCACGATCACAAGGAAGCGGCCCGGGAGATCATCTCCCGGGCCGCTTCTCTCGTTCCGGCTAGAGCTTCTCCATCGGCAGGCCGCCGAAGGTCATCAGGGTGACGGTGCCCGCGGACCCGAAATCGAGCGTGACCCGCTCCATGGGGCCCGTTCCCGTGACCGCGGTGACGGTGCCGAGCCCGAAGGAGTCGTGCGAGACGCGGTCGCCGACACCGAGCGTGAGCTTGTTGGCCCGCCGCGTGGGCTTGGGCGCCTTCTTGCTCTTCCACGCCGCATCGGAGCCGCCGCGCTTGTCACCCCAGGTGCGCTGGCCGCCCCACGATTCCCGGTCTCCGCCGAAGACACCGCGGGAACCGGCGAACTGCGAGCGCACGGGTTCCGTACGGCGCCAGTCGATCAGGTGCTGCGGGATCTCGGCGAGGAACCGTGATTCCGGGTTCTGCATGGGGTCGCCCCAGGTGGAGCGGATCATCGCGCGGGAGACGTAGAGCCGCTCGCGGGCACGGGTGATGCCCACGTAGGCGAGGCGCCGTTCCTCGGCCAGTTCGTTCTCGTCGCCGAGGGCGCGCATGTGCGGGAACTGGCCGTCCTCCCAGCCGGTCACGAAGACCACCGGGAACTCCAGACCCTTCGCGGTGTGCAGGGTCATCAGGGTGACGACGCCCGCATCGTCGTCCGGGACCTGGTCGGCGTCGGCCACCAGCGAGACGCGTTCGAGGAAGGCGGCCAGTGAGCCGGGTTCGGGCGTGCCCTCCTCGACGACGGCGTCGGTGAAGTCCTGCGCGGAGAACTCGCGGGCCACGCTGATGAGCTCCTCGATGTTCTCCAGGCGCGCACCGTCCTGCGGATCGGACGAGCCCTCGAGTTCGGCGCGGTAGCCCGTCTTCTCGACCACCGCGTCGAGCAGGTCACCGATATCGGATTCCTCGTCGGCCGCGATCCGGCGCAGCTCCGTCATGAGGCCGGAGAAGGTGGCGATGGCGTTGCGGGAGCGTGGATTCAGCATCGCGACGCCGCCGTCGACCGCGTCCTCGATGGCCTGGTTGAAATTGGTCCCGCGGTTCTCGGCGTGCACGGTGAGGCAGGCCTGTGCGCGGTCACCGATGCCGCGGCGCGGGGTGTTGACGATGCGCTGCAGGCTCACGGTGTCGTTCGGATTGTCGATGGCGCGCAGGTACGCCACCAGGTCGCGCACCTCCTTGCGCTCGTAGAAGCGCACGCCACCGACAACCTTGTACGGCACGCCGTGGCGGATGAACACCTCTTCCAGCACGCGCGCGGCGGTGTTGGTGCGGTAGAACACGGCCACGTCGCTGTACTTGATGCCGTTGTCGGAGAGCGCATCGATCTCGGACACCACGAAGCTGGCCTCGTCGTGCTCGTTGTCGGCCACGTAGCCGGTGATGAGCGCACCGTCGCCCTGGTCGGTCCACAGCTTCTTCTCGCGGCGGCCGGTGTTCCGCGAGATCACGGCGTTCGCGGCCGAGAGGATGGTCTGGGTGGAGCGGTAGTTCTGCTCCAGCAGAATGGTTTCCGCGTTCGGGAAGTCCCGTTCGAATTCCTCGATGTTGCGGATGGTGGCGCCGCGGAAGGCGTAGATCGACTGATCGGCGTCGCCCACCACGCACAGTTCCGACGGCGGCACGGCGTCGCCCTCGTCACCGTCGGCGGTCTCCACGCCCACCAGCTCGCGCACCAGGACGTACTGGGCGTGGTTGGTGTCCTGGTACTCGTCGACGAGGACGTGCCGGAAACGACGGCGGTAGTACTGCGCCACATTGGGGTGCGCCTGCAGCAGGCCCACGGTCTCGCCGATCAGATCGTCGAAGTCGAAGGCGTTCGCGCTGCGCAGCCGGGCCTGGTACGTGCCGAAGACCTCGGCGACGGTGACGGCGAAGGGCTCGCCCGTCTTCGCCGCATCGGCGGCGGCGTCCTCGGGGCCGATCAGCTCGTTCTTGAGGTTGGAGATCTGGGTGGCCAGCGCGCGCGGCGCGAACTTCTTCGCGTCCAGTCCCATGTCCTTGACGATCATGGTGAGCAGGCGCCGCGAATCGTCGGCATCGTAGATGGAGAAGTTCGAGTTCATCCCGGGCAGCAGGCCCGCCTGGGCGCGCAGGATGCGCACGCACGTGGAGTGGAAGGTGGACACCCACATGGTGTTGGCGCGCGGGCCGATCAGCTGCGCCACGCGCTCGCGCATCTCGGCCGCGGCCTTGTTGGTGAAGGTGATGGCCAGGATCTGGCCGGGGTGCATGCCCCGGGCGGCCAGCAGGTAGGCGATGCGGCGGGTGAGCACGGCCGTCTTGCCGGAGCCCGCGCCCGCCACGATGAGCAGCGGCGAGCCCTCATGCAGGACGGCCGCCTGCTGCTGTGGGTTCAGCCCCTCCAGTAGCTCCTGCCCTCGTTCCTGCTTCTCCTGCGGCCGGGAGAAGGGCTTGCGCTGGCGGAGTCCGGACTGCTGCGGTGCTGCTTCATTCATCTCCCATCCAGCCTAGCCGCCGGGTCCGACAGGTTCCGGCGACGGCTCCGCCCGCCCCTTCGCGAAACTGCACCCCAGCGGGCGGCCGTGGACACTATGGCCGCAGTCGCCCGCTGGGGTGCAGTTTCGCGATGGAGGGCGGACGGGTCCGGCAGCCTGCCGGACCCGTCCGCCTTCGCGATTCCTCGGCCGATCAGGCAGCCGCAGCCGTCTCGACGCCCGCGCCGTCCGACGCACTGCCGCCGGCCGCCGAGCCCGCGCTGCTGTCGGCACCGGAGGTCCCCTCGGAGGAACCACCGGTCGTCGGGGTCTCGATCGTCGGGACCTCAGCCTTCGGCGTCTCGACGGGCGTCTCCGCCTTCGGCGTCTCCGCCTTCGGCGTCTCGGTCTTCGGCGTCTCGGTCTTCGGCGTCTCGACCTTGGGCGTCTCCACCTTCGGCGTCTCAACGACCGGGGTCTCGACCTTCGGCGTCTCGACGACGGGCTTCTCGGGCGTCTCCGCCTTCGGCGTCGCGGGCGTCACCGACGATCCACCGGACACCGCAGCAGCTGAATTCGCGGAGCCGGCCGCGGAATCGCTCACGGCGACGGGTGCCACCGTGTCACCGGAGGCCCGAGCGACCCCGGGCGCGGGCGCCTTGCCGGACGCGCCGTCGATGAACGACTTGGTGACACTGAGCAATGCCGGCAGCAGTCCCGGCGAGAACTCCTCGCCCGGGGCGAAGATGCCGTTCACCACGGTGCCGAGCGAGGTGGCGATGCCTGCGGACACGGCCTGGAGCACGGCGAACGGATCGCCGGCCATCAGGGCCTTGCCCACCTTTTCGAGCTCGGCCAAGGGCACGGCGCCGAGATCGCGGGTGAAGTTGTACGCACCGAGGGTGAGTCGCAGCAGGTCGTTCGAGGCGGCGTCGAGCCCCTTGCCGAGCGGTCCGAGGAACGGGTTGAGCACGGTTCCCGTCTGCAGTACACCGGCACCCAGACCCAGCACCACGGCGCCGAGCACACCGTGGATCTTGGTGTAGGAGAACGACAATTCGCCCTTGGGCAGGTTCTTGGTGAAGACCTCGACCAGCGAGGGCAGGCCGTATTCGCCGGTCAGTCCCTCGGTGACCGTCTTGAACGTGTCCTGCCAGATCTTGCCGATCTCCTGCAGCTGCGGGAGGCCGGGGAACGCGGGCACCGCGGTGGGCGAGGCCGCCAGGGTGGCGGCGGAGGCCGGACCGAAGGACACCGGCGTGCCGTCCTTGGTGGCGAAGGGGCCCTTGGTGGCCCATTCCGATCCGGCGAGGCCGGAGATGATCGCGGGGATCAGCCCGGTGATGCCCTTGACCACACCGAAATCGCCGAACAGCGATTCGACGGTGAACTCGCCGACCTTGCGGGCGGTGCCGATGAGGGCGTTGACGGCCCCGACGGGGTCGCCGGCGGTGAGCGCCTTGGTGGCGGCGCCGATCCCGTCGAGCAGGTGCGCGGGCAGGGTCACGACGGTGGCGAGCGGCGGCAGGACCAGCCCGATGATCGGCAGCATCGCGGCCTGGAAGGCATCGGCCAGCGGCCCGATCTGCGGCCCGAGCTGGTTCATGATCGGCGTCATACCGTTGAGCAGGGCGCCGAGCACGGGGCCGGTGAAGGTGTTCGCGACGGCCTGCCAGGCGTCGCCGTACTTCCCGGCGGCGATCAGCTTCTGGGCCTCCGCGAGTGCGCCGGGAAGATCGTCGCCGATGCTGGTGATGATCTGCTGGGCGCCCTCCGCGAGGACACCGCCGATCACGGTGACGTTGCCGACCTGGTCGCTGACCAGCTTGATGACGCCCGTCAGTGGATCCTTGACGAACTTCATGCCGGAGTCCACGGCCCAGTTGGCGAGGGCGCTCGCGGCGCCGCCGATGTCCTTGACGATCGGCGGGACGGTGGGCGCGGTGACCCCGGCGGCGGAGGCCGCCATCGGGGTGACCGCCAGCGTGGCCGCGGTGAGGATTGCGACCCCCGCCCCGGCGTAGCGCGTCGAAGCGGGGGATTGAACTGCGAGGTTCATGAGCACAAGCCCTTCGAAATGAGAGGTGACGCCGATCACACACGGATCGGACTCCGCGAAAATATCCCCACTGTGGCTATTTCGCGGCACATTGAAAGAAGCTTTGCGACACCAAACGCTCAACTGTCGCAGCGACCGGCATCAGCGCAGTTCACGGCGATGTTTACGGGTATAGAAACGTGATTTCCGACGCCGGATCGGGCCTCATCGCTCGGGCGCCGAGGCCGGAATCAGGAGCCCGACGGGTCCGCCGCTCACGCACGCGACGAGTCCCGGCGACTCCGCCCGGGCCAGCAACCCGCCGCCCGCACCGGGCACCCGGACGTACAGCGTGTGCGGCCCCCGCTGGACGGGAACCCGCACGGGAGCCCCCGCGCGTTCCTGCTGCAGCACGAGCACACCGTCCTCCGCGGCGAGGTAGTTGACCTGCACCACCCATTCCCAGTAGGCCAGCGGCCCCTCGTACTGCAGGAGGACGGGCGCACCGTCGACCCGGGTGCCGCACCCGGGCACGTCCCCGACGGGCACCGACCGGACGCGGCTCACCCGGCCCGGCACGAACCGGCCCTGCCGATCGACGACGGTGGCCTCGGGCGAGGAGGTCCCGAACCGCGGCCGCTGCGCGGTGGTGGCCAGGAGGTGCGAGAGCGTGTTGTCCGGGTACGCGAGGCGGGCGATGACGTCGGTGCTGATCTCCTGATCGAGCATCGGCCGGCCGGCGTACGCCCGCGAGCCCTCGCGCACCTGCTCCAGGTATGAGCCGGTGGGGTTGTCCGCCCAGACCGGCGCGAACCGCACGGTGCTGGCGCTCGCGCTGACGGCGAAGACCAGCACCACCGCCGCCCACAGGCGCGGATCGAGCCGCCGACGCCGGGTGCGCGCCGTGATCACCAGCGCCCCGGCCAGCGCGAGCACCCACGCGAAATCGGCGAAGTACCGCAGCGACAGCGGCAACAGCGTGGACGTGTACTCCGAGCTGCGCAGGAAGAAGACCGGCGCCAGCGATGCCACGAAGTACGCGGCCGCCGCGCCCCAGGCGGCCAGGCCGCGCGGCGCCCGCCACCAGGTGACTCCGACGATCGCGACGATCGCGAGCAGGCCGATCACCGTGATCGCGACGTTCGGCACCACGACGGGCGGCCCCGGGTTCTCCCGCGTCCACGTCCACGGGCCGCCGAGCGCCGCGGGCGCCAGCACCGAGTTCACGGACCGGAACAGCGCGGAGAAGGTGAACGACACGGTGTGCTCCCCCGGCCGCGACGCGGTGATCGTGGACCAGAGCGCGAACCAGCAGACCACGATCAGCCCGTACCCCGCCCACAGCCACCGTCCCCGGCGCAGCGCCGGTCGCACCGCGTGACCGCGCACGTACCGTGCCAGAACCACGGCGGCCACAGCGACGAACGGGATCGCGAGGGCCTTCTCGAAGAACAGCAGGGAGACCAGCACCGCGGCGATCGCCCACAGCCCGGACCGCCGGTTGCCGCGCACGTACCGCACCGTCTCGGCCACCGCCACCGCCAAGCCGATCTGCAGCGGCAGGGCGTTGAGGCCGGACGCCCACCAGGCCATGGCGGGCAGCGTGAGCGGGGACAGGAGGAAGAAGACGAAGGGCACCAGGATGATCGGGCGGCGGCCGGCCACCACCACGAGTGCGCGGAGCGTGGCCAGCGAAGCGAGCAGCTGCAGCACCAGCAGGGTGCCGGCCGCGGCGGGCCAGCTCAGCGGCGCGAGCTTGGCGGTGAGTGCGGCGGTGAACAGTGCGGCGGGCATGAGATGCCCGTCGTAGTCGACGAACCACGCGCCCGGGTCACCCAGCGCCTGCCCGGACCGTCCCAGGAAGACCACGTCGTCCCAGTAGAAGCCGCCCCGGGCGAGCACGTATCCGCGCACCACCAGCTGCAGGCACAGCAGCAGCACCGCGCCGCCCCACAGCAACCGGTGGGGCCGCGTCACGGGCGAACGGAGGTGGCGAGGCACGGTCCCCGATCGTATGCGGCGCGACTGTGGAAAACTTCACCCCATGAGCACACCCGACAGCACCGGCGGCGGCACGCCCCTCGCCGAGGAGGAGATCGCCGCGCTGCGCGAGGAGATCGACCGGCTGGACGCCGAGATCCTCGCCGCGATCAAGCGCCGCACCGAGGTGTCCCGGATCATCGGCCGCACGCGGATGGCGTCGGGCGGGCCCCGGCTGGTGCACTCGCGCGAGATGAAGGTGCTCGACCGGTTCTCGGAGCTGGGCCGGGAGGGCCACACGCTCGCCATGCTGCTGCTGCGACTGGGCCGGGGGCCGCTGGGGCGCTAGTGCCGCAGCACACCGCTTCGCGCCCGTCAAGAGCCTCGCGCACACTGACGAAAAACCCCAGGTTGCGAGCGGTTTTTCCAGCATTACACTGGGCCGCATGTCACAGCCCGAGAGCTACCTGGTGTGCGCCAGTCAGCGCAGCGGTAGCACCCTGCTCGTGGAGTCCCTGGCCGCCACCGGTGTGGCCGGCAACCCGCAGGAGTTCTTCCAGTACTACCCCACCTCCTCGCTGTCGCCGCAGCCCCGCGAATGGTTCGCCGGCGTCGACGATCCCTCGCTGATCGACCTCCTCGATCCGATCGACCCGGGCACCGTCGATCCGCGGACCGCGGAGCAGTGGCGCGACGATCTGCTGGCGGAGGGTCGCACCCCCAACGGAGTGTGGGGCGGCAAGCTGATGTGGAATCAGACGCCGCTGCTGATCGCCCGTACCCGCACCGCCTCGGGGTCTGTGCGCACGGCCGTCCGTTCCCTGTTCGACGGTGCCGACCCCGTGTACGTGCACGTCTTCCGGCCGGACGTGGTGCCGCAGGCGGTGTCGATGTGGCGGGCCGTGCAGACCCGGATCTGGCGCGACGATCCCGATCACGACCGCGAGCGCGACGAGCGGGCCGTGTACCGCGCCGAGGGCATCGCGCATCTGGCCGCGATCCTGCTGGAGCAGGAGCGGTCGTGGCGCGCCTGGTTCGCGGCCGAATCGATCGAGCCGGTGGAGATCGATTTCAGCGAGCTGACCGCCGATCCCCGTAAGACCACCGCCCGGGTGCTGGAGGCCATCGGCCAGGACCCGGCGCTGGCTCCTCCGCCCCCGCTCAAGCCACAATCCAACGCCCGCTCGAAGGAGTGGGTGGAGCGGTACCGCGCCGACGCCGCACAGAACGGATACCCCGCATGAGCACTCTGACCGCCGTGGACGAATTGCGCGTCCTCGAAGCCGAGGCGGTGCACATCATCCGCGAGGTGGCCGCCGAACTGGAGCGGCCGGTGCTGCTGTTCTCCGGCGGCAAGGATTCGATCGTGCTGCTCCGGTTGGCCGAGAAGGCCTTCCGGCCCTCACCGCTGCCCTTCCCGATCCTGCACGTGGACACCGGGCACAACTTCGACGAGGTGATCGAGTTCCGCGATCGCCGGGTGGCGCCGACGGCCGAGAACCCGGAGGGGATCGAGCTCATCGTGGCCTCGGTGCAGGAGTCGATCGACACCGGCCGCGTCGCCGAATCCACCGAGGCGTCCGGATCGCGGAACCGCCTGCAGACCCGCACCCTGCTGGACGCGCTCGAGGCCGGGAGGTTCGACGCGGCCTTCGGCGGCGCCCGGCGCGACGAGGAACGCGCCCGGGCCAAGGAGCGGGTGTTCAGCTTCCGCAACGAGTTCGGCCAGTGGGACCCGCGGGCGCAGCGCCCCGAGCCCTGGTCGCTGTACAACGGGCGCATCCGCCGCGGCGAATCGGTGCGCGTCTTCCCGCTGTCGAACTGGACCGAACTGGACATCTGGCGGTACATCGAGCTGGAGGGCCTGGAGCTGCCGTCGATCTACTTCGCGAGCGAACGCGAGGTCTTCGAGCGCGACGGGATCCTGCTGGCGGTCTCGGAATTCACGCAGCCGCGCGACGGCGAGACCGCGAGCCGGGAGTGGGTGCGCTACCGCACCGTGGGCGATCTGACCATCACCGGCGCGGTCCGCAGCCGCGCCACCGACATCGGCGCCGTGATCGAGGAGATCTCGGCGGCAACGGTTTCCGAGCGGGGCGAGACCCGCGCCGACGACCGCACATCAGCGGCCGCCATGGAGGACCGCAAGAAAGAGGGCTACTTCTGATGACCGATGTGCTGGCCCCCACCACCACCCGCCAACTGCTGCGCCTCGCGACCGCGGGCTCGGTCGACGACGGCAAATCCACGCTGATCGGCCGGCTGCTGCACGACACCGGCAGCCTGCCCACCGACCACCTGGAGGCCGTGACCGACGGCGACGAGGTGGATCTCGCGGCGCTGTCCGACGGCCTGCGGGCTGAGCGCGAGCAGGGCATCACCATCGACGTGGCGTACCGTTTCTTCTCCACCGACACCCGCAGCTACGTGCTCGCCGATACCCCGGGCCACGAGCGGTACACCCGCAACATGTTCACCGGCGCCTCCAACGCGCACGTCGCGATCCTGCTGGTGGACGCGCGCAAGGGCGTGCTGCGGCAGACCCGCCGGCACGCGCGGATCGCCACCCTGTTGGGCGTGCCGCACGTGATCGCCGCCGTGAACAAGATCGATCTGGTCGACTTCTCGCAGGAGCTGTTCGCACAGGTCCAAGCGGAGCTGGCCGAGCTGGGTACGCAGCTGGGCCTGCCCGAGATCCCGGCGATCCCGTTGGCCGCCAAGCTCGGCGACAACGTGGTGCACCGTTCGCCGAACACCGCCTGGTACACCGGCCCCACCCTGCTGGAGTACCTGGAGGGCGTGCAGCTGCGGGCGCCGTCGGCGCAGGCGCGCGAGCTGCGCCTGCCGGTGCAGTGGGTCTCGCGGCCCACCACCGAGCAGCGCCGCCGCTACACCGGGCGGATGGCGGCGGGCACTCTGGCCGTGGGCGACGAGGTGCTGGTGCTGCCCTCGGGCAGCCGCAGCACCGTCACGGCCCTGGACACCCTGGACGACGAGCGGACGGTGGCCGTTGCGCCGCTGTCGGTGTCGGTGGAACTGGCCGACGACATCGACGTGGGCCGCGGCGACGTGCTGGTCTCCGGCGCCGCGGATGCGCATCTGCCGGTGGCGGCCCGCGAGATCGAGGCCACCGTGTGCTGGCTGGCCGAGAAGCCCTTGCGCGCAGGCGATCGCGTGGCGCTCAAACACGCGACGGCGACGGTGCGCGCCACGGTCCAGTCGCTGGAGCGACGGCTCGATCCGGAGACGCTGATCGAGCAGGTGGGGCCGAGCGAACTGACGCTCAACGACATCGGCACCATCACGCTGCGCACCAGTTCGGTGGTGGTCGCCGACCCGTACGCCCAGAACCGGGACACGGGCGCGTTCATCCTGATCGACGAGGCGAGCAACGACACCGTGGGCGCCGGGACCGTCGCCGAGGCCCGCGAGGTGGTGCCGGGACAGGCCACGCGCAACGACATCCGGTGGCATCCCAGTTCGCTGGGGCGCGCGGAACGCTGGGCCAAGACGGGGCAGCGCGGCGCCACGGTGTGGTTCACGGGCCTGCCCGCCTCGGGCAAGTCGACGGTGGCGGTGGCGCTGGAGCGGGCCCTGGTCTCCCAGGGCCGGGTGGCGTACCTCATCGACGGCGACAACATCCGGCACGGCATCTCCGACGATCTGGGCTTCTCGCCCGGCGACCGCGCGGAGAACATCCGCCGGGTGGGACATCTGACCCGCCTGTTCGCCGATGCGGGGGTGATCGCGATCGCCTCGCTGGTCTCGCCGCTGCGCTCGGACCGGGAGATCGCGCGCGAGCTCAACAAGGCCGCCGATATCGACTTCCTGGAGGTGCACGTCAGCACGCCGGTCTCCGAATGCCGCAAGCGGGACCCGAAGGGGCTCTACGCCCGTGCCGATCGCGGCGAGCTGCGCGGCCTGACCGGCGTGGACGGGCCGTACGAGAAGCCCGAGGATCCGGACCTCAAGTTCGACACCACCGGCGCCGACACCGACGAGCTCGCGCAGCGCGTGATCGCCCTGCTCGTCGCGCGGGGAATACTGGACGCGTGACCTGCTGCTCGCCCACCGGCCCCGAGCTGCCCGCGCGGCGGCTCGCCGCGGCCGGTGGCGGCGGCCACCCGATCCCCCAGGCCGTGGTGCCCGCCGGGGAGTTCGCGATGGGCGACGCGCACGGCGACGGCTACCGCGCCGACGGCGAGGTCCCGGTGCACCGGGTCCGGTTGCCCGGCTTCACGATCGATGCGACCACGGTGACGGTGGCCGCGTTCACCGCCTTCGCCGAGGCCACCGGCTATGTGACCGACGCCGAGCGGTTCGGGGCATCGGCGGTCTTCCACGCCTCGGCCGCCGAACCCGCATCGGGGGTGCCCGTGCCGGGCGCGCCGTGGTGGCTGACGGTGCGCGGCGCCACCTTCCGATCCCCGGGCGGGGCGGGCACCGTCGGGCGGCCCGATCACCCGGCCGTGCACGTCTCGCACGCGGATGCACTCGCCTACTGCGCGTGGGCCGGGCGGGATCTGCCCACAGAGGCGCAGTGGGAGTACGCGGCACGCGGCGGTCTCGACGGCGCGCGGTACCCGTGGGGCGACGGGCATCCGGTGCCCGGCGAGGACTGCAGCATCTTCGTCGGCGACTTCCCCGATGCGCCGCAGGGCCCGGTCGGCACCGTGCCCGCGCGGTCCTTCGCGCCCAACGGCTACGGCCTGTACCAGGCGGTGGGCAATGTCTGGGAGTGGTGCACGGACCGGTATTCGTCGCGCTACTACCGGATTTCGCCGGTGGACTCCCCCACCGGGCCCGATCGGGGCGCCGCCCGCGTGCTCCGCGGCGGCAGCCACCTGTGCCACGACTCGTACTGCTACCGCTACCGGGTGGCCGCCCGCAGCCACAACACCCCGTCGTCCTCGGCGAGCAACATCGGGTTCCGCACGGTGTCAGGCGTTGACGGCGCCCGGCACTGAACGATCGGGCCGGTCCGCGTCGGCACGCGCCTGTTCGGCTAACTCGCGGGCGGTCAGCTCGCGGCGCGCCCCCTGCGGACGGCGCGAGGGCAGCGGCACCTCGTCGGCATCGGGCTTGGCCCGTCCGGCGAAGAAGGCGGCCATGAAGTCCTCGGCGATCTTCGTGCCCTCGGCCTCGGTGGGCAGCACATCGCCGGTCTCCACGCGCCAGTTCGCCAGCACTCCGGCCAGGCGCCGCGCCACCCACTGGTAGGCGGGCTCGTCGATCACGTTGCGCCGTTCGTAGGGGTCCACGACGAGGTCGTACAGCTCGCGGCGGGCGCGGGGCGCGGCCGTCTCGTAGGGGTCGAGCGAGGAGGCCGACGAGCTGTCGGCGATGTCGAGCGGCAGCAGCAGCGCGGGGCGGTCGGCGTAGTTCTCGATGTAGCTGAACTGCTTGGTGCGCACGGCGCGGATCGGGTCGTAGGCGTCGTGGTAGGTCTTCTGCGTGAACAGGCCGGCCCGCACCTGCTCGCCGGCGGGCTCCAGCAGCTCGGCCGCGTGGGTCTCGCCGTCGAGGTCCTCGGGCAGCGGCACGCCGAGCAGATCGAGCACCGTGGGCGTGAGGTCGACGCCGGAGAACAGGTCGTCGTAGACCCGCGGCGCGAGGCCCAGGCTGCGCGGGGGCCGCACGATGAAGGCGACGCCGGTGCCCTCGCCGTACAGCGTGGACTTGGCGCGCGGGAAGGCGAGGCCGTGATCGGTGATGAAGACGATCCAGGTGTTCTCCGCGAGCCCGAGCTCGTCGACGGTGTCCAGCAGCCGGCCGACGGCGGCGTCGGCGTGGGTGATGCTGCCGTGCAGCCCGGACAGGTCCTCGCGGACCTGCGCGGTATCGGGCAGGAAGCCGGGCACGCCGATGGTGTCCGGGTCGGCCGGTTCGTACTGGTCGACGGGGTACGGGCGGTGCGTCTCGAAGAACCCGGCGGTCAGGAAGAAGGGCTCGGCGGCATCGGCGTTCTCGGCCAGCCACTCCTGCGAGCGGGCCACCACGTAGTCGCAGAGCGAGTCGGAGACGTCGACGGTGTCGAAACCGAGCTGCGACGGGTCCGCGCTCTCGTGCTGCATGCCGAACAGGGCGCTGCGGTACCCCGCCTGTCCGAGCAGGGCGGGGAGCGTCTGCACGCCCTCGCGGTACTCGAAACCGTGGTGGGCGAGGCCGACGAGGCCGTTGCGGTGCGGGTGCAGGCCGGTGAACAGCGAGCCGCGGGCGGGCGAGCACAGCGGGGCCGTGGCGTGGGCGTCGGTGAACCGGATGCCCTCGGCGGCGAGCCGGTCCAGGTGGGGGCTGACCACGCCCTCGGCGCCGTAACAGGTGAGGTGACGTCCCAGGTCGTGCCAGTGCACGAGGATCACGTTCTGCCGCGTGCCGGTGCGCTCCTGTAGGTCTGCCACCCTATGAAGTTGCCACACCCACCTGTGGTCCGGCGAGGTTTGCACTCACACTGAGCCAAGAGATCGGCTATTGCAGGGCGATGTACTTGGTCTCCAGGTACTCCTCGATGCCCTCGCTGCCGCCCTCGCGGCCGAAGCCGGACGCCTTGACGCCGCCGAACGGTCCGGCGGGGTCGGAGATCACGCCGCGATTGACGCCCACCATGCCGCTGTCGATGCGGTCGGCCACGCGCAGGGCACGGTCGAGATCGCGGGTGAAGATGTACGAGGCCAGGCCGTACTCGGTGTCGTTGGCGGCGGCCACCGCCTCGTCCTCCGTGCTGAAGCCGATGATCGGCGCGACCGGCCCGAAGACCTCCTCGCGCAGGATGCGGGCGTCGGCGGGGAGGTCGGCCAGCACCGTCGGCGGGAAGAAGTGGCCCTTGCCCTCGGGGGCGACGCCACCGAGCCGCAGCGTGGCGCCCTTGCCCACCGCGTCCTGCACCAGCTCGGAGACGATGTCGCGCTGGTCGGCGGAGACCAGCGGCCCGATGGTCACGCCGTCGTCGATGCCGGGCCCCACCACGTACTCGCTCATCTTCGCGACCAGCTTGTCGGTGAATTCCGCGAGCACGCTCTCGTGCACGTGGAACCGGTTGGCGGCCGTGCAGGCCTCGCCGCCGTTGCGGAGCTTGGCGAGCAGCGCCTGACCGACGGCGTGGTCGACATCGGCATCGTCGAAGACCACGAACGGGGCGTTGCCGCCCAGTTCCATGGAGGTGCGCAGGATGCCGGGCGCCGACTGCCCGATGAGCGCGGCGCCGACGCCGGTGGAGCCGGTGAAGGTGAGCTTGCGCAGCCGCGGGTCGGCCAGCAGGGGTCCGGTGAGCGCCGAGGACTTCGAGGTGGGGAGCACCGCGATCACCCCGTCGGGCACGCCCGCGTCCTTGAGCACCTCGGCCAGCAGCAGCATGGTGAGCGGCGTGAGGCCCGCGGGCTTGACCAGCATGGTGGCGCCGGCGGCGAGGGCGGGACCGATCTTGCGGGTGCCCATGGCCAGCGGGAAGTTCCACGGGGTGATGGCCAGACAGGGCCCGACGGGGACCTTGCTCACCAGGATGCGGCCGGTGCCGGCGGGTGCGGGCGTGTACCGGCCCGCGATCCGCACGGCCTCCTCGGAGAACCAGCGGAAGAACTCGGCGCCGTACTTGAGCTCGTTCGCCGATTCCGGGAGCGCCTTGCCCATCTCCAGGGTCATCAGCAGGGCGAAGTCGTCGGCGCGGGCGTGCAGCCCCTCGAACGCGGCGCGCAGGATCTCGCCGCGCTCGCGGGCCGGGGTGGCGGCCCAGGCGGGACCTGCGGCGACGGCCGCGTCCAGGGCGGCGGCACCGTCGTCCGCGGTGGCGTCGGCGACCTCGACAAGCACCTCCTCGGTGGCCGGATCGTGCACCGGAAAGGTTGCGCCGGAACTGGAGTCACGGAATGCCCCGTTCACGAAGATTCCCGTGGGGATCGTCTCGAGCAGGTCACGGACGCGCTGCGCGGTAGCCATACCAGCCACAGTAACCGCCCGGCGAGAACGCCCGCAGGACACTAGGCTGATGCGCATGAGCACGCTGGACATCACGACCACGACCGCCTGGCGAGCCCTGGACGCGAACCATCGCGCCGTCGCCCCGTTGCACCTGCGGGACATCTTCGCCGACGATCCGGCCCGCGGCACCGAGCTCGTTCTCCGGGTGGGCGACCTGTACATCGACTACTCCAAGCACCGGGTGACACGCGAGACCCTGGCCCTCCTGGCGGAGCTGGCCCGCGAGGCCGGGGTGGAGAGCAAGCGCGATGCGATGCTCGCGGGCGCGCACATCAACTCCACCGAGGACCGCGCGGTGCTGCACACCGCGCTGCGCGCCCCCGCGGACCCGCCGCTCACGGTGGACGGGCAGGACGTGACCGGCGATGTGCACGAGGTGCTGGGCCGGATGGGCGACTTCACCGATCGGGTGCGCACGGGCGAGTGGCGCGGCGCCACCGGCGAGGCCATCACCGATATGGTGAACATCGGAATCGGTGGCAGCGATCTGGGTCCGGCGATGGTCTACCGCGCTCTGCGGGCTTATGGCCAGCCCGGCCTCCGGTGTCATTTCGTCTCCAATGTCGATCCCGCCGATATCGTGGCCACGCTGGCCGGGCTGGACCCGGCGACCACGCTGTTCGTGGTGGCGTCGAAGACCTTCTCCACGCTGGAGACGCTCACCAACGCGCACGCCGCGAAGACCTGGCTGCTCGACGGGCTGGGGCTGGGCGACGAGGCGGTGGCCAAGCACTTCGTGGCGGTCTCCACCAATGCGGAGCGGGTGGCGGCCTTCGGCATCGACACCGCGAACATGTTCGGCTTCTGGGACTGGGTGGGCGGCCGCTACTCGGTCGATTCCGCGATCGGTCTGTCGGTGATGTGCGCGATCGGGCGCGAGCGCTTCGCGGAGTTCCTCGCCGGTTTCCGCGCGGTGGACGAGCACTTCGCCACCGCGCCGATCGAGCAGAACGCGCCGATCCTGCTGGGGCTCATCGGTCTCTGGTACTCGGACTTCTTCGGCGCGCAATCGCGGGCGGTGCTCCCCTACGCCAACGATCTGGCCCGGTTCCCGGCCTACCTGCAGCAGCTCACCATGGAGTCGAACGGCAAATCGGTGCGGGTGGACGGCACCGCGGTCACGGTGAACACCGGCGAGATCTTCTGGGGCGAACCGGGAACCAACGGTCAGCACGCCTTCTACCAGTTGCTGCATCAGGGCACCCGGCTGGTGCCGGCCGATTTCCTGGGCTTCGCGGAATCGACCGACGATCTGCCCACCACCGACGGCCTGGGCACCATGCAGGACCTGCTGATGAGCAACCTGTTCGCGCAGACCAAGGTGCTGGCCTTCGGCAAGACCGCGGAGGAGATCGCCGCCGAGGGAACCGATCCCGCCGTGGTGCCGCACAAGGTGATGCCCGGCAACCGGCCCAGCACCACGATTCTCGCGCCCAAGCTCACCCCGTCGGTGGTGGGCCAGCTGATCGCGCTCTACGAGCACCAGGTGTTCACCGAGGGCGCCGTGTGGGGCGTCAACAGCTTCGACCAGTGGGGCGTGGAGCTGGGCAAGGCGCAGGCCAACGCACTGTTGCCGGTGATCGCGGGGAGTGCTGCGCCGCAGGCGGATCAGGATTCGTCGACCGATGCGCAGGTGCGCTGGTACCGGTCCGAGCGGGGGCGCGCGGTCTAGCGCTTCCCTAGCGCGCGCAGAGCGCGGCGCCGAATGCGGCTTCGATGGCGTGCTTCTGCGCCTGGGTGGCGGGTTGCTGGTTCGCGACCACGGTGACGGCGCGGGAGGCGGTGGCGCCGTTGTAGGTGCGGTAGCCGGGAATGGAGCCGCCGTGCCCCCAGACGGTGCCGCACGGGGTGGGCAGTTCCGCCTGGCCGAGGCCGTATCGCAGGCCGTCGCGGTTGACGAGCGGTCGCGGGGCGCGTCGTGCCTCGGCGAGCTGCGCCGGCGGGATCACCGTGCCCTTCTGCACGGCGAGGAAGTAGCGGTTCAGGTCGGACGGGGTGGCCACCATCGCCCCGGAGGCGCCCGCCCACGACGGGTCGTAGGCGGTGATGTCGATCCGTTTCCCGTTCTCCACGGCGTATCCGGCGGCGTGGGGTGCGCGCGGCACGGTGTCGCCGGGGCCCGGGTAGTAGGTCGTCGTGAGCCCGTGCGGGGCGAGGATCCGGGTGCGGATCTCCTCCGCGAGCGGCCGCCCGGTGATCTTCTCCACGAGCAGTCCGAGCACGAGGTAGTTGGTGTTGCTGTACTCCGCGCGGGCGCCGGGGGCGAACCGCGGTGGGAACGCGGCGCGGGTCTTGCGTACCAGGTCGGCGGGATCGTGCACCGTCATCGCGGCGTCCTCGGTGTCGAGTTCGGGGAGGCCGAGATGATCGGGCAGCCCGGAGGTGTGCTGCAGCAGATCGCGGACGGTGATCCGGGTGCCGTCGATCCCGGCACCGTCGACGGTGTCGTCCAGGCCGATCCGCCGCTCGGCGACCAGCTGGAGGATCACGGCGGCCACGTAGGCCTTGGTGTTGCTGCCGATCCGCACGTAGCCGTCGGCGGGGAAGGGCGTGCGACGGTGGACGTCGCCGACGCCGGCGCTCGCGATCCAGTCCCGTCCGCCTTCGGTGACGACGACCTGCGCGCCGGGGTAGCCCGCGGTCACCATCGCATCGAGGGCCCGCTGAACGGATTGCCGTCCGGCGGTGGAGATCGGTTCGGCGGACGCGGGCGCGACCATGACGACGGTGGCGACGACCGTCGCGGCGCAGGCGGCGCTGAGGGTGCGGGCCGGATTCACGACGACTTGGGGGTGTTCCAGACGCCGCCCTGGCAGGCGATCACGAACCCGGCGTCCACGTCGAGGCCGAGGGTGCCGTCGGCGTAGGCGCAGGCGGCGCCGCGGCTCCCCTTCTTGTAGTCGTAGTCGTCGGGGGTCGCGGCGGCCATGCCGGTTCCGGCGACGAGGGCTGTTGCGGCGAGGGCCGCCACGCTGAGGGACTGAATGAATGTGCGCATTTCGCACCACCTTTCGACCCCTCTGACGCTACGAAGTTCGAAGGTCCAGCACATCCGGGCTCGGCCCCGATCATTCCCCCGGGTCCGGCCGGGACAACTCAGGGTCGTCTCGGGGTAGCCCGAGGTGTGCGGCGATGTTTGCGGTGGGCGGGTTTGCAGTGATGAAAACTTGTCGATGGGTGGTCGTAGTGTTCGGGTATGGATGAGGAAGACGAATCCGGTTTCCGCCGCAGGGGATGGCGGTGATGTCGGCGGTGGTGTGGTTGCGGGTCTTGCCGGGTTGGAGCGGGCTCGTGCGCGGGTGGTCTTCGATCAGTATCGGTTGATCGCGGAGTTGTTGCGGGTGCGGGTGTCTGAGCGGATCGCTGCCGGTGTCGCGCAGGACAGGTGGGAGACCGGTGTCGCGGCAGAGATCGGGTTGGCGCTGCGGGTCTCCCCGCATCGAGCCGCTTCCATGCTCAACCGCGCTCGGGTGTTGGCGGCGGATCTGCCCGCCACCGCGGCACGATTACGCGACGGGGATGTCTCGCCGGAGGCGGTGGAGGTGATCATCGCCGGTCTCTCGCATCTGGAACCCCGGCTGCGAACGGAGGCCGATACCGCGTTGTGTGGTGAGACCTTCGGCGCTGCCGGTTTGGGGTTGCGGCGATTGCAGGATCGGGTGCGGGAGGCCGCGTACCGGTTGGATGCGCGGGCCACGGTGGACCGGATCGGGCAGGCGGCGAAAGACCGGCGAGTCACGGTCCGTCCGGCGCCGGATTGCATGGCGCGGGTATCGATCCTGCTGCCGGTCGCGCAGGCCGTCGGGGTGTACGCCGCGTTGAAAACTGCAGCCGACGGGGTGTTCGGTGCTCCGGGGGAAGTGCGGAGTCGGGCGCAGATCATGGCCGATACCGCGTTCGCGCGGCTGACCGGCCGTGATGTGGCGAAGGGCCAACCGGTCTCGGTGAACCTCACCATCCCGGCGGCGGTGCTGCTCGGTGATCAGCCGGGCACCGCCCATCTCGCGAACGGCGGCACACTCCCGGCCGAGATCGCCCGCCACCTCATCGGCCGCGCAACCGAGCACGCCGTGGCCTGGGTCAAACGCTTGTACGTGCAACCGGAATCCGGAGCGGTGGACGCATTGGATTCCCGATCACGGCTCTTCCCGGCGGGGTTGGCGGAGGTGATCGCCGCTCGCGACCGGTACTGCCGCACTCCGTATTGCGATGCTCCGATCGCCCATACCGACCACATCGTCGCGCACGCGCGCGGCGGCCCGACGAGTGTGGAGAACGGGCAGGGACTGTGCGCGGCGTGCAACTACGCCAAGGAAGCCACCGGCTGGACCAGCCGCGCCGTCACCGACCCGTCGGGGAGGCACACCGTCGAAACCCGTACGCCCACCGGGCATGTGCACCGATCCACAGCGCCGCCCCAGGCGGCGTGAGTCAGATGAGGCGGCGGGTGAGCTCGTCGGGACCGTGTCGCAGCACGGCGCCCAGCGGTGCCCACGGCCAGCTCGGGACCGCCGCCTCCTTGGGCTCGCGGTCGATCGCCTTCACCAGGGCCTTCACCCCGTCATCGAGGGAGACCTTCATCGAGGTCTTCACCCCCTTGTTGATGTCGGTCTCGATGAAACCGGGCTTGATCACGGTCACGGCGATATCGCTGCCCGCGAACTCGGCCTGCAGGCCCTCGCCGATCGCGGTGAGCCCGGCCTTGCTGGCCGAGTACGCGGTCTGCGCCTTCGGCATACCGCGCTGCCCGGCGATGGAGCTGATCAGCACGAGGTGGCCGCGGCCCTGTTTGCGGAAGATCTCCAGCACGGCCTCGATCTGGGCGAGCGCGCCGGTGAGGTTGGTCTGCACGGTCTCCAGGTTCGCGTGGGCCTTGCCCGTGCCGAGGGGCGCGCCCTTGCCGATGCCGGCGTTGATGATCGCGCGGTCGAGGCCGCCGAGGCGTCCGACCACATCGTCGATCGCGCCGGGCACCGCGGCGAAGTCGGTCACGTCCAGGCCACCGATCTCGACGGCGCCGCCGTCGGGCACCGTCGAGAGTTCGGCCTTGAGTGCTTCGAGGCGATCGACGCGGCGCGCCAGCAGGCCCACGTCCTCGCCGCGTTCGGCGTACGTGCGGGCCATGCCTTCGCCTAGCCCCGAGCTGGCTCCGGTGATGAGGATGCGCATTCGTCCACCTTATCGGCGTGACGCGCGAGCTGCGGGCCGCCGAGTCCGGTGCGGGCGAACAACTGGATCAGCGGCCCCACGCCCACCGCGTAGAGCACGGTGCCCACGCCCAGGGTGCCGCCCAGGGCGAAGCCGAGGACCACCACGGTGACCTCCATCGAGGTGCGCACCACGCGCACCGACCACCCCGTCTTGCGGACCAGGCCGGTCATGAGGCCGTCACGCGGCCCGGGGCCCATCTCGGCGCCGATGTAGAGCACGGTGGCGAAGGCATTGCCGACGATGCCGAGCAGCATCATCGGGATCGCGATCACCAGGGCCGGGTGGTACGGGAACAGTGGCGACATCACGTCGAAGGCGATGCCGATCACGAAGACATTGGCCACCGTGCCGAAGCCCGGCCGCTCGCGCAGCGGGATCCACGCCAGCAGCACCAGCGCGCCGACCACGATGATCACGGCGCCCACGGACACGCCGAGCTTGTCGGCGATCCCCTGATGCAGCACGTCCCAGGGCATGTTGCCCAGGCCTGCGCGCAGAATCGCCGCCATCGCGGTTCCGTAGAGCCACAAGCCGACGAACAGTTTCACCAGTCGCACCATCATGGGAGCCACTCTGCCGCCGATTGGACCTTGAATACATAGCCAGTTCTGAGATACTGGCCTCATGTTCTCAGCGACTGGCACGATCGGCGCCGCCACTCTCACCCGTCAGCTCGGGTCCTGGCGGCCCGACGGTCCGCGTCCGGCGTACCTCGCCCTGGCCGAGGCGCTGCGCCTGCTGGTGCTCGACGGCCGCGTCCCGGTGGGCACCGCGCTCCCCAGCGAGCGGGCGCTCGCCGCGCACCTGGAGGTGAGTCGGACCACCGTGACCACCGCCTACGCGGAGCTGCGCGACAGCGGGCACCTGCAGTCCCGCCAGGGCGCACGCAGCGTGCTCACGCTGCCGCACGAGGTGCCGGCCGAACCCGCGGACACCGGAACCGAGGGCGATCTGATCCGGCTGAACATCGCGGCACCGTCGGCCCCCGACCAGATCGTGCACGACGGCTACCGGCACGCCCTCGAGTGCGCCCCTCCCTACCTCGCGGGAATCGGGCTGTATCCCGGCGGGATTCGCGCACTGCGCGAGTCGATCGCGCGGCGGTACATCGATCGCGGGCTGCCCACCACCGCGGAGCAGGTGCTGGTGACCTCGGGCGCGCAGCATGCGCTGCGGATCGTGCTGGACACCCTGGTGCACCCCGGCGACCGGGTGCTCATCGAACAGCCCACGCACCACGGCACCATTCTCGCGATCCGGCGGCACAACGCGCGCCCGGTGGCGGTGGGCCTGCATCCCGAGCACGGCTGGGACCTCGATCAGTTCGAGGCGGTGGTGAAACAGCAGAATCCGCGGATCATCTTCTCCATCGCGGACTTCCACAATCCCACGGGCCTACTGCTCGACGAGGCCGGCCGCGTTCGGCTGGCCGAGATCTCGGCGCGGTACCGGGTACCGCTGATCGTGGACGAGACGATGGCCGAGCTGGGCCTGGACGTACCCGCTCCCCCACCACTGGCGGCGCTCGCACCGCGCGGCGCACAGATCATCACCATCGGCTCGGCGAGCAAAACGGTGTGGGCGGGCCTGCGGGTGGGCTGGATCCGCACCGAGACACCGCCCGACGGTCTCACCTCCGCCCGCTACGACATGGACCTCGCGGGTGCGGTCTTCGAACAGCTCGCGGCGGGCTACGCGCTCGATCACCTCGCCGACTTCCTTCCCGGCCGGCTCGATTCGCTCCGCACCGCGCGGGCGGTCGCGCTCGCCGGGATCGCCGAGCACCTGCCCGGCGCCACGGTCGCGGACGGCGTCGGCGGCCTGTGCCTGTGGGTCACCCTGCCGCGACCGGCCGGTACCGCCACCGCCGCCGCAGCCGCAGGGCTGGGCGTGCGGATCGCCCCCGGTTCGGCCTTCGGGATCGACGGTGCGCTCGAACGCAACATCCGCATCCCGTACACGCTCCCCGTGGACCAGCTCGTGCGCGCTCTCGAGCTCGTCGGCGCCGCCTATCGCCAGGCCACCGGCGGCGCATCCGCCGCCCCCGACCTCGCCGGCCAGCTGGTGGTGTGACTACGCCCCGCAGGCGGCCGCGCGGGCCTGAACGCCGCAGAAGGTATTTCCGCCCGACGACACGATGATGTCGGACGTCCGTTCCAGGGTCAGACGCTCGACAGGCGTGAGCAAAGCCCGTGCGCGCTCGGGGCGCACTGCGATGATCGTCCGATCGACACTCGCCGAGCTCCGTTCGAAAAATGTCTCACCGACTACGAAGTCGTAGTACACGCCGTTCACGCAGTTGCCTCCCGTGGCGTCGCAGACGACCGTGAAATATCCCGTGCCGGAGTCGTCTGCACGAATGGTCAAGCCACGCCCGTGGCCGCCGTACCAACCGGCGAGGGGAGGGAGCCCCGCCCTCGTGTAGTGGTAGCTCGTGCCCCGGTACGGGATCGACAGCGTCATCGAGTTCCAGTCGACAGCGGCAACGATCATTCGGGACTGTGGATCGCCGGGCGTCTGAATCACAGTGGGTGAGTAGTCCCCATCGCGGTCGCCGACGACGACCTCCCATCGGCCTGCGCCTTCGACCTCCCTCCTGGTCGACAACGTTTGCCGGGTGCCGTCGACGAGGTATCGGGTCTTCGTCTCACTTGGCGCTTCGACCCGCACCCAGGTACCGACGACGAGATCGCGGACCCGATCGACGTCGGACACCTGCACACCGTTCGAGGGCGAAGCGATCGATGAAGCCGTAGGTGGTGTCCCGTAGTCGACGATCGGGTCAGCACAGGCCGTAACGAGCAGGGTCAACGACACCAGGAGCCCCATCCCGCAGAGCAAACCCCTCATGCACTTCACTCAATCAAGCGTAGACGCCGCCGAGCCCGCAGACTCGACAGTGAGGCGGGACACATTTCCGCGATCCCGGAATCACTCGGACCACGGTCCGGTTGAACGTGGGCAGAACCGTCGACCTCCGCTGGAAGGGACCCACCACCATGGGACAGAACAACACCGCACGTGACCTCGGACTCCTCGCCCTGCGTACCGCCGTCGGCGGCACCCTCGCCTACCACGGCGCACAGAAGCTGTTCGGCGTCTTCGGTGGCCACGGCCTCGACGCCACCGGCCAGGGATTCGAGTCGATGGGCTTCGCCCCCGGCAAGCCGAACGCCGCCCTCGCCGGCGCCGGCGAGCTGGCCGGTGCCGCCCTCGCGCTCGGCGCCGCGACCCCGCTGGCCGCGGCCGGCGGCGTCGGCGCCATCATCGTGGCCGCCGAGGTGCACCGCCCGCAGGGCTTCGCCGCGCAGAGCGGCGGCAACGAGTACCCGATCACCCTCGGCGTCGCCGCGGCCGCGCTGGCCCTCACCGGCCCCGGCAAGTACTCCGTCGACCACCTGCTGGGCGACCGCCTGAACAAGCCCTGGCTCGCCGCCGTCGCGCTGGGCGGCGCCGTCGCCGGCGCCGCGGCCACCATCGCGCGCCGCAACGCCGCGCTCGCGCAGACCGAAGCCGTGTCCGAGGAGATCGAGACCGAGGCCGCCGAGGGCGACTTCCTGCTCGGCGATTACGACCCGGAGACCGGCAAGAACGACGGCGCCGACAAGCTCATCAAGTAGTCGACGCCGCCGCGGCACTCACCGGCCGCATGAAGAACACGAATGCCGCCGTTCCCATCACCCAGGGGGCGGCGGCATCGTGGTGTCCGGCTGTGGGACGAGGGATGCCCTCGGCCATCCCGCCGCCCTCACGCGAACAGCCCGGAGCCCAAGAAATCCCGGTCGTCCTTCACACCCGGCACCGCGAAGAAGTACCCGCCCCCGAAGGGCGTCACGTAGTCGGTGAGCGGCTCGTCGATCAGCCGCTTCTGCACCTCCTCGAACTGCCCCTGGATATCGCGCTGGAAGCAGATGAAGACGTGCCCGCAGGCCATGTTGCCGTTCACGTCCAGCCCCAGGTCGTAGTTGTACGACCGGCGCACCAAACGCTGCTTCTCCGTCTTCTCGCCCTCGCGCGGATTCGCGAGCCGGATGTGCGAATCCACCGGGATCACATCGCCGTCGGGGTCCTTCGAGTAGTCCGGCTCGTCGAACTCCTCGGCACCGTCGAGGGGTGCGCCACTATCGCGCCGCCGCCCGAACATGCCCTCCTGCTCGGCGATCGAGACGCGGTCCCAGAACTCGACGAGCATCCGGATCAGCCGCACCACCATGTACGTGCCGCCCTCGGTCCAGGCGGGCTCGTCCGATCCGGCCCCGTCCAACCAGATCAGCGACTCCGCCTGGCCCCCGGTGGGATTGGCGGTACCGTCCTTGAATCCCAGCAGGTTCCGCGGCGATCCACCCGGCCGCGGCGGGGTACCGTAACCCTGCATCTTCCACCGCAGTTGCATCGCGCCGCGGGTCTGCTTGGCGATATCGCGCAAGGCGTGGTGCACGGTGTCGGGGTTGTTGGCGCACAACTGGATCACCAGATCGCCGTGGCACTGCGTCGGATCGGGCTGATCGTTCGGGAAGGTGGTCATCGGCGTGAGCCGCTTCGGCTTCACCCCCGCCAGCCCGAACCGCCCGTCGAACAGGCTCTCGCCCACGCCGAGGGTCACCGTGAGGCCGTCGGCCGGGACCACCGGCCCCAGCACCGCACTGTCCGACGGCGGCTTACCGACGCCGAGATCGGCCGGGGCACCACCCGTGGTGAGGAAACGCGATCGCTCGGTGATGGTGCGCAGCAGGCCCTCCAGGCCCGCGCGGTCGGCGGCGATCACATCGAACGCGGCCACCATGAGATGCGACTGCTTGTTCGCGGGGTCCGGCGTCAGCACACCGGACTGGTGCTTGCCCTGGAACGGGTAGGTCTCGCTCACCGTCGGGCCGGTGCCCCGCGCGTCGCTGCGGGCGCCGCCCACCAGCACCGCGCCGAGGGCGGCCGCACCCACGGCACCGGCGGCCGTGCCCTGCAGGAACTTCCGGCGGTCGGTGCCGCCGTTCTTCTCATCGCTCATGCTTGGGCTTCTCCAGGAGGTTGGGCACGGCCGAGAGCGTCTCCAGCGCCTGGCCGACGGTGCCGTTGATCTTCTGCCGCTGCGCGAGCGGCGGGGTGTCGAGGGGCGGGTACGTCCCGTCGGGGCGCTTGACCGCGTCGAGCGCGCGGATCACCTCGTCGAGTTCCCGGCGCGCCGTGGGCAGCAGTTCCGGTGCGCGGGTCACCAGCAGCGGCTCGACGATCCGCAGCACGGCGCGAGTGGCATCGACGCCGGCTGCGGTGGCCGCGTATCCGGCGTGCGCGCCCTGATCGCTGACCCCGGTGAGGTGATCGCGCAGGGCGTCCTCGAGGATCTCCTGCGCCCGCTTGGTGAGGGTCACCGGATCGCCCGCGATCTCGTCTGTGCGCAGATCGGTGCGGACCTTCTGCAGCCCCTCGCTGGTCTTATCGACCTGCGTCAGGAGCGCGGCGGGCGCCTCGCCGCGGTACAGGCCGTACTCGATCCGCCGGATGCCGGAGAACTCCGGATCGCGCACACCGTCGGCGAAACCGTCCGGCAGGCCCGCGACGGCCTTCCCCGCCGCGCCGAAGCTGTTGTACGAGGCGCCGACCCGCTCCCACGCGGTCATGGTGTCGAGCCAGGCCCGCTTCGCACCGTCGACATCGCCGCCCGCGAGCGCCGACCGGACCCGGCCGAGCGCGGACTCCACGGTGGGCAGCACCTGGAGCACGTAGTCCTGGTACGTGGCGTTCACGCCCTCCAGGTCGGCCTTGGTGACGCGGTCGACGGCCTTGGGCGCTTCGCCCGAACCGCCGGTCACGGTGAACTGCTCCGACCGGGTGGGCTGCTGGCCCGCGAGGTAGCAGACGAACTGGTAGGTGCCGTTGCCCAGCGTCGCCGAGAGATCCGCGGTGGTGGCGGGACCGATGGTCTCGATCTCCCCCACCACGGCGCCGCCGGCGTCCACCAGGTTGATCTCGCCCGACTTGCCGGACTTGTTGGTCACCGAGATCCGCTGCAGCCCGGGGCCCGCACCGCTGAACTCGCGCGCGCAGTCCTCGGCCGTGACCGTCACGGCCCCGGCGACAGCGGGCTTCGACGGCAGGATCGCGATGATCAGGCCGGCCACCAGGAGCGGAACGAGCACGATCACCGCGGCCACCGGCCACACCTGCCGGCCGGCGAGGTTCTCGGCCCAGGTCTCGAACCGGCTCTTGGTGTGCGCCTCGGGCGGCGCCGGCGTGGTGCGCAGGAAGGCCCACAGCACGATCACCAGGTACGCCAGCCAGGCGAACACCTGGAGCACCGTCATCTTCGGGGACAGGTTGGTGATGCCGGAGAACAGCGCGACCCACCAGGCGTCGGGGTTGACGGTGCCGGTGAGATCGAACGCCAGCCAGGTGCGGCCCGGCAGCACGCCCGCGTTCTGCAGGTCGCCGAGGCCGTACGAGAGGACGCCGGCCGCCACCACGATGAGCAGGATCGCGGTGTAGCTGAAGAACTTGCCCAGGTCGAGGCGGACGGCCTGCCGGTACAGCAGCACGCACAACCCGAAGGCCACCAGCAGCCCCAGGGTCGCGCCGACGGCGGGTCCCACGGCGTCACCGGAGGCGCGGGCGGCGGTCCATAGGAACAGCGTGGTCTCCAGGCCCTCGCGCGCGACGGCGAAGAAGGCGGTGAGCACCAGCGCGCCCGCGCCGAGCGCCATCGCGGCCTCGACATCGCCGCGCAGACCCTTCGAGAGCGTCGCGGCGGTGCGGCGCATCCAGAAGATCATCACCGTCACCAGGATCACCGCGAGCACGCTCAGCGTTCCCGCGACCACCTCCCGCGCCGTCGCCGACATCTCGGAGGTGGTGAAGGTCAACACCGCACCGAAACTCACCGACAACGAGGCCGCGCCGAGCGCGCCCAACCACACCGGCACCCGCGAACCGCCCGATTTCTTCACGGCGGCCAGCAGGATGCTCACGATCAGTCCCGCTTCCAGACCTTCACGCAGGCCGATCAGGAAGTTCGGGACGGCATCACCCCAGTTCATGGAGTAGAAGGTAAGGCACGCCTTCACCGCACTATGCAGCAATGCCTAACCTCAGGGCGTTTCGGGCGATATGCGCCCTACTTCAACAGCTTGGACATTCTGCGGTCAGCGAGGATTTTCCCGCCCGTCTGGCAGGTGGCGCAGTACTGGAAGTTCCGGTCGGCGTACGACACCTCGCGCACCGTATCGCCGCACACGGGGCACGGACTGCCGGTGCGGCCGTGCACCTTCATCCCCGAGCGCTTCTCCGCCTTGAGCGTGGCGACGTGCTGCCCCACCGAGCGGGCCACCGCATCGTCGAGCTCCGCGTGCATCGCCGCGTACAGCGCATCGACCTGCGCCTCGTCGAGCGATTTCGCGATGGCGAAGGGCGAGAGCTTCGCCGTGTGCAGGATCTCGTCCGAATAGGCGTTACCGATCCCCGCGATGGTGCGCTGATCACGCAGCAGAGTCTTCAACTGGGCCCGCGAGCCCGCGAGGATCGCGCCGAAGTCCTCTCGACTCACCGCGAGCGCATCCCGACCGAGCGTGGCCACCATCTCGATCTCGCTGGGATCGCGGACGATCCACACCGCGAGCCGCTTCTGCGTGCCCGCCTCGGTGAGATCGAAACCCTCCCCCTCCGGACCCACGTGCACCCGCAGCGCGATCGGCGATTTGCCGCCCGGCTTGAGCGGGGTGGGCGAGAGTTTGTCGGACCAGCGCAGCCATCCCGCCCGCGACAGGTGCGTGACCAGCGCGACGCGATCGCCGTTCTTCTCGGTCCACAGCACGAAGTACTTGCCGATCCGGTCCGTCCCGGTCACAGTGGCGCCCACCAGATCGTGCGGGCCGGGCGCGAAGGTCTTGAGCACCGACAGCGCCGCCACATCCACCCGACGGATCTGCGTTCCCACGGCCTTCTCGGCCACGTACTGCGCGATAGCGGCGATCTCGGGAAGCTCCGGCATAGGCCCACTCTAGGGTGGGGGTATGACCTTTTCGAGCCGTTCCGACGGTGGCATGCTGTCCGACATCGAGCTCGCGGCCGAGATCGCCGACGGGGCGGGGCGGATCCTGCAGGCCATCCGCCACGGCTCGCTGCTCGAGGACGGCATCCTCGGTGACACCGGCGACCGGCTCGCGCAGGCCTGGATCGCCCGCGTCCTGCGTCGCTACCGCCCCCAGGACGCCGTGCTCTCCGAGGAGGCGCCCGATTCCACCGAGCGGCTCAGCGCCGACCGGGTGTGGGTGATCGACCCGCTCGACGGCACCCGCGACTACGCCGCGCACCGTCCGGATTACGCCGTGCACGTGGCGCTCACGCAGAACGGGCAGCCGGTGCACAGCGCCGTCTCACTGCCCGCGATGGACCGGGTGTTCCGCTCCGACACCGTGACCGCGCCCACCGGACCGCTCACCGGCAACCTCGCCCTGAGCCGCAGCCGCGCCACCCCCGGGATGTTCCGGGTGGCCGATCAGTTGGGACTGCAACCGGTCTCGCTCGGCTCCGCCGGCGTCAAGACGATGGCCGTGGTCACCGGGCAGGTGGATGTGTACCTGCACGCCGGCGGCCAGTACGAGTGGGACTCGTGCGCGCCGGTGGGCGTGGCGCGGGCCGCCGGCCTGCACTGCAGCCGCCTCGACGGCTCCGAGCTCACCTACAACAATCCCGATCCGTATCTGCCGGACCTCGTGGTGTGCCGCCCCGAACTGGCCGAGCGGGTCCTGTCCGCGCTCAACTGATCCGGCGCGCGAACGGGTTCAGGCGATGGGACGGCGCAGCAGGTAGATGTCCATGATCCAGCCGTGCCGCTCGCGCGCCTGCGCACGGGTCCGGGCGATCCTCTCGCCCACCTCGCCGACGGGCCCGTCGATCAGGATCTCCTCGGGTGTACCGAGATACGCGCCCCAGTAGATGTGGTCGGTGGGCCGCGCGGTCCGCCGGAAGGTGCAGTCGGCGTCGAGCATCACCACGGTGTTGCCGCCCGCACCGTCGGAGAACCCGTCGCCCGCCAGGCGCCGGCCGGTGGTGATGTGGATCGGCTCCCCCACCCGGTTGAGCAGGATCGCGTGCGCAGCAGTGAGCGCCTGCACGCTGGTGATGCCCGGGATCACCTTCGGGGCGATCGGCAACACGGCACCCACCCGCTCGATCACCCGCAGCGTCGAGTCGTACAGCGACGGATCGCCCCACACCAGGAATCCGGCCCGTCCACCTTCGGGCACGTGCTCGGCGATCGCCGCCGCCAGCGCCTGTGCGCGGGCGTCGTGCCAGGCGTCCACGTTGGCCGCGTAGGCACCGTCGGGCCGGGACTCGCCGCGTTCGGCCGACCGGTCGCGCGGCGGATCGGGCACCAGGATCACCGGGGTGTCCGGGGCGTGCCGCGCGAGGATCGCCTGCCGGGCATCGGTGAGCGAGGAGGCCGAGGGCTTGTCGAGCACGAAGAAGGCATCGGCCTCGCCCATCGCGTCCACGGCACCGAGGGTCACGTGCCCGGGATCGCCGGCGCCGATCCCGATGACGAGCGCGGTGCGGCTCACGCCGACGGCTCGATGGGCTCGCTGTACATGTTCAGCGTGGCCGTGAGCAGGTTGATCCGGTTCTGCTTGAGGGTCTCGTTGTCCGGGTCGATGACGCAGTACGAGGCGGTGCCCTCGTGCACGGCGAGCAGGGCGTAGCCGAGAGCCTCGGGCGCGGTGACCCGGCGGCCGGCGGCCTCCAGCACGTGCATCACGGTGGGAATCATGTTGGCCAGCAACATCTGCTGCGCATCGCGCACCGTCTGGTTGAGCTCGGGCGTGCGGGTGCACAGGGCCACGAAATCGCCGTTCACGCGCTGCCAGCGCTCGTTGACCGGGATCGCACGGACGGCCATATCGATCAGCTTGCCGTAGTCGGCGCCCTGCACCACGTTGCTCTCGACCACCTTGGCCAGGACGTCCATGATCCACTGCACGTGGTAGCGCCAGACCTCGATGAACAGCTCTTCGAGGCTGGTGAAGTTCGAGTAGAACGCGCCCCGGGTGAACCCGGCGGCATCGCACACCATCTTCACGGTGGTGGCGCCGTAGCCGTGCTGCGCGAAAACGAAGTAGGCGGCCCGGATCAGCTTGCGGCGGGTCTTGGCGCGTCCCTTGGCGTCGGGTGACTCCTCGCCCGACTGCACCGCGGCGGTCACCCGAGCACCGCTACGGGACAGATCCTCGGACGTTGTCTCATTCGATCAGTGTACCGGCGGGCCGCCACGGCTTTGGCGCGACTTCAGCGACCGCCAACCCGCAGGTCCTAGCGTTGCGGACACATCGCCGTAGGAGGTCCGCAATGCCCGATTCGAAGTCCGCCCCGTCCGCTCTTCCGCGGTACGCGGGCGTCGTGGCGGCCGCCCTGGGCGGCGCCGCGCTGATCGCCGCGGCGTTCCTCACCTGGTTCTCGGCGACCGCCGACCTCCCCGCGCTGCCCGGCCTCCCGGCGCAGGTGAAGGCGGAGGTCACGGGGTTGGGCGAGGTCTCGGCGCCCGCCGTGGGCGGTGTCGACGTGGCCTCGCAGGTCCCCACCGACGGCGCCTGGGTCGGTGCGGCGGTGATCGCCGCCGGTGCGGCGGCGATCGTGCTCGGTGCCGTCGCGGCCTTGGCTCGCCCGGCCACTGTCCGACGGTCCGCGGCCGGCCTGGTGGCCGCGTCCGGGCTCGCCGGCATCGGCGTGGCCGGGTACGCCCTGGTGCGGCTCGTCGGCAGCCGGACGGTGCCCGTGCAGGGCGTCTCGCTCGACCTCGACGTGGCGGCCGGGCCCGGACCGTTCGTGGCGATCGCCGGCGGCGCCGCGGTGGGTGTCGGCGCGGTCCTGCTGCTCCTCGCGCGGCGGGCCGCTCCGGCGCCCCCGATCCCGGCGGCGGTGCGGCACGAGCAGCGGCCGGTTCCGTCGGCGCCGGTGCCTCCGCCGCTCCCGCAGCGGATTCCGGCACCCGACGCCCGGTGGGCGCGCCCGGCACCGTCGCCCCGGCTCCCCTCCCAGCAGGACACCGTGGTGGTCAAGCGTCCGCCGCGGCCGGTGCGGGTCTCGCCGAATCCGGTGACCGAGGCGATCCCCCGGCAGAACTCCTACGACGGGCCCACCGGCCCCCTGTGAGCTACCGCGCCTCCAGTTCGGCCACCCGCGCCCGGAGCCGCTCGATCTCCGCGGTCAGCTCGTCCTCCCGCTCCGCCGCGACCTTCTGATAGGCGGCACCGAGCTGCGCCAGATAGTCGCGGTCGAACCGCGGGATGATGCTGCGCGAGCAGTTCCAGTCGAAGGCCTCCACCGCGATCTCGATGGCCCGGCCCGCCTCGTCCTCGACCACCCGTCCGCGACCGAAGACCTTGAGCCGGATACGGCGCGGATAGTCCACGAAGAACATCGCGAGGCGGTCGTCGTCGGCCAGGTTCCCGAGGGTGACGAACTGGTTGTTCCCCGGCAGATCGGTGAACCGCAGCCGCCCCGTCGCCGCGTCGTACCGCACGAATCCGGCCGGGCCGCTGCGGTACTGGAGGTACGGCCAGCCGGTGGGCGTGACGGTGGCCAGACAGAACTGATCGGCGCGGGTGATCATGAGCAGCTCGCGGTCGGACAGCTCCTGCGGCCCGTCGTCGCCGCGCTCCATCTGCCGCCCGTAGGCCACGTAGCTGCCGTTCGCGCGTTGCCGCTCCAACGCGTCATCGCCGAAGACGAGGTGGTGGTAGTGATTGTTCGGCACAACACCTCCCGTATAACTCGTGTCAGTCACCGTCATTATGCTTCTCAGCAAGATGAATCGATGACGGAGGAGAAGATGGGCCCTATTGTCTACTGGCCTCGCGACCTTCGAAGCGCATTCGATGATCCCGAGGCCGTGGTACAGCAGGCTGTAACCTTTCAAACCAGGTGCGGATTGTGCCACGAAGATCTCGGCTCCGCGGAACTCTCCTGCGTCGTAATCGCCCCGCGCTCTCTGCGGACACACGCCACGGCAGGCCAGCCGGGCACCAGGACGACAGTCCAACTCTTCATCACGCACTTTCGGTGCAGTATGCCTCACGTCATCATCGACCCTGAACTCGAAACAGCCCCTCCACCCGTGGAGATGACGTGTGATTGGCGGCCAGGTGCACTCCTGTTCGACGAGGACACAGTGGTACCGCTGCTGGTCGTCCAGATAAGCTACTCAGAGATTGTTCGAAAGCCCAACGGCGATACCGTATCTGCCTTCGTTCAGAACCTGATGAATTGCGGAATGCAGCTCGCCAGTCTAGGTATCCTTGACGCCGACGCCGTGGGGCACGCACGCGTTGTTCGACCGGGCGTACTCAGTGCAGACGTCAGCGCCTTCGAGTTGCTTCGGGAAGCCGACTTCACCCTGGCTCAAGAGAATCTCGACTGGCTCGATTACGCACGGAGCCTCGGTCGGTTTGTCCTCCTCGCCGGAACCGGAATCCATGTTCCCACCGACGGCCTTCTGGACATCACCAATGTGGGAGTCATGGGGTCCGTCGTGTGGGGATGGATCGAGATCGACGACGAACCTCAACACGAGATATCCTCGTGACATGGGGTCGGCGCGCATACGCAAAAAGGGGTCCGTGGTCGATGGGCTCCGTGAATCGCCACGCGCGCTACGGGAGACTGATCGAGGGTGGCTCGAAGCCCTGACTCGCGAAGAAGCCGAAATCCGGGAAGATACCTCAGCCGTGATACCTACACAGGCGTGCGAGAAACCACTCGCCCACGCGGCTGACGTCAATGAAGTGGTGGAGGAGATCCTCCGGGACTTGCCCGAGGATCGATGACCGGCGGACCGCGTTTCGTTGAACTTGCCACCGAGCCGAGGACTTTCGTCTTCGATATCAACGTCTGGCTGAACGTCGCCGATCTGCTTGGCACCAACGCCGTCCAGAGCGATCGCGAGCGGCTGGACCGTGCGGTCGCCCAACGCCCGATCCCGGACCGTGAGCAGCCCCAGATGGACGACTACCGCGTGTGGCGGATGGCAGCCAGCGGGCTTTTCACCCCCTCGCTCACCGCCATCGTTTACATCAGCCGATCAATGATCAAGACGCTGTATACGAAGCTGACGCAACCCGAGTCCGGCCCTACAGCCGAGACAGCGGGCCTGGGCTGGACCCGCGATGAGGCGCGCGATTTCATCAGCGATGCCGTCATGTCGTTCGCGCGTCTTCCGGAGCACGACGGGTTTCAGGAACCGATCAGCGCGGTGCGAGGAGGCACGCATCAGCCTGCCCTCGACCATGAGGACGGGATGGTGCTCGCATGCGCCCTCCAGGTCGGCGCGCACTTTCTCGTAACGTCTGATTCCGACTTCAACGCGGTTCGCGGCGACCGCCGCTGGAAAAACACACTCGCAATCGTGACCCCCGGCATGCTTACCGCGCTGCAACGGAGATACGGAGGCGGGGCCGGGCCATCCCGTCGCTACGATTGATCCTCGTGGCGGACGAGATCGTGATCTACACCGATGGTGCGTGCCTGGGCAATCCCGGGCCCGGCGGCTGGGGTGCGGTGCTGCGCTTCGGCGAGCACACCAAGGAGCTGTACGGCGCCGAGAAGGACACCACCAACAACCGGATGGAGCTGATGGGTGCCATCTCGGCGCTGGAGGCGATCACCAAGCCCTACCCCGTGGTGCTCTACACCGACAGCTCGTACGTCAAGAACGGCATCACCAAGTGGGTCGCCGGTTGGCAGCGCAACGGCTGGAAGACCGCCAACAAGCAGCCGGTGAAGAACGTGGAGCTGTGGCAGCGGCTCGTCGAGGTCGCCGGCCGCTACGAGATCGACTGGCGCTGGGTGAAGGGGCACGCCGGCAACGAGGGCAACGAACTCGCCGACCAGCTCGCCTCGCGCGGCGCCGCCGAGGCCCGCGACGCCTGAGCCGGGCTCAGCCGATCAGCCGGCCGTCCGGGTCCGGCCAGCGCGGATGCGCACCGTCGATCACGTACGCGTGGGTGTGCTCGAACCAGCCGTCGCCCACCGGCGTGGCATCGGCGATGATCGCCGGGTCGACCTCGCCCTCCTTGTGGCTGTGGGTGATCTCCACGGGATCCTGCCGCGGCCACGAGGCCACCGCCACGGCCAGACCGATCAGCGCCAGCACCAGCATCGCCGACCAGGTGACGGTGAGTCCGGCGGCGCCGGTGAGCCACCCCGTGAGCGGGTAGGTGATCAACCACGCCACGTGCGAGAGCGAGAACTGCGCGGCGAACACGGCGGGCCGGTCGGCGTCGTTGGACGAGCGCCGCAGCACCTGCCCCGACGGGGTGACCACCGCGGCGGTGCCCGCGCCGATCACGAACCAGATCGCGGCCAGCAGCGCCCAGCGCCAGGTGCCGTCGGTGAACCGCGACAGCACCACCGCCGCGACCAGCGCCACCGGCAGCACCGCACCGCCCGTGAGCATCACCGTGCGCGTGGGGGTGCGGTCCAGCAGCCGCGGCACCACCAGTGCGACCACCATGGTGCCCAGGCCGTTCGCCGCGAGGACGAGCGCCATATCGGCCTGATTGCCGCCGAGCTCGTCGCGGGTGTAGTTGACCGTGTTCACCATGACGATGGCGCCCGCCGCGGCCACCGTGAGGTTCAGGCCCAGCAGGCCGCGCAGCCGCGGGGTGGCCACGAAGATCCGGGTGCCCGAACTCAGGCGCTGCAGGAACGATCCCTCGGGCGCCGCATCGGGGTTCGGCACCCGCGAGCGCAGCACCAGGGCGGCGGCGATCACGAAGCCGATCGCGGTGCCCACGAACAGGTACTGGTAGCTCATCACCAGCAGCGCGGCCGCGGCCAGCATGGGGCTGAGCAGCGTCTCCATCGTGGTCGCGAGCTGGGAGGCCGACAGGGCCCGCGTGTACTGCCGCTCGTCCGGCAGGAGGTCGGGGATCACGGCCTGGTAGGTGGGCGTGTACGCGGCCGACGCCGCCTGCAGCAGGGCCACCAGCAGGTAGATCTGCCAGATCTCGGTGACCACCGGCAGCGCCAGCACCACCCCCGCCCGGATCAGGTGCAACGCCACCAGCAGCGCCCGCCGCGGCAGCCGGTAGGCCTGCGCCGCGACGACCGGCGCGACCACCACGTACAGGGCCATCTTGATGGTGAGCGCCGTGGCGAGAACCCCCGCCGCCGATGCCCCCGCCAGCTCGTAGGCCAGCAGGCTCAGGGCCACCGTCGTCAGGCCCGAGCCGAACAGGCCCACCACCTGCGCCGCGAACAGGCGGCGATAGTCGGGGTCGACGAACGGGGATGCACTGTCGGACATCGAGGCTCCTCTCCTGAGCAACCTCATGATGCCGCCCCCGACTGGCTAGCGCGAGAGGATGTTCACGATCGCGATCTCCGGCGGCGCGGCCACCCGGACCGGCGGTCCCCAGGCGCCCGCACCGCGACTGGTGTACACCGGCATACCGTCCACCTGCTCCAGGCCGGCGATGGTGGGCTGGTCGAGCCGGACGAGGTAGCGGAAGGGCCACAGCTGGCCGCCGTGGGTGTGCCCGGCGAGCTGCAGATCGACTCCGCGGCGGGCGAATTCGGTGGCCTGCTTGGGTTCGTGCGCCACCGCCACGGTGAACTCCCCGGGGGAGACTCCCGCGAGCGCGGCGTCGTAATCGGGGCCCAGCGGCTCCTTGCCCTTGCGGTCGTTGACGCCGACGAAGGTGACGGACGAACCGCCACGCGGTCCGTCGCGCCAGATCCGCACCGATTCGTTGATCAGCGGCCGCACGCCCACCTCCCGCCAGCGCTGCACCCAGTTGCGGGCATCGTCGGCGTAGTACTCGTGATTGCCCGTCACGGCGAAGACGAAGGGGCTGCGGAGATCCTTGAGCGGCGCGAGGTACTCGCCGATCTGCTCGACGGTGCCGTCGATGAGGTCGCCGCCGAGGATCACCACGTCGGGCTTCTGCGCATTCGTCGCATCGACCACGCGCTGGGTGAAGGCGCGGGTGCGCACCGGCCCCACGTGCAGGTCGGTGATCAGCGCGATCTTCAGGTCGCCGGGCTCGGCGGGCGCCGCCGGCAGGGCGACGTCGGTGTGGGTGATCCGCGGCGACGACGCCTCGAACAGTCCGTACACCGTGGCGGTCACGGCGCCGATCAGCCCGACCGCGGCGATGGTGCGCAGGAGGCGCCGCGCACCGTCGGCCAGACCGGGCCGCAGGCGCACCGCGATCCGCGCCCCGACCCAGACGATGCCCAGCACGATCAGCGTGATGAGCAGGTAGAAGATGGTGGCGAGCCAGGTCAGGCCCACCGCGCTGATCCACCGGACCGGTCCGGGCGGCAGCACACCGGCACCCGCGAGCAGACCGACCGCGGTGGCCACCGTGAGCAGCGCGGCGACGATCAGCCCGGCGGTCCCCACCGTGCGCGCCCGCGGCGAGTTCCACCGCGCGACGATCCGGCGCCGGGTGACGAACAGCGCCGCGAGGATCACGACGAGGAGCACAGTGATACCGGACGGCACGCCGATTCCCTTCGATGGTTCGAGCAAAGCTAAACTGTGGCCGCACGCCCTCGTAGCTCAGTTGGATAGAGCGGATCTCTCCTAAAGATCAGGTCGCACGTTCGATTCGTGTCGGGGGCACCAGGCCTACTTGGCCCGCTTGGCCACCGCCGTCACGAAATCGGTGAGCATCTGCTCCTCGGAGTCGGCCTCCTGAGCGGTGCCGCCCGTGGCGTCCGCGATCCGCTTGAGCGCCCCGAGATCGGCGTCCTTGCTGATGCCCACGGTGTGGATGTTCACCGGCCGCGCGGGATCGACCAGCGCGCGCAGCCGCGACACCAGATCGTCGAGCGACATGCCGCCCGGCTTCTCATCCGAACCGTCCGTGAGCAGGATCAGCGAGTTCGAGTACGCCGGGTCGAAGTTCTCCACCGCGCGCCGGTACGCGGCGAGGGTGGTGTCGTAGAGCGCCGTGGCGCCGCCGACCTTGCCGGGCAGCCCGTTCACACCGTCCAGCAGTGCCTGACGCTGCGATTTGTCGCCGCGCCGGGTGTCCAGCGGCGCCGTGGGCACGACCTCGGTCCAGTCGGGGCGGGTCGCCGTGCCGATGGAGAAGGTCCACAGGCCGACGGCGTTGGCGTCGGGGATCTGGGTGACCACCTTGGTGAAGCCGGAGGCCAGCATGCCGATCCGGGTGGTGTTGCCCGCCGAGTCGTTCATCGACCCGGAGGTGTCGACCACCACGAGCGCCTTGAGCGGCACGGCCAGGGTGGCGAAGGACTGTTCGGCCTTGGTGAGCTCGTCGGTGTTCGGTTCGGGCAGCGCGGTCACCTTGCCGACGCCGGCGGGCGGCGCGGGGCTCAGATCCTTGCCGCGCAGGCCCTCCTCGCCGAGCGCGACGATGCCCGCCTCCGAACCGAAGGCCTTGGCGAGGGTGTCGGCGCCCGTCTTCGCGTCGGTCGCGCGATCGCCGGACGCGGTGACCGTGAGCAGCAGATCGTCGCGCGGGGCGCCGGTCTTGGGCACCACCGCGGCCACCCCCGGCTCGTCCTTCTTGGCGGCGAGGTACGCGTACTCGGGGACGACCACGACGCCGCCCTGCGATTTCGCGGTCCGCACCGGATCGCCCGAGACGCGCTTGGCGGCCTGGGCGTACTGCGCGAGGGCGGCCGTGAGGGCCTGCCGGTTGGCGCCGGGTTGCTGGGCCTCGGAGACGCCCGCGGTGACGGGCGCCGAGGCGTAGGTGGAATCCGCGGGAACCGCGCGGATGGTGGCGGCCTGGAGTGCCTCCAGCCAGCTCGCCGGCTGGGGAATCGAGGCCCCGGCCAGCACGATCGGCGAGCTCGCCACCTCGGTGGCGGGCAGGTCGCGGCCCAGCTGGGCGGAGACCGCCGCGACCCGGGTGTGCGACGGTGCCAGCCACAGGTCGGGGGTCTCGCCGCCGCCCGTGAGGCTGCCCGCGACCTGAGCGTCGGGCACCTCACGGACGGTGTAGGTGGTGCATTTGTCGGCGACCGCCTTCGCCTCGGCACGGACGGCCGAGGCGAGGGCGGGGTCGGCCATCACCGTGTATTCGGACCGTTCGCCGCAGCTCGCGACCTTGCCGCCGAAGATGGCGACGAGACCGGCGACCAGCACTGCGACGAGTCCGATGCCGAGCGCGATCCGCAGGTAACTGCGGCCACGCGGAGTTGCCGCCGGCGCGGCGCCGGGGGCGTGATGACGACCCATGAGTCGATGACGCTACTTTCTCAATGAAGATCTACTGCTGGTCGGGCTTGGGCTGATCCGCCTGCGGATCGCGCGCCTCCTGCTCGACCTGGATCTCCTTGTCGTCGATGAACTTCTTGGCGGCATCCTGCGCCTTGTTCACCTGCTCGGAGAACTTGCCGCCGGTCTTGCTGTCGACGAAGTCACCCGCCTTGTCGATGATGCTCGGGTTCTTGCCCAGAGCGTCTTTGGCCTTGTTTGCGATGTCCTTGAAATCCATGGCCACAGGCTAGCCGACCTCGGTCCACCAGTCGCCACTGCTTCGCGTTCCCGAAGAATCTCCGCTGTGGTGATCTACCTGCGGGATCCTCCCCGCGGCCGCCGCGACACCGTCCACCCGGCCGCCCGGCTTCGGCACCACTGTGGTGATACCCGCCTCCCGCGCCGCGACCAACAGTCGCTCCACGGGCTCGGACCAGTCGTGGAAGGCGAGGTTGAAGGTGGCCCAATGCACCGGCACCAGCGGCGCTTTCGGCTTCGCGATCATCTGATGGATCGCGACCGCCTCCTCGGGGTTGGTGTGCACATCGGGCCACAGCGGGTCGTAGGCGCCGATCGGCAACAGCGTCAGATCGAAGGGTCCGAAGTGGTCGCCCACCAGCTTGAACCGCTCCGTGAAGCCGGTATCGCCGCCGAAGAACACGCTGTGCCCCTTGCCCTCGGCCCGCTGCCCGATCAGCGACCAGGACGCCCACTGCGTGGAGTTGCGGGTGAGGCCGCGGCCGGAGAAGTGCCGCGCCTCGGTGCACACCACCTTGAGCTCATCGGTGCCGCCGCGGCCGTCGTCCCGGCGGAGCGTGTGGCTCTGGTCCCAGTCGAGCTCGATGATCCGATCCTCGGGGACGCCCCAGGCGCGCAGGTGCCCGCCCACGCCGATCGGCACGCAGAAGGGCACGTCGCGGTCGCGGGTGAGCTCGTCGATCGTGGGCAGGTCGAGGTGGTCGTAGTGGTCGTGGCTGATGATCACCGCGTCGATCGGCGGCAGCGCACTGAGTGCCACGGGCACGGGGTGCAGCCGGGCGGGTCCGATGGTGGGCGACGGGGACACCCGCTCGCCCCACACCGGATCGGCCAGGACACGGAAGCCGTCGATCTCGATCAGTACCGAGGAATGGCCGTACCAGGTGACGGCCAGGTCGGCGGCGTCCACGGGACTCAGCGGCGCGACCAATGGGATGGGGCGTGACGGCCGGCCCTGGCCGTGGCGGGCGCGGCCGACCACGCCGCGCAGGATCTTCCCGGCGTCGAACCGCTCGTGCGGGCTGTCGGGATCGGAGTTGGTGTACACGGTGTCGGCCTGTGCACCCATCGAGCGCTTGAGGCCGCGGCCCGCGCGCAGCAGGTACACGCCGGTGGCGCCGAGCAGGCCGCCGCCCACCGTGCCCGCGGCCAGCGCGGCGGAACTCCGCCGGCGCGGCATGTCAGCGCCCCGAGAAGCGCGGCTCGCGCTTCTCGAATCGGGCCGTGAGCGCCTCGCGCAGATCCTCGGAGTCCCAGACGGCGTGCAGCCGGGCCTCGTCGTCCTCGGTGAGCGGTTCGCGGGCGACGTCGTTCTTGAACAGCGCCTTGTAGTTCTGCAGCGACAGCGGTGCCAGCCGGGTGATGCCGCGCGCGTATTCGAGGGCCGCCTCGCGGTCGCCGATGCGGTTGGCGAAGCCGAGCTGGGCGAGCTGCTCGGCGCCCAACTTCTCGGCGGCCATGAGCACGCTGCGGGCGTGGCCGCCGCCCACCAGGTCGACCAGTCGGCGCAGGGTCCACTTGTCGATGGTGACGCCGAGCTTGGCGGCGGGGATGGCGATGGTGGCGCTCGGGTCGAGCACGCGCAGATCGGCGACCATGGCCAGCTGCACGCCGGCGCCCACCGCCGGACCGTTCACGGCGGCGATCACGATCTGCTTCATGTCTTCGATCCGCTGGTACAGCCGGATGACCCGTGCCATGAAGTTCTTGTCGAGCACGGCGCCCGAGCGCAGGTCCGCCCCCGCGGAGAACACCGTGCCCTGCCCGGTGAGCACGATCACGAACGCCCCGTCTTCCTCCGCCCGGTCGATCGCGGCCTCGAAAGCCTCGATGAGCTCGGGGTTCAGTGCGTTCCGTGCCTCCGGGCGCTGGAACTCGATGACGGCGACCCGGTCCTCCAACGTGTATCCGATCATGGCCCGCAATCTACGCTACGGGGGTGAAGGATGTCGTTGTGGTCGGTGCTGGCCAGGCCGGTCTCTCGGCCGCCTACTTCCTCCCGAGGTTCGGGATCGACGATTTCGAGGTTCTCGATCACAACGCGGGTCCCGGTGGTGCGTGGCGGCAGCGGTGGCCCTCGCTCACGCTCAAGGCGGCGAACCACGTGCACGACCTGCCCGGCTGGGGTTTGCATGACGCGTTGGGCAACCAGTGCGACGACATTCCCGCCGCAACGGGCGTCGCCGAATACTTCGGCGAATACGAGAAGCGATTCGCGCTGCCGGTCCGCCGGCCCGCTCACGTCGCCTCGATCACCCGCACCGGCAACGCCGAGGCCCCGTTCCTGGTGTCGGGGACGGTGGACGGTGCGCCGTACGCCGAGCAGGCTCGTGCAGTGATCAACTGCACGGGCACGTGGGACCGGCCCTTCTGGCCCACGGTGCCGGGCGCCGCCACGTTCGCGGGGCGGCAACTGCACGCGCACGACTATCGGACCGCCGAGCCCTTCGCGGGGAAGACGGTGGCGGTGGTGGGCGCGGGCATCACCGCGGTGCAGTTGCTGCTGGAGATCGCGAAGGTGGCGCAGACGCGGTGGTTCACCCGCCGCGAGGTGCAGTGGGACGAGACCCCGTTCGATCCGGAGAAGGGCCGGCGCGCCGTGGCCCGGGTGGACGAGCGGGTGCGGGCGGGCCTGCCGCCCGGCTCGGTGGTCTCGGTGACGGGCCTGCCGATGAACGACGCGATGCGCCGCGGGATCGCCGACGGGATCCTGGTGCGGCGCCCCATGTTCGCCTCGCTGACCCCCGACGGTCCGATGCTGGCCGACGGTTCGCTGGTGCCCGCCGACGTGATCCTGTGGTGCACCGGCTTCCGGTACTCGATGGATCACCTGGCGCCGCTGAATCTGCGTGCACCGGGCGGCGGCATCGTGATGACGGGCCGCCTGGCCACCGAGGTGGCCGGGGAGCCGCGGCTGCATCTGCTGGGCTACGGTCCCTCGGCGTCGACCATCGGCGCGAACCGGGCGGGCCGCGAGGCGGCGAAGGCGGTCGCGGAGGCGATCGGCATTCGGGCGCCGGTCACCGACTGACGGTGATGCTCTTCCCGTCCCGAGTCATGGCAGCGGCCTTCGGATCGAGGTCCGGCCCCTCGGGCAGTGCCGACAGCACCGACCACGCGACCGGCCGCGCCTTGTGCATCAGCCCCAGCGTCTGGGCCACCTCGGCGTTCGGGATGCCGTAGCGGACACCGGAATCGGAGACGTAGAACAGGCCGTCCCGGCGATCGCCACCCGGCTGCGCCGCGAGCACGTACTCGCCGGTGCCCGGCGGTACGTACGCGAGATCCAGATCGTCACCGGCACCGTCGGCCCCGGCCAGCGTGACGGGCGTGCCCGGCGTGGGTGCCGCACCGAAGGTCCGCAGTTCGACGGTGCCGCCGCCCTTCCCATCGGCCCCGGCGGCGACGCAGGCGACCGGCGCGTCCTTGACCGTGCGCAGTTCGGGCCGCGCATCGGGCAGATCGCGGACGGGCACCGACCGCACCGTCTTCGCGGCGGCGACGGTGGCGGCGGGCACGGTCGCGATCGATGTGGCGGTGGTATCGCCCGCGCGGATCAGATCGGCCGCCCAGCGCCCGATCGGCTGCACGCCGTCGGCGAGCACCACGTACAGCCTGTCCCGATCGGCGTCGGCCACCTTCACCACATCGCCCACCGCCGCGTCCGGGATCGCGGCGGATCGCTGCCCGCGGCCGGCGATCTGCGGGACCGCCAGCGGATCGGTCTCCGCGAAGGCGTTGAGCAGGGCTGCGCTGACCGCCCGCGGCCGCGCACCGTCGAGCCCGGCGACCCGCCGGACCGCGGCATCGCCGAGGTCCACTGGCGCCCGCACACCGCCGAACAGCAGGTAGTTCGTGCCCTCGCGGGAGACGAGGACCGCACCCGAGTCCGCGGCACCGGTGGCCGCCGTAGTCACCAACGTGTCGAGGGTGTCGCGCGCTGCGGGCTTGTCCGCGGCGGCGGCCGTGGTCCGGTCGCACAGCAGCCACGGCGTGGCCCCGTCCTTCCACGCCGACGCCGGGCCGAGGATCTGTGCGGGGCCACCCACGATCCCCACCTCGGGACCGCGGCGGAAGCTCTGCAGCCGCTTGTCCTTGACCTGGGCGGGCTGGGCCGCCTCCCCCACCGCGAGCCGCGCCGAGGCCAGGCCCGTGACCGGGTACAGCACATCGTCTCCCCGCACGTACAGGGCACCGGACTCCTTGGCCAGCACGATCTTCGAATCGCCCACCGCGCCCTGCGGCCGGATCAGGGCGAGCACACCGCAGCCGCCGGTGATCACCAGAGCCAGGATGAGGCCCGCGATGAGCGACCGCGATTGCGAGGCCATCGGGTCCGAGATCATCCGTGGGTCGCGCCGCAGAAGCGCATGGTCCATTCGGCGCAGCACGAAGCGGTAGCCGCTCACCTGCGCGCGCGTGGTCAATTGACGTCGCATCGATTCGCCCCTCCCCCAAGGCGCACCGCGTCCGCTTTCCCCAAAGCAGACGCCGTTCCTCGCAGAATACGGTACTTTGCCACCAGGGCAGCGCGTTTCGGGGGAGACGGCTGGATCGGGGGAAGAAAATGGAACAGACCACGGGATTCACTCGCTCCGTGACCGGAGCGGTGCCCGCAGCGCTGGCCGCGCCCACCCGCTGGGAGCGGCACCGATGGCCCGCCGCCGGGGCGATCCTGCTCGCGGAGGCCTCGGCGGCGGTGGCCGGCCTGGGTACCGCCGCGGCAGGTGGGCCGCATTGGGCCGCGGGCCTCGCCGCGCTCACGGTGGGCGGTGCCGCCCTCACGCGGCGCCGCGGCACCTCGGCCGCGGAGTGGGCCACGGGCCGCCTGCGCCGGCCTGCCCGATCCACCCACGCCACTGCCGCGGCGCCCTATCCGGGCGGCGGGGACATCGGCATTCGGCACGAGAACGGACTGATCACAGCGGTTCTTCGGCCCACGATGGACGTTCCGCGGATCGTCGCCGTGCGCGGCCGGGACGATCCGTCACTCCCGCTGGACGTGCTCGCCCGGGTGCTGCGCCACGCCGACACCCCGGCCGCACGGATCGACGTGCTGCTCGCCGGGGGCCGCGCACCGTCGGGGCCGATCGCGCCGCGCACGCGCTATCAGATGCTGCTCGGACCGATCGCCCGCTGGGCGGTGAGCGATCTGCGGATCGCCGTCTCGATCGATCCCACGGCGTGCGCACCGGCCATCGCCCGCCGTCGCGGCGATGCTGCCGCCACCGCAGCGCTGGCCGCCCGTCGGGTCGCGGACGCACTTGCCGCGGAGGGCATCCCGACGCTCCCGGTGGGCTCGGCCGAACTGGCCTCGATCGTCATCGAGTCGCCCGAGGAAGCGGTGCACGCCGATCCGGACGCGCTCGCCGCGGGCGATCTCGACCACCTGCTGGGCCGGGCCGATCCCTTCGGCACCGCCGTCATCACCGTGCGCCCCGGCGATGTCCGGCGCGCGGGTGGCACTCCCGACGTCCGCGTCGAGGCGCGGCTGTACTCGAGCGGCCTGGTGCCGGGCGACGGTGACCGGAACGCGCACGCGGTCAGCGGAACCGAGCCCGCGCTGCGGACGCTGCACGTCCCCCTCGCGGGGTGCGGCCAGATGCTGGGCGCCGACACCACGGGCGGCCCCGTCTCCACACGGCTGCACGGCCCCGGCGTCCGCACGGTGTGGGCCTCGGTGGCCGACGATCCGGCCCGGCAACTCGTGGAACGCGCGGTGGCCACCGGCGCGCGCGTGCTCATCGTGACCGGCCGGCCCGCGCTCTGGGAGCCCCTGGTCGGTTGGGTCGATTCCCCGGAGGCGCTGTGGATCTCCGGGTGGCGCTACCCGCCGCACCTGGCGCACCTGAGTCCCGCCGACTACACGGTCACGGTGCTCGACGGGACCGCCTCCGGGCTCGCCCCGGGGTCCGTGGAGCCCACGGGCACCGTGTGGCGGATCGAGGGCCTGGGAATATCGCCGGTGATGGAGGCCGATGTGGTGCTGAGCCAGCCGCAGCCGGGCATGCTCACGGTGCGCACCACCGGCGGCGCGGCGACGGTGCGCCTGGTCGCCTGATCGAGGACACGACGAAAGGGGCCCGGCGACATGGTCGCCGGGCCCCTTCGCTGTGCGATCAGCCCTGCCAGTCGGCAGCAGCCCGCTGATTGGTGGCCTGCATGTTGTCCACCGCGTTGCCCGCCGCCGTCTGCACGGCCTTGAGCAGGTTGTTGATGTCCTCGAAGCTGCTGTTCCACTTCGTCTGGACCGCCTGGTACGCCGTGGCCGATTCCTCGTCCTGCCAGGCGTTGTCGAACTTGTTTTGCTCGGTGCGGATCGCATCCGCCTGCTGCAGCAGCGTGCCGTACTTGGCGTTGATGTCGTCGAGCCCACTGCGGATCGACGCGTAGTCGTACTTGATGAAGTCGTCGCTCATTGGTTCTCCCCCTTCGATTCCTGGTTGTCGATCACATGTTCAAGGTGGCGCCGCCGACCGACTGCAGGTCGGCCTCGCTCTGCGCCTCGGTGGTGCCGTAGCTGGTGGTGTTGCCCGCCAGCAGCGAGCTGATCTCGTTGATCGCGTTGTTCAGCTTGGCGCTGCTCTCGTCCCACCGCGTCATCACGGTGCGGAAGGCGATCTGGGCGGTGCCCGCCCAGGCGCTCTGCGTCATCTCGACGTCGGTGCGCAGCTGGCCCAGGACGGCGTTCATCTGCGTACCCAGATCCTCGAGCGAGCTCGCACCGGCCTTCATCGCGGCCAGTTCAGCTGATGTCCCCATAGTTCCTTCTCCTCCCGCCGGCTGGGCCGGCATCGTCGAGCTGCGCCCAGGTGGCGCAGCCGTCCCCCGCTACGGCATCCAGCCGCCCCCGGGAAGTTCTTCGCAGGCGCGTCGCAGCGCCCGGCCGATGCGGTGGGCGGTGCCCTCCGCGATGGCGATCCAACCCTCGCCCGGACCGTCGGTCGCCGTGAGTGCGACGATCCGGCCGGCCGGGCCGTCGATCACCGCCACCACCACTGCGATGCGCCGATCCCGCTCGTGGAAGGTGAATTCCACGCTGCGGCTCGACCGGGCGAAGGTGCGGCCGATCAGGCGCGCCGCCTCGGATTCGACGCCGATCCGGCGCAGTTCGGCCGCGATCTCGCCCGCGTCGCCGCCGCAGGCGAGGGCCGTACGCCCCGCTGCGGCCGGGAACGATGCGGCCACCGCCGGATCCGCTGCCGGCGCGGTGCCGATCAGCGGTTCGACGAGCCGCGCCAGCGTGCCGACCGAGCCGTCGCAGTACGGCAGGTCGACGTCCGCGGTTCCCGCGGCGCGCACCACCCGCGCGGTGAGCTCACCGGCACGGGCCAGACACAGCTTCGAATCGAGATCGCCGGTGGCACGGCCCTCCAGCCGGACCTCCGGCACGGCGAGCACACGCAGTGCGGTGAGCTCGTCGTCGGACAGGTCGGTCTCGGGCCCGGGTGGCGCCGCCTCGATCCGCGGATCGGGTGGCGACCAGAGGACCGGCGGAACCTCGGTGCCGAACCGGGATCGGAGGGCGGACACGGTATGGACGCTCACATGGCCTCCTCGACGAGCTCGTCGCCCTGGCCGCCGAGCACCCCGGGCGCGGTGTGCACCACGAAGGCCTCGGGCAGGTCGTCGTCCGATTCCGAGGGCACGGCGCCCGACGGGTGCGACTGGGCGCGATGACTCGCCGCGGCAGCGGCGCCGGCGCCCATCATCCCCGCGGGCATCATCGGGAAGCCCCGGCCCGTACCGCCGTTCGACGTGGTGGCCGCCGCGGGCCGGGTGGTGCTCCCGCCCTGATCGCGCTGCGGTGTGGTGGCCGCGTAGCCTCCCAGCGGTGCGGCCGGGACGCCCGCGCTCACCGCGCCGGCGCCACCGCCCTTGCCCGCACCGGTGGACTTGCCCGTGTTCTTCTCCCGCGAACGGTCGGTGGTGGCCAGCTTCGGCGCCGTGGTGAACTGCCACGACTTGCTCAGCGGCTCGGCCGCCTTCTCGAAACCGACCATCACCGCGGCCGCGGTGCCGTGCGCCTGCTGCTCCACCCGTTCGGAATCGGCTGCGGCACCGGCCAGCGCGGCCACCGCGGGATCGGCGCCGCCGGCCGCGGCTGCGGCCTGCGCGTTCTCCCGGTCGCTGCGGAGGCGTTCGGCGTCGGCCACCGAGGGCATGGCCCGCGAGGCCGTCTCGTACGCCGCGGCCTGGCCTGCGAGCTTGGCCGCGTACTCCGCGAGCTCGGCGGCGTGCTTGGCCAACCAGCGGGCGTAATCCGGCAGTGGGCCGGTGCGCCGACGGGCACCGGTGCTGTCCGCCGCCGTGCGTCGCTCGGTCTCGACCGCGCCGTCGAGCTGCACGATGATGCGATCGAGCGCGACCGCGGCGGCGCCGTACGCGGAGGCGAGGCGCGCCGTCTCCTGCGCCGCGGTGGAGAGCGGACGCGCCCCGGCGCCGCCGAGGAGATCCTCGGCGAGGCGTTCCGTGGGGCGTGAGTACCAGTCGACACCGGTGAAGCCCGGCGGCTGCGGGGCCTGCGGCGGCTGTGGGGCCTGCGGAGCGGGCACGTCAGATCTCCAGGCGCACCGTGGCTGCGAGTTCGGCGTCCTTCTGCTGCACTGTGTTCGCGTGCTTGTTCAGAGCCTCGCCGAGGGTGCGCAGGTCGTTCACCGCCGTCTCACCGAGGCGCCGCTGCGCGACGCCGATCTCGGAGGTGGTGCGCGCCACCGCGACCGACACCTCGTCGCGGCCGGTGGCGGCGGGTTCCGCGTGGGCGGCGAACCGCTCCTGCGCGCCACGCAGATCCTCGACGATCCTGTCGACCCCGCGCGCGATCTCGCGCACCTCCTGCAGATCCATGCTCAGCATGCCGTCACTCATGGTTCCTCAACTCCCCCCGAAGTCGTTCCTAGTCATTAGACGCACCGGGTGCCGGTGCGGTTCCGTCGGATCGGCGCACCGCTACAGGCGCAGTTCCACATCCGGCAGCTCATCGAATCCCGCGGACTCCGCATCCCCCACCACCTGCGGGCCGACCAGCGGGAGGTCGCCCACAACCTGCTCGCCGTTGTGCCCCGTCACGAGGTAGTCCGGCACGTTGTGGTCGGAGCCCTGGGTGGGCCGGGCGCCCGCCGCGGCCATCGGCATCATGCCGCCGCCGAGGCCGCCGCGGGTGACGACATCGCCGGCCGGGACCGTGCGTGCCCCGGCCTCCACGACCGGGGTGCGCGGCGCGGAGGCCTGCGGGCTCGCCGGGGAGAGCGCGGCATTGACCGCACTCGCCCCACCGAAGCCGCCGACGGCGCCGCCACCGCCACCGGACGCGCCGCCCGTCCCGGCGCCGCCGAGGCCACCCGCGGGATAGGTGCCGGTGGGCGTGGTGTCGGTACCGGTCGTGCCGAGGCCCGTCTCGTCCTTGCCCGCCTGGTTCTCGGCCATACCGCCGATCGCCTCGGCCGCCGAGCTCGCCAGACCCGTGGCGGTCTGCACCGCGCCGCTCACCGTGTCGGTCGCCAGCTTGCCGACCGCCGAGACCGCGCCCGTCGCGGCGGAGACCACGGCCGGGATCACGGTGCTCGCGACCTCCGCAGCCGCGGTCGCCGCGGCGGCCGGGGGCTGCGTGACCGGAACCTTCCGGCCCGCCGCGCCCACCTGAGCGGAGAGGCCGGACAACTGCCCCTTCACCCGGGACACCACGGCCAGAGCATGATCCGTGTGTTCCTGCGCCGCGGTCACCGCGGCGACCTGCCCGGGCGGCAGCCACAGGGACGGCCCCAGGGCCGCGATCACCGACATGAAGGAATCGATGATCGCCTGCAGTTCGGCCTCGCCCTGCCCCACCACGGCGGCCGCCTCGCCCACCGCGGTGGACAGCTCGGCCCCCTGTTCGGCCACCATGCCCGTGCCCGCCGCGGCCTGCATGCCCTTCCCGGTCGCGGCCGTCGCGGCCGGGCCCTGCCACACCTGGCTGAGCGAGCTGATCGCCTGCATCCCCGCGCTCATCCCCTGCTCCAACGCCTTGGAGGCACCGTCGAGCGCCTTCGAGGGGTCGAGACCGGAGAAGCTGCCGGAACCGAAGGTGGACAACAGGTCCGTCATCGGTTTGACCAGGCCGGCCACGTCGAATCCCGGGACCTGCGGCGCCTCCGGGACGCCCTTCGGCGCCTGCGGCAGCTCCTGCTGCGGCGGATTCTCCGGTGGCACCGGCACCGGTGGCAGCCCGAGCGCGGCGAGCACGTCGTTGACCGGGCGGTCCAGCAACGCACGGATCGCCGGATCGAGCTCGACACCCGGTGCCGTGGGGCCGGGTGTCACGGGTTCGGCCATCGCTACACCGCGGCGGACATCAGTCCGGCGGCGCCCGCGGCCTCGGTCGCCGTGTAGGCGGCCACCGTGGCGGTGGAAGAGGCGGCGATACCGGCGTAGACCGTCGCGAGCTCCGCGACCGACGTGGTGTAGCTGGTCTGCGCCGCGGTGAAGGCGGCCAGGAAGTCCTGGCCGATCAGGCCCAGGGCCGGATTGAGCGCCGCCACATTGGCTGCGGCGTTCACCGAACCCGCGGTCGCGACGGTGACCCCGACTCCCGCGTTCGCCGCACCGAATGCGGCGATCGCCGAATTGATGGCCATGAACATGGCATTCCCCCTCGAATCGATTGATCGTCTAGAAGTTGGACGCGCCGACGCGCGGTTCGGATCCCGGTTCGTCGAAATCGGTGTGGAAGCGCTCCATCACCGCGCCGCGCCGGGCCGCGACCTCCCGGGCCGCGACGGCGCAGGTGTCCACGATCCGACGGCCGAGGACCGCACCGCTGGAGCGCAGCGCCGACTCGGTGAGCGTGAGCCCGACGAGTGCGCAGACACCGTCGAGCTCCACCCGGACGGCGCCGTCAGGACTGGAGACCGTGACCCGGACGGCATCGAGTTCGTCTCGCGCCGTGCGCATCACGCCCAGCTGGTGCCGGACCCGGGCCTCGATCCGATCCATTTCCGCAGTCATGGTCAGCCCCTCCGCAGCCAGCTGCCGACATCGTCGTCCGGTTCCGCGGCCGGTGCTCGCGCCGGCGGTTCCGGGAGGCGCAGGGCCCGCAGCACGGGCTCGGCGACGCCCTCCCGTTCCAGCTGGGCGCGCCGCTGCAGGCCCGCGGACGTGGCCGCCTCGGCGCACAGGCGCACGATGGCATTGGCGAGTTCCTGCGGCTCCCGGCGCATTTCACCGGCCTCGATGCTGATGTTCAGCGGTGTGCCCTGATCGTTGGCGCGCACCCGCAGACCACCGTTGGTCGACGTGGCGATACTCATGAATCTCCCCCTGTCCGTGTCTCCCCCAAGACCCGAAGCTCCTTCACCGTAAACCCCGACGCGGCTTCGCGCGCGCCGAATCGGGCGAATCCCATCAATCCGGCCGCACCGATCCCACCGCCCGCTCGCAGGCACCGGCCAGCGGGGCGGCAGTGCGACCCGCCTCGCAACCCACGCTGAGCTGGGCATCCCCGGCAACCACCACGTACCAGTCCACCACCCGATCCGCCGCGAGGCGCTCGCGGTAGCCGATCACATCGCGGCCCGCGACGGACCCCGCCGGGTCCAGATCGGAGATGCGATGGTCGCCGCGCCGGTCCAGCTCCGACTTCAGTTCCGCGGCCACCGCGGCCTGATCGGTGGACGCGCGCAGGCGGGTGCGCACCACCGTGACCCGGCGGCCGTCGCCGGCCTGGGCGATACGCCGCCCCGGCGCGGGCTCGGTGATGTCCCACCCGCGCGGCAGGTCGACGACGGTGCCGTCGAAGGCCACCTGCACGAAGGACTCCGGCGGCGGTGCCGGGCGTTCGGGGGCGCCCGCGCCGCCGGTGCTCGGCAGGCAGGCGATCGCCGCGGCCGCGACGCCGGTCACGCCGGCCGCGGCCACCACGGCCCGTCGGACACCGCGCCGCCGTGGCTGATCGGCGATGGGCCGCGCCTCGAACTCGGGCTCGGGCTCGGACTCGGACTCGGACTCGGGCGCGGCGGGCCGCGCCAGCGCGGGAAGAAGGTCACCCGGATCGACCCGCACCACGCGCCACAGTTTCTGCGCGGCGAGCTCCTCCCGCACCGCGGCCTCCACGTCGGGCGGACCGTCGATCAGGGCCTGGTCGATCCGGTCGTCGAAGACGGCCCGCGCAGCGGCCGCGGGATCGGGATGCGAGGCGGCGGCCACCGGCAGCCAGCTGCCGTCGACGAGGTCGAGCACGTGCGCCTGCGCCACCGGGCCGCGGCATTCCAGGACCAGCGCTCGGCGGCAGTACAGCAGGCCGCCGCCGCGGACCAGCGCCTCGGCGCGGGACACGACTGTGGCATCGACACCGAGCGCGGCGGCACCCGCGGCGACGATGCCTCGGCGTGGCGCCCCGAAGACGGTGGGCGCGAGGATCGTCCACGCGCGCACCGGCGGCCCACCCGACACCGCCTCGGAGAGCCACGCCGCCCACCGGCGGGTGGCCTCGGCCGGCGCGACGAAATCCTCCACGTCGCCCGGGGCCGCGACGGTGCGCACGGCACCGTCGGGCCCACAGATGTACCAGTCGTCCCCCGCGCAGTCGATGACGATGCGCTCCGGGTCCCCCAACCCGATCATGCGACGCAGCGTAGCGCGCTAGCCCTCCGCGTGGGCGGCTTCGACACGTTCGCCCGCCGCCTCCGCGCGGCGGCGGGCCCGGCGACGGGTGATCACGGTGATGGCGATGGGCACGATGATGGTGATCGCCGAGCCGATGAACAGCACCTCGAGGTTGTCGCGGAGCAGCGGGATGCCGCCCAGGAAGTAGCCGAGCAGCACGATCCCGTCGCACCACAGCAGCGAGCCGATCACCGAGAACAGCGTGAACTTGCGGTGATCCATCCGCGAGAAGCCCGCGAGCACCGGGACCAGGGTGCGCACGATGCCGATGAACCGGGCGAACAGCACGGTGAACGGCCCGTATTTGTCGAAGAACTCGTAGGTCTTGTCCACGGGCCCCTGGCCGATGAAGTTCATCACCCGGCCGCGCATCACCTTCGGTCCGGCGTACCTGCCGATCGCGTAGCCGCATTGATCGCCGATGATCGCGGCGAGCGGCAGGAACACCAGCAGTTGCCACAGCTGCGCGAAGGGCTGCGGCTGCGCGGCGAAGATGCCCGCGGTGAACAGGATCGAGTCGCCCGGGAAGATGAAGCCCACCAGCAGGCCGGTCTCGATGAAGATCAGCACGATCAGACCGATCAGGCCCGCGGACCCGAGGAAGCCGGTGACGTCGAAGGGGTTCACGTCACCCGAGTATTCAGGGGCCCGGCTACGGGATCGTGAACTGCGGGAGAACGTCGTCTGCCCGCTGAGGAGATGCGTCAGTCGCCGCAGCAGCCGGCGGAGGGGCCGTCCACCTCGCGCCGCTCCCGAGTGATCAGGTTCCGCTCCGCGAGCTCGTGATCGGCGGGGTAGTCCACCCGCACCAGAGTCAGGCCGCAGGCGGCGGCCACGTTGATCGCGCTGGACCGCTCGCGCTCGTCGAGCAGCCCGGCGACCCACTCCACAGACCGTCTCCCCTCCCCGACGGCCGCGACGGCACCCACCAGGGACCGCACCATCGACCAGCAGAAGGCGTCGGCGGAGACCTCGGCGGTGCACACCCCGTCGGCGTCCCGGCGCCACGCGAAACGCTGCAGCTCGCGCACCGTGGTCGCGCCCTCGCGGCGACGGCAGAAGGCCGCGAAATCGTGCAGGCCGAGCAGGGCATCGGAGGCGGCCTGCATCCGATCGAGATCGACGGGGCGCCGCCACGGCGCGGTATCGCGGGCCCGCAACGGATTCGCGCCGTACACGGCATCGGTGAGGCGGTACTCGTAGTGCCTGCGCAACGCCGAGAACCGGGCGTCGAAGGCCTCCGGCGCCTCCGCGATCGCGGTGACCCGCACATCCTCCGGCAGCAACCGCGCCAGCCGGCGCACCAGGCCGTCGGGCAGCGCCACATCGGTATCGAGATGCGCGACCTGCCCGGTGGCGTGCACCCCCGCGTCCGTCCGGCCCGCAACGGTGAGCTGCACCTCGGTGCGCAGGATCGTGCGTAAGGACTCCTCCAGGACACCGCACACGGTGCGCCGCTCCGGCTGCCGGGCCCAGCCGCTGAAGTCGGTTCCGTCGTAGGCGATGTCGAGGCGATAACGAGTCATGACCGCAGCGATGCTACCCGCACCAGCTCGGGCCGACTATCCGGTGGACGCACCGTCGGTTCCCGCTGCCGCGCGTGCCATCCGCGGCCGGTAATCGGCCGCGGATGAGGCAGGCGGAGGGGAGAATCACCTGCCCGGAATCGGTGCGGCTCCGTGCCCTTCTGCGTAGCGTCGCGATCATGAGCGAAGCCACCTCCCAGACCGTCACCGTGATCGTCGAGGGCGTGCCGCCCGAGGCGCTGTTCGCCGCCCTCGCGCGGCCCGCGGCGCACGTGGCGGCCGACGGCTCCGGCATGCTCCGCGGGCTGTCGGAGGGCACGCCCGAGGTGATCACCGCCGCCGGCCAGACCTTCGGCATGGAGATGAGCGACGAGCAGGGCCGCCCCTATTCGGTGGACAACCACGTCTCCGCGTTCGAGCCGGGCCGCCGCATCGCCTGGCTCCCCGCGGGCCGCGGGCGCAGCCCGATCGGCGTCGAATGGTCGTGGGAGTTCACCCCGCAGGGCGATGGCACCCGGATCGACGTGACCTGCGACTGGTCCCGCGTCACCAGCGAGGCCTACCTCGCCCGGTTCACCCTGCCGCGGGTCTCCGCGGAGAAGGTGCGCGCCACCGTCGATGCCATGACGGCGCTCGCCGCCGACGAGCCGCGCTGACAAGCCCCATCGGACGGACCCACCCCGGCCCGGCCCGGCCCGGAAACGACGAAACCCGCCGGACCTTGCGGCCCGGCGGGTTTCGTGGTGTTGCTGACTTACTCCGAGTCGGCGTCGGTCTGCTGCGACTTCGGCAGCGAGTAACCGGCGGCCTCGGCGGCGGCGTCGTCGGCGAACCAGATCTCGGCCACGGTCGAGTCGAAGAACCGGGTGCCCGGCTTGTGGTACAGCTTCGAATCGGCGTTGCCCTTGATCGGGAAGCCCTCGGGCGCCTCGTTCGGGTCCTCCAGCGGCGCATGCGCACCGGCAGGGAGATCCGAATCCGACTTCGCGGGAGCGTCGTCGGCCTTGATCTCGTCGGCCTCGACGGCAGCGGCCTTCGCCGCGGCCTGCGAAGCGGCGACGCGAGTCGAGCGCGACGCCTCGGTGGCGGCGAGCTGCTCGGTCACGATCTCGATGACGGCCATGGGGGCGTTGTCGCCCTTGCGGTTCTCCGTCTTGATGATCCGGGTGTAGCCGCCCTGACGGTCGGCGACGGCCGGAGCGATCTCCGCGAACAGCACGTGCACGACGTCCTTGTTGCGGATCTCCTTCATGACCTCGCGGCGGTTGGCCAGCTTGCCGTGCTTGGCATGGCTGATCAGCTTCTCCGCGTAGGGACGCAGGCGCTTGGCGCGGGACTCGGTGGTCTCGATGCGGCCGTGCTCGAAGAGCGCGGTCGCGAGGTTCGCCAGAATGTGCTTCTGGTGCGAGGCCGAGCCGCCCATGCGGGCGCCCTTTGTGGGCCTAGGCATTGTTTCTCCTGTGGGGGTTTACGAGCTCTTCAGCTCAGAGCTGCTCGGTCTCGGCGTAGTCCTGATCGCCATCGGCATCACCCGAGAACGACGGCTCGTCGCTCCAGGTACCGGTGGCCGGGTCGTACCCGTCGACCTGCGACGGATCGAACGACGCGGGGCTGTCCTTGAGGGCCAGACCCAGCGCGTGCAGCTTGACCTTGACCTCGTCGATCGACTTCTGACCGAAGTTGCGGATGTCGAGAAGGTCGGACTCGGTGCGGGCCACGAGCTCGCCCACGGTGTGCACACCCTCGCGCTTGAGGCAGTTGTACGAGCGCACCGTCAGGTCGAGGTCCTCGATCGGCAGCGAGAACGCCGCGATGTGGTCGGCCTCAGCCGGCGACGGTCCGATCTCGATGCCCTCGGCCTCGACGTTGAGCTCGCGCGCCAGGCCGAACAGCTCGACCAGGGTCTTGCCGGCCGAAGCCAGCGCGTCCCGCGCGGTCATCGAGTTCTTGGTCTCGACGTCCAGGATCAGACGATCGAAGTCGGTGCGCTGCTCGACACGGGTGGCCTCCACCTTGTAGGTCACCTTGAGCACGGGCGAGTAGATCGAGTCGACCGGGATACGGCCGATCTCGGCGCCCGAGGCCTTGTTCTGCACGGCCGGCACGTAGCCGCGGCCTCGCTCGACGACGAGCTCGATCTCGAGCTTGCCCTTGTCGTTCAGGGTGGCGATGTGCAGATCGGGGTTGTGCACGGTGACCGACGCCGGGGGAACGATATCGCCCGCGGTGACGGCGCCCGGGCCCTGCTTGCGCACGTACATGGTGACCGGCTCGTCGTCCTCCGACGAGACGACCAGGCCCTTGAGGTTCAGGATGATGTCGGTGACATCCTCCTTCACGCCGGGGACCGTGGTGAACTCGTGCAGCACGCCGTCGATGCGGATGCTGGTCACGGCCGCGCCCGGGATGGACGACAGCAGCGTGCGGCGGAGCGAGTTGCCCAGCGTGTAACCGAAGCCCGGCTCCAGCGGCTCGATGACGAACTTCGACCGAGCCTCGGAGATGACCTCTTCGCTGAGAGTGGGTCGCTGCGAGATGAGCATTGAGTATTTCCTTCTCTCTGGGCGTCCGCTATTTGACGCCCGTAGAAGGCCGCCGGCGGCGAATCCGCCGGCGACCCTGCACTACTTACTTCGAGTAGTACTCGACGATGAGCTGCTCCTGGAAGGGCACGACGATCTGCTCACGCTCGGGCACGCGGTGCACGAGGATGCGCAGGGTCGACGGGACCACCTGGAGCCATGCCGGAGCGGTGCGCTCGCCGACGGTCTCACGCGCGATCTGGAACGGCGTGGTGCCGAGCGACTTCGGGCGGACGTCGATGATGTCGTACTGCGAGACGCGGTACGAGGGAACATCCACGCGGACGCCGTTCACCGTGAAGTGACCGTGGGTCACCATCTGGCGAGCCTGACGACGGGTGCGCGCCAGGCCGGCGCGGTACACGACGTTGTCGAGACGGGTCTCGAGGATCTGGAGCAGGGCGTCGCCGGTCTTACCCGAGGCGGTCTTGGCCTCCTGGTAGTACCGCGAGAACTGCTTCTCCATCACGCCGTACAGGAAGCGGGCCTTCTGCTTCTCCTTGAGCTGCAGCAGGTACTCGCTCTCCTTGACCCGGGCGCGGCCGTGCTGGCCGGGCGGGTAAGGACGACGCTCGAACGCCTCGGAGCCGCCGACGAGGTCGACGCCCAGACGACGGGACTTACGGGTGACAGGGCCGGTATAACGAGCCATGGTTTCTCTCTCCTACCTTCCCTAGACCCGGCGCCGCTTGGGCGGACGGCAGCCGTTGTGCGGCTGAGGGGTCACATCGGAAATGGTGCCCACCTCGAGGCCGGCGGCCTGCAGCGAGCGGATGGCGGTCTCACGGCCCGAGCCGGGGCCCTTGACGAAGACGTCGACCTTCTTGACACCGTTCTCCTGCGCCTTGCGGGCAGCGCTCTCGGCAGCGAGCTGCGCGGCGAACGGGGTGCTCTTACGCGAACCCTTGAAGCCGACGTGGCCCGACGACGCCCACGAGATGACGTTGCCGGCGGGATCGGTGATCGAGACGATCGTGTTGTTGAACGTGCTCTTGATGTGGGCGTGGCCGTGCGGGACGTTCTTCTTTTCCCGCCGACGCGAAGCGCCCTTCTTGGCGCCGGAAGCGGCGCGCGACTTCGGAGGCATTACTTCTTCTTTCCGGCGATGGTCTTCTTCGGACCCTTACGGGTGCGAGCGTTGGTCTTGGTGCGCTGGCCACGCACGGGCAGGCCACGACGGTGGCGGATGCCCTGGTAGCACTGGATCTCGATCTTGCGACGGATGTCGGCCTGCACCTCACGGCGCAGGTCACCCTCGACCTTGTAGTCCGTGCCCTCGATGAAGTCACGGAGCTTGGTCAGGTCCTCGTCGCTGAGGTCCTTGCTGCGCAGATCCGGGCTCACGCCGGTGGCGTCCAGAATCTCAGTCGCGCGGGTACGGCCGATGCCGTAGATGTAGGTCAGTGCGATCTCCATGCGCTTCTCGCGCGGGAGATCGACACCCATAAGACGTGCCATGTCTGGCTGTTTCCTTCTTCTTCGTCGGAGGTCTGCTCCCCGTCCGTCCTCGCGGGTTCCGGCGCTTTCACGCCGGCCGAGGCCCCGGCCTCCGAGCCGGGGGTCCTACAGGGGCTCGTATGCCCCCGCTGGTGCGGAGAGTTCATGTACTGCAGTTCAAGCGGCGAACCGCTCAAAGCGCTGACGATCCTGGGCGATTAACCCTGACGCTGCTTGTGACGCAGGTTGTCGCAGATCACCATGACCCGACCGTTACGGCGGATCACCTTGCACTTCTCGCAGATCGGCTTGACGCTGGGGTTGACCTTCACGTCAGTCCTATCCCTTGTGTTCAGTGTTTTCCGGCGCTGCACCGGGTACTCCGGCACAGCGTCACGGCGCACGCGGGAACCCGCGCACGCACGCGATGATCCAGTCTACGCGCCGATGGCCGCGCGCCCAAATCGTCGGAGGTCGGAGCCGTGCTAATCTCGGATTCGCCATCGCACAGCAGGACATTCCTATCCCGCCGCTGTGGCTTGACGACCCGTTGAAGACGTAAAGGACCAGCATGTCGCTCTCCCTTGCCCGCCGCCTCGGGGTCGCCGCCACCGCGACGATCGGTGCCGCGACCTCCGTGCTCATCGCCGCCGGTCCCGTGAACGCCGCCCCGATCGTGATCGGCCCCGGCTCCGAGATCGACGTGGTGCAGAAGGAGACCGCGCAGGGCATCGAGGTGCAGGCCTGCACGCTCGGCGTCATGGCCCTCACCCCGGACGGCCGCCGCGTGGGCGTGACCGCCGGGCACTGCGGCAACGCGGGCCAGACGGTGGCCGTGCCGGTCCCCGGCCGCGACCGCACCATCGCCGAGGTCGGCAAGGTCGAGAAGTCCGCCGCGCCGCGGATCTCCGCCGACGACCGGGTCGTCGACCCGAACGAGCCCGACTGGGCCACCCTCTCGTTCAAGCCGGGCGTTCCGCTGGTGAACCGGCAGGGCACCGTCCAGCCGCGCACCGTGGGCCGCGCCGTGGTCGGCGACAAGGTGTGCCGGCAGGGCCGCACCACCGGCTGGCAGTGCGGATCGGTGATCGACGTGGCCGGCAACCGCATCCTCTCGGACGTGCGCAGCGATCACGGCGACAGCGGCGGCCCGCTCGTGCGCCTGAACGACGGTGCCGTGCTCGGCATCGCCACCAGTTCCTTCAAGGACGGCAGCTCGGCCGGCCAGTCCCAGTACCTGGACCTCGGCTTCATCTTCGGCGCGGCCGGCGGCCTGCGCCTGGCCGTCTGACCGGCGGGGCACCAGGCCCCGGAGACGAGAAAAGGCCCACCCCGCCGGGGTGGGCCTTCGTCGTCTGCGCGACTACCGGATCACTTGTACCGGTAGACGATGCGCCCGCGGGTGAGGTCGTAGGGCGAGAGCTCCACGACGACCCGGTCCTCGGGCAGAATACGAATGTAGTGCTGCCGCATCTTGCCGCTGATGTGGGCGAGAACCTTGTGCCCGTTCTCCAGCTCGATGCGGAACATTGCATTGGGGAGCGGCTCGACGACGCGGCCCTCCACCTCGATGGCTCCGTCCTTCTTCGCCATACCCTCCACGATCCTGTGTCTTCGTCCCGGCGCCGGTTGCGCCCGGGGTGCGGGCTCGATCATCACTGACGAACGCCGCGCTACCTGCCCATTCTACGCGCTCACGACTCGTCGGACGAATCCTGGCCCAAACCCGCGCCGGGCGGCGCCCCGTCGGTCACCAGGTGCAGGGCCGTCTGCACCGAATCCGGAACGAAGTCGCCGGGGTCGTCCGCCACGGCCGCGAGGAGCTCGGCGCGGGTCATCCACTCGCCGCCGGCCACCTCCTCGGGCTGCCAGACGATGGGCCCGTCGTAGGTGCACACGTACTGGAAGCACACGAACCTGGTGACCGCGTCGATGTAATCGGCGGTGCCCACCCGCAGCAGCGGGACGCCGTGCACGCCGAGTTCCTCGAAGGCCTCACGGGCGGCACCGTCGTCCGGCGACTCCCCCGCCAGCAGCACCCCGCCCGCGCAGAAGTCGCGCAGCCCCGGGTAGACGTCCTTGACGGGGGTGCGCCGGTGCACGTAGATCCGGCCGGCCGGGTCGAAGACCAGGATCGCGGTGGTGGCGTGGCGCAGGTTCCCCGCGCGGACGCGGGCGCGCGTGGCGGACCCGTCCGGGCGCCCCGCGTCGTCGTAGAGCGCCACCACCTCGTCGTCGACCATTTCCCTACTGTATGAGCCAAAGTCTTTACTCCGGCGGCCGGTTGCATTTGGATCGCACCCATGACCACTCCGGACAGCCCCGCCTGGCACTTCGAAACCACGCAGATCCACGCCGGGCAGACGCCCGACGGTGCGACCAATGCGCGTGCGCTCCCGATCTACCAGACCACCTCGTACACGTTCAACAACACCGATCACGCGGCGGCGCTGTTCGGGCTGGCCGAGCCGGGCAACATCTACACCCGGATCATGAACCCCACGCAGGACGCGGTGGAGCAGCGCATCGCCGCGCTCGAGGGCGGCGTCGCCGCGCTGCTGGTGGCCTCGGGTCAGGCCGCCGAGACGCTCGCGATCCTCAACGTGGCGGAGTCGGGCGATCACATCGTCAGCTCGCCGTACCTCTACGGCGGCACCTACAACCTGCTGCACTACACCCTGGCCAAGCTGGGCATCGAGGTCACCTTCGTCGAGAACCCCGACGATCTGGAGCAGTGGCGCGCCGCCGTCCGCCCCAACACCCGCGCCTTCTTCGCGGAGACCATCGCCAACCCCCGCGGCCACGTGCTGGACCTGCCCGGCGTCTCGGGCGTGGCGCACGAGAACGGCGTGCCGCTCATCGTGGACAACACCGTGGCCACCCCGTACCTGCTGCGCCCGCTGGAGCACGGCGCCGACATCGTGGTGCACTCGGCCACCAAGTACCTCGGCGGCCACGGCTCCGCGATCGGCGGCGTGATCGTGGACGGCGGCACCTTCGACTGGACGCAGGGCCGGCACCCCGGTTTCACCACCCCGGACCCGTCGTACCACGGTGTGGTCTTCGCCGACCTGGGCGCGCCCGCCTTCGCGCTCAAGGCCCGCGTGCAGCTGCTGCGCGATCTGGGCCCGGCGATCTCGCCCTTCAACGCCTTCCTGCTCAGCCAGGGCATCGAGACGCTGAGCCTGCGGGTGGAGCGGCACATCGAGAACGCGCAGAAGGTGGCCGAGTTCCTCGACGGCCAGGACGGCGTGACCTCGGTGATCTACGCCGGGCTGCCCTCGTCGCCGTACCACGAGCGCGCGAAGGCCTTGCTGCCCAAGGGCGCCGGCGCCATCGTCGCCTTCGAGCTGGCCGGCGGAGTGCCCGCGGGCAAGGCCTTCGTGGACGCCCTGCAGCTGCACAGCCACGTGGCGAACATCGGCGATGTGCGGTCGCTGGTGATCCACCCGGCGTCGACCACGCACAGCCAGCTCACCGAGCAGGAGCAGCTCGAAGCCGGAGTCACCCCCGGCCTGGTGCGCCTGGCCGTGGGCATCGAGCACATCGACGACATCCTGGCCGATCTGCAGCTGGGCCTCGCCGCTGCTGCCGCGGCGCAGGCGCCCGCCACGGCCGGCGTGTCCTAGGGGCTCGCGATGCGCGCACTGCGGTGGTTCCGCCAGGCGGTCCGGTCCGTCCTCACCGACGACGGTGCCTGGACCTCCGCAGTGCGCCGCGGCTGCACCTAGCCGCGGCTAGTTCGAACTCTCCAACGCTGCCCGCACCGCTCGCTCCAAGGCGACGGTGGCGGGCAGCGGCAGGTTGAGCAGCCCGTCGAGTTCCTTGCGGGCCCGCTGATAGGCCTGCTGCCGCTCGGCGCCCGTGGCGCCGCCGTCCAGCGCCACCGCCAGCAGCCGCTGCGCGCGGGAGAGCCGCTCCTGCTCGATCGGATCGAAGTCCCCGCGCCGCCGCCGGTGCGCCTCCTGCTCCGCCACGTCGAACGCGGCGACGTAGGCGTGCACGGCATCGCGGTAGTCGGCCAGTCCGCTCGTCTCGTCCGGCGTCGCGGGGCGCAGCAGATCGGCCCGCCGCTTGGCCGTGTGGAATTCGACGGTGAGCGGCTCGCGCATGTCGATCATCATCGGGTAGTCGAGGATGGTGGCCAGGTCGGTCTCGTACTCGAACCACCGGGTGTCGACGGTGTCGTGTTCCTTCGTGACTCGGGACATCTCGCGGGCGGCCTGCTCGGCGTCGATCCGGCCCATCCCCTTGGCCTGCGCCAGCGCCACCTTGGTCTCCTGCTTGATGCGGTAGCGCTCCAGGCGGCGGGCGGCGCGGCGCTCGTTCCACGCGCCGATCGCGCGCCCGGTGCCGCCGAGTCCGGCAGCGATCGGGAACACGATCCACCAGTTGTCCAGGAACCACTGCACGTCGCCAGCGTAGCTCGCGGTACTTCGCGCCGCTCAGATGTCGGTGGACACCCGAGCGGCACGAATCCGCTACCGGCCCTCGGCGTTGGCGGCCACGAGGTCGAAGACGTACTGGGCCAGGCCCGGTGCGATGTCCTCGTAGTGCTTGCGGAACCGCGGGTCGTCGATGTACATCCGCGCGACGCACACGTGCATCGCGTGGTCGCAGTCGTACCAGCGGTCGATACCGGCCCGGTGCTGCTCCGCGAGGGCGTTGCCCTCCTCGGAGCCCGGCGCCACGCCGCGGGCCAGACCGTCGGCCAGCGCGGCCTCCAGCGCATCGCCCTCGGCCTTGAGCTGCTTCCAGTCGTCCTTGCTCAGCTTCGCCGTGCGCTCGGCGCTCTGCTTCCAGGCGTCGGTGTCGCCCCAGCGCTGCTCCGCCTCCTCGGCGTAGCCCTCGCCGAGCCAGTCGTCCCCGAAGATCTCGGCCTGGTCCTCGGCGCTGAGCGTGATTCCCTTCTTCTTGCTGTTCATCATTTCCTCCACTGCTGCGACCATGCGGTGCAAACGATCGATCCTCGTCGTCAGCAGCGTGCGCTGCTCCTCCAGATGCGCCATGGCATCGGCCGACGGATCGTCGAGCAGGGTCGCGATCTGCTCGAGAGGAAAGCCCAGCTCCCGGTACGTCAGCACCTGGTGCAGCCGCTCGACGTCGGCATCGGAGTACGCGCGGTACCCCGCGGCGGTGCGGCCCGAGGGCGGCACCAGACCGATGTCGTCGTAGTGATGCAGCGTGCGGACGCTGACGCCGGTGAGGCGCGCGATCGCGCCCACCGTGTGGAACTGCTGCTTCCCGTCGTTCACACCGATCACCTTCTGGCCTCACGTCGCGTGAGGGTCAAGAGATATTCGTAGCGGGTGTCAGAAGTCGTAGGCGGGTTCATCGTCGACGATTCTCGCGAACAGCGATTCAAGGCCGGAGAGGTCACTGTGCGCACGCGCCTGATGGCACGCATCGTGTAGTTCCGCCATATCGGTTCGGTCCCACGCCAACCCCGCACCACGCTCCGCCAGCAACAGGTTGAAGAATTCTCTCGTGGCCCTGCCGTTTCCCTCGCGAAACGGGTGCGCGAAGTTGACGTAGTCGTACAGGTAGGCGACCTCGCGCGGTAGCTGCTCCCCGGGGATCTTCCGCAGTCGACTCGATTCGGCGATACGCCCCGCGACATGCTGCATCGCCTGCGCAATATTGCCGGGCGGGCAGAAGGACTCGTCGCCCTTCTCGATGCCGACGGTGCGCAGATGGCCCGCCCACTCGTAGACATCGCGGAAAAGGTGGCGATGAATCGCACTGAGGTGGTGCAGATCGTAGCGTCGTGCCGCGAGATCGGGTCGCTCTCGGAGCTCGATCACGCGGACCTCGACGAGGTCGTTCTCAGCGTCCTCCAGCTCGCGGGCAGTGACCGCTCCGACTCGATTCCGCAGCACGGAAGTCCCGGGAACGAAGTATCCGACCCAATCCGCGTCGTGATCGCCCGTGTCCCACGGGTACTGCGCCACCGGTCACTGCACGTTGTATCGGCGACGAACGCGCTCGCCGAGTTCGGCCACGTCGATCGTGCCCCGGGCATAGGCCACCTGATCTGCGCGCGTAGCGACGGTGCTCTCGGCTCCTTCGAGCTCCGTACTGCGACGGATCGATCGGATCGCCTTCACACGACGACGGGTTCGTTCAATGTCAGTCATGCCACGTCCTCCCTGCTCAGCATCAATTCTAGCGCGATGGAGGACGGCACCGCTCGCGTCAGGGGCGCGGGGTGAGGATGCGGGGACCGTCGGCCGTGACGGCCACGGTGTGCTCCCAGTGGGCGGCGCGGGAACCGTCGTCGGTGACCACGGTCCAGTCGTCCTCCAGCACGGAGGTATCGGGGGTGCCGAGGGTGAGCATGGGTTCGATCGCGAGCGTGGAGCCGACGACGAGCCTCGGGCCCTTGCCCGGATCGCCCTCGTTCGCGAGGAAGGGGTCCATGTGCATCTCGCGGCCGATGCCGTGACCGCCGTAGCCGTCCACGATGAAGAAGTCGCGGCCCAGCCGCGCGGACTGCGCGTAGGTGGCGGTCTCGATGGCGTGCGAGATGTCCGTCAGGCGCGCACCGTCGACCATGGCGGCGATCCCCGCCTCCATGGCGAGCCGGGTGGCCTCGGAGAGGTCCGCATCGTCGTCGGCGAGTTCACCGACTCCGAAGGTCCAGGCGGAGTCGCCGTGCCAGCCGTCGAGGATGGCGCCGCAGTCGATGGACACCAGATCGCCCTGGGCGAGCACCGTGTCCCGGTTCGGGATGCCGTGCACGACCACCTCGTTGACCGAGGAGCAGATCGAGCCCGGGAAGCCGTGGTAGCCCTTGAACGACGGGACCGCGCCGGCCTCGCGGATCACGGTCTCGGCGACCTCGTCGAGTTCGAGGGTGGAGACGCCGACGCGGGCGGCATCGCGGACCGCGACCAGCGCGCGGCCCACGACGGCGCCCGCGGCGGCCATCGCGTCGAGCTCTCCCGCCGAGCGGAAGGGCACGGTCTTGTTGCGGCGGAACCTGCTCACTTATCGAGCGCGGCGGTGACCCGGCCGAGCACCTCGTCGACGGTGCCGACGGCGTCGATGTGGGTCACGAAATCGCCGTAGTAGTCCAGCAGCGGGGCGGTCTGCTTCGCGTAGACCTGCATGCGGTTGCGGATGACCTCTTCGGTGTCGTCCGCGCGACCGCGGGCCAGCATCCGCTCGACCACGGTGTCCTCGGGCACCTCGAAGGAGATCACGGCGTCGAGCTTCTCGTTGCGCGGCACCAGGATCTCGGCCAGCGAATCGGCCTGGTCCGTGGACCGGGGGAAGCCGTCCAGGATGAAGCCGTTCACGGCGTCGGGCTCGTCGAGGCGCGAGCGCACCATGTCGACGGTGACCGACGACGGCACGAGCTCGCCGGCGTCCATGTACTTCTTGGCCTCGACACCGAGCTGGGTGCCCTCGCTGATGTTCGCGCGGAACAGGTCACCGGTGGAGATGTGAGGGATTCCGTACTTCTCCGACAGCTTCTCCGCCTGCGTGCCCTTGCCCGCCCCGGGAGGGCCGAGAATAACCAGTCTCACTTGAGGAATCCTTCGTAGTTGCGTTGCATCAATTGACTCTCGATCTGCTTCGTCGTGTCGAGGGCCACCACCACGATGATGAGCACCATCGTGCCGCCGAAGGGCAGGTTACTCATGTTCGATCCGCTACCGGTGAGTTCGATGAACAGGTTGGGGAGAATCGCGATGATGCCCAGGTACAGCGAGCCCGGCAGCGTGATCCGCTGCAACACGTAGTTCAAGTAGTCCGCGGTCGGCTTGCCGGGGCGGATGCCCGGGATGAAGCCGCCGAACTTCTTCATCTCGTCGGCGCGCTCCTCCGGGTTGAAGGTGATCGCCACGTAGAAGTACGTGAAGAAGATGATCAGCGCGAAGTAGACGCCGATGTGCACCCAGCTGCCCGGGTTCACCAGGTTGGTCTGGATCCACTGCACCCAGCCGGCGGTCGAGGCGCCGCCGGACACGAGCTGGATCACCAGCTGCGGCAGGTACAGCAGCGAGGACGCGAAGATCACCGGGATCACGCCCGCAGTGTTCACCTTGAGCGGGAGGTAGGTCGACGATCCGCCGTACATCTTGCGGCCGACCATGCGCTTGGCGTACTGCACCGGGATGCGGCGCTGGCCCTGCTCGACGAAGACCACGGCGATGATGATGAGGAACACCGCGAACAGGACGAGGCCGAAGGTGAGGCCGCCCTGGCTCTGCAGGATGTTCTGGCCGTCGGCCGGGAGGCGCGAGGCGATGCCGGCGAAGATCAGCAGCGACATGCCGTTGCCGATGCCGCGCTCGGTGATCAGCTCGCCGAACCACATCACGAGGACGGCGCCGGCGGTCATGGTGATCACGATGACGATCAGCGAGAAGATGTCGGTCTTGTCGAGGATCGGCTTGGCGCAGCCCTGCAGCAGGGCGCCGCGCGAGGCCATCGCCACGATGGCGGTGGCCTGCAGCAGCGCCAGCGCCACCGTGAGGTAGCGGGTGTACTGCGTGATCTTGGCCTGGCCCGCCTGGCCCTCCTTGCGGAGCGTCTCGAAGCGGGGGATCACCACCATCAGCAGCTGCACGATGATCGAGGCCGTGATGTACGGCATGATGCCGATCGCGAACACCGACAGCTGCAGCAGCGCGCCGCCGGAGAACATGTTGATCAGCGAGTAGACATCGGCGTTGGCGCCCTTGGAGACGTTGTCGACGCACTCGCTGACGTTACGGAAGTTGACGCCCGGGGACGGCAGCGTGGCGCCGAACCGATAGAGCACGATGATGCCCAGGACGATCAGGATCTTCCGCCTCAGATCCGGGGTCCGGAAGATCGGGACTAGGGCCGAAAGCACACATCCTCCTGGCAGCCGGGCGGCCCGGACGGGCGGCCCCACGCTCGTGGACACGCGCAACTCCCGCAGGCGGGAGCGGCGTGCCCTCATCGGTAATCCTGCAAACGTTAGAACTCTAACAGCCGCACCCATCGCGGCTGTTCACGGCCGTACCGCCCGACAGAAGTCGGGCCGCGCGACCTGGTGCGAAAGAAGAACCGCGGCAGGCACCGTTTCCGGCGCCTGCCGCGGTCTCCACGCTAGTCGATCGAGACGGTTACGCCTCGGCCGAAGCGGCGAGCTCGGTGACCGAGCCGCCCGCGGCGGTGATCTTCGCCTTGGCGGCGCCGGTGACCTTGGTCGCCGTCACGTCCACCTTGACGCTGATCTCGCCGTCGCCCAGCACCTTGACGACGCGGTTCTTGCGAACCGCACCGGCGGCGACGAGCTCGTCGATGCCGACGGTGCCGCCCTGCGGGAACAGGCGAGCGATGTCGCCCACGTTCACCACCTGGTACTCGACACGGTTGCGGTTCTTGAAGCCCTTGAGCTTCGGCAGCCGCATGTGCAGCGGCATCTGGCCGCCCTCGAACGCCACGGGGACGTTCTTGCGCGCCTTGGTGCCCTTGGTACCGCGACCGGCGGTCTTGCCCTTGGAGCCCTCACCGCGACCCACGCGGGTCTTCTCGGTCTTCGCGCCCTTGGCGGGACGGAGATCGTGCAGCTTGATAGCCATTGGTTACACCTCCTCCACTTCCACGAGATGCGACACGACCTGGATCAGGCCGCGGTTCTGCGGGGTGTCCTCGCGAACGACACTCTTACGAATGCCCTTCAGGCCGAGCGTCCGCAGGCTGTCGCGCTGGTTCTGCTTGGTGCCGATCGTGCCGCGCACCTGAGTGATCTTGAACTGTGCCATGAGTTACGCTCCCTGACCTGCACGCGCACGCAGCATGCCCGCCGGAGCGACGTCCTCGATGGGCAGGCCGCGACGAGCCGCGACCTCCTCCGGACGCTGCAGCTCCTTGAGAGCGGCGACGGTCGCGTGGACCACGTTGATCGCGTTGTCCGAGCCGAGGCTCTTGGCGATGACGTCGTGGACGCCGGCCGCCTCGAGCACGGGGCGCACGGCGCCACCGGCGATCACACCGGTACCGGGGCTGGCGGGACGCAGCAGCACGACGCCGGCCGCGGCCTCACCCTGCACGGGGTGCACGATGGTGTTGCCGATCATGGGGACGCGGAAGAAGTTCTTCCGAGCCTCCTCGACGCCCTTCTGGATGGCCGCAGGAACTTCCTTGGCCTTGCCGTAGCCGACGCCGACCATGCCCTGGCCGTCGCCGACGATCACGAGGGCGGTGAAGCTGAAGCGACGACCACCCTTCACGACCTTCGAGACGCGGTTGATGGTGACAACCTTCTCGATGTAGTTGCTCTTCTCGGCCTCGCGGCCTCCGCGCTGATCGCGGTCACGGCCGCCACGGCCGCCGCGGCGGTCGTTGCTGTTGTTATCGGGACCGTTGTTGCCGGCGGGCCCATTGCCGCCGTCACGACGCTGACGTCCGGGCATCAGGCTGCCTTTCCTTCGGTGGAGTACATGGTGGTGGTCTGCATCAGAACGTCAACCCGCCTTCGCGAGCGGCGTCCGCGAGCGCGGCGATGCGGCCGTGGTACTTGTTGCCACCACGGTCGAACACCACGGCATCCACACCAGCGGCCTTGGCGCGGGCGGCGATGAGCTCGCCGACCTTCTTCGCCTGGGCGGACTTGTCGCCACCCGCGGCCTTGACGTCCGCCTCGAGAGTCGACGCCGAGGCCAGCGTGTGGCCCTTGAGGTCGTCGATCAGCTGCACGTGGATGTGCCGGCTGGAGCGCTTGACGGCGAGGCGCGGACGAACCGCGGTGCCCTCGATCTTCTTGCGCAGGCGGAAGTGACGACGGGCCTTCGACGTACGACGACGAGTCGAGACGTCCTTGCCCATCGGAATGCGCTTCTTGTTCTCAGTCTGAGTTGCCATGAGTTACTTACCCGTCTTTCCGACCTTGCGACGGATCTGCTCACCCTCGTAGCGAACGCCCTTGCCCTTGTACGGGTCGGGGCGACGCAGACGACGGATGACCGCCGAGATCTGGCCGACCTGCTGCTTGTCGATGCCGGACACGGAGAACTTCGTGGGGCTCTCCACCGCGAAGGTGATGCCCTCGGGCGCCGTGATCGGCACCGGGTGGCTGAAGCCCAGGGAGAACTCGAGGTCCTTGCCCTTGAGCGCCACGCGGTAACCCACGCCGTAGATCTCCAGCTTCTTGGTGTAACCCTCGGTTACACCGGTCACCATGTTGGCGACCAGGGTCCGCGACAGGCCGTGCAGCGCCTTGTTGCGCCGCTCGTCGTCGGGACGGGCGACCACAATGGCGCCCTCTTCATTCTTCGACACCGAGATCGGGTCCGAGACGGTCAGCGCCAGCTGGCCCTTGGGGCCCTTGACGGTGACATCCTGGCCGGCGATCTGCACGTCGACGCCCGCGGGAACGACCACGGGGTGCTTACCAATACGCGACATTAGTTCTGTCCCCTTACCAGACGTAAGCGAGGACTTCGCCGCCCACGCCCTGCTTGGCTGCCTGACGGTCGGTGAGGAGGCCCGAGGACGTGGAGATGATCGCCACGCCCAGGCCGCCCAGGACCTTCGGCAGATTGGTGGACTTCGCGTACACGCGCAGACCGGGCTTCGACACGCGGCGCAGGCCGGCGATCGAACGCTCACGGCTGGGGCCGTACTTCAGCGAAACGACGAGGTTCTTGCCCACCTCGGCGTCCTCGGTACGGAAGTCGGTGATGTAGCCCTCACGCTTGAGGATCTCGGCGATGTTCGCCTTGATCTTCGAGTGCGGCAGCTTCACCTCGTCGTGGTACGCCGAGTTGGCGTTGCGCAGACGGGTCAAGAAGTCTGCGATCGGATCAGTCATAGTCATGACAGATTCGTCTACCTTTCTCGCAGCGGTTCCCATGCAACGACGGCGCACTGGTGCCTTGAAATCAGGGCCTGATGCGTCCGACGGTGGGCCTACTACGAAGCAAACCGTCCTGCGAAGCCGTTGCCCCGCAGGGATTCCGGACCGTCCGGACGTATCCGTACCGGTTCGGGGAGGTGCGCCGGACGTGCTCACGCACGACAGGCAACCTCTCTAGTGTAGAGAAACTGCCGGTCAGAGTCGAATCGAGTCCGTCTCCCACCCCGTCTCCCCCACATGCCTCGGCCTCCCCCATGCAGGTGCACGGGGGAGGCCGAGGGATCACGGGGAGGCGCGCTCCCGGCGGGGAGCGGGCTGCCGGCTATTTCTGAGCGGGCAGCACGTGCTCGCCGGACTTGTCGCAGGACAGCGCCAGCGAGCTGATGTACTGCTTCTCGCCGTTCGGGCCGGGCACGTTCGAGGCGATCATGTCGGGCCGCTCGAACTCGATGCCGGTCACGCAGCACAGCAGCTTCTCGCCGGACGGGTTGCCGTCCTCGTCGAACATCGGCAGGTCGATGCCGTCGTCGGTGCGCCGCAGGTAGTACTTGCCCTTGGTCGCCAGTGCCAGGATCGGCGGCAGCACCAGGGCCAGCACCAGGGCGACCAGCGGCGAGTACGGCTGCAGGGTGGCTCCGAGGAGGCCGAAGAACGCCGCGATCGACAGTCCGGCCGCCACGACCACCGAGACGAAGCCCACGGGGTTCACGTCGTAGAGCATGCCGCGGCGGAACTCGGGCACCTTGGGCGAGATCTTGAGCAGGTACTTGTTGATCGCGATATCGCTGGCGACCACCACGATCCAGGCGATGCCGCAGTTGGCGTAGAAGGCCAGCAGGCTGTTGAGGAAGCTGAACATGTCGGCCAGCATCAGGCCGAGGGCGATCGCCACGTTGAAGATGACGAAGACGAGGCGGCCGGGGTAGGTCTTGGTGACGCGGGTGAAGCTGTTGGTCCAGGCCAGCGAGCCGGAGTAGGCGTTGGTCACGTTGATCTTGATCTGGCTGATCACCACGAGGATCACGGCCAGGGTCATGGCGAGCCAGGCGGGCATGAAGTCCTTGTAGATCTCCAGGAACTGGTGCACGGGCTCGTTGGCGATGCCGGCGTTCTCGGCGGTCTGCGCGATCAGGTACACGGCCAGGAACAGGCCGACGATCTGCTTGATGGCGCCGAAGAACACCCAGCCGGGGCCGGCGGTGATCACGGCGATCCACCACTTGCGGCTGTTCTCGGGGGTCTTGGGCGGCATGAACCGCAGGTAGTCGATCTGCTCGGCGATCTGCGCGATGAGCGACAGGCACACACCGGCGGCCAGCATGGCGCCGGCGAAGGAGACGCCGTGGCCGGCGGGGGTCGCGGAGATCACGGTGCCGGAGGCGTCGCGGACGATGTCGGTGCCGCTGTAGGCGAAGAAGGATTCGATCGCCTCGGGGTGGCTGAAGAGCAGGTAGCCGAAGGGCAGCACCATCATGATCAGCCACAGCGGGGTGGTCCACACCTGCAGCTTGGCGAGCGATTTCATGCCGTAGATCACCAGCGGGATCACGATCACCGAGCTCACCAGGTAGCCCAGCCACAGCGGCATGCCGAGGCCGAGTTTGAGGCCCTGCGCCATGATCGAGCCCTCGAGCGCGAAGAAGATGAACGTGAAGCTCGCGAAGATCAGGTTGGTGAGCACCGAGCCGTAGTACCCGAAGCCGCTGCCGCGGGTGATCAGGTCGAGATCGATGTTGTACCGGGCCGCGTAGTAGGAGAGCGGGTAGCCGGTGAGCACGATGACCAGCGCGAAGAATCCGATGCCGATGAGCGCGTTGCCCGTGCCGCCCGCGATGCCGATGTTGGCGCCGATCGCGAAGTCGGCCAGGTAGGCGATGCCGCCGAGTGCGGAGGTGGCCACCACGGCCGGGCCCCACTTGCGGTAGCTGCGCGGGGCGAATCGCAGGGTGTAGTCCTCGAGCGTCTCCCGCAGTGCGCTCTGCTCCGCCGCGGGCATCGCCGTATCGGCGGTGTCCTTCGGTGTCAGCTGGTCGGTCATCTGTCCTCCGTTTCCGTGCGGCATCGCCGCCTGGCGGAAAACGTAGGAACGCGGTGTTGCGTCTGCGCCGCGCTGATGTTTCCGGCACGCTACGCCGGGTTAACTCCACACCGAGATCTGTTTACAACCGCGGAAAACCGCAGGTCGGGGCGTATCTATTCGTTGCCCTAGCCATCGGTCCAGGCGGCGGTGACGCCGTCGAGGGGGCTGCGGTGGGTCTCATCGCCCAGGTACCGGGCCACGGCGCCGGGCCGGTCGAGGTCGAGCACGTCGAGCCCGGGCACCGTCGGCGGACGGAAGCCGAGGGCGGTCACGGTGTCGTACACGCGGCGTCCGCCGAGCACACCGGGTTCGGGGGCGTCGCCGCGCACGCGCAGGTCCTCGACGAGCAGGGGCAGCCCATCCGCTGCGACGAATTCGGCGCGCAGCTCGCCGCCGCGTTCGCCGGTGCGGCCCAGCACGCTGGTCTCGCGGAGCACGGCGGTCGCGCCCTCGGCGAGCGTCACGGAGGTTCGACGGTGCACCCGCGCACCGTCGGCCACCACGAGCGGCAGGCCGTCCCACCGCAGCCGCCCACCGGCCTCGACGGTCACGTGCACGGTCCAGCGGGACCAGGGGCCGCCACCGTCGGCCTCGCCGTAACAGACGGTGCCGCCGATGTCCTCGAGCTCCAGGCTCGCGCCGGCGCCCACGGTGATGTCGATCCGCACCTCGTCGCCGGGCAGGAGCAGGGCGCCGCCCGCGACCAGGGCGATGCGGGCACCGTCGGGCGTGCGGGACACGAGCCGGGGCACGATGGTGCCCCCGACCAGGTCGACGTGCGCGCGCGGCGACGCGGCCCGGACCGCGACTGCTGCTGCGCTCACCTAGTGAGTATGCGGGTGCGCGTGATCGTGGTCGTGCGCGTGCTCGTCGTCCTCGGCGTGGAAGTGCGGGGCCATGGGGCCCGGGTCGACGGCCACGTGGTCGCCGCCGAGGTACTGCGTGCGCAGGCCCAGCAGCCACTCCCCCAGCTGCGTGACCGAGGTGGGATCGGTGCGGGAGAGGGCGAGGACGGGTCCGCCCTCGCGGGCGGCGGTGGCATCGGCCACCATCTGCGGGACGTCGACGCCGACGTACTGCGCGAGGTCGGTCTTGTTGACCACCAGCAGATCCGCGCGGGCGATACCGGGGCCGCCCTTGCGGGCCACATCGCCGCCGCCGGCCACGTCGAGCACGAAGATCTGGGCGTCGACGAGCGCGGGCGAGAAGGTGGCGGTCAGGTTGTCGCCGCCGGACTCGATGATCACCACGTCCAGCGGGCCGTGGTCGGCCTCCAGGTCTTCCACCGCGATGAGGTTGGCGGTCACATCGTCGCGGATGGCGGTGTGCGGGCAGGCGCCTGTCTCGACGGCGCGGATCCGGTCGGCCTCCAGCACGCCCTCGGAGCGCAGGAAGCGGGCGTCCTCGTCGGTGTAGATGTCGTTGGTGATCACGCCGAGGCGCAGTTGATCGGCCAGGGTGCGGCAGATGGTGGCGATGAGCGAGCTCTTGCCGGTACCGACGGGTCCGGCGACGCCGAGCCGCAGTGCGCGCGTGGGGTTCTGGGTATCAGGCACGGAACAACCTCTTGTTCGTCACGGCGTGGGCCTGCGCCCACTCCTCGGCTTGCGGGGTCGATCCGGCGGGGATGTCCGCCGGATCCGTGAGCGCGGCGACGGCGCTCACCTCGGCTTCGGTGGCGGCGCACACGCGCAGCACCAGTTCGGTGGCGAGCACCGGATCGCCCGGCTCCAGTTTGAGCAGGGCGGCCGCCGCGCACGCGGCCTCGTCGTAGACCACGGTACGCACGAGTTCTTCGGCGCTGGTCGCGGCGGCGGCGGCCATCGCGCCGAGCACCACGGCCCGCGCGGGGGTGCGGGGCAGGGAGCGCAGCGCGGGGTCGTCGGGCCACAGGCGCAGGGCGAGCCGCAGGTAGCCGCGGCCCAGCAGCCGGGCCGCATCGCGCATCGACGGTGCGGGGGTGCGTGCGGCCCACGCCGCCTCGACGGGGGCGAGGCTCTCGCCGGCGAGGGCGCGATGTCGGGCGACGACGGCGGTGCCCGCCTCGACGAGCGAGGTGGTACGGGCCCGGGACAGGGCCAGGGGCTCCGCCTGGGTGGCCGGAAGGCCGCCCAGCAGTGCGGGTTCCATGCCCGCGGAGTGGGCGTGCCCACCCGAGGGCAGCCGGGCGTCGGCCAGCGTCATGGCCAGCACGCCGGCGGGGAGAGCGCCGATCATCAGAACATGCTGTAGAGCTGCGCGAGCGGCAGCTCGGTGGCGGGCGCGGGCACGATCTCGTCACCGTCGACGGTGATCCGGAAGGTGTCGGGTTCCACCCGGATGTCGGGCAGTGCATCGTTGCCGCCGAGCATCTGCGCCTTGGTCACCGCGCGGGTGGGTGCGAGCGCAAGCAGCTTGCGGCGCAGTCCGAGTCGCTCGGCGAGGCCGTCGTCGAGGGCGGCGGGCGAGACGAAGGTGACGGCGTGATCGGCTCCGGCGTCGGCGCCGAAGGTGGGGCGCATGAGCACCGGCTGCGGCGTGGGGATGGAGGCGTTCGGGTCTCCGAGTGCGGCCCACACCAGTGCGCCGCCCTTGATCACCACTTCGGGCCGGATGCCGAAGAAGCGCGGGTCCCACAGCACCAGGTCGGCCATCTTGCCCGGCTCCACCGAGCCGATCTCGTGGTCGATGCCGTGCGCCACAGCGGGATTGATCGTGTACTTCGCCACGTACCGCTTGGCGCGGATGTTGTCGGCGTCGCCGCCCAGGCTGCCGCGCCGGTGCTTCATCACGTGCGCCACCTGCCAGGTGCGGCTCACCACTTCGCCGATCCGGCCCATGGCCTGCGCATCGGAGCTGGTGATCGACAGCGCGCCCATATCGTGCAGCACGTCCTCGGCGGCGATGGTGGTGGCGCGGATGCGGGACTCGGCGAACGCGAGGTCTTCGGGCACAGCGGGATTGAGGTGGTGGCACACCATGAGCATGTCGAGGTGTTCGGCCACGGTGTTCACGGTGTGCGGCAGCGTGGGGTTGGTTGACCCGGGCAGCACGTGCGGCAGCGAGGCCACGGTGAGGATGTCGGGTGCGTGGCCGCCGCCGGCGCCCTCGGTGTGGAAGGCGTGGATGGAGCGCCCGCCGATCGCATCGATGGTGGACTGCACGAATCCGGCCTCGTTGAGCGAGTCGGAATGCAGCGCCACCTGCAGGCCCCAGTCGTCGGCGGCGCGCAGGGCGGCGTCGATCGCGGCCGGGGTGGAGCCCCAGTCCTCGTGCACCTTGTACCCGGCGGCGCCGCCGAGGGCCTGCTCCTTCAGCGCGTCGGCCGAGACGGTGTTGCCCTTGGCCAGCAGCAGCACGTTGAGCGGGATGCCGTCGAGGGCACGGTGCATCGCGGACAGGTGCCAGGCGCCGGGGGTCACCGTGGTGGCCTTGGAGCCCTCGGACGGTCCGGTGCCGCCGCCCACCACCGTGGTGATGCCGGTGCACAGGGCCTCGTGCAGCTGCGACGGCGAGAGCAGGTGCACGTGCGAGTCGATGGCGCCGGCGGTGAGGATCTTGCCCTCGCCGGAGATCACGTCGGTGGAGGGGCCGATCACGAGGTCGGGGTGCACGCCGTCGGCCACATCGGGGTTGCCGGACCGCCCGAGCGCCACGATCCGGCCGTCGCGGATGCCCACATCGGCGATCTCGATGCCCCACCAGTCCAGGACGATCGCATTGGTGATCACGGTGTCCAGGGCGCCCTGGGCGCGGGTGACGGCGGATTGGGCCATGGATTCGCGGATCGATTTGCCGCCGCCGAACACCGCCTCCTCGCCGCCCACGGTGTGGTCCTTCTCGATCTCGATCCACAGGTCGGTGTCGGCGAGCCGCACCTGATCGCCCGCGGTGGGGCCGTAGATCGCGGCGTAACGTTCGCGGTCGATGCGCATCAGAGGGCTCCCAGTTCGGGGTCACGGCCGATCTGCAGGCCGGGTACGCGGCGCAGGCCCCGGATCGTCACGGCGTCCAGGGTGCGGGAGGCGCCGGGTTCGAACCGCTGCGAGGTGCCCGACGGGATGTCGAGCCGGTAGCCGTGCGCCGCAGCGCGATCGAATTCGAGGGCGCTGTTGGCGTCGGGCAGGTGCAGGTGCGAGCCGATCTGCACGGGCCGGTCGCCGGTGTTGACGAAGACCAGGGTGAGCCGCTCGTCGTCGGGCCGGGGATTGAGTTCAAGGGTGCCGGGCCGCACCCGGATGGCGCCGGGGCCGGTGTCGCTCGTGTGTGCCATCAGTGCGCCTCAGTCGATCGGGTGGTGCAGGGTCACGAGCTTGCGGCCGTCGGGGAAGGTGGCCTCCACCTGGACGTCGGCGATCATCTCGGGGACACCGGGCATCACCTGGTCGCGGGTGAGTACGCGGCGCCCCTCCTCCATGAGGTCGGGCACGGAGCGGCCCTCGCGGGCGCGTTCGATGACCCAGGTGCTCAGCAGCGCGACGGCCTCGGGGTAGTTGAGTGCGACGCCGCGGCTGAGCCGGTCGCGGGCCACCATCCCGGCAACGGACAGCAGCAGCTTCTCCGTATCGCCCGTGGTCAGATGCATGCGGAGATTCTGGCACCGCAACAGTCGAGGAACCCAGCCCGCAACAAGGCCTTAACGCGCGAGTAACACGGACTGGCCGCGTTCGGCTTCGGCCGGGGGGCTCGCGGGGAATGTGACGGTTCCATGAAGCCCGGCGGGGCGCGGCGCGGAGCGCGCTACCGTAGCGTGACAACGGTTGTGTGCGCGCCGCTATCGCAAACACGCAATCGGATGGACACCGGACTCCCCTCGTGTGAAGGAATCGCATGCCCAGCACCACTGCACCCCGGCCCACTCGCTCCCGCCGCCCGCTCGGCATGTCGCTCGCCACGGCGATGATCGTGACCCTCGCACCCGTCGCTGGCTTCACCTTGGCACCGGCGGGCGCCACCACCTCCACCCCGTCGGCGAGCTGGGGCGACTGCCCCTCTGACGTGACCGCCAAGGGCCCCAACGGCGAAGCCCCCAAGTGCACCACCATCACCGTGCCCATGGACTACGCCAACCCGGCCACAGGCACCTTCAACATCCTGGCCACCGGCTTCCTCCCCACCGGCACCCCCAAGGGCGTGATCCTCGGCAACCCCGGCGGACCGGGCACCTCCGCACTCGGCTTCTGGGGCAAGGGCAATGGCACCCCCGCGGAGATGTATCGCGATTACGCCCTCATCGGCATGCAACCCCGCGGCCTCGAACACGCCGTCAGCGCGGTGTGCAGCACCGCAGAGGAGTGCCGCATCAAGGCCGACGAGGCGTACCGGAAGACGCTCACCACCGAGAACATCGCCCGCGATATGGATGAGCTCCGCAAGGCCATGGGGCTGGACAAGATCAGCTACTACGGCGCCTCCTGGGGCACCCAACTCGGCGCCACCTACGCCACCCTCTTCCCGCAACAGGTCGACAAAATGGTGCTCGACTCCAACATCAACCCCGCGACACTCGCGGTAGGTAGTAGGCAATTCGCCGAGGCCGAGAGCACCCTGGCGTCTGAGCGGCGGCTGTACGACTTCTTCGATTGGGCCGCCGCCAACAATAATGTCTTCGGCCTCGGCGACACCCCGTACAAGGTGTTCTCCGCCTGGAACACTGCGCGTCTGATGGAGAACCCGCAGGCGTGGATCGACAACTACCTGCCGCCCGCGCTCCGCGAGGCCGACCTCCCCCAGGAACTCCGCCCCCTCGCCGCCAAGATTCTCCCCGATCTCAACACCGTCGTGCAGGGCATGTCCAAACGCGACTACGCCGAGCGCTTCGCCGCCGCCGTGAAGGCCCGCACGGCGTACAGCGACACCCCCGCAACCGGTCAACAGATCGGGTCGCTCATGTCAGCCGGGACACTCATGATGTACACCCGACAGCTGTGGTCGGGATACGCCTCTTTGGTCGATATGACCCTGCGCCCTCTCGATTTCGCGGGCCTGCAGAACCTGGTCACCACCGGCAAACTCAGCGAAGAGGAATTCCGCACTTTCACAGGAGGGCTCAGCGGGGCGTCGGCGGCCGTCGGAAGCGGGGGCGGGCTGAGCGGCCTACAGGGTAATGCGGTGAACCAGGCCACGGGCGACGCGGCCATCGACGAGGCCGCCGGGCGCAAGCCCGACCCCAAACTCATCGAACTGCGGAATGCAGCGCGGAAATCCGTCGACGACGCCATTGCAGCTGGGGAGTCCAGCGCGAGTATCCGATCCAAGTACCAGACCTACCTCGGCTACCTCTTCATGATTGACGGCAAAATCAAGCCCCTCGAGTTCTCGGGCGCGGGCCTAGCGACCGGGCCGCTGCTCCTCCAGAGCCTCGGCGACCCCGCCACCGCCGCTTCCGGTGGTCGCGTTCTCGCCGAGCAGCTCGGCGGCAAGCTGATCACCGTCAGCGGCGGTGATCACGTGGTGTTCCGTGGCGGCAGCACCGCGGTCGATCAGGCCGTCCTCAAGTATCTCGCGACCGGGAAGGTCGATATCACCACCGCCCCCGAGGCACCCGCCGTAGCGCGCAACTTCCTCACCCCGATCCGCAAACTGCTCGCCGACAACGGGATCGTCGGCCCCACAGTTGTTGGCCCCACCATTCCCGATACCCCGCTCAACCGGATCCTCAGCTGGCTCGGCCCCAACGTAGACGCCAACTCCATCGTGCCCAAGCCGACCTTCGCCGCACCCAGCACACCGGCCCCGAGCCAAACCAGCACCGCGACCAAGGAACCCACACCCGCACTCGCCGCCAGCACCACACTCGCCGGCGGACTCCCCACGGCGGCAAGCACACCCGACACCACCACCGCCTCGGCAGCAGTCGCGGCACCGGCGACCGCACCCGCGACCTCGAACCCGAAGTCCGACCGCCCCACTGTCGCTGCCACCGAAACAGGCTCGCCGACAACGGGAACCGCCACCACCGGCACGCCCACCACCAGCAAGACCGACACCAGCAAGACCGACACCGCACCGTCGATCACCGACAGCACGCCGGCAACCGCCGGGACCGGCGCACCGTCGACCACCGACAAGACCACCACCGACTCCGCCCCCGCGGAGAAGACAACCGAGAAGTCGGCCACCACATCGGAGCCCACCGAGAAGGCGAGCACCGCCGATTCCGGAAGCACCAGCGGCACGTAAACCTGTGCTAGCGAACGGCCGGTCCTGCGATCCACGCGGGGCCGGCCGTTCGCATACCTCCGGACCCGGACACCGGATGTGCAGGGCGGACGCATTTCTCGCCCGGACCGACATCGTTTGCTGCCAACCGGCCATATCGGACCATCCTTGTGCTTAGATCGCTACCGCAACATCGACGGCACACCCGCCATTAGCTTCCCCATGTGAAGGATCCGCATGTCCAGCCCCCGCGTCACCGCGCCCCGTCCCCCTCGCTCACGCCGATCACTCGGGATGTCCCTCGCAACCGCGATGATCGTCACCCTGGTTCCCTCCGTCGGCTTCACCCTGGCACCGGCAGCGGCCACCACCACCGCCTCCACGGCCACCTGGGGTGACTGCCCCGCCGATGTGGTCGTCACCGGACCGGACGGTGCGGCGGCGAAGTGCACCACCATCACCGTGCCCATGGACTACGCCAACCCGTCCGCCGGCACGTTCAACATCCTGGCCACCGGCTTCCTCCCCACCGGCACCCCCAAGGGCGTGATCCTCGGCAACCCCGGCGGACCGGGCGGCTCCGCCCTCGACTTCTGGAGGAAGGACTTCTTCGGCGGGACCCCCACCGAGATGTACCGCGACTACGCCCTCATCGCCCTGCAACCGCGCGGCCTCGAACACGCCACCAGCGACGTGTGCAGCACCAAGACCGAGTGCGAGGAAGTAGCCGATCAGGCTTACCGCCGAACGCTCACCACCGAGAACGTGGCCCGCGATATGGATGAGCTCCGTAAGGCCATGGGGCTGGACAAGATCAGTTACTACGGCGCCTCCTGGGGCACCCAACTCGGCGCCGCCTACGCCACCCTGTTCCCGAGCAACGTGGACAAGATGGTGCTCGATTCCAACGTCAACCCGGCCACACTGGGAATCGGGGGTGGCACCTTCAAGATCGCTGCCAGCGCGCTCGCGATGGAACGGCGGCTGTACGACTTCTTCGACTGGGCAGCCGCCAACAACGAGGTCTTCGGTCTCGGCGACACCCCCTACAAGGTGTACTCCGCCTGGAACACGGCACGCCTCCTGGAGGACTCGAACTCCTGGGTCTACAACTACCTGCCGCCCGCACTCCGCGAGGCCGACCTCCCCGAGAAGCTCCGCCCCTCCGCCGCGGCGATCCTTCCCGACCTCAACACCGTGATCCAGGGCGTGTCCAAGATCGACTACGCCGCGCGCCTGGCCGCCGCCGTGAAATCCGGAGAGGTGTACTCACTCGACGCCGCCCGTGGGTACGGCGACAGCGGCCTGATGACCAACGCGCTCTCCATGGCGTACGACCGCTCCAGCTGGTCGGATTACGCCGCGCAGATCGACTTCGCCATGCGTCCTCTGGCCGAAGCCTCGGTCATGAAGCTCATCGAGGCGAACAAGGTGTCGGTGGAGGAGATCCAGGCCTTCGCGAAGCGACTCGCCCCGAGGTCGGCCATGGTCAGCGACGGCACCGGACTGTCCGGCTACCAGGGAACCGCGGTGAACGAGAACTCGATTACCGCCGCCAAGAATCCTGCCGGCACCGAACCTGATCCGAAGTACGTCGCGCTTCAGGAGGCCGCCGAAAAGGCCTACCAGGATGCCATCGCGGCCGGCGAGTCCAGCGCCAGCATCCAGGCCAAGTACATGATCTCGGAAGGCTATCGCTTCATGGGCTACGGGTACGTGAAGACGCCGGAGTACTCCGGCGCCGGCCTCACCACCGCGCCCCTGCTGCTGCAGAGCCTCAAGGACCCCGCCACCGTGGCTGCCGGCGGACGCGTCCTCGCCGACCAGTTGGGCGGCAACCTCATCACCGTCGACGGTGGCGACCACGGCCTGTTCCGCCGAACCGACGGCGTGCTCAACCAGGCCGTGCTGGATTACTTCGCCACCGGCAAGGTCGCGATCACCACCGCGCCCGAGACACCCGTCGTCGCCACGGCGAGCCCGCTCGCGCGATACCGACAGCTGATCGCCGAGATCGAGGGCGCCGCTCCGCCCGTCGTGGGGCCCACCATCCCGGACACCCAGCTGAACCGACTCCTGAGCCTGTTCGGCCCGAACGTCGACGCCGACTCCGTGATCCCCAAGCCGGTGTTCGCGAGCCCCGCCACGCCGGCGATCGAGCAGCCCGCCACCGAACCCGCGCCTGCCATCGCCGCCGGCGTGACGGCGAACGCGGCGACACCCGAGGTCTCCACCGAGGCGGATTCGACCCCGGCTGCCGCGACCACCGAGCCGTCGGCCCCGGCCGCCACGACCACGCCGGCTCCGGAGGCATCGTCCACCACGCCCGCAACGGCCAGCGCGCAACCGGAGGCCCCGAGCACCGAGGAGACGCCCGCACCGTCGACCACCGAAACCGGCGCTGCCGCACCGTCGGCCACGCCGGCCGATGCCGGGACCGCCACGACGGCGGAGGCCACCGAGAAGGCGACCTCCTCCGCCGGCGAGGGCTCCGGCAGCTAGCCGACCACCAGCGTGGTGGTGACGGGCGTCGGGTTCTGGGTGAGGTCGAGCACCGGGCAGTGCGCATCGACGGTGTCGGTCAACTCGCGGTAGCGCTCCTCGGAATCCGGGCCGGAGATGTTCACGGTGACGCGGACGGCGGTGAAACCGGGACGCACGCTCTCGTCGAGGCCGAAGAAGCCGCGCACGTCGAGATCGCCCTCGGCGCTGAGCGCCAGCTCGTCGATCGTGACGCCGAGCTTGTCGGCGTAGAAGCGGTAGGTCACCACCTGACAGGCGAGCAGGGCACCGAGGTACGCCTCCACCGGGTTGATCGCGGTGTCCTCGCCGCCGAGGGTGGGCGGCTCATCGACGGCGAGCTTGTGCTGCCGGGCGGTGGTCACACTGCCGACGGTGCCCTGCGGCACCGCCGAGGCCGAGAAGACCACGTGGGCGTTGGCGGTGTTGCGGGTGACGGCGTCGCGGGTGACGTCGATGATGGCGGTGAGCGCGCCGGTGGTCGAAGCGGTCATGGTGGTCTCCTCGTTGGCCCGGGAGCCGGACGGCCCCGATAGCGCGACCGTAAGTTGCCTGCACTTGCGAACACACGCGTTGGGCTCACCCTGATTCGTGCACGACGGCGACGGATACCCTGATCGACGTGGCAGAGGGCGAGTTGACCGCGAAGCAGGCGTCGACGGCCGCCGTGGCGCTGGTGGCGGTGACCACGGTGGGGCTCGTGGGCGCCAGCGTGAGCAGCGGCACCGCGGCCACGATCTGGGCCGTGGGGACCGTGGCGGCGATCGTCGCGCTGGCCTACCGGCTGCGACGGGCACCGTCGGGCACCGTGGCCGTGAGCCTGCTGATCACCGGGATCCTCGTGCTGTCCGCCGGCATTCCCGCCGTCGCCGTGATCTCCGAGGAACGCAGCACTTCCGCGCTCGGGGCGGCGAAGCAGAAGGCCGTCGTCGACCCGTCGACGGAGCTGCGCACCGTGCTCGCGAAGGCGGAGGAGCTCTTTCCGGGCAGCACCAACGCGATCCTCCGCATCGAGATCGACGAGAACTGGACGCAGATCCGGCTGCTGGATCTGGCCAAGGGCCAATCGATCTGGTTCCAGTACTCCCGCCTGGGCACGCCGTCGTGGAATCAGCCGAGCCGCAGCTCCACCACGGATCGAGCCGATGCGGCCTTCCGCGCCGCCGATATCGCCGGCCTCGATCTGACCGCGGCGGCGACGAAGGCGCGCGCCGCCGCGACCACACTCGGCGTGGATCGGTCCGACGACCGCTCCGACAAGATCGAGATCGGGCGCCGCAGCTCGGACAAGCGCCTCGTGGCCACGATCGCCGTCGCCGACTTCACGGCCGAGGCCGATCCGTCCGGGAATCTGCCCGACAACCTGGCACTCGCGAAGGTCGACGGTGCGCTCCCCATCGCGCAACGACTGCTGCGCGACAACGGGATCGACCCGAACCGGCCCGTGATCGACAGCTTCGAGTACAAGTCCTTCGGGAGCAATGTGGGCTCCGTCGGGCCGTCCGGCTCCGCGCGCGGCGTGCTCGAGATCCGCGTGGACGGTCCGGGCCGCAGCGGCACCCTCACGGAGGTCGTGGGCCGGTTCCCCGAGATCGCGCTGCGGCCCGTCGGCTCGACGAGTGCCACTTCGTTCGCGTTGACCGCGGTCGACCCCGCCGGGATCGAACGGGCGCGGGCCGATGTGGAGCGACGCTTCTCAGTCCCGCCCATCGACGCGCACGCGATCGGACTCGAGATCGACCAGGACCGGGAGGCCCCGTCGTCGCGGGTCGCCGCGCCGATCATGCGGGTCGGCCTCGGGCCGGGGTCGAATGCGTCGGCCTACTACCAGCTCGACGGGGCCTTCGTCCGCACGGACTGACCCCGATCGCGGCCGACGGCTACTGCGCGGCCGGGGGCGGCTGCTGCGGTGCCGGTGCGGGCGCGGCCTGCTGCTGCGGAGCCACTGCCTGCTGCGGAGCCGGGGCCTGGCCCGGGGCGGCCGGGGCGGCGGGAGCGGCCGGAGCCGCGGGGGCCGGCGGGACGGTGCCGGCCGTGAGCTGCCGGATCGTCGCGATCTCGGCGTCCCGGTACGGCTTACCGTCGGGCCAGAGGATGTCGTGGAACCACTCCTGCGGCTGGCGCACGCCCACGTACGGCTGCTTCCACGAGTCCCAGGGGTAGTAGGTCTGGCTGCGGCCGGCCACGAATCCCCACTGCATGGCGTCGATCTTGAGTTCCTTGCAGATCGGCAGGATGGTCTCGATCCGGCTGCCCTGCGGGCGGGCCATGTACTCGGTGAGCAGCAGCGGCCGCCCCTGCTTCGCCAGATCGGCGGCCATGGCGCGGAACTTCTCCGGCGGATCGTAGCTGTGGAAGCTGATCACATCGGATTGCTCCAGCTGGATGGTGCGGATCTCCGGCCGGGTATCGGCCCACACGCCCGAGGTGAGCGGCTGCGAGGGATTGCCCGCCCGCGCCCACTCGAAGGCCTTGGGCAGCAACTGCGCCACGCGGGCCACCTTGTCGGGCGGGCTCAGCGGGTACGAATCGGCGAGGTTCTCCGGCTCGTTCCACACGTCCCAAGCCACCACGCGCGGATCCTGCGCGAACGCGGACACCACGCCGGTGGCGTAGGCCTGCAGCGCGCTGGTGTCGGCATTGGTGAGTCCGGCCGCGCCGGGGCTCTGCACCCAGGTCGAGTTGTGCACACCGGGCGTGGGCTCGCGCTGCACACCGGGCTTGGGGTTCGGGTCCCAGCAGGAGTCGAAGAGCACGAACATGGTGCGAATGCCGTTGGCGGCGGCGATCGACAGGAAGGTGTCGAGCCGCTGCTTGAACCCGGCCGGGTCGGCTGTCCACAGCTGATCCTGAAGGAAGACGCGGATCACGCTCATCCCCAGTCCGCGGGCCCAGGCCAACTCGGTGTTGATCCGGTTGGTGTCGAAGGTCTGCGCCTGGAACATCTCGAACTGGTTCCCGGCGTTGGCGTTGATGAAGTTGCAGCCCACCATCCAGCCGACCTGCTGGCGCCACTGCTGCGCGCGCTCCGGCGTCCAGCGCGTCGCCGCAGCGGCGGGGGCCGCACCGGGAGTACCGGGCACCGTCCCGCCCGAGCCGGGTCCTGATCCGGGGTCGGCAGCCGCCCGCGCGGCGAGCATCGTCGCCGGAACGGTGGCTGCCGCCATGGCGAGCATCGCCCTGCGCGTCATATCCACACCAACACCATACGCAACATCAGTCACATACGTAACAAACCTTCACACGCGCGTCGCATTCGCACGACGGTCGGTTCGAGGATCGAACGGACTATCCCTCGATGGCCTTGCGGGCGCGGCTCTCCAGTTCCGCGCGCAGAGCCGGGGTGCGGGTGATCACGCCGCGATCCACCAGCCGGTCCACCGTGGACACCACCTGATCGAGGTAGGCGGCGCGTTCCGCGGCCTGCGCCGCCTGCGCGTGCCGGTACAGCTTGAGGCCGCGATCCAGATCCCGGGCGTCCTCGGGAGCGAGATTGTCGACACCGGTGCTGCGGGCGTAGCGATCCGCGGCGAACCACGCGGCGCGCAGGTCGGTGACGGCCTCGGCGTACTCATCGGCGCGGGCCGTATCGCCGGGGAAATCGTCGGTGCGCAGCGCTCCGGCGTGATCGAGCGCGTCGTGGAAGGCCATCACCTTCTCGGCGCCGAGGTCCCACATGGCCGGGAAGCGCAGCAGCATCTCGGGATCGAGCTCGTAGGCGCCGTACTCCGAGAGCACCTCGTCGTGCCGGGTGCGGGCGCGGTCCCAGCGCTCGCGTCGGCTCGGCTTCGGTGCGGGCGCGGCTGCGCGCGCCGACGGACGGGGCCGCCCGGTGGGGGCAGCGTGGGGCTGAGCCAGACCCGCCGTCGGGCTCCCGCCGCCGGACACCCCGATGATCAGCGCCAGCGCCGCCACGCCACCGAGCAGCAGCAGGGGTATCGGCCCCACCGGGCGCAGCACCATGAGGGCGATGAGGGCGGCGGCCGCGGCCACCGCGATGACCGGTCCCCGCCCGCGTCGCTGCCGATTCCCGCTCACCAGGAGAACCTATCGCGCGGTCAGGCGCGCAGACGAGGCGCCTGCGCCGGATCCGGCAGCACCGCGGGCACGGCACCGTCGACCACCGCGCCGAGGCGGGTCTCCGAGGCCTCCGGGTACGCGACCCGGTAGAAGGCGTAGGCCATCGCGGCGGCGGCACCGAGCAGCAGCATCGCCGCGACCGGGCCGCTCTGCGCCATGGGCACGCTGAGGTAGCGGGTGGCCAGCAGGATCGCGGCGAAGGCGCTCGCTCCCCCGGCGATGGTCACCAGGCGCCGGCGATGGTCACCAGGCGCCGGCGATGCCAGCCGTCCTCGGGCCGCACCAGCGCCGTCTCCAGCGTGAGCGCGAAGATGAATCCGGCCACCAGGTCGATGCCGTAGTGGGCGCCGATGCCGAGCGTGGCCGAGATCGTGCACACGAACCAGAAGACACCGAAGGCCTTGAGCAGCCGTGGTCCGCGCAGCGCGTGCAGCAGGATGGCCGTGGCCCACGCGGTGTGCAGGCTGGGCATGCAGTTCCGCGGCGCCAACTGGCTGTAGTACGCGGAGATCGGTTCCAGCGAGCTGGGCACCACGTTGGGCCACACGTCCAGCCAGGCGGCACCAGGCACCTGATTGCCGAAGGCGTAGGCGGGACCGACCACGGGGAACAGGAAGTAGACGATCGGCCCGATGGCGCCGATCAGTATGAACGACCGCACGATGTGATGCCGCGGGAAGCCCTCGGTGGAGCTGCGGCGCAGCTGGAAGTACGCGACCACGGCGGCGCCCACGGGCAGGTAGGTGTACACCTTGGTGATCAGCCACAGGTACCACTGGTGCTCGTTCACGAACCGGCCCATCACCCACGACGGGCTGCCCAGCGCACGGTCGGCCACCTCCACGAACCAGTCGGCCACGAAGGGCAGCGCCTGCATGGTGAGTTCGAGCCACACCCCGGCCACCCGGCTGGTCACGATGAGGACGGCGGCGATGCCGACGGCCTTGAGCACCGCCTCCTGCTCGCGGCCGGTGAGCTTCCACAGCGCGTAGATCGCGAGACCGGCCAGCGCCCACATCACGCCGTTGCCGAAGTGCAGGTGCACGCCCGCGAGGTAGCGCTGCAGGTTGAACAGGACCTCGACGCCGGCGATGGTGCCGAGGAAGGGCCAGCGGAAGCGCTGCGGCATGCACATGACGGCGAGCGCGAGGCCCGCGACCTTCACCTCACCCGCAACGGGGCGGCCCACGAAGTCGTCACCCAGAAGCCGCACCGGCCCGCGGAGTCCGTAGGCCAGGGCGGCGGCTTCCACGGCGAGCACGAAGCCCACCATGACCACGACCACCCAGGTCCACTCACGCCGTCCCCACCGACGGTCGGGCCGCTCCCCACGCGGCTCGCGTGGTAGCGCCTGGTCTGCACGCACCAACATGAGGTGAAATACTAGTTAACCGATCGGTAACGGGGAAAGTCCGTTACCGGATTCGTGACGCATGTCGCCTGTTCGAGGCGCGTTTACGCCGTCCGCGAACCACGCGGGGCGCCCATGACGAAGGGCGCGCCCCCACCGAAGTGGAGGCGCGCCCTCGCGTGAATCGGGTTCCCGTTACCGGGAACTACTCACCAGCTGCTCTTGTGCACACCGGGGAGCTCGCCCGCGTGCGCCATCTCGCGCAGGCAGATACGGCAGAGGCCGAACTTACGGAACACCGAGTGCGGCCGGCCGCACTTGTTGCAACGGGTGTACGCGCGAACGGCGAACTTCGGCTTCTTGTTGGCCTTGTTGACCAGCGCCTTCTTTGCCATGGCTCAGTTCTCCTTGAAGGGGAAGCCGAGGTGCTTGAGCAGCGCGCGGCCTTCCTCATTGTTGGTGGCAGTGGTGACGACGGTGATGTCCATACCGCGCGGGCGGTCGATCTTGTCCACGTCGATCTCGTGGAACATCGACTGCTCGTTCAGGCCGAACGTGTAGTTGCCATTGCCGTCGAACTGGTTGCCGTTGAGGCCGCGGAAGTCGCGGATACGGGGCAGCGCGATCGAGGTGAGGCGATCGAGGAACTCCCACATGCGGTCGCCGCGCAGCGTGACGCGCGCACCGATCGGCATGCCCTCACGCAGCTTGAACTGCGCGATGGACTTGCGGGCCTTGCGGACCTCCGGCTTCTGGCCGGTGATCAGCTCGAGGTCCTTGATGGCGCCGTTGATCAGCTTGGCGTCGCGGGCGGCGTCGCCGACGCCCATGTTGACGACGACCTTGACCACGCCGGGGATCTGCATGACGTTGTCGTAGTTGAACTCGGTGTTCAGCGCGTCCTTGATCTCGGCGCGGTAGCGCGCCTTCAGGCGCGGCTGAGTCTTCTCAGAGGTAGTCATCTCAGATGTCCTTCCCGTTCTTGCGGGAAATCCGCACGCGCTTGCCGGTCTCCTCGTCGGTCCGGTAGCCCACGCGGGTCGGGTTACCGTCCGAGTCGACGACCATCACGTTGGAGACGTGGATCGGGGCTTCCTTGACCTCGATCCCGCCCTGCGCGGTGGCGGAAGTGCTGGTGTGCTTCTTGATCCGGTTGACGCCCTCGACGAGGACCTTGTCGGCCTTCGGGAAGGACTCGACGACCTTGCCCTTAGCGCCCTTGTCGGGTCCCGAGATCACGAGAACGGTGTCGCCCTTGTGCACCTTCATGGTTAGAGCACCTCCGGAGCCAGCGAGACGATCTTCATGAACTTCTTGTCGCGCAGCTCGCGGCCGACCGGGCCGAAGATGCGGGTGCCACGAGGATCGTTGTCGTTCTTGATGATGACGGCGGCGTTCTCATCGAACTTGATGTACGAGCCGTCCGGACGGCGGCGCTCCTTGGCGGTGCGCACGATCACGGCCTTGACGACCTCGCCGCGCTTGACGTTGCCGCCGGGGATCGCGTCCTTGACGGTGGCGACGATGACGTCACCGATGCCGGCGTAGCGGCGCGAGCTGCCACCGAGCACGCGGATGCAAAGGATTTCCTTCGCCCCGGTGTTGTCGGCGACACGCACTCGCGATTCCTGCTGAATCACTAGCTTGTCTCCTCAGACCTGGATTTTCATGCGCGCCGGATTACCGACCCGAACACGCGCGGTCCGTCACCCGACGCGCGAGGCGACAGGCAACCCGTCCATGGTAGGCGAACGCCCGGGCCGCTGTCGAATCAACCCCGGTCGTGCGCCACAGCTTGTGCGGCCACATGCCCGACAGCACGACGCACACCACCGGACACATTCGACTCGTAGCGAACGGGGACGCCGCCGGGAAGCGGTTAGCGTGCGCCAGGCCAGCACCTACCCCGCAAGCACGCCGCCACACCCCGATCGACTTCGGGCGGGATGAGCATTCGCCGGACTTCGAATCACCTTCGATCGTCGCCTCGCCCTCGAACCAACCGAAATCAGTGAAATCGGCAGATACTACCTCTCAGGATAGTTCCGTCATCACGCGAATCAGATCCGAGGAAGATGCGTTAAGAACAAGACCTTCCTCACTACTGTTCGCGTGCCGATAGCCACCAGGAATAGCATCAAATCACTCGTTCACTAACCATGTTCCTGAATGTCTGGAAACACATCGACCACCTGATCAAATCCAACACGTTCTTTACCGTCCCAGGCAGAATCTCCCGACCAAAAGGAGACTCGAACCATGTCAAGAAACCCGTGCGCGCTAATCTCTACATGGATCTCACCGACTATTTTTCCATCATTTTTCAGGTACAACCCTGGATCGAATCCTTCAATTGGAGATAGTGCAGGACCACCAACTTCGACAACTATTTCTCGACTACTAGAATCTTCGCCAGAAACTTTCATCCAATCGATTTGATCGACAAATTGACCAGATCGGGCATAGCCGTAGCGCTCATCCCAGAAAAGCGGAGCAAGTTTCTTAAAAACCGCTCTCTCAAAAGGATTCAGCGCTCTGGGACGTTGCCCTGCCCGCACATTAAACGGCGCCTTACCGGGTTCAGAATAGCTTACCCACTCCACAACGACGAGTCCGTCACGTGGTGCTTGGATCTCACAATTCGCCACGGTGAATCCGCGACTGTCGATGACCTGTAACGCTCTCTCCACTACTTCGCCGACGCAAGAACGGATCCGGTACTTGGCGCGCCCGCGCCCGCTTGCAGGATTTTCTTGAGCGAAATCCATCGACACAGATGGTACAGAACCCGACGTCGCCTTCAGCTGATGCTCAATGTATTGCAATATTAACGCCGGGATATCCGCTGTCATTTGCACTTTCCATCTTTGCTAGGGATTCACATGCTACTCATCCTGAAGGTACCATCGATGAACACCCCAGTCGCTGCAATCGTAACCGCACGCACGGCGACCGCGGCGATATTTCCAGAACCCTTGTACGGCTTGAATTGATCCCTTTCCGATATTGCGGCAAGGACTCTCGCGTCGCCGGTGACCCCTCAGAACTTGCAAATCAGCGGCACCGCCACGAACACCGTCAACGGATCCATCACTCCCAGTCTGTCGGGCACAGTTGGAGGCAGCGGTACCGGCGGCTCATCGGGCGGCAGCGGCACGGTAAACGCCTCTGTGACTCCGAGCATTTCCGCTACGGCGGGGGATTCTCTGGCGACCGGAATGACCATCAGCGGCAGTCTCGCTCCAGGCACTGCTAAGGACTTCCCCATCGCCAAGAAGAGCCTTGAAGGCACGAGCGGGTACGTCACCACCCGCGAAACCCGTGCAGCCGTCGACGGGGCCCTCGGCGGCGTCCAAGTCCGCATGTACGCTACTGCAAGCATCTCCACTCAACTTGGCGACAGCTCCACCACCACGTACGGCAAGCCCATTTTCATCGAACGCGACAACCCTGACCCCGCTCGCACACCTCCGACGGTGACAGTTACTGAAGACCGCAATCCTGTGGACCCAAGGCAGGCTGTGGCGAAACCGGTGACCGCGCCAGTTGCTCCGCCGAAGCCAGGAGTACCCGCGGCGGGGAAGTCCGGCCCCCCTGCTGGGCGGTAGATCATGCCGCCCAGCGCCGATGTCATAAAACGAGGAACTTGCGCCCGTACGCCGGTACAGTGACCGCCCCAATCGCTGGGAGCACTTGAGTTTTCCGAGCGACGACGAAGCGCGTACCTGTCTCTGCCGTGCCCGGCACAGCCAAGGCGGTCCGTCCCCTTCAGCCGATCGGCGGACCGTCGACCCGCAATGCCGGCCATTCGTCCGATGCCGGGGCACCCCCTGCCGCACCAGGCTCAAGACCATGAAACGCCACCGCTACGTACCGCTGACCCTCGTCGTCCTCGCCTCCCTGCTGGTCGGGCTGACCGCCGGATGCTCCACCATCGACGAACCCGCTCCCGCGCCCCCGCCCGCACGCAGCGACACCGTCGTCCAACCGCGCGCCTTCGATTCGAAGGTCTGGCAGAGCCTCCCCGAGACCGACCGGCAGTTGTTCACACAGCTCGCGTTCATCACCCGCACCTTCACCGAGCGCGCCGGCGAGATCTGGGCGCCCGCGTTCCGGCCGGACCGGCAACCGCGGGTGCTCGGCGCCCTGCCTGCGGGCGCCAAGAAGCCCACGTACGCCTACGCCATCGGCCACCCGAACCCGACCGCCCTCGGGAAGGCCACCCCCGTCGACCTCCCGAAGGAGCTGGGCCTGCAGCCGGTGTACCGGATCGATTCCGGCCCCGGAATCGACGCCCTCGCCGAAGTCCCCTTCTTCGCCGTCGACGACGGCGTGATCAGCTACAACTACGGTCCCGGCGCCCGGGATACCTGGGACCCGACGAAGTGGCTGTTGTCCCGGGTGGACGTGCACGAGGCCTTCCACACGTACCAGGGCACCTTCGGCCTCGCCCCCGGCCAGCAGGACCCGATGACCTACCCCCGCGATCCCGCCTCCGTGCACGCTCTCGCCCTCGTGGAGGACCGCGTACTGGCGCAGCCCGCGACCACCGCCGACGATGCGCGCGCCACCCTGCGCAGCTTCCTCGCCCTCCGCGCCACCCGCTATCAGCAGCAGCCCGGCGTGCGCGCAGTGGAACGGGAGCAGGAGAGCTACGAGGGAACCGCCCGCTTCGCCGAGGACGCCTTCGTCACCGAGGGCGGCCAGGACGACGACCACCCGAACCGCGTTCCCGACGACTCGCGTGACCTGTTCAACTACCTCACGGGCAACCGCAGTTACCAGGTGGGGGCCGTCCTGGGACGCCTGCTGGAGCGCACGAACGGCACCGCGTGGCGCGACCGGATCGTCGCGGGTGCGAGCCCGTACGAGGCCGTGCAGCAGCTCATCGGCGATCCGGCGCCCGAGGAGCGCGACCGCCTGGTCGCCGCGGCGAAGCAGCAGTACGGCTACGACCAGCTGCTGGACAAGGTGATTCGGGCCGACCTGCCCTCGGTGCGGTGATCCGCTCGCCCGGGGCCCGCCGGACCGCGTAGCGTCGCCGGTGTGGGTCCGGGCGCGGCCGGCCGGGCCACGGACCATACTTTCCGGTGACGGGCGATCACGGGCGGACGCCGCCGAAGGGGGACGAGATGAGCGAGCTCACCGCGGGGCTCACCGGCACGGAGGCGTCGGCGCTGCTGGTGCTGGCCGCGGTGGCCGGCCCCGTCCGCAATCCCGATCTCAAGCAGCTCGGCCCGGCCCTGGAGGCACGCTCACGCGCCAAGCTGGTGCAGCGCGGCCTGCTGGAGGTGACCGACGGTGCGCGCCGGTCCACGGTGCTCGCCCTCACCGACCGCGGCTGGGCCGCCGCCGCCGAGCTGCTGGAGTCCGATCCCCCGGCGGGCAGCGCACCGTCGACCCGGGCACTGTTCACCCTGGCGGGCGGGCTGGGCCGGTACCTGCGCCGCGAATCCCTCGCCCTGGGCGAGGTGCTGTTGCCGGCCACCGGTGCGGGCGGCGCCGTGACCGGCGAGACGATCCGCGCCGCCTACCAGCGCGCGGCGGCCCGGCCCGGGGCCTGGCTCACCCTGCGAGAACTGCGGGCGAACCTGCCCGACCTGCCGCGCGACGCCGTCGATGCGGCGCTGCGCGAGCTGTATCCGGAACCGGGGGTCGACATCGTGGCCGAGGACAATCTCAAGGCGCTCACCGCGGACGATCGCGCCGCCGCGCTGATCCTGGGCGGCCGTGAGCTGCACGCGATCCGAGTGACCCGATGAGCCTCACCGACGACCAGCGCGCGGCGCTGCGTTCCGTCCGGCTGAACTGGGCGCCCACCTACGAGGAGGTGTGGGACTCAGCCACCGATCTGCACGTGGACGGCCTGCACACCGATGTCTGGGACGACCTCGAGGACTCGCTGGGCGACGCGGTGGCCTCCACCGGACCCTGCCCCACCGGCCTGGTGATCACCGGCAACGCGGGCACGGGAAAGACGCACCTGCTCACCCGGTTCCGCGACGAGGTGCAGAGCCACGGCCACTACTTCGTGCTGCTGGAGCTGCTGGACTCGTCGGACTTCTGGCGCGCGGCGCTCACCTCGCTGCGCAGCTCGCTGCTGCGGCCCGCCCGCGATCATCCGACCCAGCTGGCGCAGCTGATCTGGCTGCTGTCCGACGAGGCCGGGCTCAGCCGCGCGCAGCGCCGCGAGTTCTCCGGCGACGCCGCCCCCACCCCGGACACGCTCGACGCGCTCGTCACGGCCATGTCGAACCGGCGGCCGCAGGTGCGCCAGTACCACGGCGTGCTGCGCGCCCTGGTGCTGCTGGCCTCCCCGGATTCGCGTCTGGCCGATCTGGGTTCGGCCTTCCTCGACGACATCGAGGTCGAGGAGACGGCGGCGGAGCGGCTGCACTGGGGCCTGCCCGCGCACGGCTTCCCGGCCGTGGAAACGGTGCGCGCGATCTCGGCCTTCCTCGCCGAGACTGGCGCCACCGTGTTCGCGGTCGACCAGATCGACACGCTGCTCGCGCAGTCCGCCGCCACCCTGGGCGCCCCCGGCGCCGAGGGACCGGCCGGGGAGAACGAGGTGGTCGAGCAGATCGGCCACGGCCTGATGGCGCTGCGGCAGGGCCTGTACCGCACCGTGACCGTGGCCTGCATGCTGCCCACCGCCTGGGAGACGCTGCAGACCCGCGCCACCGCCTCGGTGGCCGATCGGTTCCGCGTGGTGGGCCCGCTCAAATCGCTGCCCGACGGTGCCGTGGCCCGCGCCATCGTCGAGCGCCGGCTCACCGCCGCGTACCGGGCGAAGGAGTTCACGCCGCCCCACCCCACCTGGCCGGTGGCCCCCGAGGCCTTCGCGACCGCCGTGCACCACACCCCGCGCGACCTGCTGACCCGAGTCGACGGGCACATCCGCTCCTGTCTCGCTACGCATTCGGTGTTCGAGCTGACCTCCTTCGAGGACGGGGCCACTCGCCCCGCACCGGCCGCGGCTGCGGTCCGTCCCGTTGAACCGGTGGCGGTGGCCCCCGAGGATCTGCTGACGAAGCTGGACGCCGAATTCGAGGCATTGCGGGTGCGCGCCCGAGTCGGCGAGGTCGCCACCGATCAGGCCGCGGCCGACGGTGCGATGGCCCACCTGCTCAATGCCGGACTGCGGGCGTGGACCCGCGAGGACGGTGGCGAAGGCTTCCAGATCGAGCGCGGCGGAAGGCAACTCGATGCGCGGCTGCGGCGGCGCCTCGCCGGCCGGACCGAGGACGAGCAGCACTGGGCCTTCCGCGCGGTGCCCGCGGCGAACCCAGTGGCGGTGACCAACCGGGTGCAATCGGCCGCGATCGGCGCGGGCCTGGTGGCCGGGCAGGACCGCCGCCAACTCTTCCTGCTGCGCTCCACGCCGTGGCCCACCAGCCCCAAGGCATCGGCGGTGATCGCGGATGCGATCGAGCGCGGCGCCCAGCAATTGCCCTTGGACGAGGGTGATCTCGCGACACTGGAGGCGCTCGGCCGGTTGATCGATCGCGCGCCCGACGGCCTCGACGAGTGGCTCACGGCACGGCGTCCGGCACACGGCCTGCGACTGTTCGCCGGGCTGGAGACGAAACCCGGTGCGGTGCACGACCGGTCGAATGCGGCAACGAACGCCGCCCGCCGGGCCCGCGCACTGGTCCCCGGCGACGCCGTGGGCAAGGTGGGCGGACTGTCCAGCGCGATGGCCGATCTCATGTTCTCCGGCACCCCGGCACCCGCGCGCCCGGAACCCGTCCGCTCCGAACCGGCCCGCCCGGAACCCGCCCGCACCGAGCCAGCCCGCCCCGAGCCCGCGGCACCGTCGAGCGCCGGACCGGCCGGACCGCTCCCCGCCGCCCCGGAGCAGCCGATCGCGCTGGGCCTCGCCCCGGACGAGCGGGCGATCGCCGTGAACCCGGCCGACCTGCGCAAGCACGTCGCGATCTTCGCGGGCTCCGGCTCGGGCAAGACGGTGCTGATCCGCCGGCTCATCGAGGAGTGCGCGCTGCGCGGCACCTCGGCGATCGTGCTGGACCCCAACAACGACCTCTCCCGCCTCGGTGAGGCCTGGCCGCAGGCACCGTCGGGCTGGTGGCCGGGCGATGCCGACCGGGCGGGCACCTACCTCGGCGACACCGAGGTGGTGGTGTGGACGCCGAACCGCCCGTCCGCCAGACCGCTGGTGCTGCAGCCGATCCCGGACTTCGCCGCGCTGCGCGCCGGGATGGACGGCACCGACCTGGAGGCGCAGGAGGCCCGCGAGGGCTTCGCGATGGCCGTCGAGGCGTGCGCGAGTGCGCTGGAACAGCACGTGGGACTGTCCGGCCAGCGGCGCGAACAGCAGCGCGCGATCCTGCGCGAATCGCTCACCGCGTACGGGCGGCAGGCCGACCGGTCCACCGTGCAAGGATTCATCGCCTTCCTGCGCGACTGGGACGCCGACCGCAGCCAGTTGCCCAGCGCCGACAAGCTGGCACCGGATATGGCGAACAACCTGCAGGCGGCGCTGATCAACAATCCGCTGCTGGGCGGCGAGGGGCAGGCGGTCGACCCATCGGCACTGCTCACCCCGAGTGCCGGCAAGCGGGCACGGATCTCGGTGATCAGCCTGATCGGGCTGCCGGATGAGACCCAGCGCCAGACCTTCGTCTCGCAGCTGCAACTCGCGCTGTTCTCGTGGATCAAGCGGCACCCCGCGGGCGATCGTCCGCTGGGCTGGCTGCTGGTGATGGACGAGGCGCAGCAGATCGCGCCGTCGGGGGCCGTGAAGCCGTCCACCGAATCGACGCTGCTGCTGGCCTCCCAGGCCCGCAAGTACGGGCTCGGGCTGGTTTTCGCGACCCAGTCCCCCACCGGCCTGCACAACAAGATCGTGGGCAACAGCGCCACCCACCTGTACGGGAAACTCAATGCGCCCGTACAGATCCAGGCGGCGAAGGATCTGGCAGCGGCCCGCGGCGGCCGGATCGACGCCATCGGCGGCCTCGGCCCCGGCGACTTCTACCTGGGCACCGGCAACGACACCATCCGGCTGCACGCACCGATGTGCCTGAGCCATCATCCGGCCACCCCGCCCACCGAGGACGAGGTGCTCCGGATCAGCCGCGAGGGCTGAGTCCCGCACCCGGAAGACGCGAACGCACCCCGCGTACGGGGTGCGTTCGAGTGGAGCGGATGCGATGCGCGCCAGGCGCGTCGGATCAGCCCGCCGGGCGGGTGGCGCGACGACGCTGCTGCTGGCCGCCGCGCGACTGCTGCGCACCGCGGGACTGCTGCGTGCCGCGGGACTGTCCGGCACCGCTGCGCTGCTGGCCGCCGCGGGGCTGACCGTCGCGCGACTGGCCGCCACGGCCACCGGGGTGCGGCTCACCGCGACGCGACCGCGGCGGACGCGCCTGCTGCTGCCCACCGGAGGACCGACGACGCGGCTGCTGCTGCGGCGCGGGCTCGGGTGCGGGCGTGACGAACGGGGCGGGCTCCCCCACCAGATCGGTGACGACCGGCGCCGTGGCGGTCACGGCGACCGGGCGGGCGCTGATATCGGCCTTCTTCAGCAGCGCCACGGTGTCGCGCTTCTGCTCGGAGAGCATCACGGTGACCACGGTGCCGGCGCTGCCGGCGCGGGCGGTGCGACCGCTGCGGTGCAGGTAGGCCTTGTGCTCGGCCGGCGGATCGACGTGCACGACCAGCTCGATGTCGTCCACGTGCACGCCGCGGGCGGCGATGTCGGTGGCCACGAGCACGCGGGCGGTGCCGGTGCTGAAGGCCTCCAGGTTGCGGTCGCGCTGCGGCTGGCTGAGGTTGCCGTGCAGATCGCGCGCGGGGATGCCCTGCGCGGTGAGCTGCTTGGCCAGCTTCTTGGCCTGGTGCTTGGTGCGGGTGAACAGGATGCGGCGGCCCATGCCGGAGGCGAGCACGCGCACCAGCTCGGTCTTGTCGTCCTTGCCGCTCACCTCGAAGACGTGGTGGGTCATATCGGCCACCGGCGAGTTCTCCGGGTCGACCGAGTGCATCACGGGCTCGGAGAGGAACTTGCGGACCAGCTTGTCGACGCCGTTGTCCAGCGTCGCCGAGAACAGCATGCGCTGGCCGTCGGACGGGGTGGCGGCCAGGATCCGAGTCACCACGGGCAGGAAGCCGAGGTCGGCCATGTGGTCGGCCTCGTCGAGCACGGTGACGGCCACGTCGGACAGGTCGACGATGCGCTGGCGCATCAGGTCCTCGAGGCGGCCCGGGCAGGCCACCACGATGTCGACGCCGTTGCCGAGCGCCTGCTCCTGGCGGGACTGCTTGACGCCGCCGAAGATGGTGGTCACGTTGAGGCCCAGGGCCTTGGCCAGCGGCTCGACGGTGGCGGTGATCTGGGTGGCCAGCTCGCGGGTGGGCGCGAGCACGAGGCCCACGGGGCGGCCGGGGCGGCGCCGCGAGCCGCGGGCCTTGTCGACGGCCACGACGAGCGGGATGGCGAAGGCCAGGGTCTTGCCGGAGCCGGTCTTGCCGCGGCCGAGCACATCGCGGCCGGCCAGGGTGTCGGGCAGGGTGTCGGCCTGGATGGGGAAGGGCGTGGGCCGGTCCATCGCGACCAGGGCGTCGACGACGTCGGCGGGCACGCCGAGATCGGTGAAAGAGGGTGCGGACACAGTTGTAGTCAAGGTGCGCTTGTACCTAACGGTGGTGGGTGGCGAAGGCGGCGGTGGCCGCGTCCGTTCGCCGCAAGAAAAGAACCGGGAGGCGTCTTCGAACCGCGGGTGCGGCGAGACGGCTGGGGCCCGGGAGCCCTACGACGGCGCGGAACGTTAGCGTTCCGCATCACCTACCAGCATAGCACCCTCCCACCTGGGATCCCGCATCGTCGGTTTCCCGCTCGTGGGTCACAATGAGCACAGCGGGCACGCACGACGGCGGCCGCAGGGGGAGGTTGTAACGATGACACGGAGGACGGGGCTGATCGCGGGGGCGATCGTCATGGCCACGACCACAGTGGCGCTCGCCGGTTGCGCCACGGTGCCGGGCACGGGCTCGGCCGATTCAGCGGCGGTCAGCGCCTATCAGTCGACGCTCGCCGCGTCGCGCGCGGAAGTCGCCGCGACTGCCGGCAAATCCGCGTGCACGGCCTGGCGCTCGGGCTACGACGTCCGGATGGTGGCGACGAAGGCGATGAACGATTACACCAAGTCACCGGGCTCGAACTGGAACGGCATCACGCCCACGCTGGACGCCAACGTGGCCGCCGTCGCCACCGAGTCCGGCAAGCTGTCCGGCGTGATCACGACGGCGGAATCGAATCCGAGCATCCAGGCGCTGATCACCGACTACCGCGCAAAACTCGACGCCTACGGCAGCGCCATCAAGGTCGATCAGGCGGCCCGCGGCCTCGGCGATCAGTCCTGGCCCAAGACCGCACCCGCCGAGATCGCACTTCTCGCCGCGACGGATGCGTTGACGGTCACCTGCTCCTGATCCACCCCGCATCGCCCGATTTCGCTACCGCAGGTGGTGCCCCCCGGATACGGTGGGCCCGATGGCGTGCGGGGGCACGCCACACATGGGGAGGTCCTATGCGCAGACCCGGTTTCGCGGCGATGCGCCGGCGCTGTGCGCTCGCAGTGATGATGGTCGCTTTCACCACGACGGGGTGCGCATCCACCGGCAGCGTCGCCCCCGATCGCACTGTCGCCGGGGGAGCGCTCCCCGAGGTCGGCGTCACGCTGGTCAGGGGCGCCGCCACGGCCGACCCCGGCGATGTGGCCGAGTATGCGGCGGCTAAGGCGCAACGCAAAGCCGATCTGGCGACCTGCGAGTCGATGCGGTCCGTCTACGAGGTCCGCGTCGCCGCGCACGACCGCGCGACGGCGTTCACGCGCGCGGGCCCGTACACCTGGGCCGGGGTCGACCCGTACCTGATACAGGAGGAAGCGGCCACGGAGCGTGAGCGCACCACCCTCCCCGCCGCGAGCGCCGCGGCGCAGACTCCTGACCTGAAACACGAGATCAGCGCCTACACCAACGCTCTGACCGCCTATCTCGCCGAGTACCGCAGCATGCGGTCGATGGCCTCCGTCGAGGCTACGACGAGCGTGAACGACACGTACCACACGATGACTGAGGCCTTGAACCGGGTGATCCGCATCTGTGACGAGATGGCCAAGGGCTGACGACAACGACGAAACCCCGGTTCTTCCTCGCGGAAGAGCCGGGGTTTCGAGTCTGTGCGGTGTGGAACCGGCCTTACTTGGCCTTCTCCAGCACCTCCACCAGACGCCAGTGCTTGCTGGCGCTCAGCGGACGGGTCTCCATGATCCGGACGCGGTCACCCACGCCGGCGAGGCCCTCTTCGTCATGCGCCTTCACCTTGGAGGTGGTGCGGATGATCTTGCCGTACAGGGCGTGCTTCACACGGTCCTCGAGCTCGACGACGATGGTCTTCTCCATCTTGTCGGACACGACGTACCCGATACGGACCTTGCGGCTGTTGCGCTGCTCGGTGGTCACATTGCTTCCGTTCTCGCTCATGCGGCGTCACCCTCCGGACCCGAGGCCAGGCCGAGCTCCCGCTCGCGCAGGATCGTGTAGATCCGGGCGATATCGGTACGCACGGTGCGCAGGCGACGGTTGTTGCTCATCTGTCCGGTGGCCATCTGGAAGCGCAGGTTGAACAGCTCTTCCTTGGCCTCGCGCAGCTTCTCCACCAGCTCGTCCGCGGTGAGACCGCGGAGATCAGCGGCGACGGTGTTCGACATCAGAACTGCTCCTCTCGGGTCACGATGCGGGTCTTGCAGGGGAGCTTGTGCTGCGCGCGGCGCAGGGCCTCGCGAGCGATCTGCTCATTGGGGTAGGTCATCTCGAACATCACGCGACCGGGCTTGACGTTCGCCACCCACCACTCGGGCGAACCCTTACCGGAACCCATGCGGGTCTCGGCGGGCTTCTTGGTGAGCGGGCGGTCCGGGAAGATGTTGATCCAGACCTTGCCGCCACGCTTGATGTGGCGGTTGATGGCGATACGAGCGGACTCGATCTGACGGTTGGTGATGTAGGCGGGCTCGAGAGCCTGGATGCCGTAGTCACCGAACGCCACAGTGGTGCCACCCTTGGCGGCGCCGGAGCGCTTGGGGTGGTGCTGCTTGCGGTGCTTCACCCGACGGGGGATCAACATGGCGTCAGCCCTCCTGGTTGGTCGTTGCCGGAGCCGCCGTCACAGCCTCGTCACCGGCGCGGCCGGCCTCGGTGCTGGTGGCGGTGGTGCCCGACGCGCCGCTACGACGCGGGCGCTGCGGGCGCTCGCGGCGCGGGCCACGACGGTCATCGTTGTTCGACGGGGCGGCCAGCTCGCGCCGGCCACCGACGACATCGCCCTTGTAGATCCACACCTTGACGCCGATCCGCCCGAAGGTGGTCTTCGCCTCGTGCAGGCCGTAGTCGATGTCGGCGCGCAGCGTGTGCAGGGGCACACGGCCCTCGCGGTAGAACTCGCTGCGGCTCATCTCAGCGCCGCCCAGGCGGCCGGAGCACTGCACCCGGATGCCCTTGACGTTCGGCTGACGCATCGCCGACTGGATCGCCTTGCGCATCGCGCGGCGGAACGCCACGCGGTTGCTCAGCTGCTCCGCGATGCCCTGCGCGACGAGCTGGGCGTCGGCCTCGGAGTTCTTCACCTCGAGGATGTTCAGCTGAACCTGCTTGCCGGTCAGCTTCTCCAGCTCGGAGCGGATGCGGTCGGCCTCCGCGCCGCGGCGGCCGATCACGATGCCGGGACGCGCGGTGTGGATGTCCACACGCACACGGTCGCGGGTGCGCTCGATCTCGATCTTGCTGATGCCGGCGCGCTCGAGGCCGTCGGTCAGCTTCTTACGGATCGCGACGTCTTCCTTGACGTACTCGGCGTACTGCTTGTCGGCGTACCAGCGGGACTTCCAGTCCGTGGTGATGCCAAGGCGGAAGCCGTGGGGGTTGATTTTCTGACCCATGCTTACGCTCCCTTCCGGCTGTTACGGCTGGCGGCGGGCTTCTTCGACTCCTGCGACTCCACCACGATGGTGATGTGGCTGGTGCGCTTGCGGATCCGGTACGCGCGGCCCTGGGCACGCGGCTGGATGCGCTTCATGGTCGGACCCTCGTTGGCGTACGCCTCCGAGACGACCAGGGTGCGCGGGTCGATGCCCAGGTTGTTCTGCGCGTTGGCGATCGCCGAGGCGAGCACCTTGGCGACCGGCTCGCTCGCCGCCTGCGGCGCGAACCGCAGGATGGCCAGCGCCTGCTCGGCGTCCTTACCGCGAACCAGATCGATCACGCGGCGCGCCTTCATCGGCGTGACGCGAACGAACTTGGCGGTCGCGGACGCGGTCGGGTTGGTGGTGGCTGCTTCGTTGCTCATTAGCGGCGCTTCGCCTTCCGGTCGTCCTTGATGTGGCCCTTGAACGTCCGCGTGGGCGCGAACTCGCCCAGCTTGTGACCGACCATGTTGTCCGAGACGAACACCGGCACGTGCTTGCGACCGTCATGGACGGCGAAGGTGTGACCGATGAAGTCGGGGATGATGGTCGAGCGGCGCGACCAGGTCTTGATGACCTGCTTGGTGCCCTTCTCGTTCTGGACGTCGACCTTCGCGAGGAGGTGGTCGTCGACGAACGGGCCCTTCTTGAGGCTGCGTGGCATTCTCTAACTCCCTCCTAGCGCTTGTTCTTGCCGGACTTGCGACGGCGGACGATCATCTTGTCGCTCGCCTTGTTCTTACGGGTGCGGCCCTCGGGCTTACCCCACGGGCTCACCGGGTGACGGCCACCGGAGGTCTTACCCTCACCACCGCCGTGCGGGTGATCGACCGGGTTCATGACGACACCACGGACGGTCGGGCGCTTGCCCTTCCACCGCATACGGCCGGCCTTGCCCCAGTTGATGTTGCTCTGCTCGGCGTTGCCCACCTCGCCGACGGTGGCGCGGCAGCGCACGTCGACGCGACGGATCTCGCCCGAGGGCATACGCAGGGTCGCGTACGCGCCCTCCTTGCCCAGCAGCTGGATGCTGGCACCGGCCGAGCGGGCCATCTTGGCACCGCCACCGGGACGCAGCTCGACGGCGTGGATCACGGTGCCGGCGGGGATGTTGCGCAGCGGCAGGGCGTTGCCCGGCTTGATGTCGGCGTTCGGGCCCGACTCGACGATGTCGCCCTGCTTCAGGTCCTTGGGGGCGAGGATGTAGCGCTTCTCGCCGTCCAAGTAGTGCAGCAGTGCGATCCGCGAGGTGCGGTTCGGGTCGTACTCGATGTGCGCGACCTTGGCGTTGATGCCGTCCTTGTCGTGACGACGGAAGTCGATCAGACGGTAGGCACGCTTGTGGCCGCCACCCTTGTGCCGGGTGGTGATGCGGCCGTGCGCGTTACGGCCACCACGGCCGTGCAGCGGACGGATCAGCGACTTCTCCGGGGTCGAACGCGTGATCTCGTCGAAGGTCGAGCCCGACGAGCCGCGGCGACCCGGAGTGGTCGGCTTGTACTTGCGGATAGCCATTTAGCTTGCCTCTCCGAAGATATCGATGGGCTTGCTGTCGGCGCTCAGGGTCACGATGGCGCGCTTGGTGCTCTTGCGCTGTCCGTAACCGGCGCGAGTGCGCTTGCGCTTGCCCGGGCGGTTCAGGGTGTTCACGTTGACGACCTTGACGCCGAAGACCTGCTCCACGGCGATCTTGATCTGCGTCTTGTTCGCCTCCGGGTGCACCAGGAAGGTGTACGTGTTGTCCTCGATCAGGCCGTAGGCCTTCTCGGAGATCACCGGAGCGAGCAGGATGTCCCGCGGGTCGGCGGGGATGGTTGCGGTAGCCATCAGGCGTTCGCCTCCTCGGTCTTCGATGCGCTCGCGATGAACGAACCCAGAGCCTCGCGGCTGAACACCAGATCATCGGCGTCGAGGACGTCGTAGGTGTTGAGCTGGTCGGGGTAGATCCACTTCGCGTTCGGCAGGTTCTGCACGCTGCGCTGCGCGGTCAGGTCCTCGCGGCCGACGACCACGAGGAACTTCTTGCGCTCGGACAGCTGAGCGAGGAACTGGCGCGCGGTCTTGGTCGACGCCTCCTGGCCGGCCACCAGCTCGGTGACGACGTGGATGCGATCCTCGCGAACCCGATCGGTGAGGGCACCGCGCAGGGCGGCGGCCTTCATCTTCTTCGGGGTGCGCTGGCTGTAATCACGCGGCTGCGGGCCGTGGACGGTGCCACCACCGGCGAACTGCGGCGCACGGGTCGAGCCCTGACGGGCGCGGCCGGTGCCCTTCTGGCGGTACGGCTTGCGTCCACCGCCGCGGACCTCGCCGCGGGTCTTGGTGGAGTGCGTGCCGGCACGTGCAGCGGCGAGCTGCGCGATGACCACCTGGTGCATCAGAGCGATGTTCGGCTCCACGTCGAAGATCGCGGCGGGAAGCTCGACGGTGCCGTCGGTCTTGCCGTCGGCGGACTTCACATCGAGAGTCAGCTTGCTCATGCGCGAGCACCACCCTTCACAGCGGTACGGACCATCACGAGGCCGCCCTTGCGACCGGGGATGGCGCCCTTGATCAGCAGGACGCCGGCGTCGGCGTCCACCTTGAACACGGTGAGGTTCTGCGTGGTCACCTTGTCGGAGCCCATGCGGCCGGCCATGCGGACGCCCTTGAAGACGCGGCCCGGGGTGGCGCAGCCACCGATGGAACCGGGGGCACGGTGCACGGCCTGTGCGCCGTGGCTGGCGCCGAGACCGGCGAAGCCGTGGCGCTTCATGACGCCGGCGTAGCCCTTGCCCTTGCTGATGCCGGTGACGTCGACGAAGTTGCCGTCCTCGAAGACATCGGCACCCAGCTCCTGGCCGACCTCGTAATCGGAGGTGTCGGCGATCCGGAGCTCGGCGATGTGGCGGCGCGGGGTGACGCCGGCCTTGGCGAACTGGCCCGAGACGGGCTTGTTCACCTTGCGCGGGTCGATGGCGCCGAAGGCGATCTGGACGGCGTCGTAGCCGTCGGTGGCCTCGGTACGGATCTGGGTCACGACGTTCGGCCCGGCCTTGACGACGGTCACCGGGACGACCCGGTTGTTCTCGTCGAAGACCTGGGTCATGCCGAGCTTGGTGCCCAGGATTCCCTTGATCTTGTTCTCAGTCATTATCAGTTCTCCGCAGCCGCTTACTGGATGTTCACGTCGACGCTCGCCGGCAGGTCGATGCGCATGAGCGCGTCGACCGTCTTCGGCGTCGGGTCCAGGATGTCGATAAGCCGCTTGTGGGTACGCATCTCGAAGTGCTCCCGCGAGTCCTTGTACTTGTGCGGCGAGCGGATGACGCAGTACACGTTCTTCTCCGTCGGCAGCGGCACGGGACCGACGACACTGGCGCCGGTGCGGGTCACGGTCTCAACGATCTTCCGAGCAGACGCGTCGATCGCCTCATGGTCATAGGCCTTGAGCCTGATGCGGATCTTCTGTCCCGCCACGCTGTGTCCTCTTCCGTCAAGTGTTCACGTTTTGCCTGCACACTTCACAGCTCTTGCAACCGCCGCCCGTAGGCGGCCCGTCTCGCACTCGGCGAGAACGTTGAGTCGATCGACGCTGTTCATGTGTCAAATTGCTCCGGTCCACGCGGTCGGGCGTGTCGCACTGTCGCTCAAGTTCCACCCCGGGAATTTCCTTCTCAGGGCGGTCCCATCGGACCGGATGGCACCCGCGAGGGGCGCCAAGCGATACCTTCCCGCACACGTCGTAGCCGCAACAGACCACGCCGCCCGCGGAAGGCAACCTGACCAGTATGCACCGGATGCGCCTCAGGTTCAAATCCGCGGCTCTCCCCCGGCCGTGATCCACCGCACGTCGCCACCGCCGGGAGCCGATGCTCTGGAAGAATTCGAGTATGACCAAGCAGCGCGCCGCGCAGAAGCTCGGCGCGCTGATCCTGGTGGGGTCCCTGGGCGCCGGGATGTCCGGCTGCACCATCGGCCCCGTCGGCCCGTCCGCCGCGCCCAGCTCGTCCGCGGCGTCGGAGTCGGTCGCGCCGGTGCGCGACGATTCGGTGCGCTACACCTACCCGGCGCCGAACGCCGATCCCGCGCAGAACTACGGCCGGCTCTACCTGCCACCGGGCCGGCACGCCCGGGGCAGCGTGCCCGTGGTGGTGCTGATCCACGGCGGCGGATGGAAGGCCCGCGCCACCGAGCGCTACATGGCCGACGTGGCCCGCGCCCTGCAGTCCGCGGGACTGGCGGTGTGGAACATCGAGTACCGGCGCGTGGGCTCCGGCGGCGGCTGGCCCACCACCTTCACCGATGTGGGCAACGCGGTCGACTTCGTTCCCACGCTCGCGCACCGCGTGCGCGAACTGGATGCGTCGAACGTGATCTTCGTCGGACACTCGGCCGGCGGGCAGCTCGCCGCCTGGGCGGCGACCCGGCGCACCCTCCCCCAGGGCGCACCCGGCGTCACCTGGCCTCCGGGCGGGGCGCCGGCGATGGTGCCCCGCGGTTTCGTCTCCATGGCCGGGGTGCTGGACATGCGCACCTCGTCCCGGATGAACGACCACGTGAAGATGGTGCTGGGCGGCATGCCCGATCAGGTGCCGGACCGGTACGCCCTGGCCAATCCGATCCAGCGGCTCGACCCGGGGATGCCCGCGGTGGCGCTCACCGGCACCAAGGACGGCATCGTCCCGGCGCAGGAGTCGGTGGAGTTCGTCAAGGCCGCCCAGGCCGCCGGGGAGCCGGCGCTGCTGGTCTCGCTCGACGGTGCCACGCACGGCACGCCCGTCAACGTGAAGTCGCAGTGGTGGCCCACGATCCAGGACACCATCGTCCGGCTGGCCACCCGCGGCTTCGACGATCTGGCGGCGAATCCGCCGCGGTGATCAGGTTCCGGCGAACCAGGCCTTCGCCGAATCGGTCCCCCACAGCAGGATCGGCACCGCGATCGTCGCCACGACCCCCCAGCAGGTGAACAGCATCAGCGCGGCGGCCACCGTCGCGAAGATCGCGGCGGCCTTGCTGCGCTTGAGCAGCAGCAGCGTTCCGCCGGCGATCCCGCCGATGGCGATCACGAGCGTGACGATCGCGGTGACGATCACGATCGTGGAGAGCGTGGACTCGTCGAGGCCCGGTGTCGCGAGGGCACTGCCGCCGATGATCAGGTTGGACACCTGCAGCAGGGTGACGATCACGCCGATGATGATGAGGATCAGTGCCGCCGCGAGCACGGTGCCGGGGCGCGTCATCGGCACCGGGCCGCCGAATCCGGGTGCCTGGGGGTAACCGGGCTGCGGGTAGGACGGGTAGCCGGGTTGCTGGCCGTAGGGGTTCTGCTCGTACGGCTGTCCGGGCTGCTGGCCGTAGGGATTCTGCTGGTAGGGCTGGCCGTACGGGTTCTGCTCGTAGGGCTGTTGCCCGTAGAGGCTCTGGCCGTACGGGTCCTGCCCCTGGGGCTGCTGGCCGTAGGGCTGCTGACCGTACTGCGGCTGCCCGTAGTGGGTCGGGCCGTACGGATCGCCGCCCGGCGGAGTCCCGCCGTACTGATTCGGATCGCTCATGCCTGTCTTTCCTCCCCGTGTCGTCGACCAATTGTGCAGTACATCCGCCCGCCGCGCGCGAACTTACCGCAGAGTAAGGTAGGCGCCATGACTGACACCACCGGCACGTACAAGCTGTGGCGCAAGCTGAGCGATAAGCCGCTCGGCAAGCTCGCCTTCTCCGCCGGCGCCTCGCTCAAGGCGCCCTACTTCGCCTCGGTCACGCCCTACGTCTCCGAGCTGGAGTACGGGCACGCCGTGGTGAAGGGACCGAAGTGGTGGTTCGTGCAGAACCACATCGGCACCTTCCACGCCATCGCCGCCTGCAACCTCGCCGAGGTCGGCATGGGCATGGTGATGGAGGCGTCCACCCCGTCCACCCACCGCTGGCTGCCGAAGTCGATGAAGGTGGATTACCTCGCCAAGGCGGAATCGTCGCTCACCGCGACGGCCACCTTCCTGGAGCCGGTCGACTGGGACGCGATCACCGCCGGACAGGACGTGGTGGTCGACATCGCGATCCGCGACAACAAGGGCACCGAGGTGGTGCACGCGCAGATCACCACCTGGGTCACACCGAAGCCCGTGAAGTAGAGATTTTTCTTCACTCACGCAACACTCGCCTCTATAGTTAACAGAGGCAACTCGGTTTACACGCGGTGCGCGCTGTGGCACGCTACCGTCGCACAGCCGTGCCGCCACCGGCCCGATCCCGGGCCACCGCCGCCGAACCGAGGAGAATCATGCGCCGCACCCACGCGCCTCGCGCCCGGAGCGCCGCCGCGTCCCTCGCCGTCGCGGCGGCGGTCGCCGCACTCGTCCCGGCCGCCGCACAGGCCGAGCCGGTCGCCTCGGTCACGCCGGGCAGCTCCGTGCTCACGGTGTCCAAGATGGTCGGCAACGTGGCCGACGGCCGCGGCTGCACCGTGGGATTCATCGGCCAGCGCAGCGACGGCTCCCGGGTGGGCGTCTACGCCGGACACTGCGGCGCGCAGGGCCAGCAGGTGGTGGTCGACGGTCGGATCGCCGGCGTCAACATCGCCTCGTCGGCGCCCCGTCTGACCAGCTCCGACACGTTCGTCGTGCCGAACGCTCCCGACTGGGGCGTCTTCGAGCTGGATCCGCGGGTCGCGCGGGCCACCCCGGGCGGCAAGATCCGCCCGACCAGCGTCGGGGTGGCCAAGGCGGGCGATCCCGTGTGCAGCCAGGGCGTGAGCTCGGGCTGGCGCTGCGGCAAGGTGATCAGCGTGGACAACGGCTACATCGCCACCACGATCCCGGTCCAGGTGGGCGACAGCGGCGGGCCGCTGGTCCGCAGCACCGACAACGCCGCCCTCGGGCTGGCCAGCCGCGCCGCCACCTTCAACGGCGCCGCCAAGCCGAATGGATCGCTGTTCTACGACGTCTCGGCCGCGCTCAACGCCGCCGGCCTCGCGCTCGTCGTCGGCTAGCACCCGCTCCCGAAACCGGCGTCATCCGCGGCGATACGACGCCCAGCGCCGTGAGGCCGCGGATTCCGCCGGTTTCAGAATGCGACTAGCGCCAGAGGGTGTCTGCGTCCGCGACATCCACCGACGGTTCCTGCGGCGCCGCGGCGGGCGTGCGGGAGAAGCGGGGCGCGGGAGCCGGAGCGGTCACGCCGCCCACCTGCGGCAGGTTGTTCCGCGCGGCCATGTGCGGATGCTTCGGGGCCTCCTCGAAGGTGAGGATCGGCGCAACACAGGCATCGGAATCGAAGAAGACCTCGGCCCACTCATCGCGGGACTTGGTCTTGATCGCGGCCTCCAGCGCGGCCCGCAGCTCGGGCCACCGCGCCTGATCCAGCTGGTAGGGCAGGTCCTCCTGCTTGAGGCCCAGCTTGTCCAGCAGCTCGGCGAAGAACTGCGGCTCGATCGCGCCCACGGAGATGTACTTGCCGTCGGAGCACTCGTAGGTGTCGTAGAAGGGCGCGCCGCCGTCGAGGGTGTTCACGCCGCGCTCATCGCTCCAGATGCCCTGGCCACGGAAGTCCCACTGCATCTGCCCGATGAGGGAGGCACCGTCGACCATCGCGACGTCGATCACCTGCCCCTTACCCGAGGTATTGCGCTCGTACAGCGCGGCGAGCACGCCGAAGACGAGGAACATCGAGCCGCCGGCGAAGTCGCCCACCAGGTTCAGCGGCGGCACGGGGCGCTCGCCCTTGCGGCCGATGGCGTGCAGCAGGCCGGTCAGCGAGATGTAGTTCATGTCGTGGCCGGCGCGCTGCGCGAACGGGCCCTCCTGACCCCAGCCGGTCATCCGGGCGAAGACGAGGCGCGGGTTGCGCTCGAGCACCACGTCGGGGCCGAGGCCGAGGCGCTCCATGACGCCGGGGCGGAAGCCCTCGACGATCACGTCGGCGCGGTCGATCAGGTCGAGGATCTTCGCGATGTCGTCGGGGTTCTTCAGGTCGGCCTCGACGATGGTGCGGCCGCGCTTGACGCCCTGCGCCTTGCCGGTGAGTCCGGCCACGCCCACGCCGGGTCGCTGCACCGAGACCACGTCGGCTCCCTGGTCGGCCAGCAGCATGGCCGCGTGCGGTGCGGGGCCCAGGCCCGCGAACTCGATCACCTTCAGGCCCGCGAGGGGGCCCTGCTTCGTCTGCGTCATGAATGCACGTTAACTTGCCCGTAGGCTGGCCGGGTGACCTGGCTCTCCATTCACGATCCCGACGGTCCGGTGCGCGCCACCCTGATCCTGGCGCACGGCGCGGGCGGCAATCGCGATGCGGCGATGTTGCGCCTGCTCGGCGAGGAATTGGCGCCGCGCGGGGTGCGCACCGTCCGCATCGATCTGCCCTATCGGCGGTTGCGCCCGAAGGGGCCGCCGTCACCGTCGGGTCAGGCGGCCGATCGGGCCGCTTTCGCGGAGACCGCCGCGCTGCTCGAGATCGACGGTCCGGTGATCTGGGGCGGGCACAGTTACGGCGGCCGGATGGCGTCGATGGCGGTGGCAGAGGGCCCCGTCCGGCCCGATGCACTGCTGCTGTCGTCCTATCCGCTGCACCCGCCGGGGCGGCCGGAGAAGGCGCGCACGGCACACCTGCCCGAGATCGTGATCCCGACGGTGTTCGTGCACGGCAAGCGTGATCCGTTCGCCACTCCCGAGGAACTGGCGGAGGCGGCGGCGCTGGTCGCCGGACCCACCACCATCGTCGAGGTCAGCGCGGCGCACGATTTGGCACCGGCGAAGTCCGGGGCTCCGGCCAAGGCGGCCGAGGCGTTGATCGCCACGCTCGATCAGTTGAACGCGTAGTCGTCGATCGGGAAGGTGCGGGCGTCGCGGCGCGCGCCGATCACGGAGCTGGGGCGCAGCAGCGTGGCCTCGCCGTGCGGATCGAAGTAGTAGCTGTGGCTGCCCTCGCACGATCCGAGCTGGAACACCGAGCGGCCCAGGCGATCACTCATCGTGTCGAGGAATTCGGCGTTCGCCCGTTCGGTCACCTCGACGGTGCGCGCATCCCTGCGGCGCGCCTCGTCGAGCACGCGGCGCAGGTGCACCATCTGCGCCTCGATGGTCCAGAAGTACGACAGGCCGGTGTAGCTGTACGGGCTGTGCAGGCTGAAGAAGTTGGGGAACTTGGGGATCGCCATGCCCTCGTAGGCCTGGAACCGCGTGGTGCGCCAGAACTCGCCGAGGTTCACGCCGTCGCGGCCGGTCACATCGATGGCGGGGAAGTTCTTCTCCCACAGCGAGAATCCGGTGGCCAGGACGAGGGTGTCGATCTCGTGGACGGTGCCGTCGGCCATTTCGATGCCGCGGGGCAGCACCCGGCGGATGGCGCCGGGTTCCAGCGTCGTGTTCTCGCGGGCGAAGGTCGGGAAGTACGTGTTGGAGAAGGTGGGGCGCTTGCAGCCGAAGGAGTACTGCGGGGTGAGTGCGGCGCGGGTCCGCTTGTCGCGCACCTGAGCGAACATGTGCGCCTTGGCCAGGAGTGCGGCCACGGAGTTGAACCGGTGCCCGTACTTGTAGTTGAGAACGCCCACGGTGCTGAGGATTTCGAGTGCAGTGGAGTTCGCGAGCCGGGCCGCGCGCTGGGTCACGGGGAGAGCGCCGAACAGGCCGCGCACGGCCGCGGGGACCGCGAAGTCGACCTTGGGCACCACCCAGATCGGGGTGCGCTGGAAGACGGTGAGCCGTCCGGCGACCTTGGCGAGTTCGGGCACCAGCTGCACGCCGGTGGCGCCGGTGCCGATCACGCCGATGCGGCGGCCCGCGAGATCGGCGTCGTCGTCCCACTGGGCGCTGTGGATCACGGTGCCGGCGAAGTCCTCGATGCCCTCGATATCGGGCAGTTTGGGCTGACTGAGGAAGCCGGTGGCGGTGATCAGGTAGCGGGTGCGCAGCTTCTCCTCGAGCCCGCCGCCGCGCACCACAGTCACCTCCCACTCGGCGGCCTCGGCATCCCAGCGGGCGCCCTTAACGTCCACCCCGAAGCGCATCGTCCGGCGCAGGTCGTACTTGTCGGCGACGTGGCTCGCGTAGGCCTTGAGCTCGGCGCCCGGGGCGTACAGGCGCGACCAGTTCGGGTTCGGCTCGAAGGAGTACGAGTAGGTCACGGAGGCGATGTCGACGGCCAGGCCCGGGTAGTGGTTGACGTGCCAGGTTCCGCCCAGATCGTCCTCGCGCTCGAGGATCACCACATCGTCGATGCCCATCCGTCCCAGCTCGATCGCGGCACCCATGCCGCCGAAGCCGGCCCCTACGATGATCACGTCGTGCGTCATGGATACCGATGGTATTCGAATACCGTCGGATTTCAATACCGGACTACCCTGGGCGCATGAGCGAAGACGACCCGGCCACGCGGCTGCGGCGCGGGGCGAAGCTGGGCGGCGCGGTGGCGCGCCAGGCGGTGGACCGCACGGTGACGCGGGCGGCCAATCGGGCCACCACGCCCGAGCAGCGCGCCGCGGCGGAGGAGAAGGCGGCGCTGCGCGCGGCGGACCGGCTGGTCACGGTGCTCGGGTCCATGCGGGGCGCCGCGATGAAGGTCGGCCAGGCCCTGGCCACCGTCGACCTGGGGCTGGTGCCGGAGCACGCCCTGCCCGCCTTCCAGGAAAAGCTCACCGCCCTCACCGACCGGGCGCCCGGCGCCGAGTTCAGCGAGGTCAAGGCCGTGATCGAGGCGGATTGCCCGCGCGGCGCGTTCGCCGAGATCGATCCCCAGCCGATGGCCGCCGCGTCGATCGGGCAGGTGCACCGGGCGGTCACCGCGAACGGCCGCGATGTGGCGGTGAAGGTGCAGTACCCGGGTATCGAGGCCGCGATCCGCGCCGACCTGAAGAACCTCGGCCTGCTGCTCACCATGTGGCGCGGACGCCGCACCACCGCGATCCGCACCGAATCGGTGCTCCTGGAGATCAGCGAGACCATCCTGGCCGAGCTCGATTACCAGGGCGAGTGCGAGGCCCAGGCGACGGTGGCCCGACGGTACGCGGGCCACCCCTTCATCCGGGTTCCCGCGCCGCTCCCGGAGCTGAGCGGCCCACGGGTCCTGGTGACCGAGTTCGTTCCGGGCGAGCGGTTCGGCTCCTTGGAGACGGCGCCGCAGGCCGACCGCGACCGGGCCGGGGAGATCCTGCACCGGTTCTACGTGGGCGGCGTCTTCGGCGACGGCGAGTTCTGCGGCGACCCGCACGCCGGGAACGTGCTCGTCTGCCCGGACGGCCGGCTCGCCTTCCTGGACTACGGACTCTACAAGACACTGGGCCCGGAATCGGCTGCGTTCGAACGGGATTGCTTCACGGCCGCCGACACCGGCCGAGGTGAGGATCTTGCGGATCTGCTGCGCTCGGTGGGTGCGCTGCGCGGCGAGGGCCCCTCGCCCGAAACTCTGCTGCGGTACTTCCGGCTGTCGGCGCCGTGGCACCTGCGGTCGGGCGTCACCACCATCACCTCCGCCGAGGTGAAGCGGGCGGTGGCCGTGGCGACCACGCCGCCCGAGGCCGATCCCTCGCTGCGCATGCCGGCCGCGCACACCTTCTCCCGCCGCGCGGAGCTGCTCACCTTCGGCATGATCGGCAGCCTGGAGGCCGCGGCCGATTGGCACGCGATCTGCCGTGAGTGGATCTACGGCGAGGCGCCGTCCACGGAGCTGGGCCGCGCGCACGCCGCCTGGCGGGCCATGCAGGTGTGAAACACCTCACGCCGCGCGAGCGATCATCCCCGCAGGAAGGGAGATCACCATGAACATCGCACGCACCATCGGTTCGGCCGGAGCCGCAAGCCTCGTGGCCGCCGGACTCCTCACCGCCCCCGCGCACGCGGAGGACCCCGTCGCCCAGACGGAGGTGTGCCGCGCCTACCCGAACGCCATCCTCGTCACCGCAGGTCAGGCCTGGCGCGGTGGGCCCGACGGTAAGCCCGTCCCGGTTCCCGAGCAGATGGCGATGTCGGTGAGCCGCTCGGCCACCCTGGTCCCGCCGCCCCGCGGATCGAACCTCGACGTCACCGTCGACTGGCGCAACACCCGCACCGGTGCCACCGGCACGCTGCACCAGGTGGGCGTCCTCGGGTCCGGCGGCGGATCGACCTACTTCCCGTTCGTCGCCACCGGCGCCGGCGCCATCGAGATCAAGGTCCGCGCCACCGCCAACATCGGTTTCCCGCTCCCCGGCTCCTGCCAGGGCACGCGCGCCGTGCGATGACGGAGCCCCGATAACCTGGAGGGCATGAGCCTCACCCCCCATTCGAGTCGTAGCCAGATCGTCACCGTCACGGACGTGATCGAAGAGACGGCGCTGGCGAAGTCCTTCGTCTTCGATGCGGAGTGGGACTACCGGCCGGGGCAGTTCATCACCGTTCGGGTGCCCTCGGAGCAGACCGGCTCGGTGGCCCGGTCGTACTCGCTGTACACCTCGCCCTTCGCCGCCGGCAGTCCCGGCGTCACGGTGAAGCGCACGGAGGGTGGGTACGCCTCGAACTGGCTGTGCGACAACCTCTCCCCCGGCACCGAGCTGGAGGTGCTGCCACCGTCGGGCGTCTTCGTGCCGGAGAGCCTGGACGTGCCCATCCTGCTGCTCGCGGCGGGCAGCGGCATCACGCCGATCATGTCGATCCTGTCGGCGGCGCTCACGGCGGGCACCCAGCCGATCACGCTGCTGTACGCGAACGCCGATCCGGCGGCCACCATCTTCCGGGAGGAGATCGCCCGCCTGGACGCCGAGAACGAGCGGCTCACCGTGATCTGGTGGATGGAGTCCGAGCGCGGCATCCCCGACGCCGATATGCTCGCCGCCCTGCTCACGCCCTATCACTCGCGTCCCACCTACCTGTGCGGCCGCGAGGAGTTCATGGCCGCCTGCAAGGAAGCGGCGAAGGTGATCGGCACCCCGCGCGAGCTGGTGCATCAGGAGATCTACGCCTCGCTCTCGGGCGATGCCTTCGCCGATATCGTGCCGCACGAGGTGGAGGTCACCGCGGATTCACCGCAGGTCACCGTCTACAACCTGGGTGCCACGTTCACCGTGCCGTGGCCCGAGGGCGAATCGCTGGTGGACGTGCTCATCAACAACGGCCACGATGTGCCCTACTCCTGCCAGTCGGGCGAGTGCGCCACCTGTCTGTGCAAGCTCACCAAGGGCACCGTCGAGATGGCCGTGACCGACGGACTCGACCCCGAAGACGCCGAAGACGGCTACATTCTGGGGTGCCAGGCGAAGCCGACATCGCCGGAGTTGGAGGTCGAGTACTGATGCGCATCCGCGGGGCCGTGCTGGAGGAGATCGGTAGGGCCAGGCCCTATTCGGAGTCGCACCCGATCACCGTGTCGGAACTCGAGCTCGACGCTCCGGGGCCGGGCGAGGTACTGGTGCGGATCGAGGCCGCGGGCCTGTGCCATTCCGATCTGTCCGTGGTCGACGGCAATCGCGTCCGCCCCGTGCCGATGCTGCTGGGCCACGAGGCGGCGGGCATCATCGAGGAACTCGGCCCCCTGGCGCCGGGAGCGGGCCCGATCACTGCCGCCACCGACAGTCTCGCCGTGGGCGACCGTGTGGTGATGGCCTTCCTGCCCCGGTGCGGCGAGTGTGCCAATTGCCGTACCGACGGCCAACTTCCGTGCACGCCGGGCAGCGTCGCGAACAATGCGGGCGAGCTGCTGGGCGGCGGGCGGCGACTGTCCCGCGACGGCGAGGCGGTGCAGCACCACCTCGGCGTCTCCGGATTCGCGACGCACGCCGTGGTGGACGCGCGCTCGGTGACCCGGGTCGACGGTGACGTACCCCCGGACATCGCGGCCGTGCTCGGTTGCGCGGTGCTGACGGGCGGCGGCGCGGTTCTCAACGCCGGGGCGCCGTCGAACGGCGACGACGTGATCGTCATCGGCCTCGGGGGCGTGGGCATGGCCGCCGTGCTCACCGCCCTGTCGCTCGAGGCCGACGGTGCCGTCGGCCGCGTGATCGGGGTCGACGCGCAGGCGGCGAAACTGGACCAGGTGCGCGAGCTGGGCGCCGATGCCGCATACACGCCGGAAGAGCTTGCCGCGGAGGGTGTTCGCGCGCCCGTCGTGATCGAGGCGGCCGGGCATCCGAAGGCCTTCGAGGCCGCCGTCGCCGCGACCGCGGTGGGCGGGAAGACGGTGACCGTGGGCCTGCCGAATCCCGCTGCGCGGTCCGAGATCAGCCCGCTGGTGCTGACCGCCGAGGCCCGCACCATTATCGGAAGCTACCTGGGATCCGCTGTGCCGCAGCGGGACATCCCGCGATATGTGGACATGTGGCGCGCCGGACGATTGCCGGTGGAGAAGCTGATCTCCGGTGTGATCACCCTCGATCAGATCAACGAGGGCATGGACGCCCTTGCCGACGGCACAGCCGTCCGCCAGGTGATCCGCTTCTGATCCGCCCGCCTCCGCGTACTGCGGGATTCCTGGAACAATCGCAGAGGCTTCGATAGCATCCAGGAGAACAGGCGGTTCGGGACTGCGGGGAGGCAGGTCCGCCGCCGTACACGCTGGGGGGTGTGTGGGTGACCGATGTCGATCCGCAGTGGTACTTCGATGCCGCCATCTCGGTGCGCGCTGTATCCACGAAGCTAGTTCAAGGACTCACCGACCTGCAGAACAACCTCAACGTCGACAACTCGGCGGGCAATCACACGTCGGCGGGTCACACCTGGGCAACGAAGTACGACCAGGCAGCGTCGGATGTATTCGAGGCGATTTCCTTGACGGCAATGGCGGCGGACAATCTCGGCGAGTTGATTCACGCGGCGGGCGCGGAACGGGTACATGTCCAGAACACCAATTCCCCGGGCAGGTCGGACGTCGAGGTACCCGCGCTGCCCGAGGGCGGCGGTCTCACCATGTCGATGCATCCTCGCCTCAGGTCGACGGGCGGCCTGGACGACCCACCCGAGAATTGGGATATCGTCGAGAAGAACATCACCAAGAAGTGGGCCGACTGCGATATCACCAAGATCAAGGCGGCGGGCGAATCGTGGATGTCCAGCTACCGCGGCATTCAGGACGCCCAACTGTCGCTGTCCTGGACACCGAACGACAGCCCCGACGCTCCGGCCGAGGTCGCCAAGATCAATGCCTCCGTCGCCCGCATCGTCGCGATGCTGGAGAAGTCGACCCAGTGGTCCATCGCGATCGGTCACGCATGCAACAGTGTTCAGGCCACATCCGATTCCACCCGGCAGGCGATCACGAACTTCCTCGCCGGGATGAAGATCATGATCGCATCCCTCGGTACTGGGGGCGGTGGCCCCGCCGGGCAGGCCAATGAGGCGATAGCGAAGAGCCGAGCGAAACTGGATGCCGCCGAATGGGTGCGGGTCGAACTGGAGAAGCTCGACGCCTCGGTAGACAGCACGGTCCAAGCCAAGTTCACCTTCAGCAGCACGCAGCCGTCAACGGGGGCAGAGACGGTGACGTCGGCTGTCGGGAAGTACCTCACTCCGCTGCTCGGTCGCAATGCTCGTTCAGCGGTTCCTGTTCAGGGCGGCAACTCCAGGGAGCGAGGTCGTGAGGGCGAGATTCGTGCGGGAGAGAACCCAGACGAACGCGCGCCAGCAATCTTCCCGAACTGCCCTGTCGGAAAGCCTAAATTTCGCATCCCCGACGGTCGCAACGATGATACGAAGCAGATAACCGAAGTTAAGAATGTAAACAAGCTCAGTAGTCGGGACAGGAAACAGGTCATCGACGAAGCGAACTGGGCGAGCGAGAACGGATACACAATGACTTTGATCACCGACCACCGAACGGTTCTCTCCCAGGACGTGAATAAGCTGGTGAGCGAAGGCAAAATCACGGTCCTGCGAATGGAACTCGACGAGAATCTCGTGTGCGGACCCACGAATCCCACGCTGCCGGATCCATCACCGACGAATCCAGCTCCCGTGCGCTCCCCCGACGGCGTGGGACCGATGGGGGTACCAGGTCGATGACTGAAGATGACCTCTTCCACTACTTGCGTATGCCCAAGGGCGATGACTGGAAGAAGATCTTCGACCAGTATCCTCAGACTTACGTTCAGGGCAAAGGCGGTTTCGACCGCCGATTGGTCGACGATCTGGACGCGGTCGGCGTCCGCATAACACGGCTCAGCGATATCTCGGGGCTCCCCACCGTCCCTCCCGCGGTCGACGTCGCGGCAGACTGGCTGACGCACCTCGACGAACGCATTCCCGGTGACGAGACACGGCACCGGGAGGGGATCCGCTACGGTCTGATCAACCTTCTCAACGATCCCGCCGCGAAAGGCAACCGCGTCGCGATCGAGGCCCTCACACGGCAGATCAATCGAGCTGACCCCGCCCTGCCCGAATACGCCCAAATATGGGCCGTCATGAGCCTGGCCCGCATCGCCACCAAAAGCGACTACCAGCGCATGATGGACCTGTTCCACCGACCCGACATCGTGGACGGCGGCCGAGCAGCGATCGTGGCCTACTTCGGGCGATTCCGGCGCCCCGAATCCCGCGAGGCCGCGCTCGCGAGCATCGACCGCCCGGTCGTCCGCGCCGAGGCCATCCGCACCCTCGGCAAGATCGGGAACCCGGATGACATCGCCGTCATCGCCCCGTACGAGGACGACGACGACCCGCACGTCCGCCGGGCCGCCCGCACCGCACTGAAACGGCTCCGCTCATGACCGACGACTTCTTCGCATCCATGGCCGAGGACCTGAAGGCGCAGGCAGCGACCTTCCAGACAGTCCGAGCGGAGCTGGAGGCCATGACCGCCGAGGTCAGATCACCGGACCAGGCCGTCACGGTGTGCGTAGCCGGCGACGGGACGGTGCGCCGGGTCACCCTGCACCCCATCAGCCGGCACCTGGAGCCCGCGGCACTCGGCTCGTCGATCGCCCTGACGACGAATCGTGCGTTGGAGCAGGTACAGGAGAAGATGCACCGCCGCCTGTCCGCGGCGCAGGAGGCCCGCCGGCGCGTCACGGCCGGGCTGAACCGCGACGACATTCGCCTCGGCGACGCGATCGACGAGTTCGTGGCGGCCTCGGAGCGACCACCGTCGCCCGTCGAGCGAGTCGCTCCGGCGCAGCGTGGCGACCGCTACGCGGGCCGGCCTCTGGAAGAACGCCCCGGCGGCTTCTTGTCCCGCTGATGAGGCCACCGGGTACCGCCGTCACTCGCTCGGTGTAGCTCCGCTGGCACGCCAGAGTCGTTGCACACCTTGCGAAACCGTCATCGAATCGGAGTCGATCATGAAGGTGTCTTCGCGATCGACGTACGGCACCACGACGTCGAAGGCTTGCCCGTCGCGGTGCTCGACGATGATCTTGAGCGCGTCGGTGCCCGCCCCGACCACGCGCACATCCAGGGTCACGGCGCGGGCACGGAGAAGCTCGCGGTCGCCAGCGAGGGTGAGCCGGCCGATGTTGGTGTCCTCGTCGGTAGCGCTGACCGAGGTGTCGAGCTTGCGCATCGAACGACTCCCGTCGACCGCGATCGCCAAGCTGAACGGCGTAAGAGTATCGCCGCGTTCGAGTACCCCCGCGGCCGCTTCCACGCTATCGTTGAGGAGGGAGTCGAGATCGGCTTGAGTGTGCGGGGAGGCATCGTCGCGCCAGCTCATGTCGTTCCACCAATCGGTTGGGGGGCCGAGAATGAACACGAGACTACAGGTGAACCCTGCGGATCTGCGGACGGGCGGCACGAGGTTCGACGCCCAGCAGGCCCGGATCGCATCGATCCTCAACGCGGCCGAACGCGCCCACACGGACCTTCAGGGCACGTGGCAGGGTTCGGCGGCGGAGGTCATGCAGGAGCGCTGGGACGAGCACCTGCCAGGAGTCGGTGAGCACGTGGCGAAACTGACTGAGTACGCCCGACTACTCACCTCCACGGCTGCCGACTACGCGGACACGGAATCGGGTAGCACCGAAGAGATCCGGGCTGCCGGCGAAGGCGGCGTCCTCGACCTGGAGGCGTAGCCGTGCGGTACAGGTACGACCTCGCCGCCATGGGTGATTTCGTAGACGCCCTGGACAAACAGATCACCGAGATCACCGACCGCTGCGCCGAGGTCCGTTCCGCCACCGGCGAGGTGCTCGCCACCTACAAGGGCACCGCCGCGGAGGCCTTCAACAGCACACAGTCGCAGTGGCAGTCGGATATGGAGGAGCGCATCAAGCAGCTCCAAGCGCTGCGCACCCACGTCGCAACCTGCAAACGCAACTACGAAGAAGCCGATCGCGTGATCTTGAAGATGTTCGGCTCATGAGGCGGATCGTCGGATTCCTGCTCGCGACTGCGCTTCTGGCCACGTCGTGCGGTACGCAGAAGCCCGCGATCAACGGCGGTCCCGAGCGGTCGACGTGCGATGCGACGAAACCGACGGGCGAAGCGGTCATCCTCGAGGCACCGATCACGGTGAAGATCCCGAAACTGCCGCGGTGGTGGACCGCAGAACGCACCGTGCCCGACAGTCTCTCGGTCATCACCCGGCAGCCGGAAAGGCTTCTCAGCGCCTCCCTCACTATCCGCGTCGGCCAGGCGACCCGCCAAGACGACGCCGAAGGCAGCCTCCAATTCCTGGCCGGATTGAGGATGCCGAGTTGGAAGGAGACGAGCCGCGAGGCGATCCGGGTGTGCGGGCTTCGCGGTATCGAGAGCGTCGGAGTGTACGAGGAGCCCCGCACCGTCCACAGCCGTGACTCCGACAAGCGCCCCTATAGCCGCCAGCTCACGAAGGCCTTCTTACTGGTCGGGGATCGGGTCGGCACCACCTTGTACATGATCCAGGCATCGGTCCGGATCTCCGACGAGACCACTGAATTCGACACCGATATCGCCCTCATGCTGGACAACCTGGAAATCGTCCGATCATGACCGACGTCGATCCGCAGTGGTACTTCGACACCGCGGCCGCGATGCGGAAGCTGGGCAAGGACATCGCCACAGAGCTGACCTCGCTGCAGGGGAAACTGTCCGGCATATCGAACTCCGCCGGCAATCACACATCGGCCGGACACACCTGGGCCACGGCCTACGATCAGGCGGCCTCCGACGTCTTCGAGGCCGCTTCCCTCACCGCGATCGCGGCCGACAACTTGGGCGAGATGGTCCACAAGGCCGGTACCGAGCGCCTCCGCGTGCAGAACGAGAACTCACCCGGCCGGCAGGCGGTCTCGGCCCCGGCGCTGCCCGCCGGCAGCGGATTGACCATCTCGATGCACCCGACGGTGCGCTCGACGGGCGGCCTCCACGACCTCCCCGAGGATTGGGACATCATCGAGGGGCGGATCGAGAAGAAGTGGGCCGACTGCGATGTCGGGAAGATCAAGTCTGCCGGCGAGGCGTGGACGAGCAGCGTGGGAAACCTCAACACGGCGATCGAGGCCGTCCCGCCGATGAACACGACGGCCGACCCACCGCCCGAGGTGCCGAAGATCGACAAGGCGGTCAATCGCGTGACCAAGACGCTCGACGAGGTGCGACTATGGGGTCAATGCATCGCGAGCTCGTGTGATCACACCCAGAGCAAGTCCGATCTCGAGCGGAAGCAGATCAAGGCCATCCTGCTCAATGCCCGGATCATCATCGCCGTGCTCGAGAACCTCCCCGGCGGACCCGCGGCCGGCGCCGCCGCGGACTACGCGGTGGAAAAGTTCAAAGATCAAGCGGCGAAAGACGTCACGACGCTGCTCACCGAGCTCGACGGCTTCGTCGCGCAGGCGGCGGACAATCTCAAGCTGATCACCAACAAGGGCAACGTGACCAGCCTGATCCAATTCAAACTCGCGCCCCTGCTGGGCCGCTACGCCCGGCCGGACAAACCCGTCGCCGGGAACGGGAACAACCGCCAGCGGGGCGCGGACGGCGAGCGCCGTGCTGGAATCCCGCCCGGCTACAAGAAGCGCCGGGTGTACCCGAGCGCGCCACTCGGAAAGGGCGGCTACCGCTACCCCGACCACATCAATGACGACACCCGCCAGATCACCGAGGTCAAGAACACCAACGACACCCGCGATAGCGACAACCAGATCATCGACGAGGCGAACTGGGCAGCTGAGAACGGCTATACGATGACGCTGATCACCGACCATCGAACGACGCTGTCTCCCGAGGTGGAAAAGCTGCAATCGGAGGGCAAGATCACTGTGCTACGGATGGAGCTGGACGAAAATCTGGGAGGGCAGAAGCCGACGCCCTTCATCCCGACGGACACGTGGGTGCCGCCGCCGTCCGACCCCACAAAGCCGAAGGACTCGATACGGACAGGAGTGCCGACGCCATGAGCTTCGAGTACGACGGTATGCCGCAGGGCGACGACTGGATGGACTTCATCACGCACGCAGGCATGGTCGACGGCAAGGACGGGTTCGAACGCCGCCTCGTCGACGATCTCGCGGCGGTGGGTGTGCGGGCATTCACTGTCGGACGACTGAAGTCAGCGGTGCGCAGTGTGCCGCCGGCGATTCCGGTCTTCATCGACTGGCTGAATAATCTCGATTCGCGGGTACCCGGCGAAGAGACCCGGCATCGGTCGGGTTTGCGCACCTCGCTCATCATGGCGCTCGACGATCCCGCAGCGAAGGGCGACCGCGCGGCGGTCGACGCGCTGTTCCGTCAACTCGATCGTCGATCACCTCCCCTTGCGCGGCCGGTCCAGATCTGGGCGACCGAGGTCCTCGGCCGTATCGCTACGAAGGACGACTACGAGCGCATGCTGGCACTCACCCGGCGGGCCGACCTCGAAGACGGAACCCGAATCGCCTTGGTTCGCTACCTCGGTCGCTTCCGCCGCGCGGAGTCCCGCGAATTAGCCCGCAGCTACCTCGAACGTCCCATCGTCCGCCAGGAAGCGATTCACACTCTGGGCAAGGTAGGCACCTCGGACGACATCGACGCCATCGCCGCCTACGCGAACGACGACAACCCACGCGTCCGCCGCGCCGTCGAGACAGCCCTGAAAAAGCTGCGCTCATGACCGACCGGGAAAGCCTGGACTCGCTGCTCGGCGAACTCCGCGAGCAGGCGACGATCCTTCGGTCACTTCGCCTCGCACTGCACGCGATGACGGCGAAGGTGCGATCGGACGACAACGCGGTCACCGTGCACGCGGCAGCGAACGGCACCGTGAGGCTCAGGTATGCCTCAGCATGAAGATTGGATGCAGAACTACGCTGAATCGGGTCTGATCGACGGCCAGGACGGATTCGACACGCGATTGATGCGCGACCTCAACGATGTTGGGGTGCACGCCTATAAGGTCGGGCATCTGGCTCGATCCGGCCAGACCTTCCCGCCGGCGATTCCTGTCTACATCGACTGGCTGAACGATCTTGATGCCCGGGTGCCCGGCGAGGAAACGCGGCATCGATCGACCCTCCGACGATCGTTGATATGGGCACTCGACGATCCCGCCGCAAAGGGAAACCGCGCCGCGAGCGACGCCGTTCTCCGACAACTGGCTCGGACTTCACCGGCACTCGAGCCCTTCATGCAGATTCAATCGGCCGCCATCCTCGCCCGCATCGCCTCGAAGGACGAATTCGATCGCATTGTCGATCTCTCACGTCGACCGAGCCTCGAAGACGGTGCTCGAGTTGCCCTGGTCAAGTACTTCGGGCGCTATCGAAGGCCGGAATCGCGTGACTTCGCGCGCGCATGGCTCACGCGCCCCATCGTCCGCCAAGAAGCGGTGCGCACGCTCGGGAAGATCGGAACGGCCGAGGATATCGACGCCATTGCCTCCTACGTGGACGATGAAGATCCTCAGGTACGCCGCGCCGTGGAATCAGCGCTGAAGAAGCTCCGCTCGTGACCGACCGGGAAAGCCTGGACTCGCTGCTCGGCGAACCCCGCGAGCAGGCGACGATCCTGCGGTCACTGCGCCTCGCACTGCACGCGATCACGGCGAAGGTGCGATCGGACGACAACGCGGTCACCCGTGTCCATCGCCGAGGCCACGAACCGGCCCCTGGCGAAGGTGTAGGAGCAGGCCGCCACACGCTCCGCGGCCGTCGACGCGGCTCGGAACCGGCTCACCGAGGAACTGACGCGGCAGGGCGATCCCACAGGGAAGGCCCTCACCGATGTCATCGCCGCCACGAGACTCGACCCCCCGCCTGCGCGTCCGACCCGAAAACCTGCCTCGCAGTACGAGAACCACCTGGAGTCCTGGCTCTCGCGGTAGCCCACTCCGGCAGGGCGCCGGCCGAACCATCGAGGAGTACCCGTCCCATGAACCTCATCGAATACCCGGGCATGCCCGAGGGCGACGACTGGCGCGACGGCCTCGCGCGGTACACCGACGGCGTGCGCGGATTCGAGACCCGCATCGTCGACGATCTCGAGGCGGTGGGCATCCGCGCATACACCGTGCAATCGGTGGGGTCACTCAAGAGCGTTCCCCGGGAGGCGATCCCGATCTTCACCGACTGGCTCACCCACCTCGACGAACGGGTTCCGGGACCCGAGAATCTCCACAGGCAGATCCTGAGAACCACCCTGATTAAGAGCGTCAACGACGCGAATGCGAAGGGAAACCGGGCCGCGATCGAGGCATTGTTCCAGCAGGTTGCCCGCACCGACCCGCCGCTACGCGACGAGGTCCGCATCTGGGCTATGGAGGCCCTCGCCCGCATCGCCACCAAGGACGACTACGATCGCATGCTCGCCCTCGCCCGCAGCGATGGGCTCGACACGGGCACGCGTATGGCCCTCGTCCGGTATCTCGGCCGCTTCCGGCGGCCGGAATCACGCGAGGTCGCCAGAGACTACCTGCAGTACCGCTTCGTCAATCAGGAAGCCCTCCGCACACTGGGCAAGGTCGGCACAGCAGACGACATCCCGATCGTCGAGAGCTTCCTGGACGACGAGAACCCCCGCGTGCGCAGGGCGGGCGAGACCGCCCTGAAGAAACTCCGGGGCTAGCCGGCGCCGCCTACTCGGGCAGGGCAGCCGGACGCGGCCAGTCCTTCGGACGCTGCTGGGCGTCGAGACCACCGTCGGCGAAGATCACCGAGCCCACGATGTAGGCGGAGTCGGGACCGAGGAGAAAGCCTGCCAGGGCGGCGATCTCGTCGGGTCGCCCGGCACGCCCGGCCGGGATGAGCTTGACGTACTCGTCCATCGCCGCGCCCATCTGCGGGTCGGCCCGGCCGGCGCGGGTCATCGGCGTATCGATGTAGCCCGGCGCCACGGCGTTGATGCGGATACCGTGCCGCACGTAATCGGCCGCCTCGCAACGCGTGTAGTACGCGAGGGCCGCCTTCGACGCCGGATACGCCAGCACCGAGGCGTACTCGCCGTAGGAGTCCGCCAGCCCCCGGGCCACCGCCTCGTCGCCGGCGAGGCAGGCGTCCGCGAGCTCGATCGGCCAACCCGGTTGCGTGGTGGTCGAATTCGAGCTGGCGAGCAGCACCGAAGAGGAGAGGGACCTGGCTAGCAGGTGCCGAACACCTTCCAGCACCTCCACGGCACCGAAGTAGTTCACCGAGACCACGGCCGAACCTGCGCGCCCCGCAGCGGGTCCGATACCGGCGAACGCCGCCAGCCCGTCGAGCGGGCAGTCCCCCACCAGCTCGCCGATCCGCGCCACCGCCTCCGCGCGCCCCGCGGGCGTCCCCAGATCCGCGTCGACATCGGCACCCGCGAGATCCACCCCGATCACGCCGTGCCCCTCGGCGTGCAATCGATCGGCAGTGGCGGCGCCCAGCCCCGACGCGGCACCGGTGACAACGTAGGTCCCCATGAATTCTCCTCCTCTGCCGAAAACCCGGTGACATCTTCCCCTGTCCGGTTTAGCGTGATTCCACGCCGACGAGAGGAGACACCATGACGACCGACGGTATCGCCGACAAGTTCAAGGAAGCACTCGAACGAAAGAACGCGTCCAATCGCAAGGGTTCCGCCCACCTGGACGGGGCTGTGAAGCCGCAGACCCCGCACGGCTCCGAGAGCCACCAGCAGCAGTTCCGCCGCAAGAGCGGATAGCCGCGTTCTCCCCGACGCCCCGCGACCCCAGGGTTCGCGGGGCGTCGGTCGCTCCGGGTCAGCTCGCCCGGACACCCGCGAGGATCAGATCGACCCCGGCGAGGAACTGCTCGCGGTCGTCGTGATCCCGCAATCGCCCGGCCACACTGCGGGTGAACGGGAATTCGCCGGGATCCAGATCGCCCCAGCGGTCCGCCATCGCGGCCAGATGCTCCTCCCGGCCCGGACCGCCCACGGACGCACGCGCATTGGCGGCGTTCTGCACACCGGCCCCCACGATGTAGTTGAGCAGGGCCGTCGCGGCGTCGAACCGCGCACCGTCGGGCAGCCCGAGCCGCACGATCCGGCTGCCGAGCGCCTCGAAGACACGCAGCGTGCCGTGCTGTGCGGGATCGCGGTACATGCTCGCCCCCACCCACGGATGCGCGTCCAGGGTGTCGAAGAGGCCGAGCGCCAGCACCCGGATGCCGTCGGCGGGATCGGACTGATCGGAGGAGTCCGCCAGCACCTCGCCGATCATCCGCTCGGCGGCCGCGGTGAGCAGCTCGTCCTTGCCGGCGACGTGGTGGTAGATCGCGCCCGGCCCCGTCGCCAGCCGTGCCGCGAGTGCCCGGAACGTGAGCCCGGCCTCGCCCTCCTCGTCGAGGATGTCGATCGCCGCGGTGACGATCGCGTCCCTGGAGAGCGCACTGCTCCTGCGCGCTGATCCCGCCATGGTCCCATCTTGACACACGTTGGAACACCGTTCCATACTGACGTCATTGGAACGTTGTTCCAACTCATCGAAGGGAGTGCACCATGACAGCACCGGTCACCATCATCGGAGCGGGCCTCGGCGGCCTCGCCCTGGCCCGCGTCCTCACCGTCCACGGCATCGAAGCCACCGTCTACGAGGCCGACCCCTCCCCCGAGGCCCGCACCCAGGGCGGGCTGCTGGACATCCACGAGGACGACGGACAGGCGGCCCTGGATGCGGCACGCCTCACCACCGAGTTCCGCTCCCTCATCCACCACGGCGGGCAGGCCTCGCGCATGGTCGACACCCGCGGCACCGTCCTGCTCGACGAACCCGACGACGGCACGGGCGGCCGTCCCGAGGTGCTGCGCGGCGAACTGCGACGGATCCTCCTCGACTCCCTGCCACCCGGCGCGGTCCGCTGGGGCGCCAAGGTCACCGCGGTCCGTCCCCTCGGCGAGGGCCGCCACGAGGTGACCTTCGCCGACGGATCGTCGGTCACCACCGCCCTGCTGGTCGGCGCCGACGGCGCCTGGTCCAAGGTCCGTCCCCTCGTCTCCGACGCCGCCCCCGCGTACACCGGGATCACCTTCGTCGAGACGCACCTGACCGATGTGGAGGCGCGGTACCCGGCCACCGCGGCGGTGGTCGGCGCCGGCTCACTGTTCGCGCCCACCCCCGGCCGCGGCATCGGCGCCCACCGCGAGCCCGGCGACATCGTGCACGCCTACTTCCAGCTGGCCTGCGACGCCGATCAGGCAGACCGGCTCGCCTCCGCCGCACCGGAATCCGTCCGTCACCAGATCACCGAGGCCTTCTCCGACTGGGCCCCCGCACTGCTGGCGATGATCGCCGACACCGAGACCGATCCCGTGGTCCGGCGGCTGCACGTGCTGCCGGTGGGCCACCGCTGGGATCGCGTTCCCGGCGTCACCCTGCTCGGCGACGCCGCCCACCTCATGCCCCCGGCCGGGGAGGGCGCGAACCTCGCCCTGTTCGACGGTGCCCGCCTCGCCCAGGAGCTCGTGGCGCACCCGGCCGACACCGAGGCCGCGATCGCCGCCTATGAGGCCGAGATGTTCGAGCGCAGCGCCGCTGCCGCCGCGGGCGCCACCGAGATCTTCGAGATGATGCTCGGCGAGGGCGCCCCGGGCACACTGCTCGACTTCTTCAGCACCGTCGCGGCCGCCGACTAGACTGCGATCGCACACACCGGCAGGGGAGGCGATCATCGACATACCGGTGCTCATCCCCGTCCCGATCGTCCGGTACATCGAGCCGGAGGAGAAAGCCACACCATCACCGGCGGTGCTGCAGGCCCGCGCCGTGATCGCATCGATCCTCGGTTCCCTGCGCGACGGCCCGCACCTCCCGGAATCGGGACTGCACTGGGCGTCCGCGTACCTCTCGCGCCCCGGCGAGAACGTGATCGCGGTATCCACCACCGACGCCGGTTGGCTCCCGCCGGGCGTACTCGTCCCGTCCGGTGTGCGGGTGCTGTGGAACGCGCCCGCGGCCACCGCGTGGGCCACCGTCGACGATCCGGTGCGGCAACTCATCGAATACGCCGCGGGCAACGGCTACGCGATACGCGGGATCGCCACCACCCATCCGTCGCGGGTGCACTACGACCCCGCCGACCCCGGCCGTCTGGTCGGGGAGAACCGGCGCGGCCCCGTCTTCGACGGTGGCGCTGACCGGTTCGAGGTGGTGGCCTCCGCCGATCGCGTGGCCCGCATCCGAGGGCTCGACGACGCCCACGCCGACCGCCAATCCCGGGCGCTGCTGCGGGATCTGGAGCGGCTCACCGTCGGACCCGGGTACGTGCCCGGCCTCGACGAGACCGTCGCGGAGGCCGGACGGTACCTGCGCGCGGGCCGGAAGGTCCCGGTCGCGGTGCGCGATCACCTCGCCTTCGCCGAGGACGAGCTCGTGGACGCCCTGCGCGCCGACCGGAAATCTCCCCGCGACCTCTCCGCGGACAGCCGCGCCCCGGACGGAAGCCGGCTGCGGCACCTGCTGCTGCAGCGCGCCGCCGTCGCGGCCACGCGCGCCGCGATCGCGCACGATGTGGAATCCGCCGTCTACGCGTGGACCTTCGCCCGCTACCTGATGCGCTGAACGGCCGTCATCCCTGGCCGGGCGTCGGGCGCCAGCCGTTCGGATAGGTCATGTACCGCGACCAGTTGCGGTTGCACAGGTACTGCGCGGCGTAGAACACCAGCTGCTGCCGCTCCCACAGCGGGTAAGCGCGCTCATCGTTGTACAGCGCCCGCGTCGCGGCGACGGTGCTCGACGGATTCCGGTCGAGCGCGGTGCACGCGCTGTAGCCGAACCGGACCATCTGGGCGTCGGTGGTCCGATCGCCGAAGGGCTTGGTGAAGTCGTGGAGGTTCTTCGAGGCCACGACGAACCGGCCCTCGTCGAGCCGGCCGTCGGCCTGGGCGGGCGCCTGCACCAGCGCGGCGCACCCGAACGCCACGGCCGCGGCCGCCACCGCCCTCATCAGCTTCGGCATCGTCTCGCTCCTCGTCTCCGGTGGGCCCGGCCCACGTGTCGTGGCGATTATCGCCGATGGCACGCACGCCGGGGCGCGAACCCGAGAAGCCCGGATACGCGAAAACGGCGCCCCTCCCCGAAGGGAGAGGCGCCGTTCACGACTGTTACCGAAGATCAGGCGATGATCTTGGTGACGCGGCCGGCACCCACGGTGCGGCCACCCTCGCGGATCGCGAAGCGCAGGCCCTCGTCCATGGCGACCGGCTGGATGAGCTTGACGGTCATCTCGGTGTTGTCGCCGGGCATGACCATCTCGGTGCCCTCGGGGAGGGTCACGACGCCGGTCACGTCCGTGGTACGGAAGTAGAACTGCGGGCGGTAGTTGTTGAAGAACGGGGTGTGACGACCACCCTCGTCCTTCGACAGGATGTACGCCTGGCCCTCGAAGTCGGTGTGCGGGGTGGTGGTACCCGGCTTCACGACGACCTGGCCACGCTCGACGTCCTCACGCTTGAGGCCACGAACCAGCAGACCGACGTTGTCGCCCGCCTGGCCCGAGTCCAGCAGCTTGCGGAACATCTCGATGCCGGTGACGGTGGTCTTCGTCGACTTCTCGCGGATGCCGACGATCTCGACCTCCTCGTTGACGTTGACGATGCCGCGCTCGACACGACCGGTGACGACGGTGCCACGACCGGTGATCGTGAAGACGTCCTCGACGGGCATGAGGAAGGGCTTGTCGGTCTCACGCTCGGGGTCCGGGATGGACTCGTCGACGGCGTTCATGAGCTCGAGGATGGACTCGGTCCACTTCTCGTCGCCCTGCAGCGCCTGGTAGCCCGAGACGCGGACGACGGGGGCGTCCTCGTCGAACTCCTGCGAGGCCAGCAGCTCGCGGACCTCCATCTCGACGAGCTCGAGGATCTCCTCGTCGTCGACCATGTCGCACTTGTTCAGGGCGACAAGGATGTAGGGCACGCCGACCTGACGCGCGAGCAGCACGTGCTCACGGGTCTGCGGCATCGGGCCGTCGGTGGCGGCCACGACGAGGATCGCGCCGTCCATCTGAGCAGCACCGGTGATCATGTTCTTGATGTAGTCGGCGTGACCCGGCGCATCGACGTGAGCGTAGTGGCGCTTCTCGGTCTGGTACTCGACGTGCGAGATGTTGATCGTGATGCCACGAGCCTTCTCCTCGGGCGCCTTATCGATCTGATCGAACGCCGAGGCCTCGTTGAGGTCCGGGTACTTCTCGGCCAGAACCTTGGTGATGGCAGCCGTCAGGGTGGTCTTGCCGTGGTCGACGTGACCGATGGTGCCGATGTTCACGTGCGGCTTCGTCCGCTCGAACTTCGCCTTCGCCACTTGATGTCCTCCTGGACGTAGGTGCTATGTGAGGCCGGTTGCCCCACAAGCGGGTGTATTTACTTCAGTTGTTTCGACGCCGCGGAATTGTTCTGAGGCGTCACGCTCCGGAGAGCGGGGAGAATTACTCCCCGTTCACCTTCGCGATGATCTCCTTCGAGACGTTCGCCGGAACCTCGGCGTACGAATCGAAAACCATGGAGTAGTTCGCTCGGCCCTGGGTCTTCGACCGGAGGTCGCCGATGTAGCCGAACATCTCCGACAGCGGAACCTGTGCCTTGACGACACGGGCACCACTGCGTTCCTCCATGGCCTGGATCTGGCCACGGCGGGAGTTCAGGTCGCCGATCACATCGCCCATGTAATCCTCGGGCGTGGTGACCTCGACAGCCATGATGGGCTCGAGGATGACGGGACCGGCCTTGCGAGCGGCCTCCTTGAAGGCCTGCGCGCCGGCGATCTTGAACGCCATCTCGGAGGAGTCCACGTCGTGGTACGCGCCGTCGAGCAGCGTGACCTTGACGTTCACCATGGGGTAACCGGCGAGCACACCGTACTGCAGCGCGTCCTGGGCGCCGGCGTCGACCGAGGGGATGTACTCCTTCGGCACGCGGCCACCGGTGACGGCGTTGACGAACTCGTAGGTCGAGCCGTCCTCCGCGTCCTCCAGCGGCTCCAGCTTGATGATGACGCGCGCGAACTGGCCCGAGCCACCCGTCTGCTTCTTGTGGGTGAACTCGTGCTTGTCGACGGTCTTGCGGATCGTCTCACGGTAGGCCACCTGCGGCTTGCCGACGTTGGCCTCGACCTTGAACTCGCGACGCATACGGTCGACGAGGATGTCGAGGTGTAGCTCGCCCATGCCGCCGATGACGGTCTGGCCGGTCTGATCGTCGAGCTCGACGGAGAAGGTGGGGTCCTCCTCGGCGAGCTTCTGGATCGCGACGCCCAGCTTCTCCTGGTCCGACTTGGTCTTCGGCTCGATCGAGACGTTGATGACCGGGTCCGGGAAGGTCATCGACTCGAGGACGATGGGGTTCGCCGGGTCGCACAGGGTGTCACCGGTGGTGGTGTTCTTGAGACCGATCATCGCGTAGATGTGACCAGCGGTCGCATCCTCGACGGGCATCTCCTTGTTGGCGTGCATCTGGAAGAGCTTGCCGATGCGCTCCTTGTTGCCCTTGGTGGCGTTGAGCACACCGGTGCCCGAGTCGATGTGACCCGAGTACACGCGGACGAAGGTCAGCTTGCCGAAGAAGGGGTGCGCGGCGATCTTGAAGGCCAGGGCCGAGAAGGGCTCGTCCTTGCTGGGCTTGCGCGAGATGATCTTCTCCTCGTCGCCCACGGCGTGACCCTCGATGGAGGGCACGTCGAGCGGGCTGGGGAGGTAGTCGATCACGGCGTCGAGCATGGGCTGCACGCCCTTGTTCTTGAACGCCGAGCCGCACAGCACCGGGTACAGCTCACGGGTGATGGTGAGCTTGCGGATGGCGCCCTTGATCTCCTCGATCGAGAGCTCCTCGCCGGCGAAGTACTTCTCCATCAGAGCCTCGTCGGACTCGGCGACGGTCTCGAGCAGCTTCTCGCGGTACTCGGCGGCCTTGTCGACGAGGTCGGCGGGGATCTCCTCGATGGTCGGCTCAGCGCCGGTCGCGACCACGCCGCGCCAGGTGATGGCCTTCATCTCGAGCAGGTCGACGACACCGTCGAACTCGTCCTCGGCGCCGATCGGCAGCTGCAGGACCAGCGGCTTCGCGCCGAGGCGCTCCTCGATGGTGCGCACGGTGAAGTAGAAGTCGGCGCCCAGCTTGTCCATCTTGTTGACGAAGCAGATACGCGGGACGTCGTACTTCTCGGCCTGACGCCAGACCTGCTCCGACTGGGGCTCGACGCCCTCCTTGCCGTCGAAGACGGCGACGGCGCCGTCGAGCACGCGCAGCGAACGCTCGACCTCGACGGTGAAGTCGACGTGGCCGGGGGTGTCGATGATGTTGATCTGGTTGCCGTTCCAGAAGCAGGTCACGGCGGCGGAGGTGATGGTGATACCACGCTCCTTCTCCTGCTCCATCCAGTCGGTGGTCGAGGCACCGTCGTGGGTCTCACCGATCTTGTAGTTCACACCGGTGTAGAAGAGGATGCGCTCGGTAGTGGTGGTCTTACCGGCATCGATATGCGCCATGATGCCGATGTTGCGGACCTTCGTGAGGTCGGTAAGCACTTCCTGTGCCACGGTGGTAAGCCTCGTTCTCGTTAAAGGATGGTTGGAACTTCCGCCGCGGTAGCGGCAGCAGGTGCTCCGGTGTCCCGCAGGCCGGCCGGTTGCAGCCGGCCCGCGGGATCAGATCACCAGCGGTAGTGCGCGAACGCCCGGTTGGCCTCGGCCATCTTGTGGGTGTCCTCGCGACGCTTCACCGAAGCGCCCAGGCCGTTGCTCGCGTCGAGGATCTCGTTGGCGAGACGCTCGACCATGGTCTTCTCGCGACGCTGCCGCGTGAAGGTCACCAGCCAGCGCAGCGCGAGGGTGTTGGCACGACCGGCCTTCACCTCGATCGGCACCTGGTAGGTGGCACCACCGACGCGGCGGCTCTTCACCTCGAGCGAGGGCTTGACGTTGTCGAGCGCCTTCTTGAGGGTGAGAACCGGATCGGTGCCGGTCTTCTCACGGGTGGCCTCGAGCGCGCCGTAGACGATGCGCTCGGCGGTCGACTTCTTGCCGTCCAGGAGCACCTTGTTCACGAGCTGCGTCACGACCTGCGAGCCGTACACGGGGTCATTGACGACGGGGCGCTTGGGCGCCGGTCCCTTACGAGGCATCAGCCCTTCTCCTTCTTCGCGCCGTAGCGGCTCCGCGCCTGCTTGCGGTTCTTGACACCCTGGGTGTCGAGCGAACCGCGGATGATCTTGTAGCGAACACCCGGGAGGTCCTTCACACGACCGCCGCGGACGAGCACCATCGAGTGCTCCTGAAGGTTGTGGCCTTCGCCGGGGATGTACGCGGTGACCTCGACCGAGCTGGTGAGACGGACGCGGGCGACCTTACGGAGAGCCGAGTTCGGCTTCTTCGGGGTCGTGGTGTAGACGCGGGTGCACACGCCACGACGCTGCGGCGAGCCCTTGAGGGCGGCCGTCTTCGTCTTAGACGCCTTGTCCCGGCGGCCCTTGCGGACCAGCTGGTTGATTGTTGGCATAGAAGCGCTGTTTCCTTCTTCGTTCGGCTGTCGCCGGCCGCGTGGCCGACGCTGTCCTACTGCTGCGGTTGTAGCTCCGGGCAAGTCCTGCGCCCCCGGTTCAGAGGGCCGGACTTCCGCAGCGCGGCCCCACCTGCGATCTCGACTTTCGCCGTTTTCGCAGGTCAGTCCCGTCTCCGGGAAGTAGCTACCCGCCTCGCACGTACCCCGAGGTCGGGCGTGTCGCATGCCCGTACGTGGTTCCGGAGGTCCGGCCTGTCGTATGGACACGATGGATCGTCCTGGCTTTCACCAGGCACGGCGACCAAGCTTACCTGGATGAACTCACAGTGGTCAAAAGTGTTCGTCGCAGACCACCGTGGTCCCGCCTCACCACCGCCGATAGTCGCGCACCGAGACCCTCGGGCCACGCCGTTCCCGATCGACTCCGGCGCGGCTGAGCAGGCGGATCACGCGGCCGCGCTGGCCGGCGTACGGAGCGAGCGCTTCGAGCATCCCGGCATCGTCCAACGCTTCACCGACCAGGCCCATTCCCACGACCCGCGGCAGGTGGTAGTCGCCCACCGGGACGGCGTCGGGATCGCCGTGCGCGCGGCCGGTGACCTCGGCCACGGTCCAGGGTCCGATGCCCGGAAGGGCCGCGAGCCGCTCGGCGCGGTGTTCGACGGCGACGGCGCTGGCCCCGATGACGGTGCGCATCCGCACCGGTTCGACGCCGGCGCGATGCCACTCCCAGCTGGGAACGGCCGCCCAGTCCTCGCGGCGCGGCGGGACCCACAGCTCGGGCGCCCCCTGCTCGGGGCCCGGCGCGGGGGTCCCGGCTCGCCGAACGAGGTACCGCCAGGCCCGCCAGGCCTCCGCGCCCACCACCTTCTGCTCCAGGACGGCGGCAACGAGCGCCTCCCAGACCCGGTCGGTGCGGGTCAGCCGCAGGCCGGGCGACGCGGCGATCGCGCGGGCGATCACATCGTGCCGCGGGATCAGGGCGGACGGGTCGTCATCGGCCCCCGCGAGTGCGGGCGCGTGGTCGAGCAGCCAGTGCGCGCCGCTCCCCCACGCCTGCGCGGTGACGGTTCCGGCGACCTGGCGGATCCGGATCGTTCCCGGCCCGTCGGGGGTGTGCACGGCGCGCCAGATCGCATCGTCGGGCGTGCGGGCGTACGTGGGATCGCGCGGCCCCCGACGCAGTACGCCGACGGTGCCGTGCAGATCCAGGAGATGCCCCGGTTGCCAGGTGCGCTCGGACGTCACCCGCGCGAGGGTACCTAGGCCGCACGGTGCCGGTATTTCGCCGCGTACACCGTCGCGCGGCGCTCGTGTTCACGGAGCTGCGCGCCGCTCTCGATGTGCGGGTCGAGATCGTTGTCCGCCAACAGTTCCTGCAGATAGATGGACCGCATGCCGCCGATGAAAACGATGGCGGGCAGCAGCATCATGGCGACGAGCGCCAGTTTCACCCACAGCGGTGACGGGAGGAGAAGGGCCACCACGACGAAGGGCAGGAACATCATGGCCCCGCGGGTGAAGTAGCGGCGGTTGTGCCCGGGGCCCGTGGCGTCCCGGATCACCCAGTCGCGCATCGAATCGGGAAGACGCATCCCCATCAGATACTTCATCCGCTGCACGAGATTCGGCGTGGATCGTTCGGTTGACGTGGACATGCCCCCACGCTACGCCGGTGTGATGCAGGTCACAACGGTCAGCGGGCGGAGCTGCGCCGGTACGCGGCGGTCGCTGCGGCACTGAAGATCGCGAGCCAGGCCACCGCGTTGAGCAGGGCGATGCCGAGCGCGACGTGCTCGCCGCTGAGCTGCAGGCCCGCGGTGAGCGGGTAGCGGGCGAGCGCGGCCACCCCGAACATCGGCGTGAACTCCGCAGCGGTGAGCGCGGCCCCGGAGAGCGGGATGAAGACGCTGCCGGCGAAGGCCAGCACGGTCAGCAGGAGCCCCGGAACGTGCATCACGATCTCCGGGCGCAGCGCCAGGCCGAGCGCGAGCCCGAGCGCCCCGAAGACGGCGGAGCCGAGCCACGCGAGCAGCAGCGATTCCGCCCATACCGCGGGCTCCGCCCGGGCGCCGGTCGCGGCGGCGAGCGCTCCGACCACCACGACGGGCAGCGCGGCCACCACGAGGGCGCCGAGCAGCTTGCTCGCGATGTAGGCCGGGGGACGCAGCGGGGTCAGGCGCAGCGTGCGCACCCAGCCGGTCGACCGTTCGGCGGCGACGGCGGCCGCCGTGGTGGTGGCCGCGGCGCAGGCGCCGTACACGGCCAGGCCGATCATCGTCCAGGCGGCGAAGTCGCCGTGCGCGAACCGCACCTCCACGCCGCGTTGCCGCGACAGTGCCAGGTAGAGGACCGCGGGCAGCAGGGTGGTGATGAGGAGGGTCTGCCGGTTGCGGAGCTGGCGGCGGATGTCCAGGAGCAGGTAGCGGGCGGTGAGTCCGCCGGCGAGGGTGGTCATCGGGTCTCCTTGGTGAGGTGCAGGAAGGCGTCTTCGAGGCCGTGCGCCGTGGCCTCGATGTCGTGGGCGTCGGTGTGGCCGAGCAGGAATCGGAGCGCGTCGTCGGAGGCGTCGGGGTCGGCGGCGAAAACGGTGCGATCGCCGCGGACCTCGGCCACGCGCACCCCGGGGACGGCGGCGACCAGTCCGGCCGCACCTGCGCGGCCGACGGCGGCGGAGATGCGCCGCCCGCCCGAGGCCGCCCGGACGTCGGCGGTGGTGCCGTCGGCCACGATCCGACCGCCGGCGATCATCACCACCCGGTCGGCGAACTGGTCCGCCTCTTCGAGGTAGTGGGTGGCGAAGACCACGGTGGTGCCGCGCCGCGCGTCCTCGCGGACCGCGGCCCAGAACCGCCGCCGGGCCTCGACGTCCATGCCGGCGGTCGGCTCGTCGAGGATCAGGAGATCGGGTTCCGCGAGCAGCGCGAGGGCGAAGCGCAGGGCCTGCTGTTGCCCGCCCAAGCACTTCCCGACGGTGCGCCGGCGCAGCTCGTCGAGGCCGGCGCGGGCGATCGCGGCGTCCGGATCGGAGCCCGAGTGCAGGGCGGCGATGAGGTCGACGGTGTCCTGCACGGTGAGGGCGGGCAGGAGCCCGCCGGACTGCTGCACAGCGGCGACGGTGCCGGTGTGGGTGGCGGTCCCGGAGTCGGGCGGGATGAGGCCGAGGATCATGTCGATCGTGGTGCTCTTGCCGGCGCCGTTGGGGCCGAGGAAGGCCACCACTTCGCCGTGCCGGACGGTGAGGTCGATGCCGTCGACGGCGGTGAATCCCTCCCCCGTCGGGGTCGCGAAAGTCTTGGTGAGAGACCTGAGTTCGAGTGCCGTGGATGTCATGCCAGGAACTCTGCTGCGGCGCGGACCCGGTCGGATCCACCCGCGGGTGGACGCGGGGGTGGAGATCGCCGAACGGGACTGTGATTCACATCACAACAGGAGTAGATTCCCGGTCATGCGCATGCGGATTCCCGTCGGCCTGGCGGCCGCGGTGTGGCTGGTCGCCCCGTCGGTCGTGACCGCGGCGCCGCCGCCGGGCGCCCTGCTGGGGCAGTTCGCACAGAACCAGCTCCAGAACTGCGCGGCGATCTGCCCGTACGCCGCGCAGGGCGTGGCGACGGTGCCGATGGGTGCGGTCACCGCTCCGCTCGCCCTGCTGCAGACCGCCGCCGCCACCGGCGACCCCTTCCGGGCGGTGGGCGCCGCGGCCCGGTCGGTGACCGCGCCCGCCGATGCCGCGATGACGGGGATCATCGGCAACGATCTCAATCAGGTGGTGCCGCGGTTCCAGAACGGCGTGCTGATCGGGATGGTCCACGTCCTGCGGTTCGCGGACGGCACCGGCTCGGTCGACGGGATGCGGTCGGATCTGCTGGCCGCGCTGCAGGAGCCGCTCCCGCCCGTCGCGCCCACGCCGCCGCCGCTCACCACACCACCGCCGTTCGCGATCACTCCCACCCCCAGCGGCCCGCTGCAGGTAGCGGCCGTCGAGGCGGCGAACGCCTTCTTCGCCGCGGCCTTCTACGTCCCGGAGCTGTCGCTGCTCGGCGCGACGCAGACCGCGAACGCCGCCGCATCGACGCTGGCCTCGACCGGTGATCCGGTGGCCGCGGTGCGGGCGGGCGCGAACGCCGCCGGGGCGGTGGCCACGGAGAACGCGGCGATCCTGGAGCGGACGCTGACGCGGGCGTCCGCGGCGAGCATCGAATCTCCCGGCACCGGTGGGCAATCCGAACCGCCGACCGGATCGCCGCGCGAGTCGTCGACCGGATCGTCGGTCTCCGATGACGGCGGGGTGACGGGCGCGGGCGACTGACCGTCAGGCGGTGGTCGCGGCGCGGGCCGCGATGCGGGCCTGCACCTCGGGCCGCCGCAGGGGCGGCACCGTCTTCGGCGGTTGCCGCCGCTCGGGCAGCACGGCGAGCAGCTCGTGCGTGGCCTGCGTGACGGCGGCGACGGCCTTCTCGAAGGGTTCGCGGTTGTTGTCGCTCAGCTTCTGGATGCCCGAGACCTTGCGCACGTACTGACGCGCGGCGGCCTCGATCTCCTCGTCGGTCGCGGCGGGCTCGAGGCCCCGCAGTTCAGTGATGTTTCGGCACATACGTCGACGGTAGTCCCGTCCGGCGGTGGCGTCAGGCGATGGCGTCAGGCGATGAGCGCAGCGACCTCGTCCGCGCAGCCCCAGCTGAGGGTGACGCCGGCGCCGCCGTGCCCGTAGCAGTGGATCACGTCGCCCTCGCGTTCCAGGCGGACCGTCGGGCGGGCGGGCCGCAGGCCCACGTTGTGGCCGATCACGGTCGCGTCGGCGAGCTCGGGGACCAGTGTGCGGGCACGGGCGAGGATCGCGTCGGCGGTCGCGGGGTCCACGGTGAGCTCCTCCTGCCCGTGGTCTTCGGTGCCGCCCACCACGATGTCGCGGCTGCGCGGCACCACGTAGGTGGTCACGCCCAGGTCGAGGGCGGAATCGTCGATCCACCAGTGCTTCAGGCCCACCTGCTCCAGGTACACCACCTGCCCGCGTACCGGTTCCATCGACTGATCGCCCACGAGTTCCCGTGCGCCGAGGCCGGTGGCGTTCACGACGAGGCCGTCGAGTCGGTCGAGCGAGGCGATCTCCCGTTGCTCGACGGTGCCGCCCAGCTCGCGCACGCGCTCCTGCAGCCAGGGCAGGTACACGGGCATCTCGATGACGGGTGAGACGAAGCTCCAGCCCTCGGCGTAGCCGGGACGCGGCTCGTCGACACGGCGCACCTCGGGGACGGCGGACGACCACCAGGGTTCGCCGACGGGCTCCCGGAAGATCTCGGTGCCCGCGGTCATCACGACGCCATCGACGCCGCGGTCCGCGAGTGCGGTGAATTCGGCGAGCGCCGCGGCCGACCAGGCGGTGACGCGGTCGCGCGGTTCGGCGAGGTACGGGTACCAGACCGCGGCCGCGACGGCGGAGGTCAGATCGGGTGCCAGGTCCCGGCCGTGGACCTGCACGGAGTGTCCGGCCTCCAGGAGCCGCACCGCGCACGACAGTCCGATCACACCCGCACCCACCACAGTCACTTGCGCCACGGGAGAGATTCTGCCACTACGCAATCGACGCCGCGTAGGCATCCGCCGCTCGCGCCACCCGCGGTCGATCGCCGGTGGTCAGCAGGTCGAGGAGGAGTCCGCGGAAGGTTGCGATCGCCAGGGTCACGGCGGGATCGTCCGCCTGCCGCCCGGAGCTTTCCGCGAGGGCGAGCCGCCAGTCGTCGACCACGCCGCGCAGGAAGACCTCGAATCGCTCGGGGTGTTGCAGCGCCTGGCCGTAGGCCGCGAAGAAGGTGCGGAAGTAGGCCTCGTTCCGGGGATCCGAGCCGTGCCGCCAGATGCGCTCGAAGGCGATCGGCAGGGGCACCGGACCGTCCAGCGCGTCGAGCCGGAGGCGGTCCCTGATCCGGTCGAGGACGGCGTGCACGAGCCGGTCCTTCGAGCCGAAGTGGTGCGTGAGGGTGCTGGTCGAGACGTCGAGGGCCGCGGCCAGCGGTCGCAGCGACAGGTCGGTGAGACCGTTCGTCACGACCACGTCGACTGCGGCGTCGAGCAGTCGGGCTCGGCGTGCGTGATCCACGGGGCGCCCCATCGGACCTCCTCATCGATTGCCTCCCCGGATCCTCTCATTTCTGTCACGATCGTCATAGGAATTAGGGGAATCAGTGCGAGGAGTACCGGAATGAAGATCACCGAGGACGCGATCTACGCGATGGCGCCGTTCGCGCGCACCCTGGGCGCGCGATTCCCTTCCATCGCCGCCGACGAGGTCCGCGCCGAACTCGATCTCGACCTGAGCCTGTCCACGATGGGCGGCGGCCTGCACGGTGGCGCGATCATGAGCCTGTGCGATCTGGCGGCGGCCGTTCTCGTCGGCCTGAACCTCCCCGAGGGCACCGGCTGGACCACGGTGGAATCGCACACGCATTTCCTGCGCCCCGTGCTCGACCGTGCCGTCGCCGTCGCCGTGCCGCTGAAGCTGGGCCGCACGGTGCTCAGCGTGGAGGTCACGGTGACCGATGCCGCCGAACGCCTGTGTGCGCGCACATCGCAGCTGCTGATCGCGCGGACCGCGGCGTAGTCCGCCGGGATCGATCCGGGGCGACTAGGGTCGGCCCCGTGACGAAGCCTGCTGCGACCCCGTCGACCTACGAGTTCCTCCAGGACACCCCGCCCGGACCGTCCTTCGAGCGGACGTGGCCGGTGCGTACGGGCGATGTGAACCCCGAACGCCGAGTACGGCTGGACGGTGTGGCCCGGTACCTGCAGGACATGGCGAACGACGAGATGTTCCACCGCGGTTTCGAATCGACGGACCCGTACTGGCTGGTGCGGCGCACCATCATCGACGTGCTCGCGCCGCTCACCTGGCCCGCCGATGTCACGCTCACCCGCTGGTGCGAGTCGACCAGCTCGCGGTGGTGCAACATGCGGATCTCGCTGCACGACACCGCCGGCGGCCACGTGGAGACCGAGGGCTTCTGGATCCGGTTCAACGCCGATACCGGGATGCCCACGCACATCAGCGACGGCGGCATGGAGTACCTGAGCAAGTACGTCGCCGAAACCCGGCTGCGCTGGAAGGCGCTCAACACCGAGCCGGCACCCGAACCGTCGGCCTCCGATCACGAGTTCGCCCTCCGGACCACCGATTACGACCCCTTCCAGCACCTCAACAACGCCGCCTACTGGCAGCTCGTGGAGGACGATCTCGACGGCGATCCGATCCTGCTGAGCCCGCACCGCGCGATCATCGAGTACCTGGCCCCGCTCCCCCTCGGCTCGCGAGTACAGGTGCGCGGCCGCCGCGACGATCAGGGCTACCGCCAGTGGCTGTTCCGCCTGAACGAGGAGGGCGAACCGGATCCGAAGCCCGCCGCGGCGATCTCGGTGATCCCGCTTCCGGGCGAGCCCTTCGGCGCGCCCGCGCCGTTCCCGCCGGAACAGGGCGAAAAGGTCGAATGGCGCGGCTGACCGGGGGCGGCCCTGCACACCCCGATCAGGACACTTAGACTGCCGAGATAAATACGAAGTTCTTCTAAATTAAGGACTGTGTCTTGGCGATCCACGACCTCGAAACCCGCGACGGATACAAGTGGATCGCTTTGTCCAACACCACTCTGGGCATGCTGATCGCCACGATCAACAGCTCGATCGTGCTGATCGCCCTGCCCGACATCTTCAAGGGCATCCACCTCAACCCGCTGGAACCGGGCAACACCAGCTACCTGCTGTGGATGATGATGGGCTTCCTGGTGGTGACCGCGGTGCTGGTGGTGGCGTTCGGGCGGCTCGGCGACATGTTCGGCCGCGCCCGGATGTACAACATGGGCTTCGCGATCTTCACCGTCTCGTCGGTCTTCCTGGCGGTCACCTGGTTCGACGGTGCGCCCGCCGCCCTGTGGCTGATCGGCTGGCGCGTGGTGCAGGGTGTGGGCGGCGCCTTCCTCATGGCGAACAGTTCCGCGATCCTCACCGACGCCTTCCCGCAGAACCAGCGGGGCCTGGCGCTGGGCATCAACGGCGTGGCCGCGATCGCGGGCTCCTTCCTCGGCCTGGTGATCGGCGGCGTGCTGGCACCGATCAACTGGCACCTGGTGTTCCTGGTCTCGGTGCCCTTCGGCGTGGTGGGCACGATCTGGGCGTACCTCAAGCTGGAGGACCGCGGCGAGCGCGTCCCGGCCACGATGGACTGGTGGGGCAACGCCACCTTCGCGGTCGGACTGATCGCGGTGCTGGTGGGCATCACCTACGGCATCCAGCCCTACGGCGGACACGCCATGGGCTGGACCTCCCCCTTCGTGCTGTCCTGCCTGATCGGCGGCGCCGCAGTGCTCGCGGTGTTCTGCTACATCGAATTGCGGGTCCCCGCACCGCTGTTCGATCTGCATCTGTTCCGCAGCAAGGACTTCCTGTGGGGCAACGTCGCGAACCTGTGCGGCTCGCTGGGCCGCGGCGGCCTGCAATTCATGCTCATCATCTGGCTGCAGGGGATCTGGCTGCCGCAGCACGGTTACGACTACACGCAGACGCCGCTGTGGGCGGGCATCTACATGGTGCCGCTCACCGTCGGCTTCCTGCTCTCGGCGCCCGCGGCGGGCGCCCTGTCCGACCGGATCGGTGGGCGCAGCCTCAGCTCCACCGGACTGCTCATCACCGCGCTCACCTTCCTGGCGCTGATCGCGCTGCCGGTGGACTTCCCGTACTGGGCCTTCGCCCTGATCCTGTTCATCAACGGTGTGGGCATGGGCATGTTCGGCTCGCCCAACCGCGCGGTGGTGATGAACTCGCTGCCCGCCACCTCGCGCGGCTCCGGCTCGGGCATGATGACCACCTTCCAGAACGCGGCCATGGTGCTCTCGATCGGCCTGTTCTTCTCGTTGATGATCGCCGGGCTCTCGAGCTCGCTGCCGGGCGCGATGTCCACGGGGCTGCAGGCGAACGGGGTGCCCGCGCAGTACGCGAGCGAGATCGCGGCGCTGCCGCCGGTGGCCGTGCTGTTCGCGGCGTTCCTGGGCTACAACCCGATCCAGGAGCTGCTCGGCCCGCATCTGGCCCAGCTCAACCTCACGGCGGAGCAGTCGCAGCACCTCACCGGTCTGCAGTTCTTCCCGCACCTGATCTCCGAGCCCTTCCGCTCGGGCCTGGAGCTCGCCTTCTCCTTCGCCGCGGTGGTCTGCCTGATCGGCGCGGTCGCCTCGCTGCTCACCGGCCGCAAGGAGCCCGACGGTGCGCCGGACTCGGCCACGCTGGCGGCGGAGGCCGACGAGGTCGATACCGAAGCCCTGTATTAGCTACTGCGCGGCGAGCAGCGCCAGTTGCAGGCGGGTGCTGGAACCGGTCTTCGCGAGCAGGTTGGTCACATGGGATTTCACCGTGGTGACCGCCAGGTGCAGTTCGGCCGCAATCTCGGCGTTCGACATCCCCTGCCCGATCAACGCCAGTACCTCGCGTTCACGTGCTGTCAGCGAGTACTCGGCCGCGGGCACTGCCGGACTCGCCGGGGTGTCGGTACGGGCCACCAGCGCCTGCCCGATCAGTCGTTTGACGGTGGCGGGTGAGAGCGGAACATCGCCGGCCAGGGTGCGCCGCAGCGCATCCAGCAGCTCCTCGGGGGCGATGTCCTTCGCGAGGAAGCCCGCCGCCCCGGCCTGAAGCGCGGGGTAGAGGTGATCATCGTCGTCGAAGGTGGTGAGCACCACGACGGCGGCGTCCGGGTCCTGCGCCTTGATGTGCGTGATTCCCACGATGCCGTCGGCACCGGGCATCCGCAGGTCCATGAGCACCAGATCGGGCCGGGTGCGGGCGAATTCGTCCGCGGCCTGCTGGCCGTCGCGGGCCTCGCCGGCCACCTCGAAGTCCTCGGCACCGTCGAACAGCATGCGCAGGCTGTCGCGGATCAGCCGCTGGTCGTCCACGATCAGGACGCGGATCATCGTCGGGCCTCCTGCGTCGGGACGACGAGCCGGACCGACCAGCCACCGTCCTGCGGCCCGGCGTCGAGCACTCCCCCGGCCAGCCGGGCGCGTTCGGACATGCCGTCGAGTCCGTGCCCGGACCCGCGCTGCGGGGTGCCGGACAGATCGCTGTGCACCTGCGCGATCACCTCGGTGGGGGTCTGCGCGATCCGCAGCTCGACCGCGGATCCCGGTGCGGCGTGCTTCATCACGTTGGTCAGCGCCTCCTGGGTGACGCGCACCAGGGTGAGCGAGCCGATCGCATCCAATGCGTCGTCGTCGAGTTCGATGGAGTCGGTAACGGCGAATCCCGCTGCGCGGGTTCGCTCGACGGCACCCAGTAGTTCGCCGCGCACGTCCGCGATCTCGGTGGGCGAGCCCACCTGATCGGCGCGGATCGCGGTGAGCAGGCTGCGGATGTTGCCCAGCGCCTCGGAGGCGGTGGCGTGCACATCGTCGAGCACGGCCTTGGATTCGCCGTCCGGAGTGCGGGTGCGGGCCACGCCCACCCGCATGATGATCGCCGCCATGTGGTGCGCCACCAGATCGTGCAGTTCCCGGGCGAGCGCGGCGCGTTCGGTCTGCTGTGCGCCGGTGAGTTCGGCGGCGATCCGCAGGCGATCCTGGTGCGCGAGCTGGATGCGGCTGCGCAGGTACAGGCCCGCGGCCAGGGGCAGTCCGACGTACGCCAGCACCTGCACCGCCAGCTGGGCGGCGCCGGATCGGCCGTACGGATCGGTCACGGCGTGGAGCACGACCGCCGCCGCCCACACCGCGGTGCCCAGGGCGATGGAGCGGCCGTCGCGGCCCCGCGCGGCGAGGTCGAGCAGGGCGATCACGGCGAGGTACGGGACCAGCCCCGACATCCCCCACGCCTCCTGGGCGAGCAGCACGCCGCCGATCACCGACAGTGCCAGCGAGGTGGCGAGCGGGCGGCGCTCACCCACGGCGAAGATCGCCGCGGCGAGCAGCGAGAGCACCCAGTACAGCGGCGACACGTGGAATCGCCCCGGGTAGGTGCTGGCCAGCAGCAGCACCGGCGTCACCACCAGCGGCACCCAGCGCACCCACCGCATCCGGCGGATCCCGTCCATGGCATCCATCACCTGACGACCGTACCGGCTCGGTAGCAGATCGAGTAGCCGTCCACAAGGGGTCGCGGGGTGGGAATCGGCGGTCCGGGTCGGTACCGCGGGCGGAGGATTCAGGGGCCCCGGAAATCCGACGATGGATGCATGAACGAGATCACCACCGCCGCAGGCCGAACGGTCACGCGGCGCTCCCTGCTCACCGCGCTCGTCGCGGCGCCGGCACTGGCCGGCGCGTGCTCGTTGGTGCGTTTCCCGTCGTCTTCGGCCGGGAACGGCACCGGGCCGGACGGTCTGCGGCGCCTGCCCGTGCCGCCGCTGGCCCCGTCGCGCACCGATGCCGACGGTGCGCGGCTGTTCGAGCTCACCGCACAGGCCGGCACCGCCGAGCTGACGCCGGGCCGGGCGACCCGCACCTGGGGCTTCAACGGCGCGGTGCTCGGGCCCACGCTGCGGGCCCGGGATGGCGAGAAGGTGCGCGTGCGGGTGCGCAACACCCTTCCGGAGGAGACCACGGTGCACTGGCACGGCATGCACCTGCCCGCGAAGAGCGACGGTGGGCCGCACCAGCCGATCGCGCCCGGCGCCACCTGGACCACCGAGTGGACGATCCGGCAGGACCCGGCCACGCTCTGGTACCACCCGCATCCGCACGGCGCCACGGAGCGGCACGTGTACCGCGGCCTGTCCGGCTTCTTCCTGCTCGACGGCGACGGCCCCGCCGGATTGCCGTCCGAGTACGGGGTGGACGACATCCCCGTGGTGATCCAGGACCGCCGGTTCACCCCGGCGGGGCAGCTCGACGAGACGCTCACGGAGGCCGTGGGGATGACGGGGCCGACGATCATCACCAACGGGATCGCGGGCGCGTACCTCGATGCGCAGCGGAGCCGGATCCGGTTGCGGCTGCTCAACGGCTCCTCGGGTCGCAGCTACTTCCTCGGCCTCTCGGACGGCCGCGGCTTCACCCTGGTGGGCACCGACGGTGGCCTGCTGGCCGCGCCGGTGCGCATGGACCGGATCTTCCTGAGCCCCGGCGAACGCGCCGAGATCGTGATCGAGATGCGGGCGGACGATGCGGTGCGGCTGCAGTCCTTCCCCGCCGACGCCGCGCACCGCGGGCGGGTCGACCGGGACATCGCGGCCCGCTTCGGCTTCGACGACACGCTCGACGTACTCACGCTCCGTTCCGGCGGTGTCACGGCCTCCCCCGCCCTGCCGTCGACGCTGGCCGCGATCGCTCCACTCACCCCCGCCGCGACCGCGCCGCGCCGCCGGTTCGATCTGCAGTGGCACATGATCAATCGCAAGCAGATGGACATGAACCGCATCGATTTCACCGCCCGCGAGGGCGATACGGAGGTGTGGACGGTGCGCAACGTGGACAACTGGCCGCACAACTTCCACGTGCACGATGTGCAGTTCCAGGTCACGTCCTTCAACGACGCTGCGCCGCCGCCCGAACTGCGCGGCTGGAAGGACACGGTGTACCTCGCTCCCGGTGACCGCGCCACGCTGGTCATGCGGTTCGAGGACTACTCGGATCCGCTGTACTCCTACATGTTCCACTGCCACCTGCTCACCCACGAGGACGCCGGAATGATGGGCCAGTTCCTGGTCACTGCGGACGGCATCTCGCCGCGCACCGCCGCCCCGTCCGAGCCCGCATCACACTCGAATTCGAACTGAGAGAAGACATGACCACACTCCTGCACCGCCCGCTCGCGGCCGGCTCGGCCGCCGTCGTCCTCGCCCTGGCCGTCGCGGCACCGTCGGGCGCGCACGTCACCGTCCGTTCCCCCGACGGGACGCCCGGCCGCACCGGCACCGTGATCGTCCGGGTGCCGAACGAATCCGCGACCGGCGCCGCCACCACCGCGCTCACCATGCAGCTCGATCCGAGTCTGAAATCGGTGCGTGCCGCGGTGATCCCCGGTTGGACGTCCACGATCGACCGGCGCGCCGGCGGGACGCCGGCAAGCGTCACGTGGACCACCGCGCCCGGGGCCCCGGGCATCGGACCGGGACAGTACGGCGACTTCGCCGTCGCCGTGGCGCCGTACCCCGACCGCACCATCGCCCTGCCCGCCACCCAGTCGTACTCGGACGGCACGCAGGTGCGGTGGGACCAGCCCACCGCCGCGGACGGGACCGAACCCGAACACCCGAGCCCGGTGCTGACGCCACCCGCGGACACCGCCGCGGCGGCCTCGGGTGCCGCGGATACGGCGCATTCGGCGTGGATCCTGTCGGGCGTCTCGCTCGCGGTCGCGGCGCTCGCCGCGGCCCTGGCCTTCCGTCGCGGCGGACGGGGGCGCGCATGACCGGCCTCGCCCGCGGCTTCGCCGCGCTGCTGCTCGTCGCCTTCCAGATGAGCCTCGCGCTCCCGTCCGCCTCCGCGCACGCCACCCTGGTCGAGGCGACTCCGGCCGCCGGTTCCTCGGTCGCACAGGCCCCGAGCGCGATCACCCTGCGGTTCAACGAGCCGCTCGTGGACGGCGCGCGCCAGGTGCAGGTGACCGGACCCAATACCGCCACCGATGTGTGGACCACCGGCTCCACGCAGCTGACCGGCGCGGAACTGCGGGCCGATCTCGTGGGGCTCGGCGGGCCGGGCGAGTACACCGTGTCCTACCGGGTGACCTCCGCCGACGGCCACGCCGTCTCCGGCAGTACCTATTTCACGCTGACCACCGACGGCGGCGCCCGCCCCGCGTCCGGCGCCGAGTCCACATCCGGACGGGGCTCGTCGGTGCTCGGCATCGCGGTGGCCGCGGGTGCCGTGGCCGCGCTCGCCGCGGCCGGGGTGCGGTGGCGCCGTCGCCGCGCGGCCTCGTGACCGCCGTCGCCTTCCGGGCGGCCGCCGACCTGTGCGGCATGCTGGCGCTGGGTGTGATGTTCCTGCGGACCTTCGCCGGCCTCCCGCCGCGTGATGCCCGCTGGGTCACCCGGTTGGGGGTCGCCTGGGCGGGGTTCGCCGCGCTCAACCTGCTGGCGACCGCCGCCGGCCGGTCGGGGATCGCGCTGTGGCGGGTGGACCCGGCGGGCCTCGCCGCCGAGGTGCGCACGGTGCCCGCCGCCGCGGTCACGGCCGCCGCCGGGGTGCTGCTCGCCGGTGCCGGGCGCCGCATGCCCGTCGGGATCGCGCTGGGCGTCACGGCGATCGGCCTGGCCGCCGGTCCCGCGACGGGGCACCTCGGCCTCTCGCCGGTCGGTGCCGCCGTGGTCACGGTGCACGTCGTGACAGCGGCCTGGTGGTTCGGCGGATTGGCGGCGATGCCACTGGTGCTGCGAGGCCGGGCCGAGTGGTCGGCGGCGCTCGCCGAGTTCAGTCGGTGGGCGCTCCCCGCGGTGGCACTGCTGGGCGGGAGCGGGATCGCGGCGGCGGTGATCCGCTCACCCGCGGTGGATTCGCGGTATTTCACCCTGCTGGTGGTCAAGGCGATCGCCTTCGCGGCCCTGCTCGGCGTGGGATGGTGGCAGCGGCGGTCCACCACGGTGCGGGCCCGGACCGCTCCGGTCACCCGGACCCGCCGGGCCATCGCCCTCGAAGCCGGCGCGCTCGCCGCGGTCACGACGCTGGCTGCAGCCCTGAGCTACTCCGCCTGACGGTCCGCGCCCGTCCGGTCGTCGACGGCCCTCTGGTGGGCACGCAGCTCATTGTCGAGTGCGGCGTCCAGGGCGCGGTCGAGCGCGGCGTGCGCGTTCTCCGTGCCGGCTCGCCGCATGGCGCCCAGCAGGCTCACGGCCCAGGCCACATCGTCCTCGGACTCCGGGAGCCAGCCCGGGCCCCGTCGACGGTCCACCTCGTCGTGCGCGGCGGTCATCAGGATCTCCGCCGCCTCGTTGATCTTCCGCGCGAACCGTTCCTGGACGTCGGCGAGCACGGCCAGGTCCATGCCGCGGTGCACCAGCCGGGCGAGGTTGCCGATGATGCCGCTGTCCACGGCCTCGTAGACGCCCGGATCCGTGGTCTCGGTGACAATGCCGGCCCGGATCAGCGTGGCGATGTCGTCGTCACCGAGCGTGCCGAACCGCTCGACGAGCTCGTCGCGCGTGTAGCGGGGGCGCTCCGCGGTGGCCCAGGGCTCGTCGAGTATCTCGTTGAGTTCCAGCGCGTCACCGATTCGGGCAGTGGGATTGGTGAGGAAGGTGGCGATGTGTTTGAGCGTGAACCCGCTGCTGAGCAGTTTGTTGATGGCTCGCAGGTTCCGCAGGTGCTTCTCGGTGTAGATCGCCACCCGGCCGCGCCGCAGCGGCTGGGGCAGCAGGCCGCGCTCCTGATAGCCCCGGATGTTGCGCGTCGTGGTCCCCGAAACGCGCGCCAGGTCGTCGATCCGGTACTCGGTCATCCCTGCACTTTATCCGGCGGCGACCGGCTGTCCGGCGTCCTCGCGTACCAGGATGCGGAAGTCGCGCAGATCCACCCGGCGCAGCTGCCCCACGTACTGGGTGGCGAAGCCCGGGAACATGGTGGCGTTGAAGCCGTCGTCGGTGAGGTACCAGCTCTGGCAACCCGAGTTCCAGGTGGTGGCGGTGAGCCGCCGCTGGATGTCGCGGTTGTACTCGTCCTGCACTTCCGGGCGCACGTCGAGCGCCTTCCAGCCGTTGCCGATGAGCTGCGCGATGGCATCGGTGATGTAGTCGATCTGCGCTTCCATGTACACCAGCGCCGAGCTGTGCCCGGGACCGGAATTGGGCCCGAAGGTGAAGAACAGGTTCGGGTATCCGGACACCGCCACACTGCGGTAAGCGTAGGCGCCGCGGCTCCATTCCTGCGCGAGCACGCGGCCGTCGAGACCGGTGATCGGGATGGGGGTGCCCGCCTTGGAGACGTCGAATCCGGTCGCGAAGACGATGCAGTCGAACTGGTGCTCAATGCCTTCCACGGTGCGGATTCCCTTGGGGGCGATCCGCGCGATGGGCCAGGTGACCAGCGTGCAGTTCTCCCGCTGCAGGGCGGGGTAGTAGTCGCTGGTCATCAGGAGGCGCTTGCATCCGGCGGCGAAGTCGGGGGTCAGCTGGCGACGCAGCCAGGGGTCCTTGACCTGGGAGCGCAGGTGCAGCTTGCTCACGGCCTCCACCACACGGGTGAGCGGGGTGTTCCACACGACGCCGAGCGCCACGGACTCGTGCCCCCAGAACCACAGGGCGCGGGCCAGCTGCTGGGCGCCGGGGATGGATCGGTAGATCCGCTTGGTGAACTCGCCGGTCTCCGTGTTGATCCGGGGCAGTACCCAGCCGGGTGTGCGCTGGAAGACCTTCACCGACGCGGCCGAGCGCACCACCTCGGGCACGATCTGCACGGCGCTGGCGCCGGTGCCCACCACGGCCACCTTCTTGCCGGTGAAGTCGTAGTCGTGATCCCAGCGGGCGCTGTGGATCGTGTGTCCCTCGTAGTCCCCGATGCCGCGGATGTCGGGGAAGGAGGCGTTCGCGAGGGGGCCGGAGGCCACGATCACGGAGCGGGCCCGGACCGGCGCCCGGCCGCCGTCGAAGGAGACGGTCCACTCCCCCGTGTCGGCGTCGTACTCGACTCCGGTCACGGTGTGCTCGAACCGGATGTGTGGGCGCAGGCCGGCGGATTCGACCATGCTGTCGATGTACGACAGGATCTCCCCGCTCCCGGAGTAGGTGTGGGACCAGTCCGGATTCGGGGCGAAGCTGTAGGAGTACAGGCGCGACGGGATGTCACAGGCGGCACCGGGATAGGTATTGTCCCGCCAGGTGCCGCCCACGCGGGTATCGCGCTCGAAGATCGCGAAATCGGTGATGCCCTTGTCCTGGAGTCGGATCGCGGCGCCGATGCCCGCGAATCCGGCGCCGATGATGGCTACGGAGATGCTCACGGAGTTCCTCTCAGGCCGTCGGCTCGTAGGTCAGTTCCTGCGACCACGTGGGGGTGCGGTGAACCAGGGGGAAGGGAATCAGGCTGGTAGCCTTCACCAGCGCGTCCGCGGGAACGTGGTACAGCCGATTGGAGCGCTTGACCACCCAGCCGCCGTGCCAGGCCACCACCCGGAACATGGGGAGACGGCGGACGAACTCGCTGCGCTCGCCGACGCTCTTGTACCGCTTCATCGCTCCGTACAGACGCTCCTCGTCGACGCCCATGTCGACGATGTTGTCGCGCATCTTGTTCAGCAGCGGAACGTAACTGAGGAAGCCGATCAGCAGCGAGGGCTTGATCCACCCGCCCACGAAATCGATGGTGCGCTTGCGCAGGTCGGCGTGGCCCAGCATGTCCATGACCTCGAAATCGACGGCGAGGTGCCGGGATTCGTCGGCGTTGATCCGCTTGAACACCTCCTGCGCGATCGGATCCTTGACCTCATCGGTGATGAACTTGATCAGGGCACCGTCGAGCGCCACCTCGAGCATGGGGATCACCGTGCCCAGGAACGACAGCGACATGCCGTCGGAGTGCTTGTCCAGCCAGTTGATCACCAGCTGCACGTTGACGTTCGGCGAGGGGATCTCGTCGCCGTCGAGCATGCCCCAGCGGCGCATCAGCGCGAGCTCCGCGTTGGCGTGCTTCTGCTCCTCGGCGTGGAAATGCTCGTAGATGCTCTTGAGCGTGGGTGTGGGGGCCTTCTTCGCCATGGCGGCGAAACCGCGGGCGCCCACGTTCTCGATCCACATCAGGTCGGAGAGGAAGGGCTTGAGTTTGGCGTGCAGCTCCGGATCGATGAGCTCGGCGCCCGGCGCATCCCAGTCGATGTCGGCGAGGGACCACTGGCGGTCCTTGATCATCTGCAGCATGTTGTCGAGATCGATGGCCATGGTGAGTTCCTTTCGGGCGGAGTGAGTTCAGGAGGCGGGAAGCAGCCGGTTGATCAGGCCGAGACCGCGCGCGTAGGGGACGGGGAAGTGGCGCTTGAGGTGCCAGATCACGTTCGCGTCCAGCTGCGGGAGCACGTACAGGCGGCCCAGATCGTTCGCGTCGAGGGTCGAGGCGGCCACCTGGTCGGGTGAGAAGCCGGTGAGCGCCATGAGCTTCCCGGCGAGGTTCTGGCTGCCCTCGGTGATCCGTCCGTCCTTGGCCACGTTGGTCTTGACGAAGGTCGGGCAGAGCACGGTGACGGCGATCCCGGAGCCCGCCAGTTCCGCGGCGAGCGTCTCCGACAGCGACATCACACCGGCCTTGGAGACGTTGTACGGCCCCATCGACGGTGCCGCGGCGAATCCCGCGGCGGAGGCCACATTGATGATGCCGCCCCGTCCGGCCTCGCGGAGCATCGGCGCGAACAGCTCGCAGCCGTGCACCACACCCCACAGGTTGATGCCGAGCGCCCAGCCCCAGTCCTCCAGGCCGATCTCGCCGACCGGCCGGCCGCCAATACCGACGCCGGCGTTGTTGATCACCAGGGTGGGCGGACCGTCGAAGACGGTGCGCGTGAGGGCCGCCAGCGCCTCGACCTGCGCGCGGTCGGCGACATCGCAGGCGACGGGGTGCGCGGTGCGCCCCGTCTGCGCGGCGATCAGCGCAACGGTCTCCTTCGCGCGGGTCTCGTCGATATCGGCGCAGATCACCTCGCCGCCGCGGCGGGCCAGTTCGAGCGCGAAGGCGCGCCCGATGCCGCTGCCGGCACCGGTGACCACGGCGCGGGCCTCCGCGGAGACCGGGTTGCGCACCAGGCGGTGCAGGAGTCGATCGATGCCCGGGATCATCAGGAGACCGCCTTCGAGTCGGTGGAGACCGCGGCGCGGTCGGTGCTGGCGAGGAAGTCGCGGACGCGGAGCAGCGCGGCATCGGCCTCGGGGGCCAGACGGGGCAGCGCCTGGAAGACGTGCATGAGGCCGGGCCACACCTCGAGGGTGCTGCTGCCGCCGTGTGCCCGCAGCTGCTCGTCCAGGTAGCGGGCGTCGGCGGAGAGCATCTCGGCGCCGCCCACCTGAATGAGGAAGGGCGGAAGCCGGTCGGCGAGAGCGAAGTCCAGCCGGAGACGCGGGTGGTCCTCGGCGATCCCGGCGGTGTACAGGTCCACGAGCCCGCGCGCGGCCGCCGCCGAGATCGCGGGGTCGCGACGGATCCGTTCCTGCCGGGCCGCGAGCCCGAAGGTGAGATCGATGAGCGGCGAGAAGAGTGCGACCGCGGCGGGTTGTGGCCGCTCATCCGCGGCCCGGTGCAGGAGCAGGTCGCAGGCGAGATGCCCGCCCGCGGAGTCGCCGGCGATCACGATGTCGTCGGCGGCGTATCCCTGCGTGAGGAGCCAGTCGAAGCCCGCGGCCACATCGTCCGCCGCGGCCGGGAACGGGTGCTCGGGCGCGAGCCGGTAGTCCACGACGAACACCGGTAGTCCGGTCACCGTGCTGAGCCGGGCGGCGAGGCTGCGATGGGTGCGCGCCGAGCAGATCGCGTAGGCGCTGCCGTGGATGTAGTAGACGGCGCGGCGGCCGAACCGGACCCCGGGGCCGAGTACCCACTCGCCGGGGACGCTCGGGGTGCGGACGGCGGTGGCGCGGGTTCCCCGGGGCGTGGAGCCCAGGGCGCCCATGATGCTCGCCACCAGTCCGCGGGCCACGCGCACGCCGATCGGGTTCATCGGGATCAGGCCGCTGACCACGCCCAATCCGTATCGCGTGGCCAGTGCGGTCACCTCGGCGCGAGCGGTCGAACCGGTGGGGACCGGCGGAGCCGTTGCCTTGCTGTTCATCGCCTCAGACCACCAAATACCGTGCCAGTTGTCAATGGCACGGTATGAAATGTACCGTTCGGCGCAGACGACAGAAGGGGTTCATCCGTGGAGTCACGCACCACCCGGGCGCATCCGCTCGAGATCATCGACGTCATCGAAGAGAGCGCCGAGGCGATCTCGATCGTCTTCGCCCGCCCGGAGGGCGATGCCTTCGCCTACCGGCCGGGACAGTTCCTCACCCTGCGGGTCCCCGGCACACCGGACGACGGGCGATCCTGGGCGCCGCGTTGCTATTCGCTCTCCAGCGCCCCCGGGCTCGACGAGCAGCTCCAGGTGACCGTCAAGCGGGTCGACGGTGGCTACGCTTCGAACTGGCTGTGCGACAACGCCAAACCGGGGCTGGTCATGGAGGCGCTCCGCCCCGGCGGCACGTTCACCGTGCGCGATCATTCCGCGGAGCCCGTGCTGTTCGCCGCGGGCAGCGGGATCACGCCGATCATGTCGATCCTGCGGACCGCGCTCGCCTCGTCGCCGCTGCGTGTGACGCTCGTGTACGCGAACCGCGATGCCGCGTCGGTCATCTTCCGGGAGGCGCTGGCCGATCTCGCCGCGGCACACGGGGATCGGCTCCGCATCGTGCACTGGTTCGAGGCCGACCGCGGCCTCCCCACCGCGGCAGCACTCCGCGACGCGGTTCCGTCGACCGCCGGGGCCGCCTATCTGTGCGGCCCCGCCGGATTCATGGACGCGGCCGCGGCCGCCGCCGAGGCGGCGGGGATCGGCGCGGGGCAGATCCACCGCGAGGCCTTCGCCTCGCTCACGGTCGATCCGTTCGACGACCCCCTCCCCGCCTCAGCGGCCTCCGCCGACGGCGCGGCCACCGTCACCGTCGACCTCGACGGCGCGACCTCGACCCTGGCGTGGCCCCGCGAGCAGGTACTCCTCGACACGCTCCTGGCGGCGGGCCTGGACGCACCCTACGTGTGCCGCGAAGGGAACTGCGGCGGTTGCGCGTTCACGCTCCGACGAGGCGAGGTGCGGATGCTGGTCAACGACACCCTCGACGATTACGAGCTCGGCAACGGAGTCCGCCTCGCCTGCCAGTCCTTCCCCGTCTCCGATGACTGCGAGGCCGAGTTCACCTGACCGCGCGGGCGGCCTGCGCGGCGACCACCAGGGACTCGGACCGCGCGAGGTAGTCCTCGAGATCGGAGGCGGCGCCAGCACTGTCGCCGCTCTCGAACCGCTCGAGAATCCGGGCGTTGTCCGCCAGGAACGGAGCGTGCAGCGCCCGCGCATCGTCGACCACGCCGAAGGCGAGTCGCAACTCGGCGAGGAGCGATTGCAGCACCGCATCGAGTCGCGGACTGTCCGCGAGAGCCACGATCGCCCGGTGGAATTCGAGATCGCCGGTGCCCACCGCGCGCCAGTCATCGCGCGCGGCGGCGGCCATCGCCGTATCGACCGCGGTGCGCATCCGCGCCGCGGCGGGCTGCCCCGGATCGGCCGACCGCAGCGTGTACACCTCCACGGTGCGGCGCACCCGGTAGAGGTCGCGGATCGATTCGACCGTCGGGACGGTCACGGTGGCACCGCGATTCGCCGCATGCACGATGAGTCCCTCGTGGGCCAGGACCCGCATCGCCTCACGCAGGGTGTTCCGCGAGACCTGCAACTCCGCCGCCAGCGGTTCCTCGCGCAGCCGTTCGCCGGGCAGCAGATCGCCGCCCACGATGGCCGAGCGCAGAGCCTCGGTCGCCCCGATCGCGGCATGTCCGCGCCGTCGCTCGGTGCCCACGACCACCCCCGCTCCAGAAGTTGTTGAACAAATCCGACGATACAGCGCGCGGATTGTTCAACAATCGCCTACGGTGATCCCAACCGCCGACCCGTAGCGGACTCTCCTGGAGGAAGGCCACCCCTCATGACCAGCGTCGAACCCGCACAGAAACGGCCGCCCGGGGCCGTCAAGGCGTACATCGCCAGCCTCACCGGTACCTCGCTCGAGTACTACGACTTCGCGCTGTACTCGGTGGCCTCCGCCGTCGTCTTCCCCGCGGTCTTCTTCCCCTCCGACGACCCGTACATGGGCCTGGTGGCCTCCTTCTCCACCTTCGCGGTCGGCTACTTCGCGCGCCCCATCGGCGGCATCGTCTTCGGCCGCCTCGGCGACAAGATCGGCCGCAAGAACGTACTCGTGGCCACGCTCCTGCTGATCGGCGTCGCAACCGTGCTGATCGGCCTCCTGCCCGGGCACGCCACCCTGGGGATCGTGGCCCCGGTCATCCTGGTGCTGCTCCGCTTCACCCAGGGGGTCGGCGTGGGCGGCGAATGGGGCGGCGCGGTGCTGCTGTCCAGCGAGTTCGCCGATCCCCGCAGTCGCGGCTTCTGGGCCTCCGCGGCCCAGATCGGCGTTCCGGTGGGCAATCTCATGGCCAACGGCGTACTCGCCGCGCTCGCCGCCTTCCTCAGCGACCAAGCCTTCCAGGACTGGGGCTGGCGCGTCGGCTTCCTGGCCTCGGCCATCCTCGTGGCCTTCGGCCTGATCATCCGCCTCAAACTCGAAGAGACGCCGGTCTTCCAGGCCCTCCTGGCCCGGGAGGAGCCGCCCGCCGCGCCCGTCACCGAGGTGGTCACCACCCATCCCCGCGCGCTCATCGCCGCCGCCTTCTCCCGCGTGTGCCCCGACGTCCTGTACTCGCTGCTCACCGTGTTCCTCGCGACCTACGCCACCAAACAACTGGGCTACCAGACCAGCGAGGTGCTCACCGCCGTGATGCTCGGCTCGGCCACGCAGATCTTCGTGATGCCCTTCGCCGGCTGGCTCACCGACCGGATCAACCGGCGGCTGGTGTACGGCATCGGCGCCGTACTCACCGCCCTCTGGGTGCCGATCCTGTTCACCCTGATCGGCCAGGACAACCGGGTACTGCTCACCGTGGGCATCGTGGTGGGCATGATGCTGCACGCACTGATGTACGGCCCGCAAGCCGCGTTCATCACCGAGCAGTTCCCCGCCCGCCTGCGCTACTCCGGCAGCTCACTCGCCTACACCTTCGCCGGAGTGGTCGGCGGCGCGATGGCTCCGCTGCTGTTCACCGTGATCTACAAGAACACCGGGACCTGGGTGTCGATCGCGGCCTATGTGGCCGTGGCCGCCGTGGTCACCGTGGCCGGCATGATCCTGGGCCGCGACCCCGACGAGAAGGAGGACCTCGAACTCATGGCCGGTGCACCGCACACCGATGCGGCCCACTGATATCCGCCGCCTCGGCGGCACCGCCCTCCAGGTCCGGGTACCGGCCGAATCGGTCGAATCCCTTCGCGGCGCACTCGTCGAGGCGCCGCTACCGGGACAGCGCGCGGTAGTCGCGGGCGGCGCCACCGTCACGGTGATGTTCGCGAGCGTCGCCGAGACCACCGCCGCCACCACGGCGCTGCGCGGGGTGTCGATCCCGCCGCCCGCGCCACTGTCCGGCCCGGTGATCGACATCGACGTGGTCTACGACGGCGAGGACCTCGACGAGGTGGCCCGCACGACGGGCACCGACACCGACACCGTGATCCGCCGGCACACCGACCAGCAGTGGCACGTGGGCTTCGTCGGCTTCGCCCCCGGGTTCGCCTACCTGCGCGGCGATCTCGACGGTCCGGCGATCCCGCGACGCGCTTCCCCGCGCGTGCGGGTGCCGGCCGGCACCGTCGCGCTGGCCGGGGAGTACTCCGCCGTGTACCCCCGCCCCTCCCCCGGCGGATGGCAGCTGATCGGCCGCACCGACGCGCCGCTGTGGGACCTCGACCGCGATCCGCCCGCCCTGCTGGTCCCGGGCACCCGGGTCCGGTTCCGCGCCGTCCGGGAACACCTCGTGGTCCCGCAGGCGGCGCTCCCCGCCCCCGAGGCGCCCGACGGTGCGCTGCGCATCCACGCGACGGGGATGCAGACGCTGATCGAGGACCTCGGCCGCGAAGGCTACGCACCGCTGGGCATCACCCGCTCGGGCGCCGCCGACCGCGGCGCCCTGGCGCAGGCCAATCGCCTGGTGGGCAACCCCGCGGGGGCGGCGGCCCTGGAGAACACCGGTGGCCTCGTGCTCTCCTCGGAGGTCGATCAGGTGCTCGCGGTGACCGGCGCCGATGCCGTGGTGGCCGTGACCACCGATCAGGGCTACCGGATCGTGCCCCGCGCCACCGCCTTTCCACTCTGGGCCGGCGAGGTGCTGGAGATCGACCCGCCCGATGCGGGTCTGCGCACGGTGCTCGCGGTGCGTGGCGGCATCGACGTGCCGGCCGTGCTCGGAAGCCGCGCCACGGATGTCCTGTCCGGCCTCGGACCGCCGCCCGTCGCGGCCGGCGACCTCCTCCCGGTGGGACCGCAGCCCCGCACCGCGGTCGGCGCACCCGAGGCCCCGGCCGCCGTCCCGGCGACGGAGGGCACCGTCGTCGACGTGATCCCCGGACCCGACGGCGAATGGTTCCCACCGGAATCCCTGGCCCACTTCACCTCCCGCCCCTGGACCGTGACGCCCGACTCGAACCGGATCGGCGTGCGCTTCGCGGGCGAGCCCCTCGCGCGGCGCAACGGCGACCTGGAGAGCCAGGCCTTGGTGACCGGAGCCATCCAGGTACCGCCATCGGGCCTGCCGGTGGCCTTCCTCGCCGATCACCCGACCACGGGTGGCTACCCGGTGATCGGCACCGTCGCCCCGCACCATCTGGACCTGCTCGCCCAGTTGCCGATCGGCGCCGCGGTGCACTTCCGATTCACCGGCTGACGGGGTTCAGGAGGTCTACCGTGGGAGCGGGGGTCGACGGCAGGAGCGTTCCCGTGCAGATCCTCGACCTCGACGGTGTGCGGATCGCGATCGACCGGCGCGGCCCGGCCACGGCGCCCGCACTCCTGCTCATCGCCGGCGGCGGCCAGTCGATGGATTGGTGGATGCCGCAGTTCTGCGAGCTGCTCGCCGGCGGCGATCTCCAGGTGATCCGCTACGACCACCGCGACACCGGCGCATCCTCGGCCTCGCCGCCGGGACGCCCCGAGTACACGGGCGACGACCTGGCGCGGGATCCGCTGCGGCTCCTCGATGCGCTCGGGATCGAGCGGGCGCACCTGATGGGGATGTCGATGGGTGGAGGCATCGCCCAGAGTCTCGCCGTTCACGCACCCGAGCGTGTGCTCTCGGTGACGCTGGTCGAGTCGAGCCCCAATGGAGGCGATCCCGGGCCGTTGCCGCCGCCGAGCGCTGCCGTGGCCGCCACCTGGGAGGAACCGCCGCCCGAGGTGGACTGGACCGACGAGGCGGCCGTGATCGACTACCGGGTGGAGGTCGAGCGTCCGTACGCCGCGCCCGGGCGGTTCGACGAGCCGCGCGTGCGGGCCCTTGCGACCGCCGAGGTCCGGCGCACGGCGTCGATGGAATCGTCGATGAACAATCATTTCGTGGCGGAGCAGGGCGCATCGGCCGATCCGTCGGCGATCAGAGCTCCCGCGCTGGTGATCCACAGCGCCGACGATCCGATGTTCCCGCTCGCCCACGGGGAGGCCCTGGCCCGGATGATTCCGGGGGCATCGCTGCTCCGGCTCGACGGGGTGGGCCACGAGATCCCGCCGCCGGCGGTGTGGGGGTCGGTCGTGCCCGCGGTACGGCAGCACATCTCCGCAACCCGGCCGTAGAGACAAGAAGACCCCCTGAGAACAGGGGGTCTTGCTTGTGGCCAGAGCCGGGATCGAACCGGCGACCTACCGCTTTTCAGGCGGTCGCTCGTACCAACTGAGCTACCTGGCCGTGCCGGTAAAACCGTCACCGCCGAGTTCATAGAACTCGGATGGCGACCCTGACGGGACTCGAACCCGCGACCTCCGCCGTGACAGGGCGGCGCGCTAACCAACTGCGCCACAGGGCCATATGCAATTTTGCGTCTTGCGACGTACCCCCTACGGGATTCGAACCCGCGCTACCGCCTTGAAAGGGCGGCGTCCTAGGCCACTAAACGAAGGGGGCTCGCTTCGGACGGCTGAAAGCCGTTCTCCGCACCGCTTCCGTGTTCCGTTGGGAGCTGGGATAGCTTATGGCACATCCTAGCAACTTCCCAAATCGCCTGGTCAGGTCCTGGAAATCACGTTGCTGCTCTGCCCTCGACGGAACGAGCCGCGAGGTGTCGCGGAAGGAAGCCGACAACGACTACGCGGCAGCATGCGCGCACGTGGTTTCTGCGAATCGCTCGCAACAACACATGTGGTGGGCCCCGTGGGACTCGAACCCACAACCTACGGATTAACCTGCCACTTCGTCTTTCGACGCCGCCCGAGGGCGTTCGTGGTCTGGACTGTCCCTTCACCGTGACGCTCACGCGCGGTAGGTGCCACCCGTCCAGTCTCTACACCTTCCGAGGCCTGCCTCGGCTTGGCTCGGGATTGCCATGCCAGTCACCTGGCGAAGGGTTCCCCGACTTTGAGTGGTGTCATCCCAGCTGTTTCCAGCCGGGCGCTCCTATTTTGTTGAAGTCCGCTGCTCTGCCAATTGAGCTAGAGGCCCTAGCGTCGGCAAGTCTAGCGGACCCCCGCCGGCGGTAGATTCAGTAGTAGGCGAACGCCGCTCCGTCGCTGTCATCGAGTACTTCCAGCACGCGATTCGTCAAACGTACATCGTCCGCAAGACGGTAACGACCGAGTACCGGCTCGTAGTCGCCGCGCTCGGCGCGCGGGACTCGACTCGAAGCGAGCTCGCCCGTCCGCCCGTCGAAATCCAGCGCAACCGATGCCAGTAGATGGCACAGCCGCGTTGCGCCCTGAATTGATCCGAGAGAGCGATCGGCTGCAGAAATGCTGTTCGACGAGCCTCGCGTCCACGAGAGATGCTGACTAAGGTCCAGTGCGCTCACGCACCATGCCCAATGACTGAACCACGGTTGCAGTCGCCGTTCGTACGTCGCGCTCGCCACCGCAGACGACTTTCCAGCCCACCGCCGAGACTGCACCGCCCTGCCCCACTGCTGGGCAAGGGCGTCCGAGCAGGCAAGGCAGTGCCCCGCGTCGTCGGGATCGGCTTGGCAATCGCGTAACCACGGACGTGCCACGTCACTTGGCATTGCAGGGAGGATGTAGACAAGGCTCCGGGTAAGGGGCTGCCCCACGTATCGCTGCAACTGAGTGAGGTCGATCGGCACCTGCCAATCGGTCGACTTCGTCGACGACGGTGGCAGAAGCCCTTTGCACTCGATCAGGAGTCTCTGACCGGCGTGCAGGATGTCATGGTCCCAGATCCCTTTCTGGGTATTCGCCGGCGACCAGAACAAGGCGGTGGGAGCAGCGACGAGGAACTCGTACGCAAACAAGGAATCAATCGTGCGTTCCGGTACGAGACGCTTCATAGAACACCCCCTCACCGTCAGCTCGCGGAGGCGTTGACCAACCACTTCACGCCGAACCGATCGACACACATGCCGAAGGTGTCGCCCCACGGAGCCTGCACGAAAGGCACCGTCACCTGGCCGCTGCCGGAGAGCTTCTCCCACCAGCCGGTGAGCTTGGCCAGATCGTCTCCCGACAGCGAGACGCTGATGTCGTCACCCACGGTGCGGGGCATCCCGGCCGGGGTATCGGCCGCCATCAGGGTGAGACCGTCGGGCGTGGTGAGCTGGCCGTGCATCACCTTGCCGGTCTCGGAGGGGTCGATCATCTCGGGCGGCATGCCCTCGAACGTGGAGATTTCCAGCTCCCCACCCAGCACCTCCCGGTAGAACTCGAGCGCCTCGCGGGCGTTGTCGGCGAAGCTGATGTAGGGATTCAGGCGTACGGTCATGGCTCGATTGTGCGCCTGTCCACCGACAAGTTCGAACAGTTCGCCCAACTGCTCCCGCACGTTCACCCCCGCGCCCGACCCCACGGGCAGCCTGGCGGAATGCACATCGTCCAACTCGCGAACTTCTACGGTCCCCGCTCCGGCGGCCTGCGGACCGCGGTCGATCAGCTGGGCGCCGGCTACGTGACCCACGGGCACCGCGTCACACTGGTGGTGGCGGGCGCACAGCAGCGCGACGAGGTGCTCGAATCCGGTGTCCGGCGGATCACCGTGCCGGGCGCGAAGTTCTTCCGCGTCGAGGGCTACCGAGCCGCGAACCCCGTCCGCATCCGCAGACTGCTCCCCCGGCTCGACGCCGACAGCCTCGAGGTGTCCGACCGGCTCACCCTGCGCGGCATGGGCCCGTGGGCGCGCGCCCGCGGCATCGGCTCCGTGATGATCAGCCACGAACGCCTCGACCGGATGATCGCCCTCGGAGCGCCGCGCGTGGCGGTGTGGGCCTCCGACATCGCCAACCTCGGCACCGCACGCAGCTACGACACCGTCGTCTGCACCACACCCTTCGCCGGCGAGGAGTTCGCCCGCATCCACGCCCCCAACGTGGCCACGGTGCCCCTCGGCGTGGACCTCGGGACCTTCCACCCCGGTCGGGCGACGGCTGCGGCACGTGCGCGTTGGGCCCAGGGCGCCGACATCCTGCTCACGCAATCCTGCCGACTGTCCATGGAGAAGCACCCCGCGCGCGGCATCGAGGTACTGCGCGCACTGCTGGCCGACGGTGCCTCGGCGCGCCTCGTCGTGGCCGGCGGGGGCGCCATGCTCGACGAGCTGCGACGCCAGGCGACCAGTCTGCCCGTCACCTTCACCGGACACCTCACCGACCGCGACGATCTCGCCGACCTCCTCGCCTGCGCCGACGTCGCCGTCTGCCCCGGACCGCACGAGACCTTCGGGCTCTCGGCCATGGAGGCGCTCGCCTCCGGCACCCCGATCGTGGTGTCCCGCAACTCCGCTCTCGCCGATATCGCGCGCGCCGATTGCGGCCTCCCCGCAGCGGATACCGCGGCCGCGTTCGCCACCGCGGTCCGGTCCGTCCTCGACGGTGGCGACTACCGGCACGCCACCCGCGCCCGCGCCGAGGAGTTCACCTGGGACCGTGCCGTCCAGACGATGCTGGACCTGCACCGGCGCACCGCGCAGCGACGCGCCTTCCTCCGCGGGCGGCGCTCAGCGCAGCCGGTCGCCCGTCTCCGCGTGGAAGAACAGCGCCTGATCCGGCGCGGGCACGAGACCGGCCTCGTCGCCGGATCGTAGCGAGCTGGCCCGGTCCACCCGCGCCACCAACGGCTTGTCCTGGCCGTCGATCGTCACGTAGACCAGCGCCTCAGCGCCCAGCTCCTCCACCAGCTGCACGGTGCCCTTCGCGGCGCCCGGGGCGTCCGGGGACACCACATCGAGCGCCTCGGGCCGCAGGCCGACGGTCACCGTCTCACCCTCGACGGTGCGCGGCACCGCCACGGTGGCGCCCGCGAGATGCGCGCCGTCGGTATCGCGCTGCACCGTCACCAGATTCATCCCCGGCGAGCCCAGGAACCCTGCGACGAAGGTGTTGACCGGATCGTCGTACAGCTCGCGCGGCGGCGCCACCTGCTGCAGCAGACCGTCCTTGAGAACCGCCACGCGGTCACCCATGGTCATGGCCTCGACCTGGTCGTGGGTCACGTACAGCGTGGTCACACCGAGCCGGCGCTGCAACGCGGAGATCTGCGAGCGGGTCGAGACCCGCAGGCGCGCATCGAGGTTCGACAGCGGCTCGTCCATCGCGAAGACCTTCGGATGCCGCACGATGGCGCGGCCCATGGCCACCCGCTGCCGCTGCCCGCCGGACAGCCGCGCCGGCTTCCGGTCGAGCAGCGGCTCCAGCTCCAGCATGGCCGCTGCCTCCGCGACCTGCTTGTTCGTGTCCTCCTTGGACACACCGGCATTGCGCAGGGCGAAGCCCATGTTCTGCGCCACCGTCATGTTCGGGTAGAGCGCGTAGTTCTGGAACACCATGGCCACGTCGCGCTTCTTCGGCGACACCGTGGTCACATCCACATCGTCGATGAGGATGCGGCCGTCGGTCACCGCCTCCAGTCCCGCGAGCGCCCGCAGGCTGGTGGACTTACCGCAACCGGAAGGCCCCACCAGCACCACGAATTCGCCGTCCGCGATGTCGAGGTCGAGCGAGCTGACCGAAGGCCGTTCGGACCCCGGGTACTGGACCGTCGCACCGTCGAAACGCACCGTTGCCATGGTGTTCCCTACTCCTTGTTCGCTACCGCCGGACTACTTCGGCAGCTTCGGCGTGATCTGCGAGTCGATCTTGCCCTGAATCGTGGTCTGCAGCGTGCCGAGCACCGCCGCCGGGTCGCCACCGGTGGCGATCTGCTGCAGCGCCCGACCGATGTCCTCGCCGCCGCCCGGCACGAAGACGCGGGCGTTGTCCTGGCTGCGGGTGTAGGGCAGCTGCTTGACGGCGGTGCCGAAGTTCGGGTTCTTCGCGATGAAATCCTTCATCGAGGCCTCGTCGACCGCGGCCTTGCGGACCGGCATGTACCCGGTGCCCTGCGAGAAGGTGGACGAGTTCTTCGCGTTCGTGAGGAACTCGATGAACTTCATCGCGGCGGCCTTGCGGTCGTCCGAGATGCCCGCGGCGATCGCGACTCCGGCACCGCCGGTGGGGCACGACTTGCCCTGGGGGCCGGGCAGGAAGGCGGTGCCCACCTCGAACTTGGCGGAGGTGGCGATGGTCTTGAGCGAGCCCGTGGACTGCAGGGTGACCGCCGCGAGTCCGGCACCGAAATCGTTCTCGGGTGTGGTGACCAAACGCCCCCACTTGCCGATCACGTCCTTGAGCTGCTGCGCCGCCGCAACGGTCTCGGGACTGGTGAACTTCAGGTTCCAGCCGTCCGAGTAGGCGCCGCCCTTGGACCAGTTCCAGCCCTCGAAGACCCAGTCGATGTAGTTCTCCCCGTCGGCGAGCACGATGGCCTTCTTGTCGCCGCCGATCGCCTCCTGGATGCGCGGTGCCCAGGCGACGAACTCGTCCCAGTCCTTCGGGCCGCGGTCCTCGAGGCCGGCCTTCTTCCAGACGTCCTTGTTGTAGTAGAACAGCGGCGTCGAGCGGGCGAACGGGACGGCGTAGTGCTTACCGTCGAACGTGGTGTCGGCGAGCAGCGAGTCCACGTAGTCGGCCGGGTTCAAGCCGGCACCGGCGAACAGGGGATCGAGCGGCTCGATCTGCTTGTTCAGCGCGAAGTTGAACCAGGTGACGTCCGAGACCACCACGATGTCGGGCTTGGTGCCGCCGGTGAGGGCGGTCTGGAACTTCTGGGCGACCTGTTCGTAGTTCTTGCCGCCGTCGAGCAGCTCGACCTTGATGTTCGCGTTGGCCTTCTGGAAGTCGTCGATGATGCTCTGTTCAAGCGCCTTCGAGCTGCCCGGGTGGTTGGTGAGGAACTGCAGCTTGATGTCGCCGCCGCTCGATCCCGAGTTCGAACCGCCCCCACCGCTGCCGGAGCCCGAGCAGGCGGCGGCGAAGGCCGCGGTGGCGGCGAGGCTGGTCGCGAGGAATCCGCGTCTGCTGAGGTCGGCCATGAGTGCTCCCTTGGGTTTTCGGTGGTTTTCCGGTGGATGAGTGATACGGCCCGGTCAGCCCTTGACGGCGCCGGAGGTGAGTCCCTTGATCATCTGCCGCTGCAGGATCAGGAAGACGATGAGCATGGGCAGGGCGGTGAGCAGGGTGGCCGCCATCACCGGCCCCCAGTTGACGCCCTGCTCGGTGTTCTGCAGCAGGGTGAGCCCCACGGGCAGCGGTGCGACGGCGGCGTTATCCGACATGAGGAAGGGCCAGAGGTATTCGTTCCACTCGTTTACCAGGGTGATCACCGCGAAGGCCACCATGGTGGGGATCGAGATGGGCAGGATCACCCGGAACATCAGGCGCAGGTGTCCGGCGCCGTCCATCCTCGCGGCCTCCACGATCTCCCGCGGCAGCGAGAGGAAGTGATTGCGCAGCAGGAAGGTTCCGAAGGCCACCCCCGCGAGCGGCAGGATGATGCCGACGAAGGTGTTGCGGTAGTTGGCCATCAGCGCGTAGTTCGAGATCACCGTGATCTGGTTCGGCACCATCAGCGCGGCGATGATCACCACGAACAGCACCTTCTTGAACGGGAAACGCAGGAACACCAGCGCGTACGCGCTGGTGACACCCAGCACGAACTTGATGCCGCCGGTGACCGCGGTGATGATCACCGAGTTCCGCAGGTAGTCCCAGTACGGGATCTCGCGAGTCACGTAGCTGTAGTTGTCCGCGTACCAGGTGGGCGGCCACCACGTGGCGGGCGAGACGAAGATGTCCGGCCGGTCCTTGAACGATGTGATCACGATGAAGTACACCGGCACCGCGACCAGCGCCAGCGTGGCCAGCATGCCGAGGTAGCCGAGCGCCTTCTTGCCGACGCTGCTCGTGGGGTTCGCGGTCACTTCTCGTTGCCCCGATCCATCATCCGGACCTGCACCACGGTGACGATCAGCAGCACGAGGAACATGATCGTGGCGATCGTGGCGCCGTAGCCGGCCCGCTGGTTGCGGAAGGTCTGCCAGTAGATGTCGAACACCATGGTGGTGGTGCCGCCCTGCGGGCCTCCCGCAGGGAACATGATGTTGACGATGTCGAACACCTGAAGACTGTTGAGCAGCACCGTGATCGACAGGAAGTACGTGGCCGGCCGCAGCTGCGGGAAGGTGACCCGCCAGAACTTGCGCCACGTGGGCGTCCCGTCGATCGCCGCCGCCTCGTCGAGATCCTTGTTCAGGCCCTGCAGCGCGGCCAGGTAGATCACGAAGGTGTAGCCCAGGTTCTTCCAGATGTAGGTGAAGGTGACCAGGAACAGGGCCCAGCCCGGCTGTTGGTAGAAGTCCGGGCTGGTGATGCCGAACCAGCTCAGGATCGACGCGACCGCACCGAACTGCGGATTGAAGACGAAGTAGAAGGCCGCACCGATCGCCGCGCCCGAGATCACGAAGGGCGCGAAGACGGCCGACCGGACCAGGTTGCGGCCCTTGAGGTTCTGATCCAACAGCATCGCCAGCGCCAGCCCCAGCACCATGGAGATCACCAGCGCGCTCACGGTGAACACCAGCGTGACCGTGACCACCTGCCAGCTCTCCGCCTTGGTGAAGAACTCGCGGTAGTTGGCCAGGCCGATCCACTTCGCCGGCTCGGGGCTGGCCAGCGACCAGTCCTTGAAGCTCAGCGCGAAGTTGTCGATCAGCGGCCGGTAGGTGAACGCGGTGAGCAGCGCCAGGTTCGGCACCACGAACAGTAGGAACAGCAGATTGTCCCGCAGCTTGAGATTCGCGCGCACGCCCTTCTCCGCTGAGGGCTCCACGATCTCAGTCGATGCGGCCGTCACAGCGTGTAGGTTCCGGGACTCGTGCGTCGGGGACGCGAACTGGCGGGAACGATTCGGTGACGATGCGGTGTCTGCGCGGGGGCGCACCCTATGACGGATGTCATGGGCACCCCATGACGACTGCGGCGGAACTCATGACATCGCGCACTACTCGCGACCGCCCGGACCCACCAGGCTCGAAGACATGAACGCCACAGACCGTCACTTCGGACCACCTTCCCACGCACCGACACACCCGCCGCGCCACCCGGACGCGACCGGACCCCACGATCTGCTGATGGACGCCGTCCGGCTCGGACCGGCGCCCACCCGCTCCCGCGAGATCTTCGTGATCGTAATCACAGTCGTCGTCCTGGCGGCCGGGTTCGTCGCATTCCAGCCGCCCGCCGCCCTCGCGGCCGTGGTGGCCGCCGTCATCGCCGCCCACATGGCGGTGCGGTGGGTCCTCGGCAGCCGCAAGTGGGGACGCGCGTGACCGCCGTGCGGGCCGAGCCCGCCGTGACCACCGACACCGTCATCGCCGCGACCGGGCTGCGCCGCACCTACGGGACCGGCGGCAACGCCTACGAGGCCGTCCGCGGCGTCGATCTCGACGTCCGGCACGGCGAGGTCTTCGCCCTGCTCGGCACCAACGGCGCCGGCAAGACCTCCACCCTCGACCTCCTGGAGGGCCTGGCCGCCCCCACCTCGGGCGAGGTCACCGTGTTCGGCCGCGACCCGCTGCGCGACCGCCGTGACGTGCGCCCGCTGTGCGGGATCATGCTGCAGGCCGGCGGCCTCCCCGCCGAGCTCACCGTGCGCGAGACCCTGCAGATGTGGCGCGGCACCTGCAGCAATCCCACCGACACCGACTCGGTGCTGGCCCGCGTGCACCTCACCGACCGCGCCGATGTGCGGGTGCGCGCACTGTCCGGCGGTGAGCAGCGCCGCGTGGACCTCGCCTGCGCGCTGATCGGGCAACCCCGGCTGCTGTTCCTCGACGAGCCCACCACCGGACTCGACCCGGAGAGCCGCCGATCCACCTGGCGGCTGCTCGCCGAGCTCAAGGCCGACGGCGTCACCATGGTGCTCACCACCCACTACCTCGACGAGGCCGAGGCCCTCGCCGACCGGATCGCGATCATGCACCGCGGCGAGATCGCCCGCCTCGGGACGCTCCGCGACATCGTCGAGGACCACCCGGCCGTGATCGCCTTCGACGATCCCGGGGTCCCACTGCCGGTGCTGCCCGGCGCACGGGTCGGCACCGGACCCGACGGTGCGCGGCTCACCGTCGAAACCCACCGGCTGCAGGCCGATCTGCACACCCTGCTCGACTGGGCCGCCGACCGCGGCCTCACCCTGAACGGCCTACAGGCCCACGCACCGTCGCTCGAATCGGTGTTCCTGTCCGTGGCCGACACGACGAACGGAGACCCCCGATGAGTACCGCGACCGCCACCCGCCCCGGCGTCGGCTACGGCCGCCGCCCCCTGCGCGCCCTCGCGCACGCCGAGTACCTGCAGTTCCGGCGCAACAAGACGCTGCTCTTCATGGGCACCGTGTTCCCCGTGGGGACGCCCCTGCTGCTCTTCTTCACCGCCGGCGACGGTCCGCGGACCGCGCTCGGCGTGGCCAACACGCTGGAGATCTTCGCGTTGTCCGCGCTGCTGATGGTGCAGTACTACTCGGTGCTGTCGATGGTCACCACCCGCCGGTCCGAGGGCGTCCTGAAACGGCTGCGCACCGGCGAGGCCACCGATCTGCAGATCCTCACCGCACCCGCCGTGCCCGGGGCCGTGCTCACCCTGGTGGGCACGGTGATCGTGGCGGGCACCGTCTTCGCCGCGGGTGGCCCGCTGCCGGTGAACCCGCTGCTGCTGCTGGTGGCCCTGATCGGCGGCCTGGTGATCTTCACCCTGCTCGCGCTGGCCACCAGTGCCGTGACCAAGAACGCCGAGGCCGCGCAGATCACCTCCATCCCGGTGATGGTGCTGTCGATGGTGGGCCTGGCGAGCATCCGCCCCGTGCTCCCCGAGCAGCTCGGCCGGATCGCCGACTGGACGCCCTTCGCCGCAGTCGCCGACCTGATCCGGCTGGGCGAGGCGGGACTGGCACCGGGTGCCGCGAACGACGCCGCCGCCCTCGACTTCGCCGCCACCTTCGCCGAAGCCGGGCGACCTCTTGCCACACTGGTCCTATGGACGGCGATCTCAGTGGCTCTGGTTCTCCAGTGGTTCCGCTGGGACGATCGCGGGTGATCCCGGCGCCCCTGCGCCGGGTCGCGGCGTGGTGGGCCGGGATGTCGGGGCCCGACAAGTTCCGGCTGTACACCCGGTTGGTCCTGCAGAGCGCGGTGATCAGCGTGGTCGCGATGCTGGCCGTGACCGGCATCCGCCCGCTGCCCGTGATCGCGACGGTCATCGTGGGCCTCGCCGCGATCGCGGCCGTCGAATCCCAACCCGAACTGTCCATGCGCGCGGACGCCCGCCAGCGCCGTCTGGCCTGGCGCTTCGCGGTGATCTGCCAGGCCCTCGTCTTCGGCGCGGCGGTGGTGATCGCGCTCGCCGCGGGCGACGGACCGGTCCGCAACGGGGCCGCCGTCACCGCCTTCCTCACCCTGCTGATGGCCTCGGGTTCGGTCCTGCCCTTCGTGCGGCACCCGTGGCCGATCCTGATCGCGGGCAGCGTGCTGATCATGCTGCTGATGCGCGACGCCGACACGGCCCTCCGGCTGCTGATCGTCTTCCCCATCGGGGTGTTGCTCATGTGGACCACCCGCGCGACGGTGTGGAGCCTGCACGTCCTGTCCGAGCTCGAGGAGAGCCGCGATATGGCCGCCGAGTTGCAGGTGGCCGAGGAGCGGCTGCGATTCGCCCGCGACCTGCACGACGTGGTGGGGCGCGGGTTCTCGGCGATCGCGGTCAAGAGTGAACTGGCCGCGACCCTGGTCCGCGCCGGCGCCGCGGACCGCGCGGCCACCGAGATGGACGAGGTGAAGTCCCTGGCCGTGACCTCGATGGAGGAGATGCGCTCGCTGGTGCGCGGCTACCGCGATGTGGACCTCGCCGGCGAGGTGGCCGGGGCCCGCTCCCTGCTCGCCGCCGCGGGCTGCCGGCTCACCGTGACCGGCTCCCCCGACGACGTGCCCACCCGCTTCCACGAGACCGCCGCGTGGGTGGTCCGCGAGGGCACCACCAACATCGTCAAGCATTCGACCGCCTCCGCCGCCGAACTCACCCTGCGCGCCGACGGCCTGGAACTGCGCAACGACGGTGCGCCGGACGCACCGTCCGGCGCACCGTCGGGCCTGGCGGGCCTGGCCGAGCGCGTGCACACCGTGGGCGCGCAGCTGCGCACCACCGGCGAAGCCGGAGACTTCGTCCTGGCCGTGACCTGGGAGGAACGATGATCGACGTGCTGCTCGCCGACGACGAGCACCTGATCCGCACCGCGATGGCGGCCCTGCTGGACCTGGAGGACGATCTGCATGTGGCCGCCGAGGCCGGCTCGGGCGCCGAGCTGGTGGCGCTGTGGCAGCGCCGCGTGGAGCAGGGCCTGCCGCCCGCGGTGGCCGTCCTGGACCTGCAGATGCCCGGGTTGGACGGCATCGACACCGCGGCCCAGCTGCTCGCTCTCACCCCCGACGCCGGCACCCTGATCGTCACCAGCCACGGGCGGCCCGGCTACCTCAAGCGGGCGCTGTCGATCGGCGTGCGCGGCTTCCTCCCCAAGACCGCGCCCGCGGCCACGCTGGCGCAGGTGATCCGCACCGTCCACACCGGCGGCCGGTACGTGGACCCCGAGCTCGCCGCGGAGGCGATCAGCGCCGGGGATTCGCCGCTCACGCCGCGCGAGGCCGACGTCCTGGAGTTCGCCGCCGACGGGGCCTCCGTCGACGAGATCGCCCGGCGCGCGCATCTGAGCCCCGGCACCACCCGCAACTACCTCTCCTCCGCGGTCGCCAAACTGGGTGTCGCGAACCGGTACGAGGCCACCCTCCGGGCACGGGAACGCGGCTGGATCTGACACCGATGCAGGATGTGGAACGAGTCACCCACCCCGCGATTCAGTGCGGTGAATCCCCCATCGGAGTTACCTTGGACACAGTCACGGCGCATTTCGGCAGGAAGATTGCCGGGCGCAGTAACACCGAGACCACGGTGTGCGAAATCCAACCGGACGTGTCTCGAGTCGGCCCCGTGCCGAGCGACGGAGGAACATGCAACGCGAACTCACTCACCTGGAGATGCTCACCGAGCTCTCCGGCGTGGCGGAGGCGAATGTCAATCGCCACCTGTCGATGACCAAGGACTGGAACCCGCACGACTACGTGCCGTGGGACGAGGGCAGCAACTACGCCGCCCTCGGCGGTCAGGACTGGGACCCGTCGCAGTCGCAGCTCTCCGATGTGGCGCGGGCCGCGATGATCACCAACCTGCTCACCGAGGACAACCTCCCCAGCTACCACCGGGAGATCTCCGAGAACTTCTCCATGGACCACGCGTGGGGCCATTGGGTGGGCCGCTGGACCGCCGAGGAGAACCGGCACGGCATCGCGATGCGCGACTACCTGCTGGTGACCCGCGCGGTGGACCCGGTCAAGCTCGAGGAGTTCCGGATGACCCACATGGGTAACGGCGTCTCCTCGCAGGGCCACTCCGGCGCCGGCCCCGAGGCCCGCAGCATCCTGCACCTGGTCTCGTACGTGACCTTCCAGGAGCTGGCCACCCGCGTGAGCCACCGCAACACCGGCAAGGCCTGCAACGACGCCACCGCCGACAAGCTGCTCCAGCGCATCGCGGCCGACGAGAACCTGCACATGATCTTCTACCGCAACATCTGTGGTGCGGCGCTCGATCTGGCCCCCGACCAGGCCCTGCGCGCGGTGACCGACATCCTCACCCACTTCGAGATGCCCGGCATCGGCATGCCCGACTTCCGCCGCAACGGCGTGCTCATGGCCAAGCACGGCATCTACGACCTGCGCCAGCACAAGGACGAGGTCGTGATGCCCGTGCTGCGCAAGTGGAAGATCTTCGAGCGCGACGACTTCGGCCCCGAGGGCCAGAAGGCGCGGGAGGAACTGGCCGCCTACATCGACGAGCTCGAACTGCAGGCCGGCCGCTTCGAGGAGATGCGCGACCGCTCGCTGGCCCGCGAGGCCGCCAAGCGCGAACGCGCCCTGGAAAAGGCCGCAGCCAGCGCATAACCCCCGGCTACGTTGAGTCCAGAGTGTGATTTGCGTAGTCTTGTCGGATAGTTCGAAGCAGAAATACGTCGGAAGAGGAATGATGTCGACCCGTCCACTCACTCAGCTCGAGCTCCTGCAGGAGCTGTCGGGCGTCGCCGAGGACAACGTCAACCGCCATCTCTCGATGACCAAGGACTGGAGCCCCCACGAGTACATCCCGTGGGCGGACGGCAGCAACTTCGCAGCGCTCGGCGGTCATGATTACGACCCCGAGGAGAGCCGCCTCGACGAGGTCGCCAAGGCCGCGATGATCACCAACCTCCTCACCGAGGACAACCTGCCCACGTACCACCGGGAGATCGCCGCCAACTTCTCCATGGACGACGCCTGGGGCCACTGGGTGGGCCGCTGGACCGCCGAGGAGAACCGCCACGGCATCGCCATGCGCGACTACCTCGTGGTGACCCGCGGTGTGGACCCGGTGAAGCTCGAGCAGGCCCGCATGATCCACATGACCAACGGCTGGCATCCCCAGGGCAAGGTCGCGCAGCACACCGAGCAGAAGATGACGATGCTGCACTCGGTGGCGTACGTGACCTTCCAGGAGCTGGCCACCCGCGTGAGCCACCGCAACACCGGCAAGGTGTGTGCCGACCCGATCGCCGACAAGATGCTGCAGCGCATCGCGGCGGACGAGAACCTGCACATGATCTTCTACCGCAACATCTCGGCCGCCGGCCTCGACCTGGTGCCCGACCAGGCGATCCGCGCCATCACCGACACCATCAAGCACTTCGAGATGCCCGGCGCCGGTATGCCGGACTTCCGCCGCAACGGCGTGCTCATGGCCAAGCACGGCATCTACGACCTGCGCCAGCACAAGGACGAGGTCGTCATGCCCGTGCTGCGCAAGTGGAAGATCTTCGAGCGCGAGGACTTCAGCGCCGAGGGCGAGCGGACCCGCGAGGAGCTCGCGGCCTTCCTCGATGAGCTCGAGGCCGCGGCCGTGAAGTTCGAGGAGATGCGCGACCGCTCGCTGGCCCGGGAGGCCGCCAAGAAGGAGAAGGCCGCCGCCAAGGAGAAGGCCGGCGCGAGCGCCTGACCTCCGCGATCGACCGCACTCACCTCCTGATGTCCTCCGGGCGTCGGGAGGTGAACGCGTTAAGGGAGCACCCATGACCACCGCCACGCAGCCGAAACTGACCATCGGCCAGTTCGAGCTCGACTCCCCCGTCGTGCTCGCGCCGATGGCCGGCGTCACCAATGTGGCCTTCCGCAGCCTGTGCCGGGAGTTGGAACGCCAGCGCTCCGGCACCGTCGCGGGGCTGTACGTGTGCGAGATGGTCACCGCCCGCGCCCTGGTGGAGCGGCACCCCGTCACCATGCACATGACCACCTTCGCGCCCGACGAGGACCCGCGGAGCCTGCAGCTGTACACGGTGGACGCGCACTACACCTACGAGGCGGCCCGGATGATCGCCGAGGAGGGCCTCGCGGATCACCTGGACATGAACTTCGGCTGCCCCGTCCCGAAGATCACCCGCCGCGGCGGCGGGTCCGCGCTGCCGTACAAGCGGAACCTGTTCGCCAGCATCGTCGATGCGGCGGTCCGCGGGATCGAGGACGGCGGCGCCGGCGGCCGCATCCCGGTCACCGTGAAGTTCCGCATCGGCATCGACGACGAGCACCACACCCACCTGGATGCGGGCCGGATCGCCGCGGAGCAGGGCGCTGTCGCCGTGGCCCTGCACGCCCGCACCGCGTCGCAGCGCTACTCCGGTCAGGCCGACTGGGACGAGATCACCCGGCTCAAGGAGCACGTGCACCACCACTTCGGCGATGCCGTGCCGGTGCTCGGCAACGGCGACATCTTCGCCGCCGAAGACGCGGTGACCATGATGGACCGCACCGGCTGCGACGGCGTGGTGGTGGGCCGCGGCTGCCTCGGCCGCCCCTGGCTGTTCTCCGAGCTGTCCGCCGCCCTGAACGGCACCGCGATGCCGACCCCGCCGAACCTCGGCGAGGTCACCGAGATCATGTACCGGCACGGCGAGTTGCTGGCCGCGCACCACGGCGAGGACAAGGGCATGCGGGAGATCCGCAAGCACGTGGCCTGGTACCTGCGCGGCTTCCCCGCCGGCGGCGAGCTGCGCACCCGGCTGGCCACCGTCAAGACCCTGGCCGACCTGCGCGCGCTGCTCGATACGCTGCCCCGGGACGTGCCCTTCCCGAAGGACGCGGAGGGTCCCCGCGGCCGCCAGGGCACCCCCGGCAAGGTGGTGCTCCCGGAGGGCTGGCTCGACGATCCGTGGGAGGCCGACGCCGCCGCGATGCCCGGTGCGGAGACGGAGACCAGCGGCGGGTGAAGCCGCGTTCACTTCGCATTCACCTACCGCTCAGCTGAGGACGACAAACCGTCAGAATCGGGCGTTATACTGCGCCCATGCGTACCGCGTACACACAGCAGATGGCTGCGTTCAATGACATTCTCGGTGACATCTGCGGCAAGTCGGGTGTGGCCATGGAGAAGGCCACCAACGCCCTGCTGCAGGCCGATCTCGAGCTCGCCGAGGAGGTCATCTCCGGGCACGACGAGATCGTCCGCCTGAGCCGCCGCGCCGAGGAGGAGGCCTTCTCCCTGCTCGCGCTGCAGGCCCCCGTGGCCAGCGATCTGCGCATCGTGGTGTCGGGCTTCCAGATCGTCGCCGATGTCGACCGGATGGGCGCGCTGGCGCTGCACGTCGCCAAGGTCACCCGCCGCCGGTTCCCGAACAAGACCCTCCCCGAGGAGGTCAACGGCTACTTCGCCGAGATGGGCCGGCTCGCCGTGGAACTCGCGAACTCGGCCCGCGAGGTGCTGCTCACGCAGGACCCGAAGCAGGCGGCCGAGATCGAGGAGCAGGACGATGCGATGGACGATCTGCATCGCCACCTGTTCACGGTGCTGATGGACCGGGATTGGAAGCACGGCGTGGCCGCCGCGGTCGACGTGACGCTGCTGGGCCGCTACTACGAGCGCTTCGCCGATCACGCCGTGGAGATCGGCCGCCGGGTGATCTTCCAGGCCACCGGCAACGCCGAGCCCACCGCCGACGTCTCGAACTGAATCAGCCGACGGCGCCGTCCTGGAGCTGCAGGATCCTGCCGCCCAGGTGGATATCGGTGCCCGGCGTGAGCGGTACCGGCTGGCCGGGCGGTAGCCGCAGCGGCGCGGGTGTGGCCGGCGGGCGCACCCAGGTGCCGTTCGCCGAGCCCACGTCCACGGCCAGCAGCTGCCAGCCGTCGATCCGGATCTCCAGGTGCGCGCGCGACAGTGCGCCCGTGCGGTCTTGGAGGACAACGGAATTGAGGCGTCCGGCACCGTCGAACGAGCGGCCGCCGCGCTGGGCCACGTAGCCCGACGGGTCGCGGCCGATCACCATATCGGCCTCCACCACGTAGGCGGCGCCGTCGTCGGCCACCAGCATGCCGAGCGGCGGCCGCGGCCCCGTCTCCAGCGGAGCGCGGCGATCCACGAGCGCGCCGCAGCGGCTGCAGTAGGCGGCGAACGGTGCGTTGAGATGCCCGAAGGCGCAACGCCTTCCCTCCACCAGGGGCCCCGCGGTGGGCACCGACTCCGGCACCTCCACCTCGTGCTCGGTGGCGGCGAACAGCGGGCTCACGCCCGTGGGTTCCTCGTTCGTCGGCGCATCGCCGGGGAAGACGTCGGTGGCGGCGTCGATCTCGCCCTGCGCTTCCAGTGATTCGTCGGACCACAGCACCGCGCCCGCGCCGGGGACGGCGCCGCGCAGGAGGTGCAGGGCGGTGGGCCCGCACACGGGGCCGGGCGGGGGCGGCGGTCCGACGGTGACCGTGACCACCGCGCCGGGCGGCAGCGGCGAGACCCGTTCGACGAAGCCGGCCTCCGCGTGCAGGGCGCTCAGCGGCGCGGCGGCGGAGGCGGATCCGAAGATGGCCACGGTGAGCGCCTGCTCGGGCGGGACCCCGGCGGAGCCGTGGATCAGTGCCCGGACGGTGGTCTCGGTCACCTGGAGCACCACGAAGGCCGGGCCCGACTGCGCCGCCACCGCCCTGGTGATGTCGTCGTCGGTGTCGAGTGCGGCCATCAGGGCCGCGACCTCGGGCGGCGCGGCCACGGCGGGCACGTCCACCAGGAGCACCGCGTCGCGCACGCGGGCGACCGCACGGTCGCCCGGGAGCACGGTGCTGTACTGCGATGTCATTGCCTCACCGTACCGTCGGGTACCGGCGCGGCCGGTGCCGCGGTCGCGTGCGCAGCGGGATCAGCCGAACCGGCCCGAGATGTAGTCCTCGGTGGCCTGCTCCTCCGGGTTGGAGAACATCTTCTCGGTCGCGTTGATCTCGATGAGCTGGCCGGGCTTGCCGGTGGCCTCGAGGTTGAAGAACGCGGTCTGATCGGAGACGCGGGCGGCCTGCTGCATGTTGTGCGTGACGATGACGATCGTGTACTGCTGCTTGAGCTCGGCGATCAGGTCCTCGATGGCCAGCGTCGAGATCGGGTCCAGGGCCGAGCAGGGCTCGTCCATGAGCAGCACGTCGGGGCTCACCGCGATCGCGCGCGCGATGCACAGACGCTGCTGCTGACCGCCGGACAGTCCGCCGCCGGGCTTGTTGAGCCGGTCCTTGACCTCTTCCCAGAGGTTGGCGCCGCGCAGCGACTGCTCGGCCACCTCGTCCAGCTTGTCCTTGCTGCGGATGCCCTGCAGCCGCAGGCCAGCCACCACGTTGTCGCGGATCGACATGGTGGGGAACGGGTTCGCGCGCTGGAAGACCATGCCGATGGTCTTGCGCACGCCCACCGGATCGACGCCGGGACCGTAGATGTCGGCACCGTCGAGGGTGATGTGGCCGTCCACGCGGGCGCCGGGCGTCACCTCGTGCATGCGGTTGATGGAGCGGAGCACCGTCGACTTACCGCAACCGGACGGTCCGATGAAGGCGGTCACGGAGTTCGGCGGCACCGAGAGGGTCACATCGCGCACCGCGTGGAACGCGCCGTAGTAGATGTTCAGGTCCTTGATATCAAGACGCTTGGCCATGGGACTCTCCTGTTACTTCGTCTTCGGCGCGAGCAGGCGCGACATGAGTGCGGCCAGGCCGCTGGCGATGCCCACCAGCAGCACCAGGGTCAGGGCGGCGCCCCACGCGCGGTACTCGCCGACGGCGCCGGGGTTGTTGCGGTACTGGTCGTAGATGAACAGCGGCAGCGACGACATGTTGCCGTTGAAGACGTCGTAGTTCATCCGGTCGCTGATGCCCACCAGCAGCAGCACGGGTGCGGTCTCGCCGACCACGCGGGCGATGGCGAGGAAGACACCGGACACCATGCCCGAGGCGGCGGTGGGGAGCACGATGCGCACGATGGTCTTCCACTTCGGCACGCCGAGTGCGTAGGAGGCCTCGCGGAGTTCGTGCGGCACGAGTTTGAGCATCTCCTCGGTGGAGCGCACCACCACCGGGACCATGAGCAGGATCAGCGCCAGGCTCACCGCGAACGCGGACTGCGGCATGCCGAAGGTGGTGATCCACACACCGAAGATGAACAGGGTGGCCACGATCGAGGGGATACCCGCCAGCACGTCGACCATGAAGGTGGTGATCCTGCCGAGGCGGGTGCCCTCGGCGTACTCGACGAGGAAGATGCCCACCATCACGCCGATCGGCACCGAGAACAGCGTCGCGATGCCCGCCTGGACGATGGTGCCGTACAGCGCGTGCCGGATGCCGCCCGAGTACGAGTCCGGCGCCACCCGGACCATCGACTTGGTCCACCATTCGGGATCGATGACGGCGGGGAGGCCGTTGGCGATCACCATGTACAGCAGGGAGACCAGCGGCGCGAGGGCGAGCAGGAAGCAGGCGCCGAAGATGAAGGCGGCGGCGTTGTTCTTGATCCGCCGGACCGTGGAGGTGCGGTGGAAGATGACGTCCGTCTTCGCGACGGAGTCCAGATCGGCGGCGGTCATCCGTTCACCCGTCCCCCGCCGATCCAGCGCGCGATCGCGTTCACGATGAACGTGAGCACGAACAGCACGAGGCCGGCGGCGATGTAGGCGCCGCGCTGATCGACGTTGTCGAACTCAGCGGCGGCGGAGGCGATCTTCGAAGCGAAGGTGTAGCCACTGTCGAACAGCGACCAGATGGAGTTCTTGGTGGCGGCGAACAGGATGATCAGCACCGCGATGGTCTCGCCGAGGGCGCGGCCCAGGGCCAGCATGGAGCCGGCGACGATGCCGGACCGTCCGTAGGGGAACACCGTGAGGCGGATGACCTCCCACTTGGTGGCGCCCAGGGCCAGCGCGGCCTCCTGATGCGAGACCGGGGTCTGGCGCAGCGCCTCACGGGTGATCGAGGTGATGATCGGCAGGATCATGATCGCCAGCACGATGCCGGCGGTGAACACCGTGGAGCCCAGCGAGAGTTCCACGTTGCCGGTCTTGAACAGGAAGAACCAGCCCAGGTTCTCGTTGAGCCAGCGCTGCAGCGGCACCAGGAAGGGTGCCAGCACGAAGATGCCCCACAGGCCGTAGATGATCGACGGCACGGCGGCCAGCAGGTCGATCACGGCGCTGAGCGGGCGCGACAGCCGGGCCGGCACGTATTGCACCAGGAAGGTGGCGATACCCACCGCCACCGGGACGGCGATGATCAGCGCCATCACCGAGGAGAGCACGGTGATCTTCAGCAGCTCGAGGATGCCGAAGCGCATGTTGCTCGGGTTGGTCTGCCACTCCGAGCTGGTGAGGAAGTTGACGTTGTTCTTGGTGAGCGCCGGGACGGCCTGCACGACGAGCTGGAGGAAGATCAGCGCGATCACGGCCACCAGCAGCACGCCGGAGGCGTAGGCGGTCCACTTGAAGATCTTCTCCATGCGGCCGGAGTCCGCCGAGGTCGCGAAGTCCACCTTGTCGTCCACGGCAACAGTGTCCGTGTCCAGCCGTGCCGGTGTCCCGGGTTCGGCGTCCCGCGTCGTCGAATCTTCCGTTGCCATCTGTCCCTGTCGTTCCGCCATCGTGTGGCTACCTTCCCGTGGGACGGGCGCCGCGCGCGGTGGTCACCCCGCGCGGCGCCTCGTCCGACGCTGTCCTACCGGTTGCCCGCTCGCTACTGGATCGAGTCGACCGAGGCGAGCAGGGTGCTCCGGAACGAGTCCGGGATGGGCGCATAGCCCTGGCCGTCGAGCTGGTCCTGCGCCGACTTGCTGGCCGCGACCTTGAGGAAGGACTTGACGCCCTTGGCGACCTCGGCGTCCGAGTACTTCGAGCACACGATCTCGTAGGTGGCCAGCACGATCGGGTAGGCGCCGGTGGCGGTCGGCTTGTAGAAGCCCTCGGTGTCGAGGACGAGGTCCTTGCTGCCGGGGGTCTTGAACTTGGCGGCGTCGATGGTCTTGGCGACCGACTCGCTCGACAGCTTCACGGCCTCGGGGCCGGCGGAGGTGATGATGTTGGCGACCTGCAGCTTCTGCGCCTTGGCGAAGCTCCACTCGGCGTAGGTGATGGTGCCGTCGGCCTTGTTGACGGTGGCCGCGACGGCGGCGTTGCCGCTGGCGCCCTGGCCAATGCCGCCCTTGAAGGCCTTGCCCTTCTTCTCGTTCGCGTCCCAGTCGGCGGCCGCGGCGGAGCCGAGGTACTTCTGGAAGTTCTCGGTAGTGCCCGACTCGTCGGAGCGGAAGACCACGGTGATCGGCAGGTCCGGGAGCTTGGTGCCGTTGTTCTCGGCGGCGATCTCCGGGGCGTTCCACTGGGTGACCTTGCCGGAGAAGATCTTGGCGAGGGTGGACGCCGACAGGTTGACCTGGACGTTGTCCGGCAGCTTGTAGGCCACGGCGATCGGGCCGAAGACGAGCGGCAGGTTCAGCGCGGGGGCGCCGCACTTCTCCTCGGCCTTCTTGGCCTGGTCGGCGTTGAGCGGCGAATCGGAGCCGCCGAAGTTGGTGAGGCCGCTGGTGAACTCGGTGATGCCCTGGCCCGAGCCGTTGCCGCTGTAGTCGACGTTGGCGCCGGAGCAGTCCTGCGCGAAGGTGTTCTTGAACACCGTCATCGCGTTGGCCTGTGCGGTCGAGCCGCTGCCCTTGAGCTGGAGCTTGCCGTCGCACTGGACGCCGGAGCCGCCGCCCGGTGCGCTGCTGGCCGCACCGGTCGACTCCTCGCTGCCGCAGGCCGACAGGGTCAGGGACAGTGCTGCAGCCGCGGCGATGGCCGCGACGGATCCACGCTTGATGTTCACCGAGAGTCCTCCGGGTTGGGGTGAGTCGGGCGCGCACCGTCAACGAGGGGCGCTGCTCTGAACCTAGGGATGCCGGGTGTCCGAATCGGGTGTCGCCGGTGAACTGCGGGGAAACACCGCTGGTCGAGTGATTTACGTTTGCGCGTACGCGACGTGTCTTTCGTGTTCCGAAAAACCGAGTCTCGTATAGGTGTGCAGCGCGGCGGTGTTGTCACCCTCCACGTACAGCTCCACGGTGTCGAGTGTGCGATCCGCCAGATAGTGCAGGCCGGCGGCGGTGAGCAGCCGTCCAAGGCCGCGTCCCTGCCCCTCGGGGGCCACCGCCACGATGTACACCTCGCCGATCCCGGCGGCGGGGTCGGCGACCTTGGTCCAGTGGAAACCGAGCAGCCGCCCCTGATCGTCGACGGCGAGGAACAGGCCCGCCGGATCGAACCAGGGCGCGTTCACGCGTTCGGCGATCTGCTCCGGTCCCCAGCCGCCCTGCTCCGGGTGCCAGGCGAAGGCGGCGTTGTTCACCGCGAGCAGTGCGGTGTCGTCGCTCGGGCCGGCGTAGGTGCGCACCGTGACGCCGTCGGGGGCCGACGGTGCCGGATCCAGTCCGGTGAGGGGGCGGCGCAGGTTCAGCAGGGTGCGCACGGGCGTCAGGCCGAGCTTCGCGGCCACGGCGCGGGCGGGCGGCAGGTCGCCGTGGGCCCAGACGGTGGCGCCGTCCCCCGCCACGTCGAGCGCGGCGGCCACGAGCTCGCGACCCAGGCCCCGTCCGCGGCGACCGGGGGCGACGACGGCTTCTACCGCGCCGGCGCCGCCGGCGGGCGGGATCACGATCCCGGCGTAGCCCGCATCGTCGGGCGCGAGGACGTGCGGTCCGGGTCCGGAGACACCGAGGCGGAACTGTTCGGAGAGCGGGCCGATGCCGTCGATGGCGGCGGCCTCGGCGGCGAGGGCCAGCACCGCGCCGGGATCGGGGACCGGTCCGTGCAGCACCTCGGCGGCCATCAGCCCTCCTCGACTTCCTCGTACTCGTCGACGACCTCGTCGCCGGAGCGGTCGGCCTTGCCGCGGGCGGGGCGCACGGCCTTGTAGCCCACGTTGCGGACGGTGCCGATCATGCCCTCGTGTTCGGCGCCGAGCTTGGCGCGTAGGCGCCGCACGTGCACGTCCACGGTGCGGGTGCCGCCGAAGAAGTCGTAGCCCCACACCTCCTGCAGCAGCTGGGCGCGGGTGAAGACGCGGCCCACGTTCTGGGCGAGGAACTTGAGGAGCTCGAACTCCTTGTAGGTGAGGTCGAGCGGCTTGCCGCGCAGCCGGGCCGTGTAGGTGCCCTCGTCGATGAGCAGCTCGCCCAGGGTGATCTTGTCGGCGACCTCGTCCTCGGCGCCGCCGATGCGGCGTCCGGCCACCAGGCGCAGGCGCGCGTCGATCTCGGCGGGGCCGGTGCCGGGCAGCAGGAAGTCGTCGAGGCCCCAATCCGCGTTGGCGGCCACGAGGCCGCCCTCGGTGAGCACGGCGACCACGGGGACCTGCCCGCCGCCGGTGGTGCCGAGCAGGCGGCAGAGGCCGCGGGCGGCCACGAGATCGGTGCGCGCGTCGACCAGCGCGACGTCGGCGGGACCCACCTCGAGCAGCGACGAGACGTCGGCGGCGAGGGGGCGCACGGCGTGCGCGAGCAGCGACAGCGCAGGGAGAACACCGTCCGGGTTCGGGTCGGACGTGAGCAGGATGAGATCCAACGAGCCCTCCCCGGTGCATGACGGCGGACGAAACAACAGGTGTCAGAATAGCGGTGGTCAGAGCACCATGCGCCGCCGCACCGTCCGAGACGGGTGTCGGCGCGCTCACAGGCGACGAGAGGCGAGGCGTGGGACAGGCATCCGGACGGTCCTGGATCAGACGCGCACTGATCGCGCTGGCGGTCCTGGTGGTGGCGCTGTTCCTCGCGGAGGTCGGCACCGCGGCGACCGCCGAGTACCGGCTCTCCCGCGAGCTGCGGGCGGCCGCGGGCCTCGACACCGACCCCGAGGTCACCATCGGCGGGTTCCCCTATCTCACCTCGGGCGGACAGCACCCGAAGCTGTCGATCGCGGTGCCCGCGCAGGTGGGCGACCCGAAGGACCCGAGGAAGGGACGGATCGAGGCCGAACTCACGGACGTCGACCTGCCCGGCGGCGTGCTGCCCACGTTCACCGCGGACACCCCGATCCGGGCGGGGCACATCGAGTCGCGGGTGCGACTGGATCAGAAGACTTTCGGGCGGTACCTCGGGATCGTCGATCTGCAGGTGCACACGCCCGCCCCGAAGCGGGCCGGCGCGGGCAGTCCCGCCGACGGGTACGTGAAGTCGGCGACGGGCGTGGTGCTCACGGGCGACATCCCGCTGCCCACCGAGCAGGACCCGAAGCGCACGGTGCTGATCTCGGTGGCCGCGGACTTCTCCGCGGAGGGACAGGCGATTCACGTGCGGGCCACGGGGATCTACACCGGCCCCGAGGACCATGCGAAGGCCGATCTGCTGCCGGGTGAGGAGCCGAAGGTGTTGGCGGCGTTCACCAGGACGCTGCCCGCGATGGCTCTGCCCTTCGGGGTGCGGGCGACGGGCGCGCGCGGCGAGAACGCCGATGTGGTGCTGCTCGGTGAGGCCGACGATGTGACGGTGACGCCCGGCGCTTTCTACCGTCCCGTGGCGTGAGACGGACCTCCCATGACGCGATCATCGCGGGTTCGGTATTCTGGCGGCATGCGCAACCGCTGTGAGCTGCTGCTCACCCGCCGTCTGGCGGTCGACCTGTGCCGTATGGCCGGTTGTCGCTGTCTGGGCTAGTCCCGAATATCCCGGGCCGGGCGCGTGATCGTCGCAAATCACCGCATTCTCCCGTCCTCCCCAGCGCATCCGCGCACATTCGAAGCACGCGAATCCCCTCGGTTTCGCCCTTCACCCATACGTCCATGGAATCAACGAAAGGGATCCTCATGGCTCGCTCCGATGTCCTGGTCTCCGCAGACTGGGCTGAGCAGAATCTCGACACCCCGGGTGTCGTCTTCGTCGAGGTCGACGAGGACACCAGCGCCTACGACGGTGGCCACATCGCCGGCGCCGTGAAGCTGGACTGGAAGAAGGATCTCCAGGACCAGGTGCGCCGCGATTTCGTCAACGCCGAGCAGTTCGGCGCCCTGCTCTCCGAGCGCGGCATCGGCAACGACGACACCGTGGTGCTGTACGGCGGCAACAACAACTGGTTCGCCGCGTACGCGTACTGGTACTTCAAGCTGTACGGCCACCAGGACGTGAAGCTGCTCGACGGTGGCCGCAAGAAGTGGGAGCTCGACGGCCGCCCGCTGTCGGCCGACGCCGTCTCGCGTCCGGCCACCAGCTACACGGCGCAGGCCCCGAACAACGCGATCCGCGCCTTCCGCGACGAGGTCGTCGAGGCCATCGACGTCAAGAACCTGGTGGACGTCCGTTCGCCCGACGAATTCTCGGGCAAGATCCTGGCGCCGGCGCACCTCCCGCAGGAGCAGAGCCAGCGTCCCGGCCACATCCCCGGCGCGATCAACGTGCCGTGGAGCAAGGCCGCCAACGAGGACGGCACCTTCAAGTCGGACGAGGATCTGGCCGCGCTGTACGCGGAGGCCGGCCTGGACGGCCAGAAGGAGACCATCGCCTACTGCCGCATCGGTGAGCGTTCCTCGCACACCTGGTTCGTGCTGCAGGAGCTGCTGGGCCACAAGAATGTCAAGAACTACGACGGCAGCTGGACCGAATACGGTTCGCTGGTCGGCGTGCCGGTCGAACTGGGAGCGTAATCAAGTATGTGTGGAGCACCGAAGCAGGGACAGAACCTGCCCGCAGGCGTCGACGTCGAGAAGGAGACCGTGCTGACCGGTCAGGTCCTCGACGGCACCGGTAACCCGGTGGCGGGCGCCTTCGTCCGGCTGCTGGACGGCACCGGCGAGTTCACGGCCGAGGTCGTGGCCTCGGGCACCGGCGACTACCGCTTCTTCGCGGCGCCGGGCACCTGGACGCTGCGCGCGCTGTCCTCCGTGGGCAACGGCGACATCCAGGTCTCGCCGGAGGCGAACGGCGTCTACAACCAGGACATCACCGTCTCGGCGTAGTCGCCATCCCTGCGAGAAGGGCGCGCATCCATCCGGATGCGCGCCCTTCCCGTTTTCCGGGCCTCGCGGGTCCCGGGCGAGTACCGTCCCATCAGTACCGAATCGGTATTACGTCGCGAAACCGCTACCCGAGGAGTCCCCGTGCCCGCTCCCACCGACGCCGACTACTTCGAACTCGGCGATTTCACCCTGCAATCCGGTCACACGCTGCGCGGTGCCCGCCTCGCCTACAAGACGTTCGGCACGCTCAACGCCGACAAGTCGAACGTGATCGTCTACCCCACCTGGTACTCGGGCTGGCACACCGACAACGAATGGCTCATCGGCACCGATAAGACGTTGAACCCCGACGAGTACTTCATCGTCATCCCCAACATGCTCGGCAACGGCCTGTCGACCTCCCCGTCGAACGCGCCCTCGCCCTACGACCACGCCCGGTTCCCCCTGGTCACGTTCTACGACCAGGTGGAGGCGCAGCACCGCCTCCTCACCGAGAAGTGGGGCGTCTCCACGATCGCGCTGGTCACCGGCTGGTCGATGGGCGCCGGCCAGACCTACCAGTGGGCGGTGAGCCACCCGGAGATGGTGCAGCGCGCGGCCCCGTTCTGCGGCTCCAGCCGCACCGCGCCGCACAACCAGGTCTTCCTGGAGTCGCTCCGCGAGGCGCTGCGCGCCGACGCGGCGTGGGCCGACGGCGACTACGACCCCGCGCGCCCGCCGATCAAGGGCCTGCGCGCCTTCGCCCGGATCTACTCCGGATGGGGCTTCTCCCAGGCCTTCTACTGGCACGAGACGTGGCGCGAGCTGGACTTCACCTCGCTCGACGACTTCCTCTACGGCTTCTGGGAGCAGTTCTTCCGCGACGGCCGCGATCCGAACAACCTGATCGCGATGATCGGTACCTGGCACGCCGGGAACGTGGGCAACACCCCCGGGTTCGACGGTGACCACGAGGCCGCGCTGCGCTCGATCACGTGCCCGCTGCTGGCGATGCCCGCGGAGAAGGACCTCTACTTCCCGCCGGAGGACGAGGTGTGGGCCTCGCAGTTCATCGAGCACGGCGAGGTGCGGGTGATCCCCGGCGTGTGGGGCCATTTCGCGGGCGGCGGCGCCAACCCTGTCGACACGGCGTTCATCGACGCGGGCCTGCGTGAGCTGCTGGCGCGGCCCGGTCGGTCGCAGGCGTAGATCCCGCTCTCACGTTTCCTGCACCCCGCGCGTCTCCGGGGCATCTCGACCTGGATCTGTCACTGTCGCAAGGCTTCCGGTGGCTCGTGCAGTGCCGCCTGCGCCATGAATCCGCTTCCCGTGGTGGCGCCCTGCCACCGGTGGCGAAGTCCGCGCTCCTGGCGCTGGAGGCGGTGTGAAGCCCTGCCCTCGCGTCCGTTCGCACAACATGATCCGCAGGCAGTGTGACCCAGGTCATCATGAAGAAACTGTGAATTGCAGTTGGCAAATTGCATGTAGCCATGATTGAGTTCAGTTCGTCAAGACATCGAGGCCGTCCCCCGGCCGCGTAGAGGAGTCGAACAATCATGCGTCGAATCAAGATCGGTATGGCAGCTGCGGCCGTCGCGGCCTGCGCCGTCTCGGTGATGTCGGTGGGGCCCGCCTCCGCTCAGATCACCCCGCAGAACCCGTCGGGCCCCGTCAAGGGTGGCAAGCAGACGATCTCGTCGTCGGAGGGCGTCGCGGGTCAGATCTCACTGTTCGACCTCAAGGCGAAGCTGTTCCCGCCGCTCGCGGGCGATAACAAGTCGCGCCTGGCCTATGTCGACGGCAAGGCCGAGGGCACCATCACCCAGGCGCCGGGCGAGATCCAGGCGGCCACCGTCGAGGTGGGCTACGTGGTGGCCTGCGGCGTCAAGGACGGCGGCTTCGAGTCGTGGATCGGTTCCAACCAGTCCATCAGCGGCGGCGTGGGCGCCGTGGGCGCCATGGGCGGCCTGATCCCCGCCGGTGCGCTCGGCGGCGGCGTCGGCGGCACCCTGGGCCTGAGCCAGAACCAGGTCATCAAGACCGCACCGGGTGGCATCGTCTATCTCCCGGTGGGCACCAAGACGATTCAGAAGCCGAAGGTCGGCGAGAGCTTCGGCGTGCGCTTCGGTGAGAAGCGCGTGAGCATCGAGGGCTGCATCGGCAGCGTCGACGCCGTCGCCTACTCCACCCTCACGGTCTCCTCGCGGAATTTCGACGATATGAAGACCGTGTACAGCGAGGTCATGCGCTTCGCCTAGTCCGTGCGGAGTCCCCGGGAGGCCGGAGTGCGATCGTCGCGCTCCGGCCTCTCGTCGGTCATCGTCACGATCCGGTCGGCGCGGGCCGCGGTCGCCTCGATGAACACCGCATTGGTCTCATCGGTGCCCAGCGCACGGGCGCGCGCCTCGTCGATCGATCGACCGAATCGCCTGTGCCGCGCGATGAGCCGCTCCCGGCGCAGGTCCGGATCGATCGCGAGGAACCACACCTCGTCGATCGCCGCCCGCGCCGTGGGCCACGCGCCGGTGTCCGCGAGCAGGTAGTTCCCCTCGGTCACCACGAGTGGGACCCCGGGTGCCACCTCCACGGCGCCCGCAATCGACGCCTCGAGGCCGCGATCGAACCGGGGCGCGTACACCGTGGCGTCCGCGGCCCGCAGCCGGTGCAGCAGGTGGGCGAAGCCGGAATCGTCGAAGGTGTCGATGGCCCCCTTGCGTTCCCAGCTGCCGTGCGCGCGCAGTACGGGATCGTCGAGGTGGTATCCGTCCATCGGCACCAGTACCGCGTCGGCGCCCAGCGCCGCCACGAGCAGTTCCGCCAGTGTGGACTTGCCCGATGCCGGTGCGCCGGTGATACCCAGCACGGAGCGTCCCGGGCGGGCCGCCAGGGCGCGGGCGTCATCGACGAGCGCCTCGAACGAGTCCGTCATCGTGTCCCCCTCACCGTCTGCAGCCATGCCCGCACGCCCGGGTGGCGGCACTTGTCCGAGGCCCGGGCCGCCGCGGAGCGCAGCGCCTCCGGCACCGGCGTCCCACGGGCGATCTCGAACGCGTAGGCGCCGTGCAGCACGTCGCCGGCGCCGAGCGTATCGACCACGGCCACGGACGGCACGTCGACGGTGCCCGGCGCACCGTCGAGCAGGTAGCGGATCGGGCCGCCACCATCGGAGACGGCGACCATCCGTGGGCCCGGGAAGGGTTCGGGCGCCTGGAAATCCGCCGAACAGATCACATGCGTGGCGCTCGGCAGCAGCTCGGCGAACACCGGCCGCCACCGGCCGGCGTCGATCACGGTGGGTGCGCCGGCGGCCAGCGCCGCGGACAGGGCGGCGCGGGCCGCGTCCGGACCGTGCCCGTCGAGCAGCACGACATCGCACCCGGTGGCGTCGATCGGCGGGACCGCGGCGGGGTACCCGGAGCCGTCGTAGGAGACGATCTGCCGATCGCCCGATCCGGCGTGCACGGTGATCGCGGAGACCGGCGGCTCGAAGCCCGTGGGCGCCAGGTCGATCAGCTGCACACCGCACCGCGTCAGATCGTCGCGGATCAGGCGGCCGAGCGGACCGTCGCCCACCGGGGCGGCGAGCACCGCGGCCCCGCCGAGCGCGGCGAAGGTGGCGGCCGCGTTGAGCGCCGGCCCGCCGCCCGCGACGTCCTGCCGGGTGGCGGTGACCTTCGCGTTGGGGCGGGGCAGCTCGTCGACCCGCTGGATCACATCGACGGTGGCGAGCCCCACGAACAGTCCGCGCGGCGCGCCGGGTGGACGGGCGAGGTCAGGCCCCACCCGCTGCCTCCACGTCGGTCGGTTCCAGCGCGCCGGTCATCAGCGCCACGACATCGGCCATCGACCGCTGCTTCGGATCGACCACGGCGGCCCGCCGCCCCAGCCGGTGCACGTGGATGCGATCGGCCACCTCGAAGACGTGCGGCATGTCGTGGCTGATCAGGATCACCGGGGTGCCGCGGTCGCGGATCTCCCGGATGAGGTCGATCACCTGGCCCGATTCGCGTACGCCGAGTGCGGCGGTCGGCTCGTCCATGATGATCACCTTCTTGCCGAAGGCAGCCGCCCGGACCACCGCCACGCCCTGCCGCTGCCCACCGGAGAGGGTCTCGACCGCCTGTGTCGGTGACTTGATCCCGATCTTGAGGTCGGCGAGGTGCTGCGCCGCCGCATCGCGCATGGCCTTGCGGTCGAGCTGGCGGAAGACGCTGCCGAGCACACCGGGTTTGCGGATCTCCCTGCCCAGGTACACGTTCGCCGCGATGTCCAGCGCGGGGATCACGGCCAGATCCTGGTACACGGTCTCGATCCCCGCGTTGCGCGCATCGAGCGTGCTGCGGAAGTGCACCGGCCGGCCGTCGAGCAGGATCTCGCCCTCGTTCGGCACCAGCGCCCCGGACAGGGCCTTGATCAGGCTGGACTTGCCGGCGCCGTTGTCGCCGATCACCGCCAGCACCTCGCCCGCGCGGAGCTCGAAATCGGCGCCCGCGATGGCCTGCACCTGACCGTAGTTCTTCACCAGGCCGCGCGCCTGCAGCACCGGCGCGCTCATTGCAGCCTCCGTCGTGAGAGCTGGTCCAGCGCAACGGCTGCGATCACCAGGACGCCGGTCGCGATGTTCTGGTACAGGTTGTCGATCCCCACCAGGGTGAGGCCGTTGCGCAGCACGCCCACGATGAGCGCGCCCACCAGGGTGCCGAGGATGGCTCCCCGGCCGCCGAACAGGCTGGTGCCGCCGATCACCACGGCGGTGATGGTGTCGAGGTTCGCGGTCTGGAAGGCGTTCGGATCGGCGGTGGGGATGCGCCCCAAGGCCGCCCACGCGGCGATCGCCGCGATCACGCCGGAAACCAGGTACACGCCGAAGATCGTCTTCGAGGTCTTGATACCGGCCAGCGATGCCGAGACCGGATTCCCGCCCACGGCGTAGATGTGCCGGCCGGTGGCGGTGCGGTTGAGCACGTACCAGGCGGCCGCGTACACCGCGAGCAGTACCACCAACCCCACGGTGAGGGGGAATCCGAAGACGTCGAAGGAGGTTCCGAGCGCGGTGAGCGGACCGTCGGCCACCCGATAGGTCTGCGAACCGGCGTAGAGCTGGGTGGCGGCCGCGACGATGGTGAACATGCCCAGCGTCACGATGAAGGGCGGCAGTTTGAGCAGCGTCACCAGTGCCCCGTTCACCGCGCCGATCAGCATGCACACCGCCAGGGCGATCACCATGGCGAGCACGGGGTCGGTACCGGCCAGCTTGGCCAGGATCACCGTTCCCAGCACGCACGTGGCGCCGATCGACAGGTCGATCCCCGCGGTGAGGATGATCAGGGACTGCGCCACGGCCAGGATCCCGATCACCATGGACTGCTGCAGGATCAGCGAGATGTTGTAGCCCGTCGCGAAGCGCGGCGTGAGGATGAAGAAGATCACGCACGCCACGATCAGGGCGGCGAGCGGCCCGGCGAGCGGCTCGCGCAGGGTGCGGGCCAGGGTGAGGCGGGACAGGCTCACGCCTGGCCCCAGCAGTTCTGGGCGCCCCACGCGGTGTCCTTGGATTCCACGCCGGCCACCGGCTTATCGGTCACCAGCTGCGAGCCGGTGTTGACGAAGCCGGTGGGCTTGGTGCCGTCCTTGGCGAAGGCGACTACGGCGTCCACGCCCTGTTCGGCCATCTTCGCGGGGAACTGCAGCACGGTGGCGCCGATGATGCCCTTCTTCACGTTGTCGACGCCGGTGCAGCTGCCGTCGATGGACCCCACGGTGAGCTGCTCGGCCTTGCCCGCCTTCTTCGCGGCCTCGTAGCCGCCGGCCGCGGCGGGTTCGTTGATCGTGTACAGCGCGTTGGCATCCGGGACGCGCTGCAGGAGGTTCTCCATCGCCGTCTGCGCCTTGGTCTGGTCGCCGTTGGTGTTCTCCTTACCCACCACCTCGGGGCTGTTCTCGGCGAGCCCGATGCCCTGCAGGAAGCCCTGGTGCCGGTAGTCGGAGACGCTGCTGCCCGCGGTCCCGTCGAGCATGAGCAGCTTCGGCGGCTTCCCGGCGAGCGCGCCCTTGACCCAGGCGCCCTGGAGGCGGCCCGCCTCCCGGTTGTCGGTGGCGAAGGTGGCGTCCACGGCGTCCGCGGGCTCGGTGGCGGTGTCCAGTGCGATCACCACGACGCCGGCATCGCGGGCCTTCTTGATGGCGGCGAGGATGCCGGTGGACGAGTTGGGGGTGATCAGGATGCCCTTCGCGCCCTGGCTCACCAGGTTCTCGATGGCGGCCACCTGGCCCTCGTTGTCACCGTCGAACTTGCCGGCGAGGGCCACGAGGTTCGCGCCCTTGGCGTCGGCCTGCGCCTTCGCCGCCTCGCGGATCTTCACGAAGAAGGGATTGGTGTCGGTCTTCGTGATGAGACCCACCGTGACCCCGCCGCCCGACGAGCCGCCGCCGTCGCGGTTGCAGGCGGCCACCGAGGTGAGACCGAGGGTGAGGGCGCAGCACATCGCTGCCACGCGGACGCTCTTGCGGCTGGACATGGGAACTCCGTTCGACGGTTCTTCGTGTGTCGTGGGTCACACGAGGGTTCTGATGCCGGACGCTATACCCGCCGATCAATCCCGCGCAAGGGTTTGCGCAAACGCTTGCGCGGGTCCGGCACTGGTGCACAATCGAGTCATGGGGACCATGGCCGACGTCGCCGCGGCGGCGGGCGTTTCGATCAGCACGGTCTCGCACGTGATCAACGAGACCCGGCGGGTCGACCCGCGCACCCGCGAGGCCGTGCTGGCCGCGATCGGGTCCACCGGCTACCGCCGCAACGCGCTCGCGACGGCGCTCGCCACCTCACGGTCCGGCGTTCTGGCGCTGAGCATCTCGGCCGGGCGCAATCCGTACTTCGGGCCGCTGATGCGCGCCATCGAATCCCGCGCCACCGAGCTGGGATACACGCTCATGATGGGCGATTCGCACGACGACCCCGTGATCGAGAACCGGCTCGTGGAATCGCTGCTCGATCGCCGCGTGGACGGGGTGATCCTCGCGCCCGCACCGCGGTCGGAGCGGGAGACCATCCCCACGGTCCGCCGCAGCGGTACCCCGATCGTGCTGATCGACCGGCTCTCGCCCGCCGACGTCGACCAGGTGGCCTCCGAGGGCGCCGAGCCGGTGGCGCGGCTCACCGCCCACCTCGCGGAGCTCGGCCACCGGCGCATCGGGGTGCTCACCGGGCACCCGGGCATCCAATCGACGGTGGAGCGGATCGAGGGCTTCACCGCGGCGATGGCGCGAGCCGGGCTGCGTGCCGCGCCCCGGCACGTGCGCTGCGGCGATTCCCGTGCGGACGAGGCGCGCGCGCAGACCCTGGCGATGTTCCGCGCGCGGGGGCCGCGCCCCACCGCCCTGGTGGTGCTCAACAACGAGATGACGGTGGGCACGATGCGCGCCCTGCGCGAGCTCGACCTGCGCGTGCCGCACGACGTCGCGCTCGTCGCCTACGACGATTTCGAATGGTCGGACCTGTTCTCCCCCGGCCTGACCGCCGCCGCGCAGAACGTGGACGCGATCGGCCGCCGGGCCGTGGACCTGCTGGTGGAGCGGATCGACGGCTTCGACGGGCCGCGCAGGGTCGAGCGGGTGCCCACTGAGTTCCATCACCGGGACTCATGCGGATGTGAGCGCACGAGCGCCGGGGTTTAGTATCGAGCCATGGTCATCTTCTTCGAGATCCTGATGGCGGTGGCATCGGTCGCGATCTTCGCGTTCGCCATCTTCGTGATCTTCCGCGTCCTCACCGACGGCCAGTAATCGCCGTGAGTGACGAGCAGCAGCCCGAGGCGGTCCCCGGCGCTGGTCAGGAGGCGCTCGACGCTGCGATCGAGCGCGCCGAGACCACCTCGTCGCGGAACATCCCAAACCTGCCCGGCCTCCCGCTGGCGGATAACACCGCCAACCTGCGCCAGGGCCCCGATCTGCACCCCGGCCTGCTCGGCCTGCTGCCCCTGGTGGGCATCTGGCGCGGCGAGGGCGAGGGCCACGACGCCGCGGGCGACTACCACTACGGCCAGCAGATCATCGTGAGCCACGACGGCCAGAACTACCTGTCCTGGGAGTCGCGCTCGTGGAAGCTCGACGACAAGGGCGAGTTCTCGGAGCCCGACCTGCGCGAGTCCGGCTTCTGGCGGATCGGCGAGGACGACGAGATCGAGTTCCTCGTGACGCACGCCAGCGGTATCGTCGAGCTGTACTACGGCAAGCCGGTCTCGCAGACCGCGTGGGAGCTCGAGTCCGACGTGGTGATCCGCAGCAAGTCCTCGCCGCTGGCCGGCGCCGCGAAGCGGCTGTACGGCCTGGTCGAGCAGGGCGGCGCGCTCGCCTACGTCGAGGAGCGCGTGGACGCCGACGGGGAGCTCATCCCCCGGCTCTCGGCGAAACTGGGCCGCTACGCGGGCTGATCCGCACGGGCGGCCAGCCGCTCGAACTCCGCCTGCAGCTCGTCCGGATACTGCATCGGCAGTGAGTGGTTCCCCTCCGGCCATACCCTGACCGTCGCATTCGGCAGGGTCCGCGCCGTGCGGGCGGCGGCGTCCGCATCGGTGACCGCACTGCGCGCGCCGAGCCCCACGAAGACCGGCATCGCGAGCCGCGCGAGTGCCGCCGTGTCCAGTTGCACGGGCGTCGGCAGGGCCGCGCGGTACCCGGCCGCGCCGGCGTCGATCATCGCGCCGATCGCACTCGCGCTCGCCTCACCGTCGTCCGCGCCACCGATCGTCTCGAGCCCCTTGCGGCGCCACGATCCGGGGAGGAAGGGCAGGGCGGAGGGCAGCGTGGCGACGTACATCTGCCATTGCAGGCCGGCGAACACCAGCACGGGCTCCCACAGGGTCAGGCTCGCGACCCGGTGCGGGTGGTGCTCGGCGAGGTTCGCCGCGGTCCAGCCGCCGAAGGAGTGCCCGATCAGGTGCGCCCGGGCGATCCCGAGCGCGGTCAGCGTCTCGTCGAGCCACGCGGCCTGATCGTCGGGGCCTTCCAGCGGACGGTCCTGCACGCTCATTCCGGCATCGCCGAGCGCATCGATCGCGTACACCTCCCGATCGCCGAGCCGGCGCAGCGTATCGGCCCACATCGGCACTCCCGAGGACCGGCCGGGAATGAGGACCACCGGCGCGGTTCCGGGCCTCGGCGCTCCGAACCGGTAGGCGCGCACGATGCCGAATGCCGTTCGCACGTCCCGCGTCTCGGCCGGCGTCGGTAGTGCGGCGAAGGCGCGGTCGTACTGCGCCAGGTAGGCCGTGCGCGCTGCGGCGGAACGCCAGTATCCGACGGGGCTCGGGTCCCGCACCAGATAGGCGCCGATGGCGGTCGTGACGGCGGCCGCGGCGAGTCCGGCGGCCACCGTGCGGCGGATGCGCTGTCCCATGACGAACCTCTTTCCAATGCACTCGCATCGTAACAGTGTTGCGATGCGAGCGCATTGCTACGATCGGCGCATGCCGAAGCGGGTGGATCACGCGGAACGTCGCGCCGAGATCGATGCGCTCGTGTGGGCGATCATCGCCGAGGAGGGCATCGCCGCCGTCACGCTGCGGTCGATCGCGGCCCGCGGCGGCTTCTCGATGGGCCGGGTCCAGCACTACTTCCCCACGCGCGAGGCGATCATCGCGCACGCGCTCACATCCTTCCTCGCCCTCGCCGAGCAGGCCCACCCCATCCCCGACGACCGGAATGAGGCCCTGCTCGTCCTGCTCACCCACGCACTCCCGCACGACGGATCGCAGCCGCTCGGAGCCAAGGTCTGGTACGCCTACCTCGCCGAATCGATCACCGATCCGCAGATCGCCGAGATCGTCGGCGCAGCACTGCGCGGCAGCGAGGACCTCGCGACCGAGCTGCTCGACGGGGACCGCACCCGCGCCCGATTCCTGCTCGCCGCCGCCGACGGGTTCGCCTACCGAGCCCTGGCCGGCCTCATGACACCCGAGGCCGCCGAGGCGGCGATCCGCGAGCTCGTCGAAGCCCACCCTTGAACGCACCGTCAATCGGAGAACATCCACTAACTTCGAAGACCGTGATATGTCCCGATTAAGACCGTTTCTCTTGTGAACTATCGCACACGGACGGCCCCCTGGAGTGCGTCTCGAAGACGGCAGTCTCACACTCTGAAACATGATGTCCGGTCTGACACAGCAATGGGATTGCGCGTTGGGTGAATGGGTGGTGTGGGCTCCGAGCCGCCGTTCACGAGAGGCTATGAATGCGGCCGCACTGACCGATGGCGAACCGTCATTCATTCAGGAGGACCACCTCCGGAGCGGCACCGACGAGGAGCAGTCGATCCAGCGGCTCGTCTACGTCACCTTCACCATGAACGATGTCTACGACGAGGCCGTGATGGAGCGCGCGTTCACCGAATACGCACGCCGGCACAGCTCGTATCACGCGCAGTACGTCAAGTGCGACTGCGGCTATCGCGCCCGGTACATCGAGCCCGAGCAGATGGAGCTCGAGGTGGTCGCGAACTCGGAGTCGAACGGGCCCGGCGTCACGGCGAAGGACTACCTGCAGTCCGGCCTGCCCGGCCTCGACGAATGGTCGTCCTTCGCCTTCGGGGTCACGGGGATCGAGTCGGCGCGCGCGGATTCCGCGGCTCCGCAGTTCACGGTGCTCATCGCCGCGGATCACCTGTTCACCGATGCGATCTCCTTGTCGATCTCGTTCTACGAGTTGGTGTCCCGGTACTCCGCCTTGCGAGCGGGCCGGGAGTACGTCTCGCCGCCGGTGCGCTCGTATCGCGACTTCAGCGATGAGCAGCGGGCGCGGGCGCGGGAACTGAGCCCCGACCATCCGGAGGTCACCCGGTGGCGCGAGATCGTACGCCGGGCCGGCGGGATGCCGCGGTTCCCGCTCCCGCTCGGTGTCGAGCCCGGTCGCGGCGCGGCGCCGCAGATCGCGGTGGAGACGGCCTTCCTCGATCCGGACCGGGTCGCGGCCTTCGCGGCGGCCGCGAAGCGCTGTGGCGGCGCGATGGGCAGTGCCCTGCTGGCCGTGCAGGCGGAACTCGAACGCGAGCTCACCGGCAGTGATCTGTTCACCATGATGGCGCCGCGCTCGCACCGCCCGGATCCGACCGATCTGATGGCGGTGGGCTGGTACATCACCCTGGTCCCGGTGCAGTTCTCGACGGAAGGCGACTTCCCGACCCTCGTGCGCGCGGCGCATCAGGCACTGGCCACTGCGCGCGAACTCGAACGGCTTCCCGTGTTCCCGGTGATCGACGTTCTTCGCGATGATCCGGAATTCCCGGTGGAACACGGATTCGATGCCCCGATGCTTTCCTACATCGATATCACGCGCACTCCGGGAGCGGAATTGGCGCGCAGTCACGATGTCTCCATCTTCGCCAATGCCACCCCGATGCGCGAGGTGTACATGTGGATCAATCGCGATGCCGGAGGTCTCGATTTCCGCGCGATGTATCCGGGGAACCCGACGGCGGAGTCGTCGGTGCAGACCTACTTCACACTACTCCGGGATCGCCTCGGCGAGCTCTCGAACGCCTGACCCGGGCGGAGAACGCGCGTAAACTTATGGGATGGCAAGACGCGATGCCGTCCGGGGTGCCCGTCTCTTGGCGGCGGTGCTCGCCGTGAGCCTGGTGAGCGCCGCGTGCGCCGGGCCGGGTGCGCCGCCACCGGCCACCAGCACCTCCTCGGCACCCGCCCCGGGGGCGCTGCTGGAGCAGCGTCCCCTCACGGGAATCGACCCGACCACGCTGTCGGCGGGGTCGATGACCTACCTGCGCTACCGCTCGACCGCGCCGTCGGGCGGCCCGGTCGAGGTGTCCGGCGCGGTCTTCCTCCCGGTCGGAAGCCCACCGGAGGGCGGCTGGCCGGTCGCGGCCTTCGGCCATGGCACCTCGGGCGTCGCGAACACCTGCGCGCCCACCGCGTCGCCGGATCTGTTCGGCTCCGCTCCCGTCGTCGCGCAGCTGCTGGCGCGGGGCACCGCCGTGGTGATGACGAACTACCAGGGGCTGGACGGGCCGGGGCAGGCCCCGTACGGCGACGCCCTCTCGTCGGGATACGACCTGCTCGATTCCGTACGCGCGGCCCGCGCGACTGGACTCCCGCTGGCGGGGCGGACGGTGCTGGTCGGGGTCTCCCAGGGCGGGCGGGCCACCGAATCCGCCGCGGAGTCGGCACCGGAGTACGCGCCCGAGCTCGACCTGCGCGGGTCGGTGCTCCTCTCCCCCGGGCTGATCACGAGGTTCGCCGAGGCGGTGTCCGCCGGAACACTGAATGCGCCGGAGCAGTACCTGGTGCTCCCCTATCTGGTGGCGGGCGGGCGCTCCGTGAACCCCGGCTTCGGGTACGACCAGGTGCTGCGGGGTGACCTGCTGAGCGCGGCGCCGCGGCTCGCCGCCCAGTGCACCGGTCAGACCGGTCCGGCGGACCTCGCGATGGCGGCCGCCGCGCGCCCGGCCGATGCCGCTTTCGCCTCGCCCGATGCGGAGCGCTTCTTCCGCGAGCGCGAGCAGCGCACGAACCTGCCGCGCACCAAGCATGCGCTGCCCACCTACATCGGGCGCGGCGATAACGACCGGCTGGTGTCGACTTCGTGGACCGCCGAGGGCGTGGCCGCGATGTGCGCACTGGGCACGCCGGTGCAGGACGTGGTGGTGCCCGGGGGCCACGACGCGCCGGGGGCCATCGCCGATCGGTGGCTGGGCTGGATCGCGGACCTGCTCGGCCCGCAGCCGGCCTTCACTGCGACCTGTCCGGGGTGAGGGTACGGAAAACCCCTCCGGGCGTGAACCTCACGCGCCGAAGGGGTTTCCGTCATCTCAGGTGGGTGGCCGCCTAGCGGTCAGCCACCTCCTTGATCCTGAAATTCACCATTTCTCGGATCACCTCCTTTCCGTTGACGTCTCCGACGGTACGCCCGCGCGAAACCCTCGGCAACGGAATTTATCGAAGGATGTAACCGCAGGTCAGGACCCGTTCTCGCCGTACCAGCCGGCGATCTGCTTCGACGAGGCCCAGCGGGAGTAGGTGGGCGCCTGCGGCCACCCCTCGGGCGCGTCCTGCCACTCCTCCTGGCGGCCGTAGGGCAGCACGTCGAGTAGGCCGAAGGTGTAGGAGAGCTGCTCGGCACCGCGGCTGAAGGTCTGCCACACGTGGTACACCGTGTCGCCGTCGCGGATGAAGGTGTTGTAGGCGAAGCCCCCGCCGGGCCCCGCGCCCACCTCGGTGCCGAAATCCGAACCGGCGGTGGAGTACCAGGTCATCGTGTTCCCCACACGCTTCTTGTAGGCGAGGACCTCGTCCATCGGCCCGTTGGTGATCACCACCATCCGCGCGTCCCAGTTGTCCAGGAACTCGGTGCGCGCGTATTGCGAAGTGACGCCGGTACATCCGGGGCACTGCCACTCGTTCCCGTCGGTCCACATGTGGTGGTAGGTCACCAGTTGGCTGTGGCCGTCGAAGACCTCGGCCAGGGTCACCTCGGAACCGTCCTCGGCGATGAGCCGGTACTCCGGAAGCTGCACGGCGGGCAGCTGGCGCCGTTGCGCGGCGATGGCGTCGAGCTCGCGCGTCGCCGCCTTCTCCCGGATGCGCAACGTGTCGATCTCGGCCTGCCAGGTCTCCCGGTCGACGACCGGCGGAACGGCGGTGGCGGTAGTGGTGGACGTGGTGCTCATGGCGGACTCCTTGAAATGTTCACAGCGTACACATCTGTTATGTTCACACCGTACACTTCAGAGTCGGGAGGCACAAGGGGATGGCGTATCACCACGGAGATCTGGCGTCGGCACTGGTGGAGGCGGGTCTCGAGGTCACCCGCACCGGCGGACCGTCGGCCCTGACCATCCGTGAGGTGACCCGCCGCGTGGGCGTGAGCCCGAACGCCGCCTACCGGCATTTCCCCGACCGCCTGGCACTGCTGCGCGCGGTGAGCGCCGCGATCGAGGACCGCATGGCCGGGGCGATGGATGCGATCGGCGCGGGCGCCGGCCCCGTCGAACGCCTGCGCGCCGTGGGCCTGGGCTACATCGCCTTCGCGCTCGCCGAACCGGGCTGGTTCTCGGTGTGCTTCTTCGGCGACGAGGCCCCCACCCCCGATTCACTCGCCGAGATCGCGCCCTACGCCGCGCTCTCCGATGCGCTCGACCTCATGGTGCACGCCGGCCTGCTCCGCCCCGAGGACCGGCGATCCGCCACCTGGACCTGCTGGTCGATGGTGCACGGCTTCGCCGAGATGGCACTGCGCGGTCCGCTGCACCACCTCCCCGGCGATCAGCAATGGCCACTGGCCGAGGCCGCCGTCGACGCCTGCATCCGCGGCATCACGGCCTGACCGCTCACGAATTCGGGCTCAGCGCGCCTACGCGGGCAGATCTTCCCGTGTCGCGGCGCTGCGCCTCACATCGTGAACACGCACCCCGGCGGGTGGCGCCGCATGCCCCGCGACCACCACAGTGCGACCGGGGAAAAGCCCCGCCGGATCGAGGATCTCCCGCAGCAGCCGCGCCGCGTCGGCGCGGTCGAGGTGCTCGGTGGGCTCGTCCAGCAGCACGACGGGCGCCGTACTCACCAGCGCCCGGGCCAGCAGCAGGCGGCGGCGTTGCCCGCCGGACAGTGAGTCCGCGCCCTGCTCCAGCGGCGTCCGCACACCGTCGGGCAGGCCTTCGATCCACTCCCCCAGGCCCACCGCCCGCAGCGCGAGCCGCACCTCCTCGTCGCTCACATCGCCCCGCGCCACCCGGCAGTTCTCCGCGATCGAGGTGGCGAAGACGTGGGCGTCCTCACCGAAGAAGGCCACGGCCGCAGGGAGATCGGCGTAGTCGGCGGCGGGCCGTCCGTCCACGAGTACCTCGCCGCCGCGGCCGTCCAGCCCGGCGAGCGCGAGCAACAGGGTGGTCTTCCCCGCCCCGGACTCGCCGCGCACCGCCAGCCGCTCGCCCGGCGCGAGGGCGATATCGCCCAGCCGCAGGCTCGGGTGAGACGGTGCCGACGCGGTCCCGACGGGCACCGCGGGCAGGGTCAGCAGGGGCGCGAGGCGCGAGGCGGCATCGGCCGAGCGCACGTACTGGCGGGCGGCGTCGGGCAGCGGGGCGAGGGCTTCGAAGGCGCTGAGCGGCAACAGCACCAGGATCCCCAGCGTGGTGGGATCGGCGTGCCCCGCGCGGCCGAAGGCCAGCAGCAGCGCGGCGATCGCCGCGACACCGACGGCGAGCGGCAGCGCGGCATCGGCCAGCGCGCCGATCCGCGCGGACCGATCGACGGCGGACCGTCGGGCTGCCTCGGCGGCATCGGCCCGGTTCCGCACCTCGTCGAGGCGTCCGGCCACGGCGAGCTCCCCCGCGTGATCGAGCACCGCGGACGCGGCGGCACCGAAGTCCTCACTCCCGGCGGCCTCGGCGCGGGCGCGGTCCCCGCTCGCGCGGACCACGAGCCGGGGTGCGAGCACGCCCGCCACCACCAGGCACACCGCCAGCACCGCCCCGGCCGCCGGATCGACGAACCACATCCACGCCACGCCGGCCGCGGAGACGGTCGCGGCGACAGCGGCGGGAATCAGCGTGCGCACCAGCACGTCACCCACCGCGTCGACATCGGCGCCCGTCCGCGCGAGCAGCTCACCATCGGTGCGCCGCAGGGTGTCCGCGGGCGCCGCCGCGGCGAGCCGGGTGTACAGCGCCACCCGCAGTTCCGTCAGCCCCGACAGCGCCAACCGGTGCGTCGCGAGGCGTTCCACGTAGCGCATGAGGCCGCGGGTGATGCCCAGCGCCCGCACCGCGGTCACCGCGAGCGAGAGTGTGAGCACGGGCGGCATCGTCCACGCCTTGGTGATCAACCAGGCCGACAGTCCGGCGAGCGCCAGCGCGCTGCCGGCGGTGAGCACGCCCGCTCCCACCGCACCGGCCACCGCGATCGGGCGAACGCGCAGCGCGCGCAGGCACACGAGGAGATCACGCACGGCGCACCTCCAGCACCTGATCGGCGGCGGCGAGCACCTGCTGATCGTGCCCGACGATCACCACCAGCGCGCCGTCCTGGGCGCGGGCCCGCAGCGCCGCCAGTACCCGCTGTGCCAGCGCGGCATCGAGGTGGGCGGTGGGCTCGTCGAAGAGCAGCACTTCGCGGCCGAGCGCGAGGGTACGGGCGAGCGCGAGGCGCTGCCGCTGCCCGGCGGACAGTCCCACGCCACCGGTGCCCACGGGTCGCTGCCACCCGGCCTCGTCGACCACCTCGTCCAGGCCGGTCTCCGCGACGACGCCCGGCACCGTCTCCGGATCGGGGGCGCCGAGCAACGTGAAATTGTGTGCCAGCGTTCCCGGTTCGAGGTACGGGTGCTGTGGGCACCAGGCCACGCGGTCCCACCAGGCGGGCCCGCCGGCCAGAGGCGCACCGTCGACGGTCACGGTCCCGCCGTCGGCCGCGGTGAGTCCGGCGAGCACGGTCAGCAGGGTCGATTTTCCGGTGCCGTTGGGCCCGGTCAGCACGGTGACGGTGCCGGGGCGCAGCCGCGCCGAGAAGTCCGACGGTGCCGCCCCGTCGCGTCCGTGCACGGTGACGCCCCGCAGCTCGATGATCCCGGGCGCGGCGGTGCCCCGGCCGGTGACGGGCGAAGGATCGTCGAGCAGCGCGAAGACGCGCGAGGTGGCCTCGAGTCCCTGCTCGGCGGCATGGAACTGCGCACCGACCGAGCGCAGCGGCCGGTACACCTCGGGCGCCAGGATCAGGGCGAAGACGCCGGGCAGCAGATCCATATCGCCGAAGACGAGCCGCAGGCCGATGCTCACCGCGACGAGCGCCACGCACAGGGTGGCGAGCAGTTCGAGCGCCATCGAGGAGAGGAAGGCGATGCGCAGGGCGCCCATGGTCTCGGTGGCGTTGCGGTCGCCGAGGTCGCGCACCGCGCGCTCGGGTCCGCGCTGGCGGCCCAGGGCGCGCAGCGTGGGAAGCCCCGCCACCAGATCGAGCGGTCGCGCCGAGAGCCGGGCCATGGCCTCGAGCCGGCGCCGGGTGCGCTCGCGCGTGAGCAGGCCGATCAACACCATGAAGATCGGCAGCAGCGGCAGGGTGCCCAGTGCGATGGCCCCGGAGATCGGGTCGGCGAGGAAGATCACGAGAACCAGTGCCGGGGTGGCGATCACGCTGAGCGCGAGCGCCGGGAGGTAGCCGGTGAGGTAGGGCGGCAGCTCGTCCAGGCCGCGAGTGAGCGCGGTCCGCAGCTCCTCGCGGTCCGTGCCCCCGGGCAGCCGGCCGGGACCGATCGCACCCAGCGCGGCGGAGCGCAGCTGGGAGACCGTGCGGTCTGCGGCGCGCCGTTCGATCCGACCGCGCAGGTACGCCGCCAGCACGCGCACCGCCGCCGCCACCGCGGCCACGATCAGCGGACTCCGCAGGTCCGCCATGGGTACCGCGCCGCTCACCAGGCGGGCGAGCACCGTCGCCGTGCCGTAGGCGAGCGCGATCAGCGCGAGCGTCTCCACCACCCCGCACGCCACCACCGTCGCCAGGAGCCCGCGGGAGGCCCGCGCGTACCGCAGCAGTCGCGGGTCCACGGGGCCCCGCGGAGCGGTGGCCGTCGGATCCGCGGCGGGAGCGGCGGTGTCAGACACGAGGACTGAGGCCGATCGAGGGCGGAATCTGCTCGGCGGAGATGCGCTTGCGGAAGACCCAGTAGGTCCAGGCCTGGTAGATCATCACCATCGGCAGCAGCACGATGGTGCACCAGGACATCACCACCAGGGTGTAGTGCGAGGAGGCGGCGTCGGCGATGCTGATCGACCGCGCGGGGTCGGTGGCGTTGAGGACGTTCGGCGCCAGCGAGCCGAACATCAGCACGCTCACCGCGGCCACCACGGCACAGGTCGACAGGAACGCCGCCAGCTCCTTGCCTCCGCGGATCAGCAGGCCGGCGGCCACCAGCCCGGCGGCGGCCACCGCCACGGCGGCCCAGGTCCAGCCCTTGCCGTGGGCGAGCTGCGTCCACACGGCGAAGCCGGCGCCGATCACCGTGACCGGCAACCACATCCGGCCGGCGATCCTGCGGGCGTCGTGGCGGACGGTGCCGTCGGACTTGAGCGCTACGAAGATCGCGCCGTGCAGCAGGAACAGGCCGAGCAGGGCGAGTCCGCCGAGCAGGCCGTAGGGGTTGAGCAGGTCCCAGACCTCGGAGGTCATCCGTCCGCGTTCGTCGATGTCCACCCCGGCGAGGATGTTCGCGAACACCAGGCCCCAGGCGAAGGCGGGGATCCAGGAGCCCAGGCCGATGCCGAAATCGGCCCAGCCGCGCCAGCGCGGATCGTTGATCTTGCCGCGCCACTCGATCGAGCACACCCGGGTGATCAGGCCCACCAGGATCGCGAGCAGCACCAGGTAGAAGCCGGAGAAGACGGTGGCGTACCACACCGGGAAGGCCGCGAACATGGCCGCGCCGGCGGTGATCAGCCACACCTCGTTGCCGTCCCAGACGGGGCCGATGGTGTTGAGCAGCACCCGTCGCCGGGTGTCGTAGTCCGCGGGGTGGCGACGCTTGTCGCCCATGATCGGCATCAGCATGCCCACGCCGAAGTCGAAGCCCTCCAGCACGAAGTAGCCGGTGAAGAGGAAGGCGATGGCGAGGAACCAGTAATCGGGGAGAGTCATGTCCGGCTCCTAGTACGCGAAGGAGAGCTGGTCCGAGGGCTTACCCGCGCCGGGTGGCGCACCGTCGGGATCGTCACCGTCCGGCCCGTCCGCGGGGGCGTCGTCCGGGTTGTGCAGGTGCGGTCCCTCGATCACGTAGCGGCGCAGCAGCGCGAACCACAGCAGGTACAGCACGCCGTAGACGGCGGCGAAGGTCACCAGGGAGAAGGCCATCATGGCCGTCGAATGGCCGGAGACCGCCTCGGCGACGGTGAGCCGGATGGTCTGATCGCCGTTCGGGTTCGGCACCACCACCCAGGGTTGGCGGCCCATCTCGGTGAACACCCAGCCCGAGGTGTTCGCCAGGAAGGGCGTGGGCAGGGCTATCAGGCAGATCCTGCTGAACCATCGCTGGTCCGGGATCCGTCCACGGCGGGTGACCCACAGGCCGGCCAGCGCCAGCACGCCCGAGCCGATCGACCAGCCCATCATGGCGCGGAACGCCCAGTACGAGACGAACAGGTTGGGGCGGTAGTCGCCGGGGCCGAACTTCTCGACGGCCTCGGCCTGCAGTTCGGTGACGCCCTTGAGGGTGGAGTTGGGATCACCGTTGGCCAGGAACGAGGTGAGGTACGGGACCGAGAGCACGTGCTGCACGGATTCGCAGTCGTTGTGGGTGCCGATCGTGAGCAGCGAGAAGCTGGCTCCGGTCTCGGTGTGGCACAGCGATTCCGCCGAGGCCATCTTCATCGGCTGCTGCTCGAACATCAGCTTGGCCTGGGCATCGCCGGTGATGGCGAGTCCCACGGCCGATACCAGCATCACGCCGAGGCCGAACCGGGTGAGCGGGCGGAACATCTGCGCGAGCTCCAGTGCATCGGGGTCGCCGCGGCGCATACCGCGCACCATCCACCAGCCGCCGATCGCGGCCACGAAGGTGCCGGCGGTGAGCCACGCACCGAAGACGGTGTGCGGGAAGGCCGCCAGTGTGGTCGAGTTGGTGAGCACCTCCCAGATGCTGGTGAGCTCTGCCCGCTTGGTCTCCGGGTTGTAGGTGGCGCCCACCGGGTGCTGCATCCACGAGTTGGCGGCCACGATGAAGTAGGCGGAGGCGTTCACGCCCAGGGCCACCAGCCAGATGCAGCCCAGGTGAACGAGTTTCGGCAGCCGCGTCCAGCCGAAGATCCACAGGCCGAGGAAGGTGGACTCCATGAAGAAGGCCACCAGGCCCTCCAGGGCGAGCGGGGCGCCGAAGACGTCGCCCACGAACTTGCTGTACTCGCTCCAGGCCATGCCGAATTGGAACTCCTGGACGATGCCGGTGGCCACGCCCAGGGCGAAGTTGATGAGGAAGAGCTTGCCGAAGAAGTTCGTGCCGCGCAGCCAGGCCTTCTTACCGGTCACCAACCACAGCGTCTGCATCGTCGCGACCATCGGCGCCAGGCCGATGGTCAGCGGCACCAGGATGAAGTGCATCACCGTGGTCATGCCGAACTGCCAGCGGGCGATCTCCAGTGCGGTCATGCTTCGCTCCCTGGGCCGAGGGGGCGGATCGGCGCCGTTGCCGACCCGTGTTACTACCACTCGTAGTATCTACTACGGATAGTAGTAGATACTCAGCGCTATCCCAAGCACTGAGGCAGGAGTCACCTCACGCCGCGGATCGCACTCTGCAACCGTTCGCCATCGCATACACTCCGGACAGATCACGTCTCCGGGGGGAGTCCAATGAATCCGCAGCGCTTCGATTCGCCGTACCGTCCGTGGCCACCGCAGCCTGGGCAGGCGCGACCCAGTCGGCCCGCTCGCTCCACCGGAGCGCTGATCGGCATTGTCGTCGCCGCGACGGCCGTTGTCATAGCGCTGATCGTCGTAGGGACGGCGGTCGCCCTGAACCGCGCCGAGCGCCCAGCCGCAGCGTCGGCAATGAGCAGCGGGCGCGCACCGTCGGTCACCACCCCGTCGAAGCCGATGGGCATCGGACCCGGCTTCGGACTTTCCGACCCTCCGCCCAAGGAACCGCTCATCACCACCGTCACGAACAGCACTATCGGCGGCGACAAAGACTGGCTACATTTCCAGACCGGCGGAGGTCGAACGATCGACCTCAAGGCCACGCTAGTCCGGCCCGGCCGCGACTACCCCGACTGCCGGACGCTCGACAGGTCCGGCAAGCTCGCGCGCCTCGGCTGCACGCAATCGGCTGACATGGTGCACTCCGCGGACGGCGGGCAATTGTTCCTCAACACGGTGGTCTTCTCCATGCGGGACGAGGCCGCGGCGCAGACCGCCGAATCCGGCTACCAAGACCACGACCTGACCGAACTCGACGGTACCTATCGCACCGGGTACGCCAAGGCCAAGTACCGGATTTCGACCGTTCGCAACTTCTTCGTCGTCACACTGGCCACCGCAGCAGCGGCAACACCCGAGGCCACGATGAGCCAATACCTTCGCGTTTATCACGGCAGTGTGGACGGCGTGTTGATCGCCATGAATATGGGCCGCAAGTGATCCTGGCCCAGCGGTGATGCCAGTTCACGGTGCCTGGGGAGGAGCCCTGTGAATCCATTGTCACCGCCCGGCGTGCCCGATGAGGAGCGCGCATCGTTCGACTCGGATCTGCCGCAGCCGGAGGGCGCGTTCGTCTCCGCGCACCGGCCCCGCAATCCGACCTACGACGAGCCCGATCCGGCCGAAGAGTCAGAGCCCTCGTGGGCCGAAGCGGAGGACATTGCCCCGGCTTCCACCCCCGAACCTGATGAGGCAGCAGCACCCTGGTCGGACGCCGGCGGCGAAGTCGACGACTACACCGACGACTACGTCCAGGCCACCGACGAGCCGTCGGTGTCGAGTGTTTTCATCGATTGGCTCGGAAAGCTCTGCATCGGCATCGTTCTCATGATGATAGCCATCGGTGCTGCCACCGGCTTCACCTCGTGGCGCGTCGGTCAAACGGTGCCCACTCCCACTGGGTCACCGACCGCGGCGAGCCGCGATGCGGGAAGAGCGCTCTATCAGGACATGGGCGGCCGCAAGGATTGGAACTACCGATCGGGGCCGGTGCAGTTGCAGGCGACCTGGGTCAGTGGCGTCGACTACGCCACCTGCGCCGACATCGACGCGACCGGGAAGCTGGCGCAGTACCGCTGCCGGAACGCGGCGGAATCGACGCACTCGGCGGAGAACGGCCAGCTACTGCTCACCCAGTACCTGTTCGCGCTGCCCGACGAGGCCCGTGCAGGTGCCGCCGCCACGAGCGTCATCCCGCCGGACGTCCGCACGCGTCCCGACACCACAATCGACGGCGCGACCACCCGCGACGCACGCGTCACAGCTGAGAAGAACATGGTCCTGCTCACCATCGTCACCGCGACCGCGGCGGTCCCACCCTCCACCGTGGACACCTATCTCACCCACCGCCACGGCGACACGCTCGGCGCCCTCAGCCTCCGGTGACCGCGGACCGTCGCTCCATGCGGCGCTGGTGCAGGACGCTGGCCGCCACCACGAACACCGCGAGGCCGGTCGAGAGGCCGACCGCGCTGCGCTGGCTGGGATCGACGATCATCGCCACGATGATGAAGACGATGAACGCGATCACCGCGTACGTGGCCCACGGGAAGAACCACATCCGCAGCGGCGAGGGCTCGGTGGCCCTGCGGCGCAGAGCGATCTGACTGAGCGCGATCACCAGGTACACGAACAGCGCCACCGCGCCGGTGGTCGCCAGCAGGTAGCCGAAGAGCTTCTCCGGGAGCACGTAGTTGCCGATCACCGCGAGGAAGCCCAGCAGCATCGACGCCAGCACCGAGACCGCGGGCACGCCGCGCTTCGTGGTGCGGCCCGCGGCGGCGGGAGCGTCGCCGCGCTGCGCGAGCGAGTACAGCATCCGGGACGCCGTGTAGAGCGCGCTGTTGAGGCACGAGGCCACCGCCACCAGAACCACCACGTCCATGATCCCCGCGGCCGCCGGGATGTTCATACCCTGGAGCACCGCCTGGTACGAGCCGGTCGCCGAGTCCAGCGAGTTCCACGGCACCAGCGCGACCACCACGAAGATCGACCCGATGTAGAACAGGCAGATCCGCCACACCACGGAGTTCACGGCCTTGGTGATGCCCTTGGCCGGCTCCGGCGATTCGGCGGCGGCGATCGTCACGATCTCCGAGCCCATGAACGTGAACATCGTGGTGAGCATCGCCGCGATCACTGCGCTCGCCCCGTTCGGCATGAAGCCGCCGGTGTCCCAGAGGTGGTGCACGCCGGACACGCCCGAGCCGGGCAGCAACCCGAAGATCGCGAGCACGCCCAGCGCCAGGAAGGCGGCGATCGCCAGCACCTTGATCAGGGCGAACCAGAACTCGAACTCGCCGTAGTTACCCACCGAGAGCAGGTTCGTCACCGTCAGCAGCACCACCACCAGCAGCGCCCACGACCACTGCGGGCCGCCCACCACCTTCGCCATGATCACCGCCGCGGCGGTGGCCTCCACCGGGATCACCAGCACCCAGAACAGCCAGTACAGCCACCCGATGCTGCACCCCGCCCAGCGTCCCAGGGCCCGCTCCGCGTAGGTCGAGAAGGAGCCGGTGTCCGGCTGCGCCGTGGCCATCTCGCCGAGCATCCGCATCACCAGGATCACCAGCAGCCCGGCCAGGGCGTACGAGATGAGAACCGCCGGACCGGCCAGTTTGATCGCGTTCGCCGAGCCCACGAACAGTCCCGCCCCGATCACACCCGCGATCGAGATCATCGTGATGTGCCGGGGCTTGAGGCTCGTCCCCAGTTCGTTACCGCCCGAGCGATCGGCGACCTGCGTATTCATCCACGGGACACTAGCGCCGTGACGGAACCGCCGCAGGGCATGCCGGGATTGTCCGAATGATCCCCAAAAGCCCGCGCGCGAGCGATCTTTCAGGGGGTGTTCGCGATACCCGACTCCAGCAGCGAGCGCACCGTCTCGTCCATCGGGGCATCGGGAAGGGCCCGACCGTTGAGGGTGTGCACCCGCGCGCACAGGGTGATCGACGAGATCAGCCACACCCCGTCGTTCATCACCAGGTCCACGGGGAACAGCGGCTCGATCGCGGTCTCGACGCCCTTGTCGTGGGCGGCGTCGAACAGCGCGCGCACGCTGGTCCCGGGCAGGATGCCTTGCTCGTCGGGCGGCGTCACCAGCGTGCGGCCGCGGGCGATCACCACGGTGGCGCGCGGCGCCTCCAGGACCCGCCCCTCGCTGGAGGTGAAGATCACGTCGTCGGCGCCCTGCTCCGCCGCGTACCGGGTGGCCGCCATGTTCACCGCGTACGAGAGGGTCTTGGCACCCATCAGCAGCCACGGCGCGTTCTGCGCGAGCTCGGTCGAGTAGCCGCGATTGAGGGTGATCGCCGAGACCCCGTCGCGCCGGGCCGCCAGCGCCCGCTCCGGGACCGGCGAAACGGTGACGTAGGCGGTCGGCGTCGAGGGATCGGACTCCCGCCCGCGGGTGTAGACGAGGCGGAGCGCACCGTCGACCCCCTCGCCCGCGGCCTCCGCGAAGAGCACCGCCGCGCGTTCCATCGCGGCCCACCAGGCACCGTCGTTCGGGGCCGGCAGGCCCAGCGCGGCGGCGGACCCGGCTAGCCGGTCCAGGTGCGCCCGCGCCTTGAGCGGGCGCCCGCCGCGCACGAGCACGGTCTCGAAACAGCCGTCCCCGCGGACGGCGCCGAGATCGTCGGCGTAGAGCAGAGGAGTCGAGGGATCGTGCGCGGAGCCGTCGAGGGTCACCACCACGGAAGCGTCGGCCATGGCCGCAAGATTAGGGCACGCGGAATCGGGCCGCCCGGGCGGCGGGCGTAGAGTCGAGTAGTGGTCGATTCCGAACATGTCACGTCCGGTATAGCGAATCCCGACGACACCCCGGATGCCGGTGTGACCTGGCATTTCGGTGACCCGTTCGGGGAGCAGCGCGCCGCCGAGCGCGGCGCCGCGGTGGTCGACCGATCGCACCGCCGCGTGATCACCCTGACCGGCCCCGAGCGGCTGTCGTGGCTGCACTCGATCACCAGCCAGCACCTGACTTCCCTGCCCGACGGCGCCTCGGTGCAGAACCTCAACCTCGACGGCAGCGGCCGCGTGCTCGACCACTTCTGGGTCACCGATGTCGACGGCACCACGTACATCGACACCGAGCCCGCGGCGCTCGCGCCGAAGGAGGCGCCGCTCTCCCCCGACCTCGCGACCTACCTGCAGCGGATGGTCTTCCGCGCGCAGGTGGAGGTGCGCGACCGTCCGGACCTCGCGGTGGTCACCGTTGTCGGCCCCGACGCGGCCACCGTCGCCGAGGGGGTCTCCGGGATCCGTCGCGCCGAACCCGACGAGGTGAACCTCATCGTGCCCCGCGACGATCTCGCCGGCACCGTCGCCGCCCTCGTGGCCGGCGGGGCGCAGCCGGCCGGCACCTGGGCCTACGAGGCCCGACGGGTCGCCGCCGCCCGTCCCCGCGCCGGCCTCGACACCGACGACAAGACGATCCCGCACGAGGTGAACTGGATCGGACCGGCCGTGCACCTCGACAAGGGCTGCTACCGCGGGCAGGAGACCATCGCCCGCGTGCACAACATCGGCCGCCCGCCGCGCCGGCTGGTGCTGCTGCACCTCGACGGCTCCGCCGACGCCCGGCCCTCCACCGGTGATCCGGTGACGCTCGACGGGCGCACCGTCGGGCGGCTCGGCACCGTGGTCGAGCACGCCGACTACGGCCCCATCGCCCTCGCGCTGATCAAGCGGTCGATCCCCGACGATGCGAAGCTCGACGCGGGCGGCGCCGCGGCGGCGATCGACACCGACGTCACCCCGGCGGCCGATTCCGGCGATCAGGCCGGACGGTCCGCCGTCGACCGGCTGCGCGGCCGGTGACACACCCCGGGACGCCGCCGATGCAGCAGGTGCTCGCGGTGTGCGTCGTCGCGCAGGAGCACCACCTCGATCCCCGCAAACCGGAGCAGCGCACCGCCATCGACAAGCGGCCCGCCGAGGGCCCCGTCGAGGTCGGCCCGCTGGGCCCGCTCACCGACCACGTCTGCGATCCCAAGCACCACGGCGGCGAGGAACAGGCCGTGTACGCCTACTCGCAGCACGAGGCCGACCGCTGGGCGCAGGAACTGGGCCGGGAACTGCCGCTCGGCTGGTTCGGGGAGAACCTCCGCGTGGACGGCCCCACCACCGACCTCGTGGTGGGCACCCGGCTCCGGGTGGGCGCGGTCCTCGAACTCGAGGCCACCATCCCGCGCACCCCGTGCCGGACCTTCGCGCTGTGGTCGAAGGAGGACGGCTGGCTCAAGCGGTTCACCGAGCGCGGCGATACCGGCGCCTACTTCCGGGTGCTCACACCGGGACCGGTGGCCGCCGGCGACCCGGTGGCCGTGGTGCACGTGCCCGAACACGGCGCCACCCTTCGAGATCTGTTCCATGCGACACGTCCGGAGCGACTCGAAAACCTCCTGACCGGCCGTGACCTGCCACCGAAGGTGGAGCGGGACGCCCGTCGGGCTCTCAATAGAGCAAAGTGACACCCAGGCGGCAGCAGCATCGCCGATCGCACGCTAAACTGGACCCCAGGAAGAATTTGTACACGGAGAAAGGGGCCGCCACCCGCCGGGCAATCCGGTAGCTGGCCGCCCCTTCATTGCGCAAGGGGGTCCCCCATGGGCCGCGGCCGAGCAAAGGCGAAGCAGACCAAGGTGGCACGGGAGCTGAAGTACAGCACGCCGAGCACCGACCTGAAGAGGCTGCAAGACGAGCTGGCGGGTGGCGGGCACGACGAGGCTGATGTACTCGCCTCTCACCCCGAGTGGAGCGATGTCGCAGGCGAGCCGTACCGCGAAGAGGAGTGGCGCCGCGCCTGAGGCGCGCCACCTCCGCTCACACCCTGAACGCCGAAGGGAACCGCAACCCGGATCGGGTCGCGGTTCCCTCGACGTTGTGCGCTAGAACTTCGGATGTGAGCCGCTCAGCACGGCACCGCCGGGCGCAGCCCCGCCGTCCTGGCTGGACTTCTTGATCGACCCCAGCACCCAGCTGTCGATGTGGCGTGCCGTGAGCACGGCCAGAGCGCGATCGACGTCCTCGGGCGCCACGATCGCGACCATGCCCACGCCCATGTTGAAGGTCTTCTCCATCTCGGCCTGCTCCACCCGGCCGCGCTGCGCGATCAGGGCGAAGACGGCCGACGGGCTCCACGTGTTGCGGTCGAGGTCGGCCACCAGGCCGTCCGGGATCACGCGCGCCAGGTTGGCCTCCAGGCCGCCGCCGGTCACATGGCAGAAGGTGCGGACCTGGGTCTCCTGGGTGAGCCGCAGGCAGTCCAGAGCGTAGATCGCGGTGGGCTCGAGCAGCTCCTCGCCCAGGGTGCGGCCGAACTCCTCGACGTAGCCACCGAGATCCATGTGGCCCCACTCCAGGAGCACCTTGCGGGCCAGGCTGTAGCCGTTGCTGTGCAGGCCGGAGCTCTTCATGGCGATCACCACGTCGCCCGCGCGCACGTTGTCGGGGCCGAGCACCTCATCGGCCTCGACGACGCCCACGCCGGTCGCGGACAGGTCGTACTCGCCCTCGCCCATCAGGCCGGGATGCTCGGCGGTCTCGCCGCCCAGCAGGGCGCAGCCGGCGCGCACGCAGCCCTCGGCGATGCCGCCGACCAACTCGGCGACGACCTCCGGGACCACCTTGCCCACGGCGATGTAGTCCTGCAGGAACAGCGGCTCGGCGCCGGTCACCACGAGATCGTCGACCACCATGGCCACCAGGTCGATGCCCACGGTGTCGTGCTTGCCCATGGCCTGCGCGACGGCGATCTTGGTGCCCACACCGTCGGTGGAGGCGGCCAGCACGGGCTCGCGGTACTTCTTCAGGGCGAACAGGCCGGCGAAGCCGCCGAGACCGCCCATGACCTCCGGGCGGGTGGCGCGCTTGGCGTGCGGCTTGAACAGCTCGACGGCGCGGTCACCGGCCTCGATGTCGACTCCGGCGGCGGCGTACGAGGCGCCCTGCGGCGGCTGGTTAATGGAATCCGTCACGGGGTCATAGGCTACCGGACTCCGAGCCCGCCAGCCCCCGCCGGATTACGGCCGCCGCAGCGCCGAGGCGTTGTCGTTCTCCGCGCGCAGCGGGTCACCGTCGGGCGAGCCCGACTTGAGCATGTTCTCCAGCACGGCCTTGCCCATCGACGTGGACTCGGGCAGAGCGATGGGGTACTCGCCGTCGAAGCAGGCGCGGCACATCTGGCTGCCCTCGTGTTCGGTGGCGGCGGTCATCTCGTCCAGCGAGATGTAGCCCAGGCTGTCGGCGCCGATCGCGGCCCGCACCGATTCGACCATGGCCTCCATGGAGTCGGCGCCGCCGCCGTTGGCGATCAGCTCGGCCGGGGAGGCGAAGTCGATGCCGTAGAAGCACGGCCACTTCACCGGCGACGAGGCGATGCGCACGTGGATCTCGGCGGCGCCGGCCTCGCGGAGCATCCGGATCAGAGCGCGCTGGGTGTTGCCGCGGACGATCGAATCGTCCACCACCACAAGGCGCTTGCCGCGAATCACCTCGCGCAGCGGGTTCAGCTTGAGCCGGATGCCGAGTTGGCGGATGGTCTGGCTGGGCTGGATGAAGGTGCGGCCCACATAGGCGTTCTTCATCAGGCCCTGGCCGTAGGGGATGCCCGATTCCTGGGCGTAGCCCACCGCGGCGGGGGTACCCGACTCGGGCACCGGGATCACCAGATCACCCTCGGCGGGGTGCTCGCGGGCCAGGCGGCGACCGATGTCGACGCGGGTCGAGTGCACCGAGCGGCCGTGGATCACCGAGTCGGGGCGGGCCAGGTAGACGTACTCGAAGATGCAGGTCTTCGGTGTGGGCTCGGCGAACTTGGTGGACCGCACACCGTCCTCGTCGATGGCCAGCAGCTCACCCGGCTCGATGTCGCGCACGAATGAGGCGCCCACGATGTCGAAGGCCGCGGTCTCGGAGGCCACCACCCAGCCGCGGTCGAGGCGGCCGAGCGAGAGCGGGCGCACGCCGTGCGGGTCGCGCGCCGCGTACAGCGTGTGCTCGTCCATGAAGGTGAGGCAGAAGGCGCCCTTCAGCGTGGGCAGCAGCTCCATCGCGGCCTGCTCCAGCGTGCGGTCCGCGGCGGCGTGCGCGAGCAGGGCGCCCACCACATCGGAGTCCGAGGAGGCGGCGTTGCCGGGGTTGCGTCCGGAGATGCCCAGGTCGGCGGCGCGCTGGGCGAGCTCGGCGGTGTTCACGAGGTTGCCGTTGTGCCCGAGCGCCACGCCGTTGCCGGCGTTGGTGGTGCGGAAGATCGGCTGGCTGTTCTCCCACGTGGTGGAGCCGGTGGTGGAGTAGCGGCAGTGGCCGATGGCCACGTGGCCGGGCATCGAGCTCAGCGTCTGCTCGTCGAAGACCTGGCTCACCAGGCCGAGATCCTTGAAGACCAGCACCTGCTGGCCGTCGCCCACCGCGATGCCGGCGGCCTCCTGGCCGCGGTGCTGCAGGGCGTAGAGGCCGTAGTAGGAGAGTTTGGCGACGTCCTCGCCGGTGGCCCAGACGCCGAAGACTCCGCATTCCTCGCGGGGCTCCTGCTCGTCCTGGTCCTGCTCGACGACGGTAAGCGGAAGCTGCTGCACGGCGACTCCTGAGGCTGGCTGGGGCGGGCCGCTTCCGATTCTACGGGTGCGAAGGCCCCGAATCGAATCGACGAGTAGGTTTTGCGCCATGGGGAACAAGATCGACCCCGCGCAGACGCGGGCGGCGGTGCTGGCGGTGCGGGATTGGATCGAGAACGACGATGCGCCGCAGCCGCCGCGGGCCGCGGTCGCGGCGGCCGTGCGGAGCACCGCGCGCACCCTCGCGCAGGACGCGCCGGGCGGTTCGGTGGAGGTCCGGGTGCCGCCCTTCGTCGCGGTGCAGTGCATCGACGGTCCGCGGCACACCCGCGGCACGCCCCCGAACGTGGTCGAGTGCGTGCCGCGGGTCTGGCTCCGGCTGGCCACCGGTCTGCTCGATTTCGACGATGCCACCGAGGCGGCGTCGGTGCAGGCCAGCGGCCTGCGGGCGGGCGAGGTGGCCCACCTGCTGCCGCTGCTGCGGCTCTAGCGCGCGGCGTTCACCTTGTTCACCGCGGCGGTGAGGGCCTTGGCGACGTCGCCGCGGTCGGCGACCGGGTTGGCGCCCGCGCCGGCGCCGGTGATCAGCACGGCGTAGCCGCGGGCGGTCGTGCCGGCGAGCAGCTGCTCCTGCTTGATCGGCTTGGTCTTGCCGTCCACGGTCACGGTGCCGGTGGACTTCGCGAGCACGGCCTTGCTGCCGGCGGGGGCGCCGGGCAGCGTCACGGGCGACGACGAGACGTCCATGACCAGCTTGTCCCTGGTGCCGGCGATGTCGTTCATCTCCACCCGGACGTTGTCACAGCCGGGCGGGTTGGCCAGCGCCTTGTTGATGTCGCCGCCCTCGGAGAGCACCTCGGAGATCGCGGACTTCTTGGCCTCGTTGACGCCCACGACGATCGGCTGGTTGCCGGCGCGCTCGAAGGCGCCCCGGTCGATCACGGGCGCGCACTGCGCGGGCGTGACCTTGGCCTTGGTGAGGCCGTCTCCCACATCGCGCAGGATGCTGGCGAGCTCCTTCGAGGACACCGGCTTCACCTCGTACCCGGCCGGGAATTCGGCCTGGGTGAGCAGCAGCTGGGCGGCCGGGGTGGTGGGCTTGCCGGGGGCCGGTGCGGCCTGGGCGATGCCCGCCGGGGCGGCGAGCGCCAGAGCGGCGACGACGACGGCGGCCCGTCGGAGTGCGTGCATGGGGGTTCCCTCCGGGTGGGTGTGAAAGCTGTGAGCGACGTTAAGAAATCTAACACCCGAAATGCACCACCACGAAGGGCCCCGATACCGATCCGGCATCGGGGTCCCGTGCGCCCACGTCAGCGGGCGTCGCGGACCTTCGCGGTGGCCTTGGTGAGCGCCTGGGCGAATCCGGCGCGGTCCAGGCGCCCGCCCTGCGAGCCGGACGCGGTGACCACCACCGTGTAGCCGCGCACCTGCGCCACGCCCTCGAGCTGGTTCACGTTCACCTTGCGCTCACGGCCGGGCTTTCCATCTTTGCCCGCCACGACCACGGTGCCGGTGCCCTGGGTCGAGATCACGGTCGCGCCGGCCGGCTGGCCGGGCACCTGCGTGAGCGACAGTTTGATGTTGATGACCGCCTTGGCGGGGAGCTGCGCGGTGGGTTCGAGCTCGACCTTGACGTCGCTGCAGTTCTGCAGCGTGGTGCGGCTGAGCGCGGCCTGCTCGGTGGAGAGCACCTCCACCAGACCGGTGGACATCTGCTCGTTGAAGGCGCTGATCATGGGCAGGTTGGTGGCCTTGTCCTGCAGCGCGGGCGTCACCTTGGGCGCGCACTCGGCGGGCGTCACCTTCACGCGGCTGGCGAACTGGCTCAGCGGTGCCACGATGTCGAGCTTCTCGGCCACGGAGAAGGGCATTATCTCGTAGCCGGCGGGGAATTCGCCCTCCCCGAGCAGCAGCTGCTCGACGGGCGTCGTCGGCTTGTCGCCCGGCGCGGCCTGGGCCACGGCGAGGGGAGCGATCAGGGCGGCGACGGCCGTGCCCGCGGCGAGGGTGGTACGCAGAGAACGCACGAGAACTCCTGAATTTCGTTGCACCGACTCATGAATTGCGTCAGCGCGAATGGTTATCCGCCTGCACTGTAAACCAGCGCTTGCAATTGCGAATAGGTGTCGGCCGGATCACCATTTCTCGCCCGGTTCTCCCCCGGCGGGCCCACGGGTTCTGTCAGGCTTCGGGCATGGGAGCCGATGTCGACGCCAGGGTGTTCACGCGCGAGGACCGGATGCGGTTCCGCCGGCAGGTGCAGCGCGGGACCGATGCGATCGCCCGCATGCTGGCCGAGGGCCTGTTCACGGACGACGGTGCGCCCCCGGAGCCGCTGCTCGGCATGGAGGTGGAGCTCAATCTGGTCGACGACGGCATGGAGCCGGCGATGGCCAATGCGGAGGCGCTCGACGCCATTGCCGATCCCGATTTCCAGACCGAATTGGGTCAGTTCAACATCGAGATCAATGTAGCGCCGCGCCCCTTCGTCGATCAGCACACGATCAGCCTCGAGGATTCACTGCGCGCGTCGTTGAATCGCGCCGATGAACGGGCCCGCGCCTCCGGTTCGCATCTGGTGATGATCGGCATGCTGCCCACGCTCGGTGAGGAGCATTTCGCGAAGCAGTGGTTCTCGGCGAACCCGCGCTACGACCTGCTCAACGAACAGGTCTTCGCGGCCCGCGGCGAGGACATCGAGATCGATATCGAGGGCGCGCCGATGCCGGGGGCGATCGTGGGCGAGCGCCTCGACATCACCTCGGACACGATCCTTCCCGAGGCGGCGTGCACCTCGCTGCAGCTGCACCTGCGGGTGGCGCCGGAGGATTTCGCCGCCCATTGGAACGCGGCGCAGGCGATCGCGGGCGTGCAGGTGGCGATCGCGGCGAACTCGCCCTTCCTGGCGGGGAAGGCGCTGTGGCACGAGTCGCGGATCCCGTTGTTCGAGCAGGCCACCGACACCCGGCCGATCGAGTTGCGCAATCAGGGGGTGCGGCCGCGGGTGTGGTTCGGGGAGCGGTGGATCACCTCCACCTTCGACCTGTTCGAGGAGAACACCCGCTACTTCCCGGCGCTGCTCCCGGTGTGCACCGATGTCGACCCGCTGGAGGTGGTCGACCGGGGCGAGGCGCCCGAGCTGCCGGAGCTGCGGATGCACAACGGCACCGTGTACCGATGGAACCGTCCGGTGTACGACGTGGTCGACGGCCATGCGCACCTGCGGGTGGAGAACCGGGTGCTCCCCGCGGGGCCCACGGTGGTGGACACGATGGCGAACGCCGCCTTCTACTACGGGATGGTGCGTGCGCTGGTCGAGGCCGACCGCCCGATCTGGACGCAGATGAGCTTCGACGCCGCCACCGAGAACCTGCACTCCGGGGCCCGCGACGGCTTCGATGCGGGCCTGTACTGGCCGAACGTGGGGTGGATCCGCCCCGACGAGCTGGTCTTGCGCCGCCTACTGCCGCTGGTCGACGAGGGCCTCAAGGCCTACGGGGTGGGCTCGCGGTCGCGGGACCGGTACCTCACGCTGCTGGAGGGACGGTGCGTGCAGCGGCAGACCGGATCGTCGTGGCAGCGGGCCGCCGTCGCCGCCCGCGAGGCCGCGGGCGAGACCCGCGAACGCGCCCTGCGCGGCATGCTCGCCGATTACGTCGAGCTGATGCACGAGGGGGAGCCGGTGCACACCTGGGCGGTGTGACGGGCCTCAGCCGAGTAGGTGCCGCAGCGCGCCGCCGAGGTCCGGGGTGCGGAACGGATGGCCGCGGTCCTCGAGGACGGCGGGCCGCACCCGCTGGCTGGCGAGCGCGAGGTCCTGTGCGCCCTCGCGGCCGAGGAGCAGCGCGGGACCGAAGGAGGGCACGGGGAACAGGGTGGGCCGGTGCAGCACGTGGCCCAGTTCCCGGGTGTAGTCGGCGTTGCGCACCACGGACGGGGCGACGGCGTTGACCGGTCCGGAAAGCGTGGTGTCCCACAGGCTTCGGTGGTAGATGTCGACGAGGTCGTCGATCCCGATCCAGGGCTGCCACTGCTCGCCGCTGCCGAGACGTCCGCCGAGGCCGGCCCGGAACAGGGGCAGTTGCAGTTTGAGGGTGCCGCCCTGCGGTGATTGGACGATGCCGGTGCGCACCGAGACCACCCGGGTACCGTCTCCGGCGCCCTCGCGGGCGGCGTCTTCCCAGCGGCGCACCACGTCGGAGAGGAAGTCGGCGGTGGCGGGCGGCGCGGATTCCTCGGTGAGCACCTCGTCCCCCCGGTCCCGGCCGTAGACACCCACAGCGGAGGCGCTCACGAAGGTCCGCACGCCCGCTGCGGTGGCGGCGCGGGCCAGCAGCCGCGTGGGTTCGATGCGGCTGTCGGCGATGGCTTCCTTGTGCTCTCGGGTGAACCGGCCGGCGATCCCGGCGCCCGCGAGATGGATCACGGCGTCGACGCCGTCGAGCGCCGCCGGGTCGGGGGCCTCCGGGTTCCAGGTGCGCTCGGAATCCGCGCCGGGCTCCCCGCGCACCAGCCTGATCACCCGGTGTCCACCGGTGCTCAGAAACGCCGTGAGCGCCGTGCCGACGAGTCCGGACGCGCCGGTCACCGCGACCGTCGACGGGCCCAGTCCCGCCTCCGCGGCCCGACGGTGCGCGGCGAGGTCGGCCGCCAGCTGCCGGTACCGGTACTCGATGACCTCCGAGAGGAGTTGCTCGGGCACCGGCGTCCGTACGTCGTCGCTCACCCGGGTGTGCTGCGGGTCCACGGGTTCGAAGTCGTGGATGTGCCGCCACGGGAACAGCCCGGCGGGCAGCGAGCGGGCGCCGTCCACCGCCACCTCGTCGACGAATCGGCGGCCGGGCACGTACGCGCTCGGATCGTGCTTGGCGAACCACTGCAGGCCGCCCGGCAGGTCGATCACGGTGACTCCGTCCGCGAGCGAGGAGGCCTGCGAGTCCAGCCGCATCGGCACCCAGGGCGCCATCAGTCGGGTGAACGCCCCGGGCCGGGAGAACCACGCGAAGACCTCGTCGACGGGTGATTCGATGACTGCTGATCTCCGGATGCCCATGCTCCTCACGGTAGCGCCGCCGGGGGTGCGCGGCCATGCCGGAAATCTCACGCCATCGCGCCCCATCCGCACGGGCGTCGGCTCCGAATACGGGGCATGAGAACGGAGAACAGGCGGCTGGCGGTGGTCGGCAGCGGCGTGGCCGGGCTGGTCGCGGCGCACGTCCTGAGCAGGACCGCGGCGGTCACCCTGTACGAGCGCGATCGTCGGCTGGGGGGCCACGCCCACACCCATCAGGTGGATCTCGGGGTGGGTCACCCGGTGTCCGTCGATTCGGGTTTCATCGTGCACAACGACACCACCTACCCCGTGCTGTGCGGCCTGTTCGACGAGCTCGGTGTGGCCACGCGCGACACCGAGATGTCGATGTCGATCCGCGACGATGCGCACGGCGTGGAGTTCGCGGGCGGCAAGGGCCTGCGCGGTCTACTGCCCACCGCCCGGCACCTCACGGACCCCCAGCACCTGCGCCTGCTCGCGGAGGTGCCGCGTTTCCACCGTGCCGCGCGCCGGCACCTGGACGAGGGCGGGGAGGATCTCCCGCTCGCCGAGTTCGTGCGCCGCGAGCAGCTCAGTGATCGTGTGGTGCGGCACTTCCTGCTGCCCCTGGTGGCCGCGGTGTGGTCCTGCCCGCCCGGCCGGGTCGGCGAGTACCCGGCGCGCTACCTGTTCCGGTTCCTCGCCAATCACGGGATGCTGTCGGTGGGGAGATCGTTGCAGTGGCGCACCGTGGTCGGTGGTTCGGCGCGGTACGTCGAGAAGATCGCGGCCGGGATCGCGGATGTGCGCACGGGTGCCGGGGTGCGCAGCCTGCGCCGGGAGGCCTCGGGGGTGCGGATCCTGGACGACACCGGCCGCATCGAGCAGTTCGACGGTGCGGTGGTCGCCGTGCACCCGCACCAGGCGCTCGCCCTGCTGGGCGATCCGACTCCCGCGCAGCGCGCGCTCCTGAGCGCGATCGAGTACTCCCCGAATCCCGGTCTGCTGCACACGGACACCTCGCTGCTGCCGCGCCACGAGAACGCCCGCGGCTCCTGGAACTACCTGGCGACCGGCGACGCGGGGCGGGTCTCGGTGACCTACGACCTCACCCGCCTGATGGGTCTGCCCACGGGCGGCGACCGCGCGCTGGTGACGCTCGGGGGCGACGAACTGGTCGATCCGTCCCGGGTGATCGCGGAATTGGACTACGAACACCCTGCGTTCACCACCGCATCGGTGGCCGCGGCGCAGCGTCTCCCGGAGCTGTCCGATGGGGTCCTCGCCTTCGCCGGGGCCTACCACGGGTGGGGCTTCCACGAGGACGGCGCGGCCTCGGGCCTGCGGGCGGCGGAACGGCTCACCGGAGCGAGATCATGAGGGCGGCCCTGTACGACACCGAGATCGGGCACGCTCGGCGCTCGCCGGTCCGGCACTCCTTCCGGCACCGGAGCGCCAGCTGGTTCATCGACGTCGACGCGCCACCGGACCTTCCGCGCTGGCTGCGGCCGCTCGCGACCTTCCGCGCCCGGGACCATCTCTCCCCGGTGCGCAGCGGCGCGGACACCCTGCGCGCGCGGGTCGAGCAGACCCTGCGCGCGCAGGGCGTCGCTCCCCCGGGCGGCAGCATCACCGCCCTGCTCAACGCGCGGTGCCTCGGCTACGTCTTCGATCCACTCACCGTGTTCTGGTGTCACGACCGCGCGGGTTCGGTGCGGGCGGTGATCGCGGAGGTGCACAACACCTACGGCGGCCGGCACGCCTACGTGCTCGAAGCCGGCGCCGAATCGGGCGCCGTGGTGGACAAGGATTTCTACGTCTCACCGTTCAACCCGGTGGAGGGCCGCTACCGGCTGCGGATGCCCGAGCCGGGTGCGCGGCTGGCGATCGACGTGGTGCTCGAACGCCCGGATCAGGCGCCCTTCGTCGCCACGTGGCGCGGCACCCGCAGACCCGCCACCGCGCGCGGCGTGCTCGCCTCCCAACTGCGCGCGCCCCTGGCCCCGCTGGTGGTCTCGGCCCTGATCCGGGTGCACGGCATCCGCCTCTGGGCGGCCGGCCTCCCCCTCGTGCCCCGCGACCGCGCCCGGCCCACCGCCCGCACCACCACCGTCCCCGTCCCCGTCGAACAGGAAGCGAACCCGTGACCGCTGAACTCGAGGCCCGACGCACCGACCGTCCCCACCCGACCGCGCCCGCCCCCACCGGCGCGCGCGCCGCACTGCTCGGCCGCGGCGCGCGAATCCTGTTGACCCACGCCTGTGCACGCTGCGGTGTGTCGCTGTCGAGCACCGCAGACCCGGCACCGGCCGGGCCGGCCATCGTGCTGCACGACCCGGATGCGGTGGCCCGCCGGATCGGGACCTCCCGGCTGATCGGATTCGGCGAGGCCTATGTCGCCGGCGAGTGGGATTCCCCCGACCTGGCCGGGACGCTCACCGCGCTCGCGGGGCGCATGCCCCGCCTCGTTCCCCGCTGGCTGCAGGCACTGCGTCCACTCGCCGCGGTGCGGCGGCCGCGCACCGAGCTCGGTACGCCCGATCACGTGCAGGACAACGTGTCCCACCACTACGACCTGTCGAACGAACTGTTCGCGCGTTTCCTCGACGAGACGCTCACCTACTCCAGTGCGCTGTTCTCCGCCGCGGAACTCCCCGACGGCGCGCCCGGTGTCACCCGCGCTCCCGCGGTGGCGGAGGTCCCGCGGTCCGCCCTGCCTGACGCGCAGGCCGCGAAGATCGACCGGCTCCTCGACGCTGCGGGCGTCGGTCCCGGCACCCGGGTCCTGGAGGTGGGTACCGGCTGGGGCGAGCTCTGCCTGCGGGCGGCCCGCCGCGGCGCCGAGGTGCGCTCGGTGACCCTCTCGGTCGAGCAGCGCGATCTGGCGATGCAGCGGGTGGCCGAGGCCGGCCTGTCGCACGCGGTCCGGATCGACCTGCTCGACTACCGGGACGTCTTCGGCGAGTACGACGCCGTGGTCTCGGTCGAGATGATCGAGGCGGTCGGTGCCGCGCACTGGGACGAGTACTTCGCCGCGTTGGCTCGATTGCTCGCTCCCGGTGGACGGATCGCTGTGCAGGCGATCACCATGCCGCACGATCGCATGCTGGCCACCCTGCGCACGTACACCTGGATCCAGAAGTACGTCTTCCCCGGCGGCATGCTGCCCTCCACCGAGGCGATCTCCGCCGCTGCGGGGCGCGCGGGCCTCACCGTGCAGGCCCGGCACCGGTTCGGTGCGCACTACGCCGAGACCCTGCGGCTGTGGCGCGAACGCTTCCTCGACGATCCCGATTCACTGCCACCGCCCGCGGATTCCACTGCCTTCCAACGCCTCTGGGAGTTCTACCTGGCGTACAGCGAGGCGGGCTTCCGTTCCGGGTACCTGGATGTGCAGCAGATCGTGCTCGGTGCGCAGGTGCGGCGATGATCGGTTTCCTCCTCGTGACCGCGGCCTCCCTGGTGGTGCTGGCGGCGGTGCAGGCGATCACCTTCGCGGTGGGCCGGACCATCGGCCGGTACAACGTGGTCGATGTGGCCTGGGGCGCGGGGATCGTGGCGGTCGCGTGGATCGCTCTGTTCCTCGGCGACGGTGACCGCACCCGCGGCTGGATCATCACCGCGATCGTCACGGTGTGGGGCCTGCGCCTGTCCTGGCACATGTGGGTCAAATCCGCGGGCAAGGGCGAGGATCCGCGTTACACGGACATGCTGGACCGGGCCGGTGGCGGCGGCACCGGCATGGTGATCCGCAAGATCTTCGTGGTCCAGGGCGCCGCGCAGTGGTTCATCTCGCTGCCCGTGCAGGTGTCCGCGGTGAGTGGCCCCACGAGCGGAGCCGCGCTCATCGTGGCGGCCGCTGGGCTCGCTGCAGCGCTGACCGGCATCGGCTTCGAGGCCGTGGGCGATCACCAGTTGCGGGCCTTCAAGGCCGATCCCGCGCACCGCGGGATGATCATGGACCGCGGCCTGTGGGCGTGGACCCGGCATCCCAACTACTTCGGCGACGCCTGCACCTGGTGGGGCATCTGGCTGATCGCCGCGAGCGCCTGGCCGGGCGTGCTCACCGTGGCCTCGCCCGCGCTGATGACCTACTTCCTCGTCCACGCCACCGGCGCCCGCCTGCTCGAGCGGTTCATGAGTGCGCGCCCCGGCTGGGACGAGTACGCCGCCCGCACGTCCTTCTTCGTTCCGCGACCACCCCGCCGTGTGCGCCACTGATCCGGCCGCGGTGCGGTTCCCGGTTCCGCACCGTCCGGGTGCTGCCGCCGCCCGGGCCCGGTACCCTTCGGTGCAACGAAGGAGGGGCATCGATGGCCCGTGCTCGATCCGATGCGGATGCGCTGCTGCCCCGCGTGGCCGGCGGCGACGTCGGCGCCTTCCGCGATCTCTACGACCGGACCGCGCACCTGGTCTTCGGGACCGCCGTCCGGGTGATCGGAGATCGCGGCTACGGCGAGGAGATCACCCAGGAGGTGTACCTGGAGGCCTGGCACAAGGCGTCGGATTTCGATCCGGACCGCGGCTCCGCGCAGGCCTGGCTGGTGACCATCGCGCACCGTCGGGCCGTGGACCGGGTGCGGGCTGAACGCGCCCGCGGCGACCGGGAGAACACCTTCGCCACCGACGCCTACCAGCGCCCGCACGACACGGTCTCCGAGGCGGCGGAGCGCAACGAGGACGCGACGGCGGTGGTCGACTGCCTCGACACCCTCAGTTCCCCGCAACGCGATGCGTTGACGCTGGCGTACTACGGCGGGCACACCTACCGCGAGGTGGCCGAGCAGTTGGACGCTCCCCTGCCCACCATCAAGACCCGCATCCGCGACGGCATCGCCCGACTGCGACGGTGCCTCGGCCCGCTGGCGGGTGATCCGACGTGAACGCCACCCCACCTCTTCCCCCGGACGAATTGCTGGACCTCGCCGAGCCCTACGCCCTCTACGCCTTGGAGGCGGACGAGATCCGCCGCGTGGAGGCCTCCCTCGATGCGACCGAGGCCGACACCCGCAGGCATTTCGACGGCCGGGTCCGCGACGTCCGCGAGACCATGGCCGCGCAGGCCGAGACCTTCGCCGAGCAGCCCGCCCCGGGCACCTTCGATCGCATTCTCGGCGGTCTCGTCGGCGAGTCCGGCGCCACACCGCTGCGTGCCCCGTCCACACCGGCGCGCGGCGCTCGCTCGCGGCGCCGGATGCAGGCGCTGGTCGCGGCGGCCATGGTGATCGTCGCCGTCGCCGTCGGCGTGCTCGTCGGCCGCGGCATCGGCACCGATTCCGCCCCGGGCGCACCGGACTCGAGTGCGGTGCTCGCCGCGCCGGACGCGCGGACCACTCAGGCGCGGGTCGGGAATGCCACGATCTCGCTGGTGTACTCGCGGGAGAAGAACGCGGGTGTGGTGCTCATGAACGACGTCCCGCCTCCGAAGGACGGCACCGTCTACCAGATGTGGCTGATGGATCCGGGCGGCGGCGCACGCTCGCGCGGCACGATGACGCAGCAGGACGTCCGGCCCACCACGACGGCTGCGGTGCCGGGGCTCGACGGTGCCACCACGTTCGGCATCTCGATCGAGGCGCCCGGCGGCGCGACGACACCGTCCGACCAGATCGTGGCGACGTTGGACATCGCCGGATCCTGACCGCGTCGGACCGGGGCTAGGGCACCCGGCTCACGCACACGTAGCCGTGGCCGCACCGCAGCTGCTCCGGCGACGGCGGCAGTTCCGGCCGCCACAGCGGGTGCCGGACGAAGCCCGGCTCCACCGGCTCGGTGCCCGCCAACAGGTCCCGTCCCTGCTGCGGCGTGTACGTGTACAGCCGGTCCGCCGTCGCCGCGTACTGCTCGCGCACCCAGTCGATCTCGCTGGCCACCTCGGCATCGGTGAAATCCTCGGTGATCACCAGGATCGCGACGTGACTCCCCGGGGCGAGCACCCGCAGGTAGCGCTGGATCATCTCCTGCGCCTCGTCCGGGGGAATGAACAGCAGTACTCCCACCAGGATCAGCCCCACGGGCCGCGAGAGGTCGAGTAGCCCCTGCGTGGTGGGATGTGCCAGTACGGATTCCGGATCACGAAGGTCGAGATTGATGACGGCCGCCGCCTCGTGGCCCTCCAGCAGGTACCGCGCGGTCTGGAAGGTGACGAGCTCCTTCTCGACGTACACCACGCGGGCGCCGGGATGGATGCCGCGCGCCACGTCGTGCACGTTGCCGCCGGTGGGGATCCCGGAGCCCAGGTCGAGGAACTGATCGATACCGGCGTTCGCCATGAGCTGCACCACGCGACGCACGTAGGAACGGTTCAGCCGGGCACCGATCGCCCAGTGCGGTGCGCGGCGCTCGATCTCGCGTCCCACGGCACGGTCGGCGATGGAGTAGCTGGTGCCGCCGAGGAAGTAGTCGTACAACCGGGCCGCGGTGGGGCGTTCGACGCCGAACATCCGCGGTCCGTACGGCGATCGGTCGGTGATCGGCTCGGGCTCTGTCATGATGAAGGCAAGTTAACCCACGGCGTCCGCGTGCGCCAGGAGGAGCCGGGATGTCGGAGTCTGTGCCACCGCTCAGCGGCCTGGTGCGGCGTGAGCGCATCGCCGAACACCTCGCGGACGAGTTCATCAGCGCCGTGGTCGATCACGTGTACCTGCCGATCGCGGCGTCGGCGTACCGGGCCGCTCTCACGGAGGGATTCGAGCGGGTGCTCGACGCGGTGGAGGCGGAGGAGTTCGTCCCCGATGCGGGGCGCGAGCTCGGCGAGCTGTTGGTGTCCCTGCAGGTCACCAAGCCGGTGGGCGCCACGGCATGTGCGCGGATCGTCGCAGCCATCCCCGATGTGCTCTCGCCCGAGCCCTCGGACCGGTCGCGGCGCCGCGCGGCGCTGCTCATCGCGGAATTCACCGGTGGCTACACCGCGGCGCTCACGGACAAGATCTTCGAGGGGCAGGCCCTGGTCTACGGGGCCGCAGAGCTCGCCCGCCGGTCGGCTGAGGAGGGCGCGCGCCAGGCGCAGGCCAGGACCCGAATCATGTTCGAGCACGCCCGCTCCCCCGTCTTCATCGCCGACGAGGACGGCCGGGTCCTGGAGGCGAGCCCGATGATGGCGACGATGATGGAGTCGAACCGCGCGCTGCTCGGTCCGGAGGGCGACGATGTGCGCCGCCTCCTCGCCGACGATCCTCGGGAGGTGGCGCACACGCTGGAGGAATTGGCCGCACTCGACGACGAGTCGGTGACGCGTTTCCTGGAGCACCGCACCCTGGTGAGCGGTGGCGACATCAGCGTCGGCCGGTGGGCGCTGAGTCGGGTGCGCTCCCACGACGACCGTCCCGCACTCATCGTGGGAGTGGGCCACGACGTCACCGAGCTGCGAGTGATGCACGCGCGGCTCGATCATCTGGCCCATCACGATCCGCTCACCGGGATCCCGAACCGGCGCAGCCTGGAGTCCGCCGTCGCCAAGGCCACCCGCACCGGTCCGGTGGGGTTCTGCCTGATCGACCTGGACGGTTTCAAGGCCATCAACGACAGGCTGGGGCACGCCACGGGCGATCAGCTCCTCATCGCCGCCACGCAGCGACTGCAGGCGGCGCTCGCCGGGAAGGGCGCGCTCTACCGGGTGGGCGGCGACGAGTTCGCGGTCCTGGTGCTCTCACCGTTCGAGCCGCACGACGCTGTCGGCGTGGTGCAGCGCGCCCTCGCGCGGCCACTGGAGGTGCAGGTGCCGGGTCCACGCGGCGACGACATCACGGTGCCGGTGCGCGTGGGCGCCAGTATCGGCATCACGACCTCCGCGCCGCAGCGCAGCACCGTCGAATCCCTCATCGCGGCGGCCGATCCCGGGCTCTATCGCTCCAAGGACGCGCGCCGCTCCTGATCGCCGGCCGCCGGGCGGCGGGCCATCACGGTGCCGATCGCGAACAGCACCAGCACGAGCACGGTGGTGCTGATGATCTGTCCGCGGGTCGCCTCCACCGTGAGCCCGAGCAGCAGGATCGCGAGCACCGCGAACAACGTCGCGTACGACAGGTAGGGGAACAGCCACATCTTCAGCGGCAGCGGCGTTCCGTCCCGGTCGGCGCGGCGGCGCAGCACGATCTCCGAGGCGATGGTGGCCAGCCAGGTCACGATCAGGGTGCTGCCCACGAGGCTCAGCAGGTTGTCCAGGACCGCCGCCCCCCAGAAGTAGGTGGCGGGCACGGCGAGGAAGCCGGGGATCACGGTGCAGATCACGCCGATCACCGGCACGGCGCGCCCGTCGAGGCGGCTCACGCTCCGGGGTGCCATGCCGCGTTCACTGAGCGAGAAGATCATCCGCGAGGCGCCGTACAGGTTCGCGTTGAGCGAGGACAGCAGGGCCACCACGATGACGGCGCCCAGCATGGACGCCACGGCAGGCATCCCGGCCGCGTTGAGCACAGCGGTGAACGGGCCCTCCGCGACGGCGGGATCGTTGAACGGCAGCGCGATCACGATCACCGTCACGGTGCCCACGTAGAAGATCAGGATGCGCCAGACGATGGCGCGGATCGCTTGGGTCACACTGCGTTCCGGGTCGGCGGTCTCGGCGGCCGCGACGGCCACCAATTCGATGCCGCCGAAGGCGAAGGCCACCAGCAGCAGCGCCGCGATCACGCCCTGCCAGCCGGTGGGCATGAGCTCGGCCAGGTTCTCCAGGCCGGGCGACGGTGCGCTGGTCCAGCCGAGCAGGAAGGCGGTGCCCAGGATCAGGAAGAGCACGACGAAGGCGATCTTGATGAGCGAGAACCAGAATTCGAACTCGCCGAACTTACCGACGCCGGCCAGGTTGATCACGGTGAAGGTCACCATGAACACCAGCGCCCACACCCACGGCGGTGGGCCGCCGATCAGGCCGTGCAGGATGGCGGCCGCCGCGACCGCCTCGGCGGCCACCACCAGCGCCTCCTGCACCCACCACAGCCAACCCACCGCGAACCCGGCGCCGGGCCCCAGAGCGCGACCGGCGTAGTGGGAGAAGGCACCCGGGTTGGGGTCGGCGGCCACCATCTCCCCGAGCATCCGCATCGTGAGCACCACGATGGTGCCGGCGATGAGGTAGGCGACGAGCACGGCGGGGCCGGCCGCGGCGACGGCTTTACCGGAGCCCACGAACAGGCCGGCACCGATGGCGGCGCCGAGGCTCATCATCACGAGGTGGCGCGGGCGCATGCCCTTGTGCAGACCGGATGTCATCGGAGTTCCTCCCGGATGGCGATGACGGCGTCGAGGGCCTCACCGTAGCTGGTGGACAGGGGCGAGAGGCCCAGGCGGATGCCGTCCGGGTTGCGGAAGTCGGGCACGATGTCCCGCTCCCACAGCCGGGCGGTCACCGCGCGGAAACCGGGATGCGCCACGGTCACGTGCCCGCCGCGGCGTTCGTCGTCGCGGGGAGACACCACGCGCACACCGAGATCGGCGAGCAGCGCATCCGCGGCCTCGATCACGAAGCGGCCGAGGGTGATCGACTTCGCCCGGATCGCGGCGATGCCCACCTCCTCGATCAGACCGAGCGCGGCCATGAGCGGCACCATCGCGAGGATCGGGGGTGTGCCGGAGAGGAATCGGCGCATCCCCTCGGCGGGCCGGTAACCCTGCGCCATACCGAAGGCGTCGGCATGCCCCATCCAGCCCTGGATGGGCTGGGTCAGCGCGGCCTGGTGCCGCGCGGCCACGTAACCGAAGGCGGGCGCGCCGGGTCCGCCGCAGAGGAACTTGTAGGTGCAGCCCACCGCGAGATCCACATCGGCGGCATCGAGGCGCACGTCGAGGACACCGGCCGAGTGGCACAGGTCCCACAGCACCAACGCGCCGTGCTCGTGCGCGAGGGCGGTCAGGCCCTCCAGATCCGCGATGTAGCCGGACTTGTAGGAAACGTGGCTCAGTAGCACCACGGCGACATCGGATCCCAGTACGGCGGCCAGCTCATCCGCCGTGACACCCGCGGCGGGGTCCGGGTCGATCCAGCGCAGTTCGACACCCGTCTCGGCGGCGACGCCCTCGGCGAGATACCGATCGGTGGGGAAGTTCTCCCGGTCCAGCACCACGACGCGACGGTCCGCGGGGGCCGCGGCGAGGGCGGCGCGCAGCAGCTTGTACAGGATCACCGAGGTCGAATCGGCCACCATGGTCTGGCCGGCGGCGGCACCGAGGACCGCTGCAGCGAGCCGGTCCCCGAGCGTCAGCGGGAGATCGAACCAGCCGTCGTCCCAGCTGCGGATGAGCCCGGTCCCCCACTCGCCCGGCACGAACCGGGCGAGCGCATCGGCGGCGGCGCGCACGGGGCGGCCGAGCGAATTGCCGTCGAGATAGGCGCGGATCTCACCGTCGAACTCGCCGCGGCAGTGTGCCAGTGGATCGTGTGCATCGAGGTCGGCCGCGCGGGCGCGCAGCGCCGCCGCGGGGTCGGCGTCGGTCATCGGGCCTCCTGGGGGTCGCGGAACACTGGTAGGGCTTCGAGTGCGGCGCGCAGGCCCGGCGGCGCCGCCGTCGCGGAGACGGCGCGGCGGATGTCGTCGCGTCCGAGTCCCGCTTCGGCCAACAGGTCGAGCTCGCGCCGGTTGACGCCGGGCGGCAACGGCCCGTTGCCGAGGTCGGTGCCGTAGAGCACCTGCGCGCCCGCCTCGGCGAGAACCCGGAGATTACTGATCGCCGCCGCGGATTCCGCTGTGCGGGTGCCCCATCCGTGGATGTCCAGGGTACTGATCACGTACGGGAAGGCCTGTGCGAGCGCGGTGTCGAGGGCCTCGTCGAAGGGGGTGTGGGCGAGCACGTCCACACCCGCGTCCGCCGCCGTCCCCACGGTGCCGCCCTCGCAGTGGGCCACCACCTCGCGGCCCGCGGCATGCGCGGCGGCGACGATCGCGGTCAGCACCGCGGGCCCGGGCACCGGCCCGGCGGCGGCGTTGAGCGCCACCTTGATCACGGCGCTGCCGGATGCCATCTGTTCCGCGACGGCCTCCGCACCGTCGGCGGCGGAGCGCACCTCGCGCCAGCTCCCCGGCGCGGCCCATGCGCGGTCGCTCGGGTATCCGCCCGGGACCGTGAGGAACCGGCCCGCGTACACCCGGTCGGGGCGCCGCGGACCGTCCGGCCCACCGAGGTCGACGGCGGCGGCGACACCGGCGAGGTCGGCGCCGCCGAGCAGCATCTCGTGGATGTGGAAGTCCACGATCGGCAGGTCCAACCAGTCGGGCGCGCAGGCGGTCTCGCCGTCAGGCATCCCGGACCTCGGTGCGCACCGCGTACAGCTCCGGGAAGAAGGTGAGATCGAGTGCCTTCTTGAGGAATCCGACGCCGGACGATCCGCCGGTGCCGTGTTTGAAGCCGATGGTGCGCTGCACGGTACGCAGGTGCCGGAACCGCCAGAACTGGAAGTTGTCCTCCAGATCCACGAGCTCCTCCAGCGCCTCGTAGACGTCCCAGTTCTCCTCGACGTTCTCGTAGACATCACGGAGCACCGTGACCAGGTCCGCGTTGAACTCCCAGGGTTGGGAGACGTCACGATCCAGGATCTCCTGCGGGATGGGCATTCCGCGCCGCGCGAGGTAGCGCAGGAACTCGTCGTACACACTGGGTTCCACCAGCAGCTCCGAGAGCAACGCGTGCCCCTCCGGATCGGCCTCGTGGATCGCGAGCATGCCCTCGTGCTTGTTGCCGAGCAGGAACTCCACGGCACGGTAGTTCACCGATTGGAAGCCCGAGGAATTCGCGAGGGCCCCACGGAACTGGGCGTATTCGGTGGGGGTGAGTGTCGCCAGCACCGACCACTGCTGGGTCAGGGTCTCCTGGATGTGCTTGACCCGCGCCAGCCGCTTCATCGCGACGTCCAGCCGGTCCTGTTTGAGCTGTTCGGTGACATCGCGCAGCTCGTGCACGGTCAGGTGCAGCCACAGCTCCGAGGTCTGGTGCTGGATGATGAACAGCAGCTCGTCGTGATGCGGCGGATCGCTGCGCGGGTGCTGCGCGGAGAACAGCGTGTCCAGGTCGAGGTACGAGCCGTAGCTCATCCGATCACTGAAGTCCCGGACGATGCCGTCTTCGATCTCCCGCAAATGTCACCCCTCTCGATCACCGTCCGCACACCTCAATGTGCGAAATTGTGACCGTCGTCACATCAGTTCTCCGACGGTAGCACCGGAGTGCGACGGCACCCCGTCGCGATCAGGAGAACAGCGCGGGCAGCGTGCCCTCGTGGGTGGCGCGCAGCTCGGCGAGCGGCACGGAGAACCGGCCCTGCACCTCGACGGCGTCGCTCCCCTGATCCACCACGCCGATCCGCGCCGCGGGCAGACCGCGGGCGGAGCACATCGCGGCGAACCGGGTCTCCTCGGTGCGCGGCACGGCCACCAGAACGCGGCCCGCCGACTCCGACAACAGCTGCACGAAAGCGTCCGAACCCTCGGGCAGGATCAGCCGGCAGCCGGTCTCCCCCGCGAGCGCGCCCTCGACGACCGCCTGCCACAGGCCGCCCTCGGAGAGGTCGTGCGCGGCGGAGACGAGGCCGTCGCGCGAGGCGGCGGTGAGCACATCGGCCAGCAGCTTCTCGCGCTGCAGGTCCACCTTCGGCGGCACGCCGCCGAGGTGGTCGTGCTCGACCTGCGCCCAGATGGAGCCGTCGAACTCGTCGTGGGTGTCGCCCAGCAGGTAGAGCGTCTCGCCGGGTTCGGTGCCCAGGCCCGTGGGGATGCGACGGCGCACATCGTCGATCACGCCGAGCACGCCCACCACGGGGGTCGGCAGGATCGCGGTGGAGCCGGTCTGGTTGTAGAAGCTCACGTTGCCGCCGGTCACCGGGATGCCGAGTTCGACGCAGGCGTCGGCGATGCCGTGCACGGCCTGCTGGAACTGCCACATCACACCCGGGTCCTCGGGCGAGCCGAAGTTGAGGCAGTCGGTGACGGCCTTCGGGGTGGCACCGGTGACGGCCACGTTGCGGTAGGCCTCGGCGAGCGCGAGCTGTCCGCCGGTGTACGGATCGAGGTAGGTGTACCGGCCCGAGGCATCGGTCGAGAGCGCGATGCCCCGCTGCGTCGACTCGTCGATGCGCAGCACGCCGCCGTCCGCGTTCTCGGCGAGCACGGTGTTGCCGCGCACGTAGCGGTCGTACTGCTCGGTGATGAACTTGCGCGAGCACAGCGCCGGCGAGGCCAGCATCTTCAGGGCGGTGGCGCGCAGCTCGTCGTCGGACGCCGGGCGGCGCAGGCCCGCCGTGGTGTCGGCGATGAGCGCGTCCATGAACGCGGGCCGCTGCACGGGGCGCTCGTAGACGGGGCCGTCGTGGGCGATGGTGCGGGCCGGGGCGTCGACCACGGTCTCGCCGTTCCAGGTGATCACCAGGTGCGGGCCGTCGGTGACCTCGCCGATCACGGTGGCCAGCACGTCCCACTTGGCGCACACGGCCATGAACTCGTCGACGTTCTCCGGCGTCACCACGGCGCACATGCGCTCCTGCGACTCCGAGGAGAGCACCTCGGCCGGGGTCATGCCGGTGGCGCGGGTGGGCACCTTCTCCAGGTCGATGTGCATGCCACCCGAGCCGGCCGCGGCCAGCTCCGAGGTGGCGCAGCTCAGGCCGGCACCGCCGAGGTCCTGGATGCCCACCACCAGCTTCTCGCGGTACAGATCGAGACAGCACTCGATGAGCACCTTCTCGGTGAACGGATCGCCCACCTGCACGGCCGGCAGCTTCTTGGGCTTGCTGCCCTCCTCGAAGGTCTCCGAGGCGAGCACGGAGACGCCGCCGATGCCGTCGAGGCCGGTGCGGGCGCCGAACAGGATGATCTTGTTGCCCTGGCCCGAGGCGAAGGCCAGGTGCAGGTCCTCGGTGCGCAGCACGCCGGCACAGAGAGCGTTGACCAGCGGATTGCCCGCGTACGAGGCATCGAAGACGGTCTCGCCGCCCACGTTGGGCAGGCCGAGCGAGTTACCGTACCCGCCCACGCCGCGCACCACACCGTCGAGCACGCGGCGGGTGTCGGGGGCATCGGCCGGGCCGAACCGCAGCTGGTCCATCACGGCGATCGGGCGCGCACCCATGGCCATGATGTCGCGGACGATGCCGCCCACGCCGGTGGCGGCGCCCTGGTAGGGCTCCACGTACGACGGGTGGTTGTGCGACTCCACCTTGAAGGTGACGGCCCAGCCGTCGCCCACGTCCACCACGCCGGCGTTCTCGCCGATGCCCGCGAGCATGGTGGAGCGCATCTCGTCGGTCGTGGTCTCGCCGAAGTAGCGCAGATGCACCTTGGAGCTCTTGTAGGAGCAGTGCTCGGACCACATCACCGAGTACATGGCGAGCTCGGCATCGGTGGGGCGGCGGCCCAGGATCTCGCGGATCCGCTGGTACTCGTCGTCCTTGAGGCCGAGCTCCCGGTAGGGCTGGTCGACGTCGGGCGTGGAGGCGGCTTCAGAGACCGTGTCTACGTGCACCCACCCAGTTTAGAGGCCGCCCGCGGCGGCGTTGACCGCGAGCCACCGCGCCACCACGAGCCGTGCCTGCGCGGCCGGTTCGCCGTCGGAGGGACGGAGCACCAGTTCGGGCTCCACCGGCGCCTCGTAGGGTGCGCTGACGCCGGTGAAATCGGGCACCTCACCCGCCCGCGCCCGGGCGTACATGCCCTTGGGGTCGCGCCGTTCGCACTGCTCGATGGGGGTGTCCACGTACACCTCGCAGAAGGGCAGTCCCGCGGCCTCGTGCTCGCGCCGGATCCGCTCGCGGTCGGCGCGGTAGGGGCTGATCAGGGCCGCGACCGCCACCGTCCCGGCATCGGCGAGGAGCTGCGCCACGGCGCCCACCCGGCGCACGTTCTCCGCCCGGTCCGCGGCGCTGAAGCCGAGATCCGAGTTGAGGCCGTGGCGCAGGTTGTCGCCGTCCAACCGGTAGGCCGGGATGCCGCGGGCCACCAGGAGGCGTTCGACCTCCGCCGCGACCGTGGACTTGCCCGACGCCGAGAGCCCGGTGAGCCACAGCGTGCCGCCACGGGTGGCACGCTCGGAGCGGTCGAGGGCGGCGCCGTGCCACACCACGGCGGAGTTCTTCAGGGTGGGCCCCGAGATCATGCCCGCCGCGACCGTCTCGTTGGTCTGCGGGTGCACGAGCACGAAGCTACCGGTCGTGCGGTTGCGCCGGTACGGATCGAACAGGATGGGACGCCGTGCGGCCAATTGCACCCGTCCGATGTCATTGAGCTGCAGATTCGTCGCAGATCTGTCGCGATGGAGCGTGGTGGTGTCCAGCCGGTAGTCCACCTCCTCGACGCGCACCAGTTCCGACGAGTTGGCGTGCAGCATCCGGTATTCGGCGCCCTGCGCCAGCTCGGCGGTGTCCGAGAACCAGCACACCATGGTGTCGAGGTCGGCGGCGGACTGCGGCCGGTTCGCCGGGCGGCAGAGCATGTCGCCGCGGCCGATGTCGAGCTGATCCGCCAGGCGCACACACACCGCCTCCCCGGCCGTGAGCTCCTTCGCCGGAGTGCCGCCGGGCCGGTACAGCTCGGTCACGGTCGTCGAGAAGCCGGACGGTAGGGCCACCACCTCGTCGCCCACGGCGAACGATCCGGAGGCGACGGTGCCGGCCACGCCGCGGAAGTCGTGCAGCGCCCGCGGATCGGTCCCGGGAGCGGCGGCGCCCTGCGGCCGGATCACGTACTGGATCGGCAGCCGGGCGTCGATGAGGTTCCGGTCGCTCACCACGTGCACGTTCTCCAGGTGGTAGAGCAGCGAGGGACCGTCGTACCAGGGCATGTTCGGCGAGCGTTCGGTGATGTTGTCGCCGAGCAGCGCGGAAACGGGGATCGACTCCACATCGTGCACCTCGAGCTTGGCGGCGAATTCGGTGAACTCGGCGCGGATCTGATCGAACCGCTCCTGCGCGAAGCCGACCAGGTCCATCTTGTTGATGCACAGCACCACGTGCTGCACACCGAGCAGCGAGGTGAGGAAGGTGTGCCGGCGCGACTGCGCGGTGAGCCCGTGCCGCGCGTCCACGAGGATCAGCGCCACATCGGCGGTCGATGCCCCGGTCACCATGTTCCGGGTGTACTGCTCGTGCCCCGGGGTATCGGCGACGATGAACTTCCGTGCGGGCGTGGCGAAGTATCGGTGCGCCACGTCGATGGTGATGCCCTGCTCACGCTCGGCCCGCAGCCCGTCGGTGAGCAGCGCGAGGTCGACGCCCGCCTCGCCGCGCGCCCGGGTGGTCGCGGCGACCGCCGCGAGCTGGTCCTCGAAGACCGCCTTCGATTCGTAGAGCAGCCGTCCGATCAGGGTCGACTTGCCGTCGTCCACACTGCCCGCGGTCGCGATCCGCACCATCTCCATCAGAAGTAGCCCTCCTTCTTGCGGTCTTCCATCCCGGCCTCGGAGATCCGGTCGTCGGCGCGGGTGGCGCCGCGCTCGGTGATCCGGGTCGCGGCCACCTCGGCGACCACGGCCTCGGCGTCGGTGGCGTCGGATTCGACTGCGCCCGTGCAGGTCGCATCGCCGACGGTGCGGAAGCGCACCGTCCGGACCGCGGGCGTCTCGCCGGGCTCGGGCTGCACCAGCGGGCCCACCGACAGCAGCATGCCGTCGCGTTCGATCACTTCGCGCTCGTGCGCGTAGTACAGCGCCGGCAGGTCCACCCGCTCAGCGGCGATGTACTGCCAGATGTCGAGCTCGGTCCAGTTGGACAGGGGGAAGACGCGGATGTGCTCGCCGCGTGCGTGCAGGCCGTTGAAGATGTTCCACAGTTCGGGGCGCTGCGCGCGGGGGTCCCACTGCCCGAACCGATCCCGGAAGCTGAAGATGCGCTCCTTGGCGCGGGCCTTGTCCTCGTCCCGGCGGGCGCCGCCGAAGGCCGCGTCGAAGCGGTGCTCGGCGATGCTGCGCAGCAGCGTGGCGGTCTGCAGCCGGTTGCGGGTGGCGCCCGGTCCGGTCTGCTCGACCACGGCGCCGGAGTCGATGTCGTCCTGCACGCTGCCGATCTCGAGGCGCACGCCCATCCGGGCGGCGAGATCGTCGCGGAAGGCCAGCACCTCGTCGAAGTTGTGGCCGGTGTCGATGTGCAGCACCGGGAACGGGATCGCGGCGGGCCAGAAGGCCTTGGCCGCGAGGTGCAGCATGACCACCGAATCCTTACCGCCCGAGAACAGCAGCACGGGACGCTCGAAGGAGGCGGCGACCTCTCGGAAGATGTACACCGCCTCCGCTTCGAGCTCGGCCAGATGGGCCGGCACCGTCGTGGGGGCCGGGGCGACGGGAGCGCTCATCACTCTCTCCAATGGTTCATATTTGTACCGCATCGGTCCATTTCTGATACCTGGAGATTAGAACGCGTTCTCGTCGCCTGTCAACGGGCCTGCGCCACCTCCGCGCCGCCGCCCGACGGTGCGCCCTCGGCCGCGGGCAGATCGTGGTCGTCGACCATGGTCTCCTCGTCGAAGGGCGCGCGGCCGTCCAGCACCTCCACCGTGCGATCACGGTCGATGGTCTTGGTCCAGGTGCCGATCAGCAGCGTCGCGATGGCGTTGCCGGAGAAGTTGGTGAGCGCGCGGGCCTCGGACATGAACCGGTCGATGCCCACGATCACCGGCACACCGTCGAGCAGGTCGGGGCGGTGGGTCTGCAGGCCACCGGCCAGCGTGGCCAGCCCGGCGCCGGTGACGCCCGCGGCGCCCTTCGAAGCGATCATCATGAACAGCAGCAGCGAGAACTGCTGCCCGATCGAGAACGGGGCGCCCATGGCGTCGGCGATGAACAGCGAGGCCATGGTCAGGTAGATCGCGGTGCCGTCGAGGTTGAAGGAGTAGCCGGTGGGCACCACGATCCCCACCGTCGACTTCTCGACGCCGGCGTGCTCCATCTTGGCGATCAGGCGCGGCAGCGCGGACTCGCTGGAGCTGGTGGCCACGATCAGCAGGTACTCCCGTGCCAGGTAGCGGGCGAGCTTGAACACGGACAGGTTCGCCACGAAGCGCAGCAGCAGGCCCAGGATCACGAAGACGAACACCAAGCAGGTGGCGTAGAAGGCCACCATCAGCCAGGCGAGTTGCTTGACCGCCTCGAATCCGGTGGCACCCACCACCGCCGCGATGGCCCCGAAGGCGCCGACCGGCGCCAGCCACAGGATCATCACCAGCACCCGGAAGACCAGCTTCTGCACCATCGCGACGCCGCGCAGGATCGGCTCACCGGCGCCACCCATGGCCTGCAGGGCGAAGCCCACGAGCAAGGCGACCAGCAGGGCCTGCAGCACGCTGCCCGAGGTCAGCGAGGAGAACAGGGTGTCCGGGACGATGCCGCGGATGAAGTCCCAGGTGCCGCCCGCCTCGTGCGCCTGATCGGCGTACTTGGCGCCGCCGCCCGCCTCGGCGGGCAGGTTCAGACCGGTGCCGGGCTTGAGCAGGTTGCCGACGACGAGGCCGATGCCGAGCGCGAAGGTCGACATCACCACGAAGTAGGCCATCGCCAGCCCGCCGATCTTGCCGACCGATGCCGCCGCGCGCACCGAGCCGATGCCCAGCACGATGGTGCAGAAGATCACCGGCGCGATCATCATCTTGATCAGGTCGACGAAGATGTCGCCGAGCGGCTTGAGCCCCTTGCCGAATTCGGGGAACAGCATGCCGACCGCCACACCGGCGATCACCGCGACGATCACGGCCAGGTACAGGTAGTGCGTCTTGTCCTTCTTGCGGCGCACCGGCCCGCCGGAAGTATCGTTGTCCGTTGCTGCCGTCATGGCGATCTCCTTCGTCGTGCTTGACGAGTTCTGATCGTGCGGCACACTGTGACTTGGAACACTCTTGTGTTCATTGTGTGCACGAAACCGGTGCATCGATCGGGACGGGTGGTGACGGCGCGCGTGGACTCACGACGGTCGCCGTCGCTCGCCACCCAGGTGTTCCTGGCGCAGGTCGCGCTGCTGATCACGGTGGCCGTTCTGGTGACGGCGCTGGTGGTGTGGGACGACCGCGGCGAGCGCGACCGGGCGGCGGAGCAGCAGACCACGGCGGTGGCGGTCTCGGTCGCCACGTCACCCGATACGGCCCGCGCGATCGCCTCCCCCGACCCGACGGCCGCGCTGCAGGACCGCACCTCGGCGCTGGCCCGCCGGCTGGGCGTGGACTTCATCGTGGTGATGGCGCCCGATCGCACCCGCTACACGCACGCCGATCCGTCCCGGATCGGGGAACCCTTCTCGGGCAACATCGACCGGGCGCTCGCCGGGGAGACCTTCACCGAGACCTACACCGGCACGCTGGGACCGTCGATCCGCGCCGTGACCCCCGTCTACGACGGGACCGGACGGCTCGTCGGGCTGGTCTCGGCGGGCGTCACGCGGGCCCGGCTCAGCGATCAGCTCGCCGCCACCCTGCCGGGCGTGCTGCTGGTGTCCGCGCTCGCCCTGGCCGTCGCGATCGCGGCCTCCTGGTTGATCGAGCGTCGTGTGCGGCGGCAGACCCTCGGGCTGGCACCGGCCGATCTGCGGGAGCTGTACGAGCACCACGACGCGGTGCTGCACACCCTCACCGAGGGCGTGATCGTCTTCGACGACACCGCCCCCGGCGGCCCCGCCGCCGTGGTCAACGACGAGGCCCGCCGCCTGCTGGACCTGCCCGACGGGGCCGTGCGCACCACCGACCTCCCCGAATCCCTGCGCGGCGACACCGATCTCACCGACGAGCTGCACGTGACCGCCGACCGGGTGCTGCTGGTGAACCGTCGACCGGTCTCGGGACCGACGGGGCGGGTCGGCGTGGTGACCACCGTGCGCGACCGCACCGAGCTGCAGGACGTACTGGGCGAACTCGATTCGGTGCGGTCCTTCGCCGATGCGCTCAGTGCGCAGGCGCACGAGAACGCCAACCGGCTGCACGCCGTGGTCACGATGATCGAACTGGGCCGCGGCGATGCGGCCGTGGAGGTGGCCACGGCCGATCTGGCCGCCTCGCAGGGGCTGGTCGACCGGCTCGCCACCGCGGCCGAACCGGCGGTCACCGCCCTCTTGGTGGGCAAGACCGCCGAGGCGGCGGCAGCGGGTGTGGAACTGACGGTGGCGGAGGGCTCCGAGCTCAACGGCGGCCCGGTGGACGCCTCCGAGATGCTCACACTGCTGGGCAATCTCATCGACAACGCGATCGACGCCGCGGGCCCCGACGGCTGGGTCGAGGTATCGAGCGGTGCGACGGGCCCGGAGTGGACGCTGGCGGTGGCGGACAGCGGACCGGGGATGGATCCGGGCGAGTTCGAACGCGCTCGGGCACGGGGCTACTCCACCAAGGATGCGACGGGGCGGGTGCAGGGCCGCGGGCTCGGCCTCGCCCTGGTCGACCGCCTGGTCGGAAGGTACGGCGGGACCATCACCGCCGCTGTGCATCCCGCGACCATCGAGGTACGACTGCCGATCGAGGGGGCACGATGACACTACGGGTACTGATCGTCGAGGACGAGCTGCGGATCGCCCAGGCACACGCGGAGTACGTCTCGCGGATCGAGGGATTCGCGGTGGTGGGCTCGGCCGCTACGGCCACCGACGGGCTGCGTGCCGCCGCTCGCGCCGCGGCTGCGGGAAACCCGGTCGACCTGGTCTTGGCCGATGTCGGGCTGCCCGACCGGAGCGGTCTCGACATGGCGCGCGAACTGGCCACGATGTCCCCGCGCCCGGACGTCATCATGGTCACCTCCGCACGCGATATCGAGACGGTGCGCGCGGCCGTGGCCCGCGGCGCGATGCTGTACCTGATCAAGCCCTTCACGTTCGCGGCCTTCGCCGCGAAGCTGGAGCGCTACCGCGAGTTCCGCCGCACCCTCGGCGCGGGCGATGCGGACCAGCGCGATGTCGATGCAGCACTGGCCGCGCTGCGCGACCCGGCCCCGGCACCGTCGACCCCGAAGGGCATGGCGCCGTCCACCCTGGCCCTGATCACCGCCGCGGTGCGCGACGCCGGTCAGCCGATCGGGGCGGGCGAGGTGGCGAGCCGGACCGGTATCTCCCGCGTCACCGCGTGGCGCTACCTGGAGCGGCTCGCCGACGACCGGGTGGTCGAGCGCGTCACCGATTACGGCGGACGCGGGCGGCCCGAGGTGCGCTACCGCTGGCTCTGATCGCCGCCGATCCGGGCCGAGATCCGGTCCGCCGCGGCCACCAGGGCCGCGGCCCGTTCGGCGATGCCGGCCTCGTCGAGATCGGCGCTGACGTACAGGCTGGCCACCATCGCCTGCGCACCCTCGCCGTCGTAGACGGGGGCCGAGATCACGCTCACGGTGTGCGCGCCCGCCTCGTTCTCGCCGCGCAGGTACACCCGGTCGCCGATCCCCGCCACCACCTCGCCGAGCACGGCGCGCAGCTCGGCGGGGATGTCGCCGGGCACGCCGGCCATCAGCCGGTACAGCTGCTGCCCGGCGGGGGTGAGCAGCTCCACCAGGTAGCCGTCGGCGCGGCAGGCCTCGATCACGCGGGGCAGCCGGTCGCCGTCGGTACGGGCCACATCGCGGGACAGCCACTCCTCGAGCCGCCCGGTGCGGTCCCAGAGCACGTACATCAGGCCGATGGGCGGGGTGAACGGGTAGCTGTCGCCCACCCGGACCATCGCCGGGCGGTCGGGGTCGACGGCCACGTCCAGCACCGTGACCCGGTCGCCGACCACACCCGACAGCGAGACCGGATGGCCGAATCGCGACCACAGCCCGGCCAGGATGTCGCCGCCCGCGGGGTCGGCGCGCAGGGACTTGCGGGCGGCCCGCCCGAGCGGGATCAGCGCCGGCCCCAGGCGGTAGCTCTTGTCCCGCTCGTCGCGAATCAGGTAGCCCGAATCCACCAGGGTGGTAACGATTCCCAGGCACGTGGGCTTGCTGAGGCCGACGCGGCGGGACAGTTCGGACAGGCCGAACCGCTCGGTCTCGTGCCGTGCCAGGAATTCCAGCACGGCCACCACCCGCTCGGCCGGCGGCGAGGTCCTGCCGGTTTCCGTCATTGCTTGACACCCTTCGCTCCGTGGGCCTACGGTTTTGGAACAAGTTCTACCATATTGGTCCATATTTGAACCACTTCCCGAGGTGTGAATGTACTCCCAGCCGCTCACCGAGGCGATCTCCGAGGCCGAGGGCCTCGTGGCCGCCGCCCCGCACATCGAGACCGAGGCCGACCTCCTGGAGGGGATGCAGTACCTCGCCCAGGGCATCGCGGCCTGCGTGCACGGCGCCTTCCACTTCGACAAGGACCATCCGTTCCTGCTCAGCGGCACGGGGCCGTTCACGAAGATGGGGCTCGACAACCCCGACACCCTGTACTTCGGCGCCCGGGTGGACGGCGCCCACGAGTACGTGGTCACCGGCCGCCGCGGCAGCACCTGCGATGTGAGTTTCCAGGTGCTCGGCGGTGGCGAGTACACCGACGACAACGTGCCCGCCAGTGCGGTGGCCTTCGACGACCGCGAGCTCACCGTGGACGCCGACGGCCGGTTCGAGGTGCGCTTCGGTCCGGGCGAGCCCGGCCCGGACTACTACCGGCTACCACCGGGTAAGGCGCAGTTGGTGATCCGGGAGGTGTACGACGACTGGTCGGCGCAGCGCGGCAGCTTCGCCATCGCGCGGGTGGACACCGCCGGCACCGCCCCGGCGCCCCTCACGGACGAGCTGATCCGCAAGCGGTACGTCGCGGCCGGCAAGCAGTTGGTGAACCGCGTGAAGACCTGGCTGCAGTTCCCCAAGTGGTTCTACGATCCGCTGCCGGTGAACACGCTGACCGCGCCGCGGCTCACGCCCGGCGGCCTGGCCACCCAGTTCAGCTCGGTGGGCCACTACGACCTGGCCGACGATCAGGCCCTGATCATCACCGTGCCGCGCGGCGACGCACCGTATCTCGGCTTCCAGCTGGGCAGCCTGTGGTACATCTCGCTCGACTACATCAACCACCAGACCTCACTCAACGGCAGTCAGGCCCAGGTGGATCCGGACGGAAACATCCGGATCGTGGTCTCGGAGAACGACCCCGGCGTCGCCAACTGGATCGAGACGCTGGGCCACCGCCGCGGCTACCTCCAATTCCGCTGGCAACGCACGTGCGGCCCGGTCACAGACGGTCCCACCGCGCAGGTGGTCCCGCTGGACGAGGTCGCCGGGCACCTGCCCTTCCACGCGCGGAACGCGATCGACGGGGCCGGGTGGCGCGCGCGGATCGCGGAGCGGCAGCGGCTCATCGGCGAGCGGATGGTGGGCTGATGTCCGGGCTGGGACTACAGGACGCCGTGGTCGTGATCGCCGGCGCCGGACCGGCACTCGGCACCACGCTGGGCCGCCGATTCGCCGCCGAGGGCGCCACCGTGGTGCTCGCCGCCCGCACGGCCGAACGGCTGGAGGCCACCGCCGCGCAGATCGACGGTGCCGTCGCGATCACCGCCGACATCACCGACGAGGCCTCCCTCGCCGCCCTCGCCGCGCAGGTGCAGGAGCGGTTCGGACGCACCGACGCCCTGATCAACAACGCCTTCACCTATCCCGCGATGCAGCGCCTGGTGAAGACCGATCCGGCGCACATCCTGGAGAGCGTGAACCTGATGGCGCTGGGCGCCCTGCGCACCGTGCTCGCCTTCCGCGAGGCGCTCGCCGCGTCGAAGGGCGCGGTGGTGAACGTGAACTCCATGGTGATCCGCCACTCCGACCTGCGCTACGGCGGCTACAAGGCCGGCAAGACCGCGCAGCTGGCCCTGGCCCAGTCGCTGGCCACCGAGCTGGGCCCGCAGGGCATCCGGATCAATTCCGTGGTGCCCGGCTGGATCTGGGGCGACACCCTGCGCGCCTACTTCGACTACCGCGCCGCGCAGGACGGCGGCCCCACCCGCGATGACCAGTACGCCGAGGCCGCCGCCGGCTCCGACCTGAAACGACTGCCCACCGAGGACGAGGTGGCCTCGGCCGTGCTCTTCCTCGCCTCACCCGCCGCCTCCGGCATCACCGGCCAGACGCTCGACGTCAACTGCGGCGAATACCACGTCTGAAGGAGATTCCATGACCACCAGTCACCGCGCCGGCAGCGGCGTCGGCACCGTCGACGATCTGCACGAATCCGCGGTCCGCCGCACCGGACTCAGTGATTTCGGCGACCCGTCCGACGGCTACCGCGAAGCATTGCAGGTGCTCCTCGACGCCTACCGCGACGAGGCGGAGCTCACCGAGACCGGCTCCAAGATCTCCCGCGTCTTCCTCCGCGGCGCCCTGTCGGCGCGGCTGATCAGCGAGGCGGCCTTCGCCGCGAACCCGCAGCACGCCGATGTCGCGATCGACCGGCCCGTCTTCGTCACCGGGCTCCCCCGGTCCGGCACCACCGCGCTGCACCGCCTCCTGGACGCCGATCCCGGTAACCAGGGCCTGCAGATGTGGCTCGCCGAGGTACCGCAGCCGCGCCCCGCGCGCGAGACCTGGGCCGAGAACCCCGTCTACACGCTGCTCGATGAGCAGTACGCGCAGCACCACACTGAGCACCCCGAATTCATGGGCCTGCACTACATGTCGGCGTCGGAGGTCGAGGAGTGCTGGCAGCTGCTGCGCCAGTCCGTGCACTCGGTCTCGTACGAGTGCCTGGCGCACGTGCCGTCGTACGCGCACTGGCTGGCCGAGCAGGACTGGGCACCGGCGTACCGGCGGCACAAGCGCAACCTGCAGCTGATCGGGAGCAACGATCCCGGCAAGCGGTGGGTGCTCAAGAATCCGAGTCACCTGTTCGCGTTGGACGCGCTGTTCGAGGTGTACCCGGACGCGCTGGTGGTGCAGACCCATCGCCCGCCGGAGACGATCATCGCGTCGGTCTGCTCGCTGGCGCAGCACGCCACCGAGGGATGGTCGACCGCGTTCACCGGCGAGACCATCGGCGCCGATCAGTTGGACACCTGGGCCCGTGGCCTGGCCGCCTTCGACGAGTCCCGAGCCCGGCAGACCGCCGCGGGCCGAGGCGGTCAGTTCGTGGATGTGGACTACCGGGACCTGGTGGGCGATCCGCTCGGCACCGTGGGCGGGATCTACGACGCCTTCGGCCTCGAACTGACCGACGCGGCGCGGGAGTCCATGTCGGCGATGCACGAGGCCAGCCGGACGGGGGCACGGCGCCCGAACCACAGTTACTCACTGGCGGACTACGGCCTCACCGAGGAGCAGGTGAAGGACCGCTTCTAGCGGATCGTGGTGCCGTGCAGGTCGATGTACTTGTAGAGGTTCCAGTCCAGGCCCTTCACCCGCGCGGGCGAGACGTAGGTCGCGGGTGAGACGGCCAGGTCGATCACGAACTGCTGGTCCAGCAGGTAGTCGGAGTACTCCCGCAGCACCTCGGGGCGGCCGGTACCGTCCTGCAGCCGCGCGACGAGGGCGGTGTACTCGGGCGTGGAGAACTTCGACAGGTTGCCGGAGGGCTTGAACGGTGCCGCGCCGCCCGCGAGCGTCGCGGGGTCCGACTGACCGAAGCCGTGCGGGCCCAGCCACAGTTGGGCCTTCCCGGTGCGCAGGAAGGGTGAGAACGCGGCCTGCTCGCGCGGATCGAGCTCGACGGTGATCCCGGCTTCCGCGAGATCGTTCTGGACGATCGCCGCGATCGACGGTGCCACCGCCAGCCCCGTCGGGTAGCTCAGCGTGAGGCGACGGGGGCCGTCCGCCTCGGCCAGGAGGGCGCGGGCACGGTCGAGGTCGCGGCGGTAGTGATTGGCCGCGGCGCGATCGTAGGCGGGTGAGCTGCGCGCCCACGGTGCCGCGCTCGGCTCGGCCACCCCTGCGAACACCTCCTCGGCGATCCGCTCCCGGTTCACCGCGGACGAGATCGCCTGCCGCACCCGCTTGTCCGCGAGCGCGGGGTCGGCGGCGTTGGCACCCACGTAGTAGGCGGCGTCGAAGACGTCGCCCGTGGTGATCCGGTAGAGCGACTGGTCACGGAACTGGCGCAGCGCCTGCGGTGAGGCGTCGAGCACCAGATCGGACTGGCCCGCGCGGATGGAGGTGAGCAGCGCGCCGGGGTCGCGGACCACACGCAGCGTCACACCGTCGAGCCGGGCGGGACCGCGCCAGTACTCGTCGTTGCGCTCGAACCGGGCGTTCGCCGCCACCTCGCGGCCGGCGAAGCGAAACGGTCCCGTGCCCACGAAGGCGGTGCCCGCGCGCAGTTCCGAGGCGGATTCCGAGTCCACGAGGAGCATGAATTCGAGCAGGTCGACGATGTTCGGCACCGGCCGCGAGAGCCGCAGGACCGCGGTGTGCGCATCGGGTGTCTCCACCGATGCCACCGCCTTCGCGGCGCCCTGCAGCTGCGATCCGGCGGCGTCCGAGGCGTACACCGAGACCGCGTAGGCCACGTCCTTGGCCGTGAGCGGCCGCCCGCTGTGGAAGCGCACATCGTCGCGCAGGTGCAGGGTGAGGCTGCGGCCGTCCGGGCCGAACTCCCATCCGCGGGCCACTGCCGGACGTGGGGTGCGGGTCGTGCGGTCGTAGCGGATCAGGGTGTCCCACACCAGTAGCCCGATGGCCATGGTGGTGACCGACTGGCTGTAGATCGATTTGGGGTCGAGATCGGCGAGCGAACCGAGCACCAGGGTGCCGCCGTCCGAGCCGGGCGCGGCGTTCGCTGCGCGGGCCTGTTCGACCGCGGACGTGCAGCCGCTCAGGGCGCCGGCCCCGAGCGCGCCGAGGCCCGCGAGCAGCACCGTCCTGCGGCTGATCCCGTTCATGCCCGCTCCTCCCGTCGTGCCCGCTGGGCCACCGGATCCGGCAGCGGTACCGCTTCGACGAGTTCCCGCGCGTAGTCCGACCGCGGCGACGCGAGCAGGGCCCGGGCGGGTCCCTGCTCCACCACCGCGCCGCGGCGCAGCACCACGGCGCGGTCGGCCACCTCACCCACCACCGCGAGGTCGTGGGTGATGAACACCGCCGCGAATCCGAACTCGGCGTGCAGGTCCCGGAACAGATCGAGGACGGCGGCCTGCACCGAGACGTCGAGGGCACTGGTCGGTTCGTCCGCCACCAGCAGTTCGGGTGCAGCCGCGAGGGCGCGGGCGAAGGCCACCCGCTGCCGCTGTCCGCCGGACAGCTCGCGCGGGCGACGCCGCAGCACCTCGGCGGGCAGCCGCACCGCGTCGATCAGCTCGGCCGCGCGGGTGCGCAGCACGCCCCGGTCGCGCTCGCCGCCGATCCGCAGCGGCTCGGCGACGATCCGTTCCACGGTCCACCGGGGGTCGAGCGCGGCGTACGGGTCCTGGTGGATCAGGGCGAGCCGCTCCGTCGCGACCTCGACGGTGCCGCCGGACGCTCGTTCGAGGCCGAGCAGCACGCGGCCCAGAGTGGTTTTGCCCGAGCCCGATTCGCCGACCAGACCCAGCACCTCTCCGGCTCCGACGGTGAGGTCGACGCCGTCGAGGGCGGGCGCACCGTCGTATGCGACCCGCAGTCCGTGCACCCGCACCACCGGTGCGGCGGGGGCCTCGGTCGGGTCGACCGGTTCACCCGGGCCCGACGGCAGCCGAGGGACGGCGGCCAGCAGCTCGCGGGTGTAGGCCTCCCGGGGCGCCGCGAACAACTCGTCCACGGGAGCGGATTCGATGGTCTCCCCGGCCCGGACCACGGTGACCCGGTCGGCCAGATCGGCCACCACGCCGAGGTTGTGCGAGATCAGCAGCACCGCCAGGCCGCGCCGGTCACGCAGTTCGCGGAGGAGGTCGAGGATCTGTGCCTGCACGGTGACGTCGAGGGCGGTGGTGGGCTCGTCGGCGATCAGCAGTTCCGGCTCCGCCGCCAAGGCGAGCGCGATCACCACCCGCTGCTTCTGCCCGCCGGAGAGCTGGTGCGGGTACTGCTCCGCCCTGGTCTGCGGGTCCGGAATCCCCACATCCGTCAGGAGTTCGACGGTGCGGCGCTTCGCCTCGTCGCTGCTCACCTTCCGGTGCGCCCGCAGTACTTCGTGGATCTGCCGCCAGATCCGCTGGGACGGATTGAGGGCGGTCTGCGGTTCCTGGAAGACGAGTGCAGCGCCGGGGCCGCGCAGTGCACGCAGTTCCCGCTCCGACCGGCCGATCACCTGGTGCCCGATCAGTTCGATGCTGCCGGTGGCGCGCACACCGTCGGGCAGCAGGCCGAGGATCGCGCGACCGGTGAGCGACTTACCGGAGCCGGATTCGCCGACCAGGGCCACGATCTCGCCCGCCTCCACGGTGAGGTCGAGACGGTCGACCAGCGGCCGTCCCTGCGGTCCCGTGAGCGTGAGGGCCGCGATGCGCAGCGTCGTGGGGGAGGTCATCGGCGCCACCCCGCGAAGCCCCGGGCCACCAGTAGCAGCGCCAGGGAGAGTGCGACGACGGCGATGAGCGGTCCCCATGCGTATCCGGCGTTGGCGTCCCAGTTGTGCACGGCTCCCGCGAGAACCGAGCCGAGCGAGGGCTCCGGCGGGCGCACGCCGACGCCCACGAAGCTCAGTCCCGCCTCCACGAAGACGCCCAGCGACAGCGCGAGCGCGGTTTGCACGGCGAGCGGTTCGAGCGCATTGGGGAGCACGTGCCGGGTGAGCACCCAGCCGCGCGACGCCCCGGCCACGCGGGCGGCCTCGGCGTACGGGGTCTCCCGCAGCCGCAGCACCTCGGCGCGGGTGAGGCGCAGGAAGACCGGGATCTCGGCGACGGCGATCGCGATCACCACCGTGACGGTTCCCGGCCCGCGCAAGGCGGTGATGAGGATGGCCAGGATCAGCGCCGGGAAGGCGAGCACCACATCGGACAGGCGCGCCAGTACGGTGTCGAGCGCTCGGCTGGTGGTGCTCAGCAGGCCGAGCGCGATGCCGGCCGCCGCGGCGATCGGCACGGCGGTGAAGATCACGATCAGGCTGGTGCGGACGCCGTACAGCACGCGGCTGAGCACGTCGCGGTTGAGTTCATCGGTGCCCAGCGGATGGCCGCCGCCGGGCGGCAACAGATTCGCACCGGGGATCTGCCGGAGCGGGTCGAAGGGCGCGAGCAGCGGCGCCGCCACCCCGGCCAGCACCACGGCGGCCAGGAGGACCGCTCCCACCAGGAGCGTGCGCGGCGGCCTCATCCGGCCCTCCGCGTGGGATCGAGGAGGCGGTAGGTCACGTCGGTGAGCAGAGCTATCGCGATGAAAACCGTGACGGCGAGCAGCAGCACCGCCTGCACCACCGGGTAGTCGCGGGCCGCGATCCCCTGCCCGAGCAGTTGCCCCAGGCCGGGCCAGGCGAAGATCGCCTCGACCAGGACCGCGGAGCCGAGCAGTTGCCCGGCCTGGATGCCGAACACGGTGACCACCGACGGGAGGGCGTTGCGCGCCGCACCGCGCACCAGGATGCGTCCGGCGGGCACACCGGCGGCGCGCGCCGTGAGGATGTAGGGCTTGGCCCACTCGGTGCGCAGCGCCTCGGAGAAGAACCGGGTCAGCGTGGAGGCCACGGGGATTCCCAGGCAGAGCGCGGGCAGGAGGAGGTACTGCACCGTGATCCCGGGATCTGCGAAGTAGCCGGCCGGCGGCGTGCCTCCCGCGGGGAGCACCGGCCACACCACGGCGAACAGTTCTACCAGCAGCACGCCGGTCACGAAGGGCGGCACCGCGATTCCCAGTACCTCGAAGCCCGCGACCGCCGAGTGCACCCACCGGGCGGACGAGGCGACGGTGGCGAAGGAGAGCACCGTGGCGATGAGCACGGCGATGATCAGCGCGGCGAACCCGAGTGCCGCGGTGTTCCGCAGACCGTCGCCGAGCAGCGCATCGATGCGCCCGCCGATCACGTAGGAGGTGCCCAGGTCGCCGGTCGCGGCGCCCCCGAGCCAGTGCAGGTACTGCGTCACCAGCGGTTGGTCGAGTCCGAGCTCGGCGCGCAGTGCGGCGAGCGTCGCGGGAGAAGCGTCCGCCCCGGCCAGGGCGACGGCGGGATCGCCGGGCACCGCGTGCAGCACGGCGAAGATCACCATGGACGCCAGCAGTAGGGTGAGGGCCGCGATGGCGACCCGGCGCGCGAGCCACGCGGTGCGCGCACGCCTGTCCCCCACCTCTGCCATGCGCTCAGTCAATACGCCGCGGGCCCGCTCCGCTACGTTTACGAGCCGAATGAATGGAACCCGAATGAATGGAACTCAGTCCGCATCGCCGAGCGCATCCCGTTCGTAGCCGGACCGGACGGCGCGATCGGCGGTCCGCACCTGATCGGGGATCAGGTACCTGTCCAGCAGGTCCTTGACCGGTTGCGGTACGAGAGTCTGCAATCGGTGCAACAGCCCGACGGTGCGCGGCACGTGCACCTCGAACCGCGGGCGGGCCACGGTCGCACCGATCGCGCCCGCGATCGCCTCCGGGGTGAGCAGGGCGGCGGCGCCGGTGGTGGTTCCGGCCGCGAGGGCCGTGTCGACCACCGCGGGCATCACCACGCTGAGTTCGACTCCGGTGCCGCGCAATTCCCGGCGCGCGGCCTTGAGGAAGCCGTAGACACCGTGTTTGGTGCCGCTGTAGGTGGCCTCGCCGGCGGGGCTCAGCTTGGACGCGGCCGATGCCACCGTCACGATCAGGCCGCGTCCGCGCGGCACCATCCGGCGGGCGGCCAGCCGCGTCCCCGTGATCGGGCCGATCAGGTTCACGGCGACCTGGCGCTGCACCGATCCTGCGGATTCGTCCAGGAACGGTCCCACCCACATGACCCCGGCGTTGTTGACGAGCACGTCGAGCGGACCGTCGGCCTCCGCGGCGTCGAGGAAGGCGGCGAACGAGGCCTCGTCGGCCACGTCGAGCGGCGCCGTTCCCGCCGTACCGCCCGCGGCGCGGATCTCGCCCGCGACGGCGTCGGCGGCCGCGGGGTCCAGGTCACCGAGCCACACGGCGGCCCCGTGCGCGGCCAGCAGCCGCGCGGTGGCGGCCCCGATCCCCGCGCCCGCTCCGGTGATGGCGATCCGCTTACCTGCGATCGAGCGTTCCGGCATCCGCGTTCCCTTCGTCCCCATCGATCCTAGGACGCCGGACCGTTCTTGACCGTGCCGCGGGGGCAGCCCCTAGGTTGGCGGCATGACCACCCCGCCCCCGGTCGCGTCGGCACCCACCGCGATGACCGGCCGCAGCATCGCGCCCGATCTGGCCCGCGGGCTGATGCTGCTGCTCATCGCCATCGCCAATGCGCCCGCGTACCTGTGGGGCGTGCCGCGCGGCGCTTTCGGGTTGCACCCCGCCGACGGCTCGGTGGCCGACCGGGTGGCGCAGACCGTCGCTCTCATCGGGATCGACGGCCGGGTGTACCCGATGTTCGCGTTCCTCTTCGGCTACGGCATCGTGCAGCTCTACCGGAGGCAAGCCGAGGCGGGCGTCGCGCAGGCCGATGCCCGGCGACTGCTGCGGCGGCGGCACTGGTGGATGGTGGCGTTCGGCTTCGTGCACGCGCTGCTGCTCTGGTTCGGGGACATCCTGGCGGCCTACGGCCTGTGCGGCCTGGTGCTGGTGGCGCTCTTCCTCGATCGATCGGACCGGACGATCCGCGCGTGGTGCGGCACGCTGGTGGGTCTGCTCGTGCTGCTCGCGGTGGTGCCGGCATTGACCGCCGCGGCGGTGGGGACCGGTGGCACCGTCGCCGTGAGCGACACCTGGCCGCTCAACGCCAACGCCGAACCCGGGATCCTCGCCGCCGCCTGGGCGCGCATCGCCGCGTGGGCCCTGTACGGCCTGCCCACCGCCCTGTTCGGGGTGATCATCCCGGTCTCGATCCTGCTGGGCATCCTCGCCGCGCGCGCCCGCCTCCTCGACGAACCGGGACGCCACCTGCGCACGCTGCGGCGGATCGCGGTCGTCGGTCTCACGGTCGGATGGGGCAGTGGGCTGGTGGTGGCGCTGCAGAGCCTCGGCGCGCTCGGGATCGACCAGGGCTACGACTGGGCCTTCGTGGCCCCGCATTCGCTCGGCGGCTTGTTCGGCGGCATCGGCTACGTGGCGCTGTTCGGCCTGCTGGCCGCGCGGATCGAGGCGGCCGGCTCCCGCCGGGACGCCGGTGCGGCCTGGGCGATCCAGGCCGTGGGCAAGCGCTCCCTGAGCTGCTACCTGTTCCAGTCGGTGATCTTCGCGCCACTGCTGTGCGCCTGGGGTTTCGGGCTCGGCGCACGGCTGAGCGGATGGTCGGTGGCCGTCCTCGCGGTGGCGGTGTGGGCGGCGTCGCTGGCGATCGCCGTCCGGCTGGAACGCGCCGGTGAGCGCGGTCCCGCCGAACGACTGCTGCGACGCCTTTCCTACCCCCGCCGGCCCTAGCCGGCCGAAACACCCTTCGCCGCCGCGGAATCGGCGGTGGTCAGGTACTCCTGATGCAGGACGCGGCGGGTGAACCGCGGCGTGAAGGCGTGACCGAGTGCACCGAGGGCACCCAGCGGGGTGAAGACCTGCGTGGGCCGGCGGCGCATGGCGCTCATGATGATCCGCGAGGCCTTCTCGGTGCTGATCACGCTGGCATCGTCGTAGGCCTCGGTGGGGGCGATCATCTCGGTGCGCACCAGCGGCATGTGGACGTTGGTGAAGGTGACGTGCTCGGACAGTGTCTCGGTGGCCGCCACGTCGGTGAAGGCGTCGAGCGCCGCCTTGCTGGCGACGTACGCGGAGAACCGCGGACCGCGGGCCAGCACACCGATGCTGGAGACGTTCACGACGTGCCCGAAGCCCCGTTCGCGCATGCTGGGCAGCAGGGCGAGGATCATGCGCACGGCCCCGAAGTAGTTGACCTCCATGGTGCGTTCGAAGTCGTGCATCCGGCCGGTGGAGGCGCGCACCGACCGCCGGATCGACCGCCCGGCGTTGTTGATCAGGTAGTCGACGTGGTCGTGCTCGGCGAGGATCTGCGCCACCGTCGCATCGACGGCGTCACCGTCGGTGACATCGCAGACGTAGGTGAAGGCCTCGCCGCCGGCGGCGCGGATCTGCTCGGCGGTGGCTTCGAGCTCGGCGGCGTTGCGGGCCAGCAGGATCGTCCGGGCACCGCGGGCGGCGAGGTCGATCGCCGTCTGCCGCCCGATTCCCGCGGAGGCGCCGGTGATCACCACGTGCCGTCCGGCGAGACCGTCCCGGCGGCGCAGCCGCGCGGGATCGAGGTTGTGCCGCCAGTAGGAGAACAGCTTCGGTCCGTAGTCCCGCAGCGACGGAACATCGATTCCGGTTCCCGCCAGCGCCTTCCGGGTCTCCTCCGAGGTGTAGGTCGCGGTGAATCCGAGGTTCTCGAAGGCCTTCGGAGGAATGCCGAGCTGCTTGAGCGCGGTATCCCGCGCGAGCCGCGTCCGGCCCCGGCCACTGGCCCGGATCGCCCGGTCCACGAGGCGGTGCGGCACCCGACCCACGGCGGGCGGCGCGCCCACCGGCCGGGCCACCGCGCGGTAGATGTCGAGCACGCTCTGCGGCTCCGGGTTCACGAGGTGGTAGACCTCGCCGGTCCCGTCAGGCCGCAGCATCAGCTCGACCAGGGCCTCGGCGACGTAGTCGACCGGAACCACGTTGGTATCGCCCGTGTCCGGGAGCACCACCGGCAGCGCCGAGGGGACCCGGGTCATCGCCGCGAAGGTGCTGAAGAAGTAGTAGGGCCCGTCCACCTTGTCCATCTCGCCGGTCTCGGAATCGCCGACCACGATGGCGGGTCGGTAGACGCGCCAGCGGAGGCCCTCGGCCTCGCGGACGAGCTTCTCGGACTCGAACTTGGTGCGGTGGTACGGCGAGGGGAAGCCCTGACCCAGGTCGAAATCGTGCTCGCCGAACGGGCCGCGATGATCCCCGGCCACCGCGACGGAGGACACGTGGTGCAGTTCGGCCCCGAGGTCCAGGGCCAGGTCGATCACCGACTGGGTGCCCGCCACGTTCACCCGCTCGTTCGCCGCGGCATCGGCCGCCATGTCGTAGACGGCGCCCAGGTGCAGGATCGCGTCCGCGGCGGGCGGCGCACCGTCGAGACCGAGACCGGGCGCGGCGAGATCGCCGAGCAAGGGGATCACGCGATCCTCGCCGTACTGTTCGCGCCAGCCGTCGAGCTTGGGCGCGGAGGCGGGGCGCACGAGCAGGTGGACGACGGCGTCGGGGTCGCGCTCCAGTAGTAGCGGGACGATGCGGCGGCCCAGGAATCCGGTGGCCCCGGTGACCAGGTAGGTGTTCACATTCAGCTCCTCAAACGGGCGAACGGGTATCTGACTTGCGGGTAATCTTACTACAGAGTCAGTTCGATGATCCAGGTCGCTGAGCAGCGCCGACACCGATCGTGTCACACCCCCGCGGCATCATCGCGGCATGCACATCGAACGGCAGGACCGCACGGAGGCCACGATCCTCCACGCCGACCTGGACTCGTTCTACGCCTCGGTCGAACAGCGGGACCATCCGTGGCTGCGGCGCCGCCCCGTGCTCGTCGGCTCGGGCGTGGTGCTCGCCGCCAGCTACGAGGCCAAGGCCCGCGGCGTCCGCTCCCCCATGCCGCACCGCGAGGCACTGGCTCTGTGCCCCACCGCCACCACCATGCCACCCCGGTTCGAGGCCTACATGGAGGCCAGTCGGCGGGTCTTCGAGATCTTCCGCGACATCTCGCCGCTCGTCGAAGGCATCTCGGTCGACGAGGCCTTCCTCGACGTCGGCGGCCTGCACCGGATCGACGGGACACCCGCCCGGATCGCGGAGCGCCTCCGCGAGCGGGTCCGCCGCGAGGTCGGCCTGCCGATCACGGTGGGCGTCGCGCGCAGCAAGTTCCTCGCCAAGGTGGCCAGCGCCGTCGGCAAGCCCGACGGTCTGCTGGTGGTGGCCCCCGGCACCGAACTGCAGTTCCTGCATCCGCTTCCGGTGCGGCGGCTGTGGGGCGTCGGGCCGAAGACCGAGGCCCGGCTGCACGAGGCGGGCATCGCCACCGTCGGGCAGATGGCGGAGCTCGGCGAACACGGCCTGTCCACGCTGCTCGGTCGCGGCACCGGCCGGCACCTGTACGCCCTCTCCCTCGCCCACGATCCGCGCCGTATCGATACCGGGCGGCGGCGCAAGTCGATCGGCGCGCAGCGCGCACTCGGCCGCCGGATGAAGTCGGAGGCCGAGATCGAGGCCACCGCGCTCGCGATCGTCGACCGGCTGGGCGAGCGGCTGCGCGCCGCCGGGCGGGTCACGCGCACCGTCGAGCTCCGGCTGCGGTTCGACGACTTCACCTCGATCACCCGGTCGCGCTCCCTGCGCGAGCCCACCGACAGTACGGAGATCGTCCTGGCCACCGCCCGGGGGCTTCTGGACGAGGCGATGCCCCTGATCCGCGACCGCGGCTGCACGCTGATCGGGCTCTCGCTGGCGAACCTCGAGAACCACGGCGCCGTCCAGCTCACCCTCCCGTTCGACGGCGGCGAGCACGACGCCGATCTCGACATCGCCATGGACGAGCTGCGCACGAGATTCGGCCGCGCGGCGGTCACCCGGGGCTCGCTGCTGCACCGCCCGCTGGGTCCGGACGCCCCGATGCTCGCGGAGCAGGACTGAGAATGATTGCTAACATATTCGCCTCGCGAGGGCCCCGCTGCGTTTACCGTGGAGGGCAGACCGAGGAGTAGCCATGCCCACTACCACCCGTCCCACCCACTGCACCCTGTGCGAAGCGCACTGCGGAATCCTGGTCACCGTGGACGACCTTCAGCAGGTCACCAGGATCGCCGGCGACCCCGACGACGTGCTGTCGAAGGGCTACATCTGCCCCAAGGCGACGGCGATGGGCGGCCTGCACCACGACCCCGATCGCGTCCGCACTCCGATGCGGCGGGTGGGCGAGACCTTCGAACCGGTCGGCTGGGACGAGGCCTTCGACGAGATCGGCACGCGGCTGCGCGCGATCCGCAAGGAGCACGGCTTCCGCGCGCTCGCGATGTACCTCGGCAATCCGGCCGCCCACAGCACCGCCGTCGCGCACGGACTGATGCTGCGGATCGCACTGCTCACCCCCAACTTCTTCACCGCCTCGTCGATCGACCAGTACCCGCACGAGTTCGCGGCCTGGCGCATGTTCGGCTCCAACGCACTGGTCCCCATCGTCGACATCGACCGCACCGACCGGCTGGTGATCATCGGCGCGAACCCCGCCGTCTCGAACGGCTCCATCTCGACGATGCCGGGCGCCAAGAAGCGGATCAAGGCGGTCCGCGACCGCGGCGGCACGGTGGTGGTGATCGATCCGCGGCGCACCGAGACCGCCAAACTCGCCGACCAGTACGTGGCGGTGGCACCGGGCGGCGATGCGTACCTACTCCTGGGCGTGCTGCACGTCCTGCTCTCCGAGAACCTCTGCGACGAGGCAGTTCTCGCGCGCAGCGTCACCGGCGCCGCCGAACTGCGCGAGCTGGTCGCCCACGCCACCCCGGAGTCGATGGCCCCGCTCGCCGGTGTGGACGCCGCCACCATCACCGCCCTGGCCCGCGATCACGCCGCCGCGTCGTCGGCGGCGATGTACTGCCGCATCGGCATCTGCCAGCAGGAGACCGGAACCCTGGTCACGTGGCTGATCACCGCGATCAACGTGCTCACCGGCAACCTGGACAGTCCCGGCGGGATGATGTTCACCACGCCGCCCATCGACGTGCCCCGCCTGGCCAGGTTCATCCCCGTCGGCTACGGACTGTGGACCGACCGATCGGGACGGCACAAGGCCTTCCGCAGCGAGCTTCCCGTCGCGGCGCTCCCGGACGAGATCACCACGCCCGGCCGCGGCCGGATCCGGTCGATGATCACCTTCGCCGGGAATCCCGTGTCGTCGATCCCACATCGCGGCACCCTCGACGAGGGCCTCGCCGGGCTCGACCTCATGGTGTCGGTGGACATCTACATCACCGAGACCACGCGCCACGCGGATTTCATCCTCCCGCCGATCTCCCACCTGGAGCGGGGTGGACTGAACGTCCTGTTCCCGGTTTTCAGTGTGCGCAACAACATCCGGTACACCCACCCCGTCTTCGATCCGCCCGCCGACGGCCTCGACGACTGGCAGATCATCAACCGGCTCCTGATCGAGATCCTCCCGCTTCCCGCGCGGCGGCTGCTGGCACGGCCGCTGCGCAGGCTCACCGACCACTTCCCGCCGGACCGGCTGGTGGCCGCGGCCGTCGCCGCCGGACCGTACGGCGTGCTGCGCCGGGGACTGCGCCGCGGCCTCACCGTAGCCCGTATCCGCGACACGGCGGGCGGCGTCGACCTCGGCCCCCTGCAGCCGCGACTGAAGCAGGTCATCGCCACCCGCGGCCGGAGGATCCGGCTGGCGCCGGAGAGCTTCGTGGCCGAGGCGCGAGCCCTCCTGGAGGCGGGACTGCGCGGCGGCGGGAGGCCGACGGGCGACGGCTACGACCTCAAGCTCATCGGCCGGCGGCACCTCAAGAGCAACAATTCGTGGCTGCACAACGTGCCCACGATGGTCACCGGATCGAACCGGTGCACTGCGCTGATGCACCCCACGGACGCCGAACGGTGCGGCGTGAGCGGCGCAGACACCGTGCGGATCTCGTCACCGTCGGGCGCGATCGAGGTCGCGCTGGAGGTCTCCGACGAGATCCGGCCCGGCACGGTGGCGGTCCCGCACGGCTGGGGACACGAGGGCACCGGCTGGAGCGTGGCAGCCGCGCTCGCCGGGCAGAACGTCAACGTGCTGCACGATCCGGCGCGGGTCGACCGGTTGTCGGGGAACGCGGCGGTCAACAGCACCTGGGTGCGCGTCGAACCGGCCACCGGCGCGGAGCCGGAGCGGACGGCCGTGGCCGGCGCGGCACCGTCGGCCTGATCAGCCCTGCGCGGCCCGCCACTGCGCGGCGGCCTTCTTCTCCTCCTCGACGCGGGCGGCGAAGGCCTCGCGCGCGGCCTGGTGCTCCGGGTTGCGGCGCAGCACCAGGTAGGCGATGCCGACCACCAGGAACCACAGCGGAGTCACGAGCATGGCCTGCAGGGTGTCGGTCTCGCGGGTGAAGGCCCACAGCAGGAACAGGAAGAAGGCGAAGATCACCCACGGCATCACGGTGCCGAGCGGCATCTTGAAGGTGCTCTCGGCGTGCGCCTGCGGGCGACGCGACCGGTACACCAGGTAGCTGGCCAGGATGATCGTCCACACGAACATGAAGCACAGCGACGAGACGGTGGTGACCACGGTGAACCCGGCCGACTTGTCGAGGCCGAAGCCGAGCAGCACCACCGAGGACAGCAGCATCACACCGGTGAGGAAGAGCGCGTTCTGCGGCACCTTGCGGCTGGACAGCTTGGCGAACATCCGCGGCGCATCGCCCTCGGTGGCGAGGCCGTAGACCATGCGCGAGGTGGAGTAGATGCCCGAGTTCGCCGACGACATGGCCGAGGTGAGCACGACCGCGTTCACCAGGTGCGCGGCGGCGCCGAGCCCGGCGAGGGTGAACAGCATGACGAAGGGCGACTCGTCCTTGCTGAACCGGTCCCACGGCACCACGGACATCAGCACCACGAGCGAGCCCACGTAGAACAGCAGGATGCGGATCGGGATCGAGTTGATCGCGCGGGGCAGGTTCTTCTCGGGATCCTTGGTCTCGGCGGCGGTGGTACCCACCAGCTCGATGCCCACGAAGGCGAAGACGGCGATCTGGAAGCCCGCCACGAAACCCATGAAGCCCATGGGGAACATGCCGCCGTTCTCCCACAGGTTCGTGAGTGAGGCCTTCGCGCCGTCGTGCTCGAAGCCGGTGATGATCAGCACCGCGCCCACGATGATGAGGGCGACGATCGCGATGATCTTGATCATCGCGAACCAGAACTCGGTCTCGCCGAAGGCGCGCACCGTCGGCAGGTTCAGGCCGATGAGAAGCACGATCACCACGACCGCCGGGATCCACGGCGGAATGTCCTTGGCCCAGAAGGTGATGTAGACGGACGCGATCACCACCACGTCGGCCACCGCGGTCACCACCCAGCAGAACCAGTAGGTCCAGCCGGTGAAATGCGCCGCCCACGGGCCGAGGATGTCGCCCGCGAAATCGGAGAAGTTGCGGTACCCGGTGCGGCTGAGCAGCAGCTCACCCATGGCGCGCATCACGAAGTAGAGCATGAAGCCGATCACCATGTAGACGATGATCACCGACGGTCCGGCAACCGAGATCGTCTTACCGGAGCCCATGAACAGGCCGGTGCCGATGGCGCCGCCGATCGCGATGAGCTGGATGTGGCGGTTGCTCAGGGCTCGGGTCAGGTGCTCACCGTCGTCCGGGTTCGACGGTGTCGCAGGCGTCTGCGGCGAAGAAGTCATGCCTCAGAACACTAATCGACGCGCCCGAGACCTACGTCACTCGGGCGCGAGGAAGGCCGCGAGGGCCGCGGTGTAGAGCGGGACGTCGGCGGCGCCCATGAGTTCGCGGGCACTGTGCATCGCGAGCTGCGGTGCGCCCACGTCCACGGTGGTGAGGCCGGTGCGCGTCGCGGTGATCGGGCCGATGGTCGAGCCGCAGGGCAGATCGGCGCGGTGCACGTAGCGCTGCAACGGGACGCCCGCCTGCTGCGCGGCCCGCGCGAACACGGCCTCTCCCACGGAATCCGAGGCGTAGCGCAGGTTCTGGTTCACCTTGAGCACCGGGCCGCCGCCGATCTCGATGCGGTGGCCGGGCTCGTGCCGCTCGGGGTAGTTCGGGTGCGTCGCGTGCGCCATATCGCCGGAGGCGCACACGGAGACGCTCATCATCCGCAGGAAGTCCTCGCGGTCCAGGCCGAGCGCCAGGGCCAGGCGTTCGAGCACCGTCGGGAGGAACTCGGAGCCGGCGCCGCGGTCGGAGCTCGAGCCCACCTCCTCGTGGTCGAACAGCGCCAGCACGGGCACGGCCTGATCGCCGCCCGCCGCCGCGATGAGGGCGGAGGTGCCGGCGTAGCAGGTGCATTGGTTGTCCAGGCGCGGCGCGGAGACCAGCGACCGGCCGGCACCCACCAGCGCCGAGGGCGCCAGATCGTGCGTCATCAGCTCGAAGCCGAGCAGACCGCCGCGCGGTACGTCGAAGGTGTCCTCGAGGTACTGCAGGAATCCGGTGCCCGCCGCCGGGCCCCAGATCGCGTTCACGTGCCGCTGCGGATCGAGCTCGACGCCCTTGCGGTTCTCCGAGAGGTGGATCGCCAGCTGCGGCACCCGCAGCAGGGGCTGGTCGATGCGGACCAGCAGCTCACCGTCGGAGGTGGCGATGCGACCCGAGAGCCCCAGGTCGCGGTCGAGCCAGGAGTTCAGCCACGCGCCGCCGTAGGGTTCGAGCCGCACCTGCGCCAGTCCCTCGGAGACGAGGTCGGGGTGCTGCTTGAGCCGCAGGTTCGGGCTGTCGGTGTGACCGCCGACGATGCGCAGCGGCAGCAGCCGCTCGCCGCCGGCAGCGCTCGCGTCGAAGGCGATGATCGACCCGCCGCGGATCACGTAGTGCCGGCCCAGATCGGACCACGGGTCGTGCTCGTAGAGGCGGGTGAAACCGGCCTCCTCCAGCATCAGCGAGACCGTCTCCACCACGTGGAAGGGCGACGGTGACGCATCGACGAAGGCGCAGAGTCCCGCCGCATCGGCCGATACCGTGGTGGCAGTCATCAGACCGAGAGCACCGCGTCCAGGGCGGAGTAGAAGATGCCGAGACCGTCGTCCGACGGGCCGGTGAGCGCCTCGGTGGCGTGCTCGGGGTGCGGCATCAGGCCGACGACGCGGCCGTTCGCCGAGGTGATGCCGGCGATGGCCCGCATCGAACCGTTGGGGTTGCCGCCCGCGTAGCGGAAGGCCACCCGGCCCTCGCCCTCCAACTCGTCGAGCACGGCCTCGTCGGCCACGTACCGGCCCTCGCCCGACTTGAGCGGGATCAGGATCTCGGCGCCCGGCTCGTAGCGGGAGGTCCACGCGGTGTCGGCGTTGTCGACGCGCAGCCACTCGTCGCGGCAGATGAAGTGCAGGCCCTCGTTGCGCACCAGGGCGCCCGGGAGCAGTCCGGCCTCGCACAGGATCTGGAAGCCGTTGCAGATGCCCAGCACGGGCATGCCCTTGCCCGCGGCCTCGATGACCTCGGTCATCACGGGGGCGAGCGAGGCGATGGCCCCGGCCCGCAGGTAGTCGCCGTAGGAGAAGCCGCCGGGCACGACGACGGCGTCGACGCCCTTGAGATCGTGGTCCTTGTGCCAGAGCGAGACGGCCTCGCCGCCCGCGCGCTCGACCGCACGCGCCGCGTCGACATCGTCGAGCGTGCCGGGGAAGGTGATGACTCCGACCCGGCCCCCTGCGGCGCTCATGCCTGGACCCGGGTGACGGTGAAGTCCTCGATCACGGTGTTGGCCAGCACGTCGGACGCGATCTGCTGGAGCTGCTCGTCGCTGAGGTCACCGTCGACCTCGAGCTCGAACCGCTTGCCCTGCCGCACATCCGCGACACCGGGGAAGCCCAGGCGCCCCAGCGCCCCCACGATGGCCTGGCCCTGCGGGTCCAGGATCTCGGCCTTGGGCATCACGTCCACCACAATCCGCGCCACGTGCGGCTCCTCACGAAGTATCCAACGCGCTCGGGTGTCGATCGCGCTTTCCCGGTCAGTTTACCGGCGCATACTGGGGCCATGCGACTCACCCACTTCCGCCATTCCTGCGTCCTCGTGGAGATGTCCGACACTCGGGTGCTCTTCGATCCCGGCAACTTCTCGCACGGCTTCGAGGGCATCACCGGACTGGACGCGATCGTGGTCACCCACCAGCACCCGGACCACATCGATCCGGCCCGCATCGACGCCCTGGTCGACGCCAATCCCGAGGCGCAGTTGTTCGCCGATCCCACCACCGCGGCGCAGCGCGGCGGCCGGTGGATCGCCGCCGTCGCGGGGCACGACTACGGCATCGGCAATCTCATCGCCCGCGCCGTGGGCGGCAAGCACGCGATCATCCACCCGGACGTCCCGCAGATCGACAACACCTCGTTCCTGCTGGGCGACGAGACCCGGCCGGGCCGGTTCTACCACCCGGGCGATGCGCTGTACGTCCCGGAGGACGTGCACGTCGAGGTGCTCGGGCTGCCGGTGAGCGCGCCCTGGTCCAAGATCAGCGAGACGGTCGACTTCTTCCGTGCGGTGGCACCCACCGTGGCGGTGCCGATCCACGACGCCCTGCAATCGGCGGAGGGCGACGCCATCTACGGCGGCCGGCTCACGGACATGCGGCCCGACGGGGCCGAGGTGGTGCGGGTGGCCACGGAGGCCACCGCGGAGTTCTAGCGCCGGATCAGGCCGCGGCCAGTACCGCGCGGCGCGCCTCGTAGACGGTCGGTACCGCCCCGTGGTGCAGCGCGAGGTCGACGACGTCGAGCACGGTGCGCGAGACGGTCGAGGATTCGAGCCGCCGGGCGTCGACGCTCAGGCGCAACACGCCGCCCCGGCGGGCGATGCGGTTCGCCTGCGCGAGCAGCGCGCGGCACCACCAGGGCTCGCTGAGGAATCCGTCTCCGATCCCCAGCACGCGGGCCTTCTCCTCGGCGCCGGTGGTGAGGTCGGTGATCGCGGTGTAGCCCAGGTTCACGCGGAATCCGGCGTCGGGCAGGGCGAGCAGCGCACCGGTGGAGGCGTTCCAGCGCGGCGCCGCGAAGACCCGGGTGCGCAGGCCCACTCGCTCCAGCACCCGGTCCGCCGCCGCGAGCCGCAGCTTGGCCTCGTGCGTCCCCAGCGTCGAGAACTCGGCCCGGCGACGCTTCGTGGCGGCCTGGTCGTAGCCGTTGAGGACGATGGCATCGCCGGCTTCCCGGCGCGCACGCAGGAAGGCCTGGGTCGACGGATCGTCGACCAACCGGTACTTGCCCTTCAACCGGGGCGCGACCAGCAGCGAGACCGGCACGCCGCGGTCGTCCATCCGCTCGGCGAACCGCTCCGCCTCCGCCCGGGTGACGTCGGAGAGGGCGGAGACGGAGACGTACAGCGGCGAGCTCATGGCCGTAGTGTGGGCCGCTCAGATTTCTGTTCGGAGGCCGAAAGGTTGCGCGTCGCTGAACGGCAGCCTCAGTTCGGGAGGACGGCCTCGATCGCGCCGACCACCTCGTCGGATTCGGGCTCCGTGCGCGGCCGGAAGCGCTGAACCGTGGCGTGATCCGGCGCGATGAGGAACTTCTCGAAGTTCCAGGTGATGTCGCCGGCCTCGCCGTCGGCATCGGGCGTCGTGGTGAGTTCGGCGTAGAGCGGGCTGCGGTCGTCGCCGTTGACGTCGGTCTTCTCCAGCAGCGGGAACGTGACGCCGTAGGTGGTGGAGCAGAAGGTGGCGATTTCCTCGGCGGTGCCGGGTTCCTGTCCGGCAAACTGGTTGCACGGCACGCCGAGCACGGTGAGGCCGCGGTCGGCGTAGCGGGTCGCGAGGGCCTCCAGTCCGGCGTACTGCGGGGTCAGGCCGCACTTGCTGGCCACGTTCACCACGAGCACGGCGCGGCCGGCGTAGTCGGCGAGCGAGGTGGGAGAACCGTCGAGCGAGGTCAGGGCGATGGAATCCAGGGCGGTCATGAGCGCCAGCGTACGCCGAATGTAACGCAAGACACATCTATCTCATTTGCGCAATGGTTGCGCCAGAGTTACCGTTTTGGGGTGCAAGCAACTTCCGGGAACGTGACTCCCGAAGCCCTCACCGAGGTTTTCGGCGAATTCATGGGCCGCCTCATGTGCAATGTCACGCAGGAGAGCCTGGGCACGATGCTGTCGTCGGACATCACCGCGCACCAGTTCCACATCCTGCTTCAGCTCACCGCAGCCGAGGAACCGCAGCCGATCAATCGGATCGCCGATGATCTGGGACTGTCCGTCGCCGCCACCGGACGGAACGTGGAGAAGCTTGTTCAGCTCGAGATGGTGGATCGGCGTGAGGACGCCTCGGACCGCCGGATCAAGAACCTGACCATCACCGACCTCGGCCGAAAAACAGTTGCGGCCGCGGTCAGCGACAAGCACCGTGAGGTGCTGGGTTTCGCGGAGCGCCTCCCCGAGGATCTGCGCGGACGACTGCACGACGTGATGGTCGAGATCCTCGACCAGGGACTGATCCCCCCGAACCCCTTCTTCACCGCAATGAAAGAGAACGCATGAGTACCGAGAACACGCTCGACAAGAGCGAGATCCCGCACGCGGGTGAGGGCCTCGACAAACGCGTCCTGATGGTGGCCGGCGTGGTCGTCCTCGGATCGATCATGGCCATCCTGGACATGACGATCGTGGCGGTCGCGCAGAACACCTTCCAGGCGCAGTGGACCGCATCGCCGGCCACCGTCGCCTGGACGATGACGGGTTACACCCTTGCCCTGGCCGCGATCATCCCCGTGACCGGTTGGGCCGCAGACCGATTCGGCACGAAGCGGCTGTACATGACGGCCACCGCGCTGTTCGTGGCCGGTTCCGCGCTGTGTGCCACCGCGGGCTCGATCGAAATGCTGATCCTGTACCGGGTGCTGCAGGGCCTCGGCGGCGGCATGCTGATGCCGCTGGGCATGATGATCCTGACCCGCGCCGCGGGTCCGGAGCGCATCGGCCGCGTCATGGCCGTGCTCGGTATCCCGATGCTGCTGGGCCCCATCGGCGGCCCGATCCTCGGCGGCTGGCTGATCGAGTCCTTCTCGTGGCACTGGATCTTCCTGATCAACGTGCCGATCGGCGCGATCGCCATCGTCTACGCCTGGTTCGTGCTCGATAAGGACGAGCCCGTCAAGGGACAGAAGTTCGACCTCGTCGGCTTCATCCTGCTCTCCCCCGGCCTCGCCCTGTTCCTGTTCGGCGTCTCGTCGATCCCGGAGGCGCAGCAGGACACGTCGATGTACACCGGACGGGTCATCCCCGCCACGGCCGTCGGCCTGGTGCTGATCATCGCCTTCGTGTTCTGGGCACTGCGCGCCAAGCTGCCGCTGCTGGACCTGCGGCTGTTCAAGAACCGCAACATGACGGTGGCCATGATCACCTTCGCGATGTTCGCGATGGCCTTCTTCGGCAGCTCGATCCTGTACGCGCAGTACTTCATCGGCATCCGCGGCGAGTCCACCCTGATGGCGGGCCTGCTGCTCGCCCCGCAGGGCATCGGCGCCATGGTCACCATGCCGATCGCCGGTGTGCTCACCGACAAGATGGGCCCGGGCAAGTTCGTCATGACCGGCCTCGCGCTGATCACGGGCGGCATGATCGCCTTCACCCAGCTCACCCCCGAGACGCCGTACTGGCTGCTCCTGGGCTCGCTGTTCGTGCAGGGCCTCGGTATGGGTATGACGATGATGCCCACGATGTCGGCCGCGATCCGCACGCTGGCACCGGAATCCATCTCCCGCGGTTCCACGCTGACCAACATCGTGCAGCAGATCGCCGCGTCGATGGGCACCGCGATCTTCTCGGTGCTGTTCACCAACTGGCTCACCAACGCCGGTCCGGTGGACCCCGCGTCGGGCAAGCACACGGGTGCGCTCGCGTACGGCTTCAACGCCAGCCCCGAGATGCGGGAGAAGGGCCTGGCGCTGTTCCAGGGCGAGACCGGCTTCTCGAAGTTCCTGAGCGAGAACCTGCCCTTCGCGGCGACCGCGTTCGGTAACACCTACATGGTGGCCGCCATCCTGGTGGCACTGTGCATCATCCCGGCGTTCTTCCTGCCCCGTAGCCACGAGGCGGACACCGAGGCCGCCGAGCGGCAGATGGTCATGCCGCACTGACCATCGCCTCACACGCAGAAAGTGCCCGGTCCCCGTTGGGGGCCGGGCACTTTCTTGTTCGCCTTCTTGTTCGCCGCTACTTGAGCAGGCTCTGCATGTCGAACTTGGACTCGACCGGGGCGATGTACCGCTTCAGGGCGTCGACGTTTCCCGCATCGCCCATCGCGCAGGTGTAGGCCACGGTCTCGCGGGGCGCGGCCTTCCCGATCTCGTACTTCACCTTGTAGGTCGATGCTCCCGGGCACGGGGCGCCGGTGGCGGACGGCGGCAACGAACCGGCGTTCTGGACCAGGGCGCGGATCGTCGGGTAGTCCAGCCGCTTGCTGTCGGTGGCGGTGGGCTTCTCCGTGCGATCGACGGTGCCGTAGCTCCCGGCCAGCACCGTGGCGTTCGAATCGTGCACCACGATGGTGTACTCGCGGTGGTAGTTCGGCGCCGTCGACGGGCCGATGTAGGTGTAGGTCACCTTCGGGCCGACGGGGTTGGGCAGCGGCGTCGGCGAGGGTGCGGCGGACGCCGGGGCGGCGACCGCGAGCACGGCGGCACCCGCCAGGACTGTTGCGAATGCAGACTTCATGCAATCGAAGCTACTGCGCGGCACCCAACCTGTCGAGCACCCAGGCGTACTCGAAGGCGGTCTCCCGCCATTTCGCATAGCGTCCGCTCACGCCGGCGTGACCCGCCACCATCTCGGTCTTGAGCAGGATCGGCTCACCCGAGGTCGAGAGGTCCAGCAGCTTCGCGACCCATTTCGCGGGCTCGGTGGGGAGCACGCGGGTGTCGTTGAGCGAGGTGGTGACCAGGAGGGCGGGATAGGCCTTGGCCTCGACGTTCTCGTACGGCGAGTACGCCTTCATGTACCGGTAGACCTCGGCGTTCTCCAGCGGATTGCCCCATTCGTCCCATTCCCCCACCGTGAGCGGGAGCGACGGGTCGAGGATCGAGGTGAGCGGGTCCACGAACGGGACGTCGGCGACGATGCCGGAGAACAGCTCGGGTGCCAGGTTCGCCACCGCGCCCACGAGCAGGCCGCCGGCGCTGCCGCCCATCGCGACCAGCGCGTCGGGCGTCGCGCGCCCGGAGTCCACCAGGTGCCGGGCCACATCCACGAAGTCGGTGAAGGTGTTGTTCTTCTCCAGTTGCTTGCCGTGGTCGTACCAGGCACGCCCCATCTCGCCGCCGCCGCGGATGTGGGCGACCGCGAAGACCACGCCGCGGTCCAGGAGCGAGAGCCGGGCCACGGAGAACCACGGGTCCAGGGTGGCCTCGTAGGAGCCGTAGCCGTAGAGGAGCGTGGGGGCCGCTTCGGAGGCGGGGGGAGCCGACGGCGTCGATGCGTCCGGGGTGTCCTTACGGCGCACCACGGAGACCGGCACCTGCGCGCCGTCGCGTGCGGTGACCCACACCTGTTCCGCGGTGTACAGCGCGGCGTCGTAGCCGGGCACGTTCACGCGCTTGAGAACGGTGGACGCACCGGTCGCGGGGTCGAGTTCGAGGACCGTTCCCGGCGTCACGAAGGACTCGTAGGCCAGCCGCAGGCGGGGCGCATCCCACTCCGGGTTCGCGGCGGGGCCCACGTTGACGAGGGGCTCGCCCGGGTCCCACTCGTCGAACGACGGTGCGCCGGTGGCCTGTGCGAGCGCCAGTCGCGGGAGGCCACCGCGCCGGTAGCCGAGGGCCAGGGTGCGGGCGTAGGCGTCGACGTACTCCAGCCGTACGTCGTCGCGGTGCGGCACGAGCACGGTCCAGTCCTCGGGCGATTGGACCGGGGCCGAGACCAGCTCGAAGTTGATGCCGGTGCGGTTGTGCAGCACCAGGAATCGGTCTTCGCCGTCGAGCACCGCGTGTTCCGCCGAGTACTCCACGTCCTCCTCGCGCGGGATCAGCACGCGGAAGTCGCCGGTCGGGTCGGTGGCGTCGAGCACCCAGGTCTCGGAGCTCAGGGTCGACGATGCCCCGATCATCAGGTACCGCTCGCTGCGGCTCAGGCCGATGCCCACCCCGAACCGTTGGTCGGTCTCGTGGAAGACGCGTACATCCTCCGCACCGGAACCGATCTCGTGCCGCCAGATGCTGTCGGCGCGCCAGGCGTCGTCGACGGTGGTGTAGAAGAGGTGCCGGGAATCGGGCGCCCAGGTGGCTCCGTAGAAGACGCCCTCCACCACATCGGGGAGGGGCTCGCCGGTGGCGATGCTCCGGACCCGCAGGGTGAATCGCTCGTCGCCGGAGGTGTCCAGCGAATAGGCCAGCAGCTCACCGTCGGTGGAGATGGACGCGGCACCGAGGGCGATGTACTCGTGCCCCTCCGCCTCCACGTTGAGGTCGATGACCACCTGTTCGCCCGGGAGCGGCTGTTCGGACAGGATCGGCGGCGACCAATCGTCCGGTCCGGCGATCGGTGCGCGGCAGTGGATCCCGTACTGGGCGCCCTCCCGTGTCCGGGCGTAGTACCAGTAGCCGCCGCGGCGCTGCGGCACCGACATGTCGGTCTCCTGCGTATGCGCCTTGATCTCGCCGAAGATCTTCTCGCGCAGCGGTTCCTGCGCCGCGGCCGCCGCCTCGGTGTAGGCGTTGTGCTGCCGCAGGTAGTCGAGCACCTCCTCGTTCGAGGTGTCGGCGAGCCAGGCGTAGTCGTCGGTCACGGTGTCGCCGTGGAAGGTCCGCTGCGTGGGGACCTTCTTGGCGATCGGCTGCACGGCGTCGGTCATGCGGCGCCGCCCGGCCAGTCGCTGAACTTCAGACCGGAGATGCGTTCGTAGGCCTCGATGTACCGGGCGCGGGTGCGCTCGACGACGTCGTCCGGGAGGGCCGGCGGCGGGGTGTCGGAGTCGGTCGACCAGCCGGAATCGGGTCCGGTGAGCCAGTCCCGCACGATCTGCTTGTCGAAGCTGGGCTGCGCCCGGCCCGGCTCGTACAGGGCGGCGTCCCAGTACCGGGAGGAGTCCGGGGTGAGCACTTCGTCGGCGAGCAGCAGCTCACCGTCGGGCGTGAGACCGAACTCGAACTTGGTGTCGGCCAGAATGATTCCGCGCTCGCGGGCGATGTCCGCGCCGCGCCCGTACACGTCGAGCGTCAGATCGCGCAGCTTCGAGGCGAGTTCGACGCCGACGTCCGCGGCCACGCGGTCGAAGGAGACGTTCTCGTCGTGATCGCCCACCGCCGCCTTGGTCGCGGGCGTGAAGATCGGCGGGTCGATCCGGCTGCCGTCCACGAGACCGGCGGGCAGTGGGACGCCGCACACCTGGCCGTTCGTCCGGTACTCCTTGAGGCCCGAGCCGGTGAGGTAACCGCGCGCCACGCACTCCACCTGCACCATGTCGAGGCGCCGGGTGATCAGGGCGCGGCCGAGCACCGACTCCGGGATGCGCGGATCGTCAGCCGGACCTGCGAGGTGGTTCGGCACTCCGAGTGCGTCGAAGAAGAACACCGACATCGCCGTGAGCACGCGCCCCTTGTCGGGGATCTGCGAATCCAGGATGTAGTCGTAGGCGCTGATCCTGTCGCTGGCGACGAGCAGCAGGTGCTCATCGTCCACCGCGTACAGCTCGCGGACCTTGCCCGAGTAGATCGGCGTGTATTCGCTCAGTTCAGGACGCACTCCCCCAGCCTAGTGGGTTCAGTCGATTCCCTGGACGCCCCCGAAGCAGTAATGTAACGTCCGTTTCACTGAAACAGTCGTTTCAATCGAGAGGTACAGCATGCCGGAATCGACTTCGCAGAACATGACGGCCCGAAAAGCCGAGCTGCTCGAATCCGCAGTCGACTACATCTACCGTCACGGACTCGCCGATCTCTCGCTGCGGCCATTAGCAGCAGCGATCGGTACCAGCGCACGCCTACTCGTGTACCACTTCGGCTCCAAGGAGCAGTTGATCACCGACGCACTCGACGGCGTGCGCGCACGCCAGGAGGCCTTGGTCGGTGAATGGCTGGACACAACCGACGACCAATCGTTCGAGCACGTGATGGAGCGATTCTGGAGCGCCAGCTCGAGTCCGGAGGCGCAGGCGTACGGCCGACTCTTCTTCGAGGCCTACGGCATGTCGCTGATCGACGACGCACGACTCCCCGGATTCCTCGACGGCTCGGTGCGGCGTTGGGTCGACCTGATCGCCGGAGCCCTCGTCACCGAAGGCGTGCCCACCGACCAGGCGGAGACGCTCGCCACGTCCGCACTGGCAGTACACCGCGGCCTTCTCCTCGACCTACTCGCCACCGGAGATCGGGAACGCGTCGACACCGCACACCACCACCTGACCCAGTCACTCGCAGCAGCGGCTGCAACGGCGACCGCCCCCAGGGGACCGCGATGACATCGACGGATAGCTACGACGCGATCGTCGTGGGTGCGGGTCTATCCGGCCTCACGGCGGCGGATGATCTGCGCCGCACAGGCGCCGACGTCTGCGTCGTCGAAGCGCGCGACCGTATCGGCGGCAGGATTCTGACCCGCCGCAGCAGGTCCGGCGCACCGGTCGAGATGGGAGCTGCGTTCGTCGGCCCGCGCCAATACGAGATCCAGGTGCTAGCGAGACGCCACGGCCTCGCCTTGAAGCCGACGTGGGACGACGGTGTGCACCTGGGCCAGTTCGGTGGTGCGGTACGCACGTGGCGGGGCGGCCTGCCCTTCATCGGACCGCTGAACTCTGCATCAGCTCTGGCCGGCATCGCCTTGATGAACCGCCTGTCGCGGCAGATCACCCCAGAGCGACCGTGGTCGTCGAAGCGGGCCGGAAGTCTCGACGCACTCTCGGTTGAAGAATGGCTCGCCGGACTACCTCTCCCCCATGAATCCCGCGCACTGCTGACGACGAGCCTCCGTTCGATCTTCGCTGCGGATCTCGCCGAGATCTCCCTGCTACACGCTCTGACGTGCATCCGCTCCGCGGACGGATTCCGGAACTACATGCGGGCCAGCGGGAAGCAGCAACTCCGGTTTGCGGACGGTGCCTCCTCGCTGTGCGATGCACTCGCCGAACCGCTGCGATCCTCGATTCGACTGTCGGAACCCGTGCGCGCCATCACATCCGGATCCTCCGTGACAGTGTGGACCGACCGCGGCGAGATCGTCGCGCCCCGCGTGATCGTCGCCATTCCGCCACGGCACGTCGGGCAGATCGATTACACACCAGTTCTTTCCGATACTCGTCAGCGAGTACTCCACGACTTCACCGACGGTCAGGTTCTCAAATACCACCTGCTGTACCGAGAGCCGTTCTGGCGAACGCGAAACCTGAGCGGCAAGTCGATGTCACACGATGGCCTGGTCACCATGACGTTCGACCACTCGACCGAGGATGAAGGCACTCTCGTCGCATTCGTGGTGGGAGCACACGCACGACGGCTCTTACACTTGCCTCAACAGGAACGAGTCAGCGCCGTGACGCACGCTCTGGTCGACCGGTTCGGGGATGAAGTCCGAAGCCCCGTCGAGTCGCTTGTCCACGAGTGGAACGAGGACCCCTGGTCGTCGGGGTGCTTCGCGGGATTCCTCCCCCCGGGATCGTGGACCTCGCACCCCACCGAGCCCGCCGCTCCTCACGGCCGGATTCACTTCGCCGGCACCGAGACAGCAACGCGGTATTTCGGCGCCATGGAGGGTGCAGTCACTGCGGGCCAGCGGGCAGCCCGCGAGGTGCTCGCAGCTCAGAGGATGGGGGCGGGGGCGTAGCTCGCGGCGTCGGGGTGCTTGGCCGCGAGGGCTTCGACGTCGGAGACGACCTGGGCCACCTGGGCCTCCGCGGCACCGGTGAAGGCGGCGCGGTCGGCCAGCGCCTCATCGAGCTGTGCGCGGGACAGGCCGAGCCGGGAGTCGCCGGCGAGACGGTCGAGCAGATCGGGCTCGCGGCCCTCCTCGCGCATCGCCAGGGCCACGGCGACGGCGTGCTCCTTGATCGCCTCGTGCGCCACCTCGCGACCGACGCCGGCCCGGACCGCGGCCATCAGTACGCGGGTGGTGGCGAGGAAGGGCAGGTAGCGGTTCAGTTCGTTCTCGATCACGGCCGGGTAGGCGCCGAACTCGGCGAGCACCGTCAGGAAGGTCTCGAAGAGGCCGTCGAGCGCGAAGAAGGCGTCGGGCAGGGCCACGCGGCGGATCACGGAGCAGAATACATCGCCCTCGTTCCACTGCGCGCCGGCCATCTCGGCGGCCATGGAGCCGTAGCCCCGCAGGATCACCGTGAGCCCGTTCACGCGCTCGCAGGAGCGGGTGTTCATCTTGTGCGGCATCGCCGAGCTGCCCACCTGGCCGGGCTGGAAGCCCTCGGTGACCAGCTCGTGCCCGGCCATGAGCCGGATGGTGGTGGCCATGGACGACGGTCCCGCCGCCAGCTGCACCAGCGCACTCACCACGTCGTGGTCGAGCGAGCGCGGGTACACCTGGCCTACGGACACGAGCGACTGCGAGAAGCCGAGGTGCGCGGCGACCCGCGCCTCCAGCTCGTCCAGCTTCGCCGCATCGCCGCCGAGCAGGTCGAGCATGTCCTGCGAGGTGCCCATCGGGCCCTTGATGCCGCGCAGCGGGTAGCGGGAGATCAGATCATCGACGCGGGCGATCGCGACGAGCAGCTCGTTCGCGGCCGAGGCGAACCGCTTGCCCAGCGTGGTGGCCTGCGCCGCGACGTTGTGCGAGCGTCCGGCCATCACCACCGAGGAGTACTGCGCGGCGCGCTCGGCGAGCCGGACGGCCACCGTCACCGCGTGATCGCGGACGTACTCGAGCGAGCGCAGGATCTGCAGCTGCTCCACGTTCTCGGTGAGGTCGCGGCTGGTCATGCCCTTGTGGATCTGCTCGAACCCGGCGAGCTCGCTGAACTCCTCGATCCGCGCCTTCACATCGTGGCGGGTGATCCGCTCGCGCGCGGCGATGGAATCCAGATCGACCTGATCGACCACGGCCTCGTAGGCCTCGACGGCACCGTCGGGCACGTCGATCCCGAGGTCGCGCTGCGCCTTGAGCACCGCGATCCACAGCTGCCGCTCCAGCACGATCTTGTACTCGGGCGACCACAGCTCACGCATGCGCGGGCTGGCGTACCGGTTGGCGAGGACGTTCGGGATGCGGGGAGTGCTCACCCCGCGATTCTCTCATGCACTGCGGGGACGCCCGTCAGGGAAGCATCGGGGCCAGATCGTCGATCACCGCGGCAACGGCATCGCGGACGGCGCGAGCCACATCGGTGCCGTGATCGGTGAACGCGGCCAGGGCCGCACCGTCCTCGATCGCCATCAACCGGTCGATGCAGGCGCGGTCGGCCCGCCGCCCGGAGCGCTCCAGGACCTCCACGTGCAGCTCGGCGAGGGCGCCGCGGACCTGCGCCTGCATCTGCGCCAGTTGCGGGTCACGCGTGCACACCACGAGCCGCTCGTACCGCGACACCAGGGCGCTGCGCTGCGCCTCGGTCTCGCAGGCGAAGAAGACGCTCGCGATCAGCCTGGCCAATGCGCCCTCGCCGCGGCGGCGCCGGCTCACCCCGCCGACCCGGGCACGGACTGCAGCGATGTCGTGATCGCCCGCGTAGGCGACCGCGTTCGAGAGCAGATCGCCCAGCGACTCGAAGTAGTACGTGGTGGCTGCCAACGGGATGTGCGCCCGGTGCGCCACTGCGCGATGCCGCACGGATTCGAAACCGCCCTCCACGAGGAGCTCTCCGGCGGCGGCCACCAGAGCCGCGCGCCGGCGCTCGCCCTTGGGAGTGGTCGCGGCTGTCACCTTGGACATGGTGCCAGGGCACCCGGCTCGCAAAGCCGGTTTCGCGCAAATAGCCCAGCGGGTTTCGTCCCACTCGGAGAATTGCAGTCGTTACAGCGCCTGGTGACCGATGTCCGTGCGGAAATGACTGCCCGGCAGCTTGATCCGGTCGAGCTTGGCGTAGGCGTCCGCGCGGGCCGCGCCGAGGTCGTCTCCGACACCGACCACGTTGAGCACACGGCCACCGTTGGACACGAGCCGTCCGTCCGCGTCGCGCGCGGTACCGGCGTGATAGACCCCGGCACCGTCGGCGCCGGTGATCACATCGCCCTTGCGGGGCGTGCCCGGGTAGTTCTCGGCGGCGAGCACCACGGTGATGGCGGCACCGTCGCGCCACTGGAGCGGCGGCAGCTCGGCGAGCGTACCGGTGGCGGTGGCGTTCAGCGCCTGTCCCAGTGGAGATTCCAGGAGGCTCAGCACGGCCTGCGTCTCCGGGTCACCGAAGCGGCAGTTGAACTCCACCACCGCGGGACCCTCGGTTCCCATCGCGAGGCCGGCGTAGAGGAGCCCCGAGAAGGGCACGCCCCGGCGCACCATCTCGCGGGCGACCGGGCGCACCACGGTCTCCACGATCTCCTCGGTGGCACCGTCGGCGAGCCAGGGCAGGGGCGAGTACGCGCCCATGCCGCCGGTGTTGGGGCCGGTGTCGCCGTCGCCGACGCGCTTGTGGTCCTGCGCGGGCAGCAGGGGCACCACGGTCTCGCCGTCGACGAGGCAGAAGAGCGAGACCTCGGGGCCGTCGAGGAAGGATTCGAAGAGGGCGGGGCGGCCGGACTCGAGGAGGTCGGCGGCGTGCGCGCGGGCCTCGGCACGGTCGGCCGTGACCACCACGCCCTTGCCGGCGGCGAGACCGTCGTCCTTGATCACCCAGGTGGGGCCGAACCGATCCAGCGCGGCGTCGATGAGCGCAGGGCTGTCGACCACCTCGCTGCGGGCGGTGCGGACGCCGGCGGCCTCCATGACGTCCTTGGCGAAGGCCTTCGAGCCCTCGATCTTCGCCGCCTCCGCGGAGGGGCCGAACGCGGCGATGCCGCGGGCCCGGACGGCGTCGGCGACGCCGAGCACCAGGGGCACTTCGGGGCCGATCACCACGAGGTCGGCGCCGAGCCGCTCGGCCAGCGCCGCGACCTCATCGCCGGAAGAGGCGTCGACGTCGTGGTTCGTGGCGAGCGCCGCGGTGCCGGGATTACCCGGGGCCGCATGCAACTCGGTGACCTGGGGGTCGCGCGACAGCGCGTCGAGGAGGGCGTGTTCGCGGCCGCCGGTGCCGATGACGAGTACTCGCACGTCGCCGACCTTACCGGCGCAGGGGCTGTACACCCGACACCAGCATGGGTATCGTTATTCCGGAATTCCGATCTATCGTTCTTGGAGGGTTCATGCGCCGCACACTGATCACCGCCGTCGTCGCAGCGATGCTGGTCGCCGTCCCCGCCCCGGCGGCGCTGGCCGCCCCCTGTGCCCCGCCGGCCGCGACGGACACGAGCACGGCAGCGGGCTGGGTCGGCTACCTCGCGGAGCACCGCGACGACGTCGCGCTCGTGGTGGACGACGGGCGGGGCGGCACCGTCCGGCACCGTGCCGACGCGGCCATGCCCACCGCCTCGATGGTCAAGCTCATCCATCTCGCCGCCCTCACCGGCCGGGCGGGGGTCGGACGGATCGACCTCAACGAGCGGATCCCGATCGCCGACTGGCAGCGGTGGTACGTGGACTACCGGGGCACGCCGCTCGACGGCGGAGCCCACGCCGAAGCGCTGAAATACCTGGGGATCCCCGCGACGAAGGGCGTGCCCGACGACGCCTCCGGCACCGTCTCCCTGTATCAGCTCGCCGATGTGATGATCCGGTTCTCCGACAGCGCGGCCCCCGATGCCCTCCGCGCACGGCTGGGCGACGATGCGCTGCAGGACGTCATGACGCGGTACGGCATGCCGGGCCCGGTCCCCTCGATGAAGAACCTGTACGACGGGCTGCTCGCGAGCGGGGCGAGCACCGCCGCGCAGCTGACCTCCGCCACGGATCGGACCTATTCGGCACCGGCGTCGTCGTTCGCCCGGCTGGTCGGTGACCTCGCCTCCGGCCGGTTCGGTCCGGGCTCCGAGACCGCGCGCCGATTCCTCGAGTTCCAGGACGCGCGACCGAGCGGCCTGCTCGCCCTCGGGTTCAAGGGCGGTTCCCTCCCCGGCATCCGGACGGAGGCCTTCGAGGGCCGCCGGCCCGACGGTTCCGTCACCGTCGGCGTCCTGATGGTGCGCCGCGCGTCGGCGGCGGATCTGCGCAAGGACGACGAGGCGGGGATGCCGCACCAACGGATGCTGCTCGCCGCCATGACCGACGGTGCGGCCCGCGAGCGCGTGGCCTGCGCACTCCGCACGTAATCTAGGCCCATGACCGAGGACGATCGTCTCGCCGACCTGGAAGTGCGGGTCGCCGCGCTCGAGGCGGCGCTGGGGACGGCGGCCGCGCAATCACCCGCCGCCGGTGCGGGAGCGGTGGGCTACGGCGGCGAGGTCTCCCTGCACGGCGAGGTCACATGGCGCGTCGACTACTCGGCGGGCGCCGCCGCCGCCCTGCCGGCCGAGCGGATCGCCGCGGTGCTCGGAGCGCTCGGACACCCGGCCCGGATCGAGATCGTGCAGGAACTGCTGCGCGGGCCGCGCACCGCCGCCGAACTGCTCGACCTGGTGGACGCGGGATCGAAGGGGCAGCTGTACCACCATCTCGGTGCGCTGGCCGCGGCGAACGTCATCGAGAAGCAGGCCCGCGGCAATTACGGTGTGGCGGCGCAGAAGGTGGTGCCCACGCTCATCGCGATGCTCACCGCGGCGGACATCGGCGGGCTGCTCCGATAGCCTGGCGGTATGGCTACTGATGCGAATGGCGCCTCCGGCACCGTCTTCTCGAAGATCATCGCCGGCGAGCTCCCGGGCCGGTTCGTGTACCAGGACGATTCGGTGGTGGCGTTCCTGACCATCGCGCCGCTCACGCAGGGCCACGTGCTCGTGGTCCCGCGCGCCGAGGTCGACCACTGGGAGTCGGTCGACGAGGAGCTGTGGAACCACCTCTCCGACGTGAGCCGCCGGATCGGCCGCGCCGTCAAGGTGGCCTTCGATGCGCCCCGCGCCGGCATGGTGATCGCGGGGCTCGAGGTGCCGCACCTGCACATCCACGTCTTCCCGGCGTACACGCTGAGCGACTTCGACTTCGGCCAGGCCGATCCCAATCCGTCGGCCGAGTCGCTCGACGAGGCGCAGACCAAGATCGTCGAGGCGCTCGCCGCCGTCTGATCCGCTAGCGCGGCAACCGCACCGTGAAGGTCGCGCCCGCACCGGGTGCGGTGTTCACCGTGACGTTGCCGCCGTGCCGGTCGACGATGCCGTGCACGATCGAGAGGCCCAGTCCCGCACCGCCACTGCCGCGGCTGCGGGAGGAGTCGGTGCGGTAGAACCGCTCGAAGACGCGTGCGGCCTCACCGGTCTCCATCCCCGGTCCGGTATCGGCGACCTCGACGACGGCCGCGTCCGGCAGTCCCTCGATGCGCACCCGGACCTCGGCGTCCTCGGGGGTGTGCCGCAGCGCGTTCGAGACCAGGTTGGTGATCACCTGGTGCAGCCGGTCGCGGTCGCCGGACACCATCACGGCACCGTCGGCATCGGCTCCGGCCACGTCGATCTCGATGTCGCGCTTCGGTTCCCGCGCCTGCGCCGCGCGCACCACATCCTCCCCCACCGCGGCGAGGTCGACCGGTTCGGCGGCCAGGGGGCGACGCGCATCGAGCCGCGCGAGAAGCAGCAGATCCTCCACCAGCAGGCCCATCCGCTGCGCCTCGGCCTCGATGTGCGCCATGACGTAGTCGGTGTCATCGGTCGCGCCCTGCCGGTACAGCTCCGCGAAGCCCCGGATCGAGGTGAGCGGGGTGCGCAGCTCGTGCGAGGCGTCGCCCACGAATCGGCGCATCCGCTCCTCGTCGGCCCTGGCCCGTTCCTCGGACGCGGCGACCTGGCCGAACGAGTCCTGCACCTGGTGCAGCATCGTGTTGAGCGACGAGGACAGCCGGCCCACCTCGGTGTTCGGCGGGGCATCGGGAACGCGGCGGGTGAGATCGCCGGCCGCGATGGCCTCCGCCGTGGCCTCGACCTGTTCCAGGGGCCGCAGCGAGCGGCGCACCACGAGGTAGCCCACGCCGCCCGCGATCACCAGCACCGCGCCGCCGATCAGCAGCTCCAGTTCGACCAGCGTGCGGATGGTGGAGTCCACCTCCGTGAGCGTGACCGCCACGAAGGTCACGCCGTACTGCGAGTGCGACTGCACCACCCGCCACTGCGGACCGTCGCCGCCGACGGAGTCCACCGTGGCCGCGTCGCTGCCGAGCGGGTCGAGGCCGCTGAGATCGGGCCGGTCGGTGAAGTCAGGGTTGCTGATCTGCAGCTGGCTGCCGTCGGGCAGGAAGGTGGCCTGGTAGAAGCGGGTGGGTGGTCCGCCGCGCGGCGGTGCCGGGAAGTTCGGTGGCTTCGGCCGGGCCCACGTATCGGCGGCCTGCCGCAGCGTCTGGTCCTCCCGGGCGATCAGCTGGTCCTTCATCGCCGCGGTGAGCGCGGTCCCCGAGACGAGCAGGCCGAGGAAGACCACGCCCACCACCACGGCGACGAGCGAGAACCGCAGGGGCACCCGCGCCGCGAGCCCGGTCCGGTTCGTCATCGCCGCTACCGCGGCTCGCGCAGGACGTAGCCCACGCCGCGCAGCGTGTGGATCAGGCGGGTCTCCCCCGTATCCACCTTGCGCCGCAGGTACGAGACGTAGGACTCGACCACGTTCACATCGCCACCGAAATCGTAGTGCCACACGTGATCGAGGATCCGCGGCTTGGACAGCACCACACCCGCGTTGACCATGAAGTACCGCAGCAGGGTGAACTCGGTGGGCGAGAGTGCCACCAGCTCACCGGCCTTCCACACCTCGTGCGTCTCGTCGTCCAGCTCGAGATCGGCGAACTTCAGGCGGGTGATCTCCTCGTGTTCGCCGAATCCGCTGCGCCGCAACAGCACGTTGATCCGCGCCACCACCTCTTCGAGACTGAAGGGTTTGGTCACGTAATCGTCGCCGCCGAGGGTGAGCCCGGCCACCTTGTCCTCCACCGAATCCCGCGCGGTGAGGAACAGCGCGGGCGCCTCGACACCGTCCTGCCGCAGTCGCTTGAGCAGCCCCAGGCCGTCCATCCCGGGCATCATGATGTCGAGCACCATCACATCGGGGCGGAAGGTGCGCACGCGGTCGAGTGCCGCGGGCCCGTCCTGGGCCACCGTCACGTCGAAGCCCTGGAACTTCAGGCTCACCTGCAGGAGTTCCCGGATGCTCTGCTCATCGTCGACGACGAGCACCTTGGGCTGGATCGTCTCTTGCGCACTGGACACAACGCCATCGTGCCCCGCCGCCCGGCGAGCGGTCTGACAGATCGCTGGCAGTTTCCTGTGAACCGGAGCGCCCCGCGACCTGTCCGAGACCGCCCGCGAGCGTCACCCGCGGCTGCTGAGGAACTGCAGGATCTCCGGGGTCACGGGATCGACGAGGTCGGCCACCTCGTCGTGCTTGCTCACGTACTTGGCCACCAGCGGGCACACCGGCACGACCCGCTTGCCCGCCGCGCGGGTGTCGACCAGGGCGTCGTGCACCAGGACCGAGCTGAGCCCACGGCCGGAGAACTTCTCATCGAGCTCGGTGTGCGGGAAGATCCGCTGCTCGCCGCGGTCGATGAACACGGTGAAGCCGGCGAGCTCACCGTTCACGGCGATCTCGTAGCGCCCCGCCTCGTCGTTGCGGGTGACGACGTTCTGATCCTGCTGTTCGGTCACTGGGAGCTCCTCTTGCGTGGCTTGAGTCGGGTGGTGGGCAGCGGCGGGGCGGGCAGGTACTGATCGTCGCGCCAACCGTCCACACTGCCGAAACGCACGTCCCGCGCCTGCCATTCCTCGCGGTACCGGGCGATGTCCTCGTGACTGCGGCCGACGAAGTTCCACCACATCACGATGTCCTCGTCGAACGGGACTCCGCCGAGCAGAACGGCGCGCGCCGGGACGTCGGTGGGATTGTGCAGGCGGATCCCGCCGAGCCCCGTGCCCACGTAGCCGAGGTCGCCGCGGGCGAGCGCGACACCGTCGAACAGCAGGCGCTCGGTGTCCAGGAGGACCCCGTGCTCGAAATCGGGATTCACCGCGAGCGCGACGCGGGCGCCCGGGGCGAGCACGAGCTCGGCGCCGAGCAGCGGCGTCGCGGTGGACACCTCGGCGGTACTGCCCGCCAGCTCACCGATGAACACCTTCACGGTGCCGCCGGGCCCGTCGGCACGGACGTCGGGCAGGTCGACGGTGGGCGGGGCGTAGTGCTGGAAGCCGTTGTCGGCATTGCGCACCCGATCGGGCAGCGCGAGCCACAGTTGCACGCCGTGCAGCCGCTCCGTCTGCGGGGTCGACACCTCCGAGTGGCTGATACCGAAGCCGGCGGACATGAGGTTCAGCTCGCCCGGCAGCACCGGGGCGTGCACGCCGGCGCTGTCGGTGTGCTCGATCTCGCCCTCGAACAGCCAGCTCACCGTTTGCAATCCGGTATGCGGGTGCGGCGGCACGTTCATCCCGCCCGTGCTCGTCACGTCGTCGGGGCCGTAGTGGTCGGCGAAGCACCAGGCACCGATCATCGACCGGTCGTGCGTGGGCAGCGTGCGGCGCACCGTCATCGCCCGGGGCCCGCCGAGCGGCACCTCCCGCGCGGCGATGACCTCGACGGTGCCGGAGCCGCCCCCGGCCGTGCATTCGATCTCCTGCGGATCCGGATCGACATTGCTCATGGAACTAGCCTAGGTGCCATGGCAGCCGAACGCGTTCGCATCGACAAGGCGTCACCCGAGACGTACAAGAAACTGGTGGGTGTCTCGACCGAGGTCGGCACCGTGGCCGCCGCGGCGGGACTGAGCCGGGCCGTGGTGGAGCTGGTGAACCTGCGGTGCTCGCAGATCAACGGCTGCGCGTACTGCCTGTCGCTGCATCACGACCTCGGCATCGCGGCCGGCCTCACCGAACAGCAGATCGCCGTGCTCCCCGCCTGGCGCGATGCGCCCGCCCTGTTCGACGATCAGCAGCGCGCCGCGCTGGAGATCGCCGAGCTGGTGACGAACCTGCCGCCGCACCACGCCGCCGACATCGCCTACGACCGCGCCACAGACGTGCTCGACACCGATCAGACCGCCGCACTGATCTGGGCCGCCATCGCGATCAACGCCTTCAACCGGCTGTCCATCGTGAGCGGCTACGAGGTGCGCAAGAAGGCCTGAGTCACGACGACGATCCGCCCCAGGTCGGATGCCGAACCGAAGACGGGATGGTTGAGTGGTGAGCATGACTGAGCGGATCAGCGGCTTCCAGCGCGCGGGGCTGACCTTCCCGGTGGTGGACACCGGACCGATCGACGGCGAGATCGTGGTGCTGCTGCACGGTTTCCCGCAGACCCCCACCTCGTGGGAGGCGACCGCCGCGGCGCTGCACGAGCGCGGCTACCGCACCGTGATCCCCTGGCAGCGCGGCTACTCCGCGACGGCGAAGCCGCAGCGCCGCTACGACTACCGCAGCGCGGAGCTGGTCGCCGATATCGCCGAGCTGCTCCGCATCACGGGCCCCGCGCACCTCGTCGGGCACGACTGGGGCGCCGCGGTGGCCTGGCAGACCGCGGCGGAGCATCCCGCGTCGGTGCGCACCCTGACCACGGTGTCGGTGCCGCACCCGCTCGCCTTCCTGCGGTCGATGGCCAGCTCCAACCAGGCCCTGCTCTCGTACTACATGCTGCTCTTCCAGATCCCCGTGCTGCCCGAGCTGCTCGCCGCCCGCCGTCCCGACCTGTTCTCGAAGTTCCTGGCCCGCGCCGGTATGCCCGAGGAGGCGCAGGCGGTGGTCCTCGACGAGATCGTCACGCCCGGCCTGCTGGGTGGCGGGCTGAACTGGTACCGCGGCATGCCCTTCGTGGGGACCCGCCCGCCGAGCGCGAAGGTCACCAGCCCCACGACGCACATCTGGAGTTCGGGCGATGTCGCGCTCGCCCGCCGCGGCGCGGAACTGACCGAGGACTACGTGCAGGCGCCGTTCCGGCTGATCGTGCTGGACGGAGTGAGCCATTGGATCCCGGACGAGCGTCCCGACGAGCTGGCCGAGATCATCGTCGAGAACGCGACGGCGCATCCGGCCGGCGGTTGATCAGAGGATGCGCTGCATGAGCACGAGATCGAGCCAGCGGCCGAACTTCATACCCACCTGAGGCATCTGGCCGGTCACCCGGAAGCCGAGCTTGCGGTGGAGCGCGACGGAGGCGTGGTTCGACTCCTCGATCGCCGCCACCACCACGTGCACATCCGACTGCTTCGCCCGATCGATCAGCGCGTTCATGAGCGCCTCGGCGATACCGCGCCGGTAGAACCCGTCGGCCACGTACACCGAGTTCTCCACCGTGTATCGGTAGCCGGTCTTCGCGCGGAACGGGCCGTAGCTGGCGTAACCGCCGAGCTCGCCGTCGACGATCGCCACCAGCACCGGGAAGCCCCCGGCGCGCCGCTCCTCCAGCCACGCCGTGCGCTCGGCGAGGTCGGAGGTCTCCTCCGACCAGATGGCCGTGGAGTTCTCCACCGCGTCGTTGTGGATGACGAGGATCGCCGGCAGGTCGGAGGGCTGGGCGTCACGGATCTCCATGCCGTGCATCGTATGCCCTCCCGACGGTGCGCGGAGGTCAGGCCTCCAGGCAGTCCACCGGAAGATCGAACCAGCGCAGATGATCGAAATCGGCGGAGAGCTCCGCCGGTGCGGCCTCGACCGGGGAGGCCACGGCGAACACCGCCTGAGCCTCGGCGAGGTAGCCCGCCAGGGCGCTCTCGGGCGCGCGGTCGTCGTGCTGCGGGTACGACATGCGGCCCTGCTCGTCGTAACTGACATCGGTGAGCCGGACGAGCGGCTCCACCGCGCCCCGGCGGTGCCGCCACAGCCCCGTCTCCGGTTCGAACCGATAGTCGGGCAGCAGCTTCCACCCCTCGCGGGCCACCATCAGCACCGCCTCCACGAGGTAGTCGAAGACCGCCTCCGAGATGAAGTAGTTGAGGTTCACCCGCACCCAGCCGGGCTTGATCCCCTCACAGCCCCGGGTGATCTCGCGTTCGAACTCGCGGGAGTGGTCGAGATCGATGCCCAGCAGCCGATGCCCGTACGGGCCGGCGCACGAGCAGCCGCCGCGGGACTGGATGCCGAAGACGTCGTTGAGCAGGGCCACGACGAAGTTGTGGTGCAGGAACTTCCCGGTGGGCGAGCGCACCACGAAGGACAGGATCGAGAGCCGGTCCGCGTCCAGGTTGCCGAGGATCTCGATCGCCGGCTCCGCCTGCCAGCGGGCCACGGCGCGGCGCAGCAGATCCTCCTCGTGCGCCTTGATCACCTCGACGCCCACCTCGCGCTTGAGGTCGAAAACCAGCCCCGCGCGGATGGATTCGACGATGGCCGGGGTCCCGGCCTCCTCGCGCTGCGCGGGATCGTCGACGTACTGGTGATCGTCGGGGTTCACGTAGGTCACGGTGCCGCCGCCGGGGACGACGGGGACCCGGTTGCGCAGCAGCTCCCGGCGGATCACCAGCACCCCCGGGGTGCCCGGTCCGCCGACGAACTTGTGCGGACTGAGGAAGATCGCGTCCTTGTAGGCGCCGGTGCCCAGCGCGCGCGCCGGATCGCCCTGGTACATCTCGATGTCCACGTACGGTCCGGCGGCGGCGAAGTCCCAGAAGGACAGTGCGCCGTGGGCGTGCAGGAGGGCGCTGATCCGCCCGGTGTCGCTGAGGATGCCGGTCACGTTGCTGGCGGCCGAGAAGGAGCCGATCTTGAGCGGCCGGTCCCGGTACCGGTCGAGCGCGGCGTCCAGCGCGGTCACGTCGATGTGCCCGTCGGCGTCCTGGTCGATCACCACCACGTCGGCGATCGATTCGCGCCACGGCAGCTCGTTGGAGTGGTGCTCGTACGGGCCGATGAAGACCACCGGCCGCTCCTCCGGCGGGATCGCATCGCTCAGGTGATAGCGCCGGTCCAGATCGTCGGGGATCCGCAGGCCCAGCACGCCGACCAGCTTGTCGATCGCGCCGGTGCAGCCCGAGCCGGTGAAGATGACCACGGTCTCGTCGTCGCCGCCGACGGTCTCGCGGATGATCCGGCGCGCGTCCTCACGCAGTCGAGTGGTCTGCAGGCCGGTCCCGCTCGACTCGGTGTGGGTGTTCGCGTACCGCGGCAGCACCTCGTCGCGGATGAAGTCCTCGATGAAGCTCAGCGAACGTCCCGAGGCGGTGTAATCGGCGTAGGTCACTCGGCGCGGACCGAAGGGCCCCGGGAACACCTGATCGTCGCCGATGAGCGATTCGCGGATGCGGCTCAGGATCGGCGGCTCGGGCAGACCTCCGGGGTTCGACATGATGCGCGGCCTCCGATCGGGTGTCAGCATCCCCCCATGGGGATACCGTCCACGATAGATCGGGAAGCGGGCTCCCGAGCCGATCCCGGCCGGACCTTCACCGAACCGTCACCGTCGTCAGTCGGCGACGATGCGCGGCACCGCGGACGCTCGCGAGGTGAACTCGGGCGAGCGCTTCTCCAGGAACGCCGCGACGCCCTCCTTGCCGTCGCCGATCGACGTGTAATACATGCCCAGCGAATCCGCCAGGTGCTGCTCCAACGGAGTGGCCGCGCCGAGACCGCGGTAGATCAGCTGCTTGTTGATCGCCACGCCCACGGCGGATCGCCCCTTCACCCAGGACCGGGCCAGCTCCTGGGCAGCGCCCACCAGCTCGTCGGGCTCGTGGATGCTGCGCACCAGCCGGCCGGCGTGCGCCTCCTCGGCGGTGAGGATGTCGGCGGAATACACCCACTCCAGCGCCTGCGACGGCCCGACGATGCGGGGCAGGAACCAGCTCGAACACGCCTCCATGACGATGCCGAGGCGCCCGAAGACGAAGCCGATCCGCGCCTTCGTGGACGCCAGCCGGGTGTCCATCGCGAGGGTCATCGTGGCGCCGATGCCCACCGCGGGGCCGTTGATCGCGGCGATCACGGGCTTGGGCAGCGAGTAGATCGCCAGCGTGAGCTTGCCGCCGGTGTCGCGCACGCCGTCCTGGAAGGGCGGCTGGTCGTAGTTCGCGACGAACTCCTCCGGCGTGGGCGGGTCGATCGTCTCGTCGAGCCCGAAGACGTTGCCCTCACCGGTGAGGTCCATACCCGCGCAGAAGGCGCGGCCCGAGCCGGTGACCACCACGGCGCGGATCTCGTCACTGTGCGCGTGCACCTCGAAGAACTCGGTGAGCTCGCGCGCCATCGTCACGCTGAACGCGTTGAGCTGATCGGGCCGGTCCAGCAGCAGGGTCGCGACACCGTCGCCGTCCACGGTCCAGCTGATGGTCTCGAAGGAGTCAGTCATGACTGAGACGATATGCTGTGCACCGACGGTCGCACGGCCGCCCGCCTCCCTAGCTCAGTGGTAGAGCACCGCTCTTGTAAAGCGAAGGTCGTCGGTTCAATCCCGACGGGGGGCTCCACAAGCCTCAACCCGCAGGGCCGAGGCGACGATGCCGGGCAGGCGCAGCCACGACGGCGCCACGGCGAACTCCGTCGGCCTGCGACCGTGCTCGCCGCCGACACGCACGGACCCGGCCGGGGTGACAACGGTGTGCACGGGGTGAGACGCTCACGGTCTGCACCGCAGTGATCGAGGAGGTCCCCCGAAGGTGAAGCTCGCGCTCCGCAACCGGATCGCCCACGGCGTCCAGGCACTGACCGGCCGCCGCGCGGCCACCGCGGACACCGCTGGGCTGCCCGTCGTCACTCCGCTGCAACCCATCGACCTGCGCGACACCGAGACCGTCGGCGAGGTCCTCGAGGTGGCCATGAAGGTGGGCGCGGTGCTGCTCGACTCCGGCACCGGCGCCGTCGACACCGAGGCCCAGGTCCGGTACGTGGCCGCCACCTACGGCATCGACGACTGCACCGTGACGGTGACCTACAACGCGATCACCGTGTCCGTGCAGCGCGGACGGGGCCTGCCACCGTCGACCTACCTGCGCACCGTGAACCACCGCTCGCTGGACTACACCCGGCTCGCACAGGTGGACTCCCTGGTGCGGCGCATCGGCCGCGGCGTGATCCGGCCCGATGTGGCGCAGCGCGAGCTGGACGAGATCATGAGCGCCGGCCACCCGTATCCGCGCGCCGTCGCCATCGCCGGCTGGGCGATCATGGCCGGCGCGCTCACCCTGCTACTCGGTGGCGCGCTCCCGTTGGCCGCGGTCTCGTTCGTCTCGACCGCCCTCATCTACGCGGTGAACGTGCGGCTCGGCCAGATCGGTCTGCCCTACTTCTTCCAGCAGGTGGTGGGCGGTTTCCTCGCCACCCTGCCCGCGGCGCTGATCTACCGGCTGTCCCTGGTCTACGGCTGGGAGGTCGAGCCCTACCGGGTGATCGTCTCGGGAATCATCGTGCTGATGGCCGGACTCTCCCTGGTCGGCTCGGTGCAGGACGCCATCACCGGCGCACCCGTCACGGGCGCCGCCCGGTTCTTCGAGGTGGTGGTGTTCACCGGCGGCGTGGTGGCCGGCGTCGGCATGGCGTTGCGCGTCACCTCCGAGCTGGGCGCCACCCTCCCGCCGCTGCAGCAGGCACCGTTCGACTACGCACCGCTGCCGATCCTGGTGGTCACGGGCGGTATCGCCGCCGCGGCCTTCGCCCTCGCGAGCTACGCCCAGATGCGGGCACTCACCACGTCCTTCCTCGCGGGCTGCGCGGGCGCCCTGGTGGCCGGGTCGATCCTCAACCTGGGGCTCGGCCCGATCGTCGCGTCCACCGCGGCGGCCTCCACCGTCGGCCTGGCCGGCGGCCTCCTGGCCCGCCGCGCCGTGGTGCCCCCGCTCATCGTGGCCGTCGCCGGCATCACGCCCCTGGTCCCCGGCCTCGCGGTGTACCGCGGCCTCTCAGAGCTGATGGCCGGACAGACCACCGCCGCCCTGACCAACATGGCCACGGCGCTGGCCGTGGGCTGCGCACTCGCGGCCGGCGTGACCTTCGGCGAGTGGCTGGCACGCACCATCCGCCGGCCGCGGATCGCCAGAATCACGTTCCGGCGGGTCCGCGGGTAAACTAGTTCCGGTTGTCAATGAGAAACGAAGGTGTGCAGATGCCCCCGAAGACCACGGAGATCAGCGACGAGGATCTCGAGCCCGTAGCGGACGAGACCGCACGTCAGGCCCAGCGGGTCGTCGCCGCGTACGCGACCGACGCCGACGAGTGCCGGATGCTGCTGTCGATGCTGGGCATCGGCCCCAAGGAGGCCTAAGCCACCGTGGCCGCCACTGAGATCTCCACAGAAGGTGCCGAGTTCATCGTGGTGGCCAACCGGCTCCCCGTCGACGTGGAGCGTGCCCCCGATGGCACGCTCACGTGGAAGGAAGCCCCCGGCGGCCTGGTGACGGCGCTCAAGCCGATCCTCAGCGCCCGCAACGGCGCGTGGGTCGGCTGGCCCGGCGCTCCCGACGTCGGCGGCGAACCGATCGAGGGCGAGGACATGCTCCTCGTCCCGGTCGAGCTCAGCGCCCAGGAGGTCGAGGAGCACTACGAGGGCTTCTCCAACGGCAGCCTCTGGCCGCTGTACCACGACGTGATCGTCAAGCCCGAGTACCACCGCGAGTGGTGGAACACCTACGTCGAGGTGAACCGGCGGTTCGCGGAGGAGACCGCGAAGGTGGCCGCGAAGGGCGCCACCGTCTGGGTGCAGGACTACCAGCTGCAACTGGTCCCCAAGATGCTGCGGATGCTGCGGCCGGACGTGAAGATCGGCTTCTTCCTGCACATCCCGTTCCCGCCGGTCGAGCTGTTCATGCAGATGCCGTGGCGGCGCGAGATCATCGAGGGCATCCTCGGCGCCGATCTGGTGGGCTTCCACCTGCCCGGTGGCGCCCAGAACTTCCTCTACCTAGCCAAACGGCTGGCCGGCTACCCCACCAGCAAGGGCTCGATCGGCGTGCGCTCGAAGTTCGGCGTGGTCACCGTGGGCTTCCGCTCGGTGCGGGTGGGCGCCTTCCCGATCTCGATCGACTCCGCCGATCTGGCCGCCACATCGAAACTGCCGGAGACCCGCAAGCGCACCCGCGGCCTGCGCAAGGAACTCGGCAATCCCGAGAAGATCATGCTCGGCGTGGACCGCCTCGACTACACCAAGGGTATCGATGTGCGGCTGCGCGCCATCGGCGAGCTGTACCAGGAGGGACGGCTCGATCCGGAGCGGCACGTCTTCGTGCAGCTGGCCACGCCCTCGCGCGAACGGGTCGAGTCCTACAAGGCGATGCGCAACGACATCGAGCGCCAGGTGGGCCGGATCAACGGCGACTTCGGCCGCGTGGGCCATCCCGTGATCCACTACATCCACAAGCCGGTGCCCCGCACCGAGCTGGTGGCCTTCTTCGGCGCCGCCGACGTGATGCTGGTGACCCCGCTGCGCGACGGGATGAACCTGGTGGCGAAGGAGTACCTGGCCTGCCGCACCGATTCGACGGGCGCGCTGGTACTCAGCGAGTTCACCGGCGCCGCAGCCGAACTCCGCCAGGCGTACCAGTGCAACCCGCACGATCTGGAGGGCGTGAAGAACGCCATCGACGAGGCCGTGCACCAGGACCCGGAGGACGGCAAACGCCGCATCCGCAGCATGCGCCGCCAGGTGCTCCAGTACGACGTGGACCGCTGGGCCCGCTCCTTCCTGCAGACCCTGTCCGGTCGGGTCGACGAGACACCGAAGCAGTGACCGAGCTGCGCGCGGCACTCGGCGGATTCGCCGCGCTGCCCACGGTTCTGGTGGCCACCGACTACGACGGTGTGGTGGCGCCCATCGTCTCCGATCCGGCCGCGGCGTTCCCGCTGCCCGGGACGGTGGAGGCGCTCACCGCACTGTCCGGCCGGCCCGGGGTCACGGTCGCCCTGATCTCCGGCCGCGACCGGGCCACGCTCGGACGACTTTCCGGTGCCCGACCGCCCCTCGTGACGGTGGGCAGCCACGGGGCCGAATGGGAGGACGGGTTCGAGGGCGCACTCGACTCCGCCGCGCAGGATCGCCGGGACACGGTGCTCGCGCAGCTGCACGCCATCGCCGCGGACTTCCCCGGCGCGGCCGTGGAGCCCAAACCGCTCGGCGGCGCATTGCACGTGCGGAACGTGGTGGCCGGGAACGGCTCCGAGGCCATCGAACGGGCCCGGCGGGGCCCCGCCGCCCTGCCCGGCGTGCACGCGACCGACGGTAAGGCGGTGCTCGAGCTCACGGTGCTCGAGGCCTCCAAGGGACGCGCCCTCACGGCGCTGCGCGAGCGCACCGGCGCCGCCGCCGTGCTCTACCTCGGCGACGACGTGACCGACGAGAAGGCCTTCGCCGTTCTCACCGAGCCGGGCGACATCTCGATCAAGGTGGGAGACGGCGCCACCGCCGCCCGGTTCCGCATCGACGACCCGCAGGACGTGCGCGCGGTCTTCGAGGAGCTGCTCACGCTCAGGTGAGCGCGACCAATGTTCGCGGATCATCCTTGGGCAGATCGCGATTCGCCGTCGCTCCGACGGTGAGCCGATCCAGGCGAATGGATCCGCCGTGGTTGTCCAGGAAGGCGATATCGGAGGCATCGCGTCCGGTGGCGATGCGCATCATGGTGGCGCGCGGCGCGAGCCCGGTGGCGTCGAGCACGTACCAGCGGCCCTCCACGAGCGCCTCCGTCACCGCGTGGAAGTCCATCGGATCGCACCCCGGCGCGAACACCGCGGTCATCCGCGCGGGCACCTTCAGCGCCCGCAGCAGCGCGACGGTCAGGTGCGCGTAGTCGCGGCAGACGCCGGCCGAGGCCAGCAGGGTCTCCGAGGCACCGTCGAACGGGGTGCTCGCACCCGGCAGGTAGTCCAGGCGTCCAGCGACGAACTCGCACACGGCGATCGCCTTTTCCGCATCGCTCATCGAGCCGGGGAACTGCGTGCCCGCGAAGCCGAAGAAGCGATCGACCGGTGCGTACCGCGAGGGGCGCAGGTACAGCGTCGACAGGTAGTCGTCGCTCGGCTCGGGCAACGCCGCGCCGAGGACTTCCGCGCGGTACTCCAGGTGCGCGACGCCCCCGCCGACCGAGGCCCGGTGGATCCGGGTGCCGTGCGGGCCGATCACCTCGTGCAGCTGGTGCGGCACACCGTCGACGGTGAGCCGCAAGGATTCCCGGACGTCGAGTCCGGGCACCCGGGCGACGGTCACCTGGTACTCGAGCAGCGTGGGCGCGAGCACCGTGCACGCGACATCGGCGGAGACGGTCCGCCCGGGACCTAGGTGCGGTGCAGAGCCGACATCGATTGCCATGTGGGCCAGTCTATGGCCCAGTCGTAGATGTCTCCGTCGGCGGCCGACAGCTCGATCGACGTACCGCTCACCTCGACCGGATCGCCGTAGATGGCACTGCGGAAATACGACTCGGCATCTGCCAACGACAAATTGATGCACCCGTTGGTCACGTTGGACGCACCCTGGTTGCCCACGGTTTGCGGGTTGGCGTGGATGAATTCGCCGTTGTTGGAGATCCGCACCGCCCACCGCTCACGCACGTTGAAGTAGCCGGCGGCGGGATTGGACATGGCGAAGTCCTCGTGCTTCTCGCTCACCACGTGGATGCCGGAGCGAGTCACGTTGCGCGGCAAGTCGGCCTCGCCGTAAGAACACGGCAGATCCAAATGCACCTGATCGCCGCGCATCACCCGGATCCGGTGCGAGGGCGCGGAGGCCTTGACGATCTGCGCTCGGCCGATGGTGAATTCGCTCGTCACATCGGCGGCGCCGTACACGCCACCGCCGTGGTCGAGCCCGTACAGCGCACCGTTCATGGCCACCTTGGCGCCCGGTGCCCAGTACTCCTTGGGACGCCAGTGCGCGCGCGAGCCGTTGTCCTCGGGCAGCCACGCCCACGAGCCCTCCGTGGCCGGAGTGGTGGTGACCTTGAGCGCCTTCTCCACCGTCGCCTTGTCATTGACGGTGCCGGAGAACTTGAGGATGAGCGGCGCCGCGATGCCCACCTCGGCACCGTCGGCCACGTTGACCACCACCGACATGGTGGAGTCCGGATCCACCACGGTCACGCTGTGATCGATCTTGGTCCACGTGCCGCCCGGGCCGTCGGCGATGCCCGACCAGCGGTACGTGGCGCCGTAGCCGAGCGGTTCGGCCGCGGTGTAGGTGGCACCGTCGGGCGCGGCGGTGAGCTTGACCGCCTTGCCCGACGCCGTGTTCGTGAGCGTGACACCCGGCCGGAAGGTGCCACCCTCCGCCTTCACCGAGACGGTCGTGAGCGGCCCGGGCTTGGTCTCGCCCGCCGGGCTGTAGCTGATGGTGGGCGCCTGCGCCGTGGATGCGAGGGGGTCGCCGTCGCGGGTGCACGCCGCGGCGACCGCGGCGATCGAGGCCACGGACGCACCGAGGAATGCGCGCCGCCCGAAGGGCGCGCGAAACATGTCGAACATCTAATGGATTCTACCGGTCGTTCCTGGGAGGTCGCTGCCCACCAGGACCGGCTCCGGGTGCAGCTCCACACCGAATCGGGCGAACACCCCATCTCGGACTTCGGCTGCGAGCGAGAGCAACTCGGCCGTGGTGCCGGAGCCGCGGTTGGTGAGCGCCAGCGTGTGCTTGGTGGACAGCGAGACGCCGGTGCGGCCGCCGGAGAAACCCTTGCCGAATCCGGCCCGCTCGATCAGCCAGCCGGCGGACAGCTTCACCCCGTCGGGGGCGGGGTACTGCGGCGGCGTCTCCCCCGTGGCGGCCTCGATCCGGGCGACGGCGGCACCGTCGTCGGGCACCACCGGGTTGGTGAAGAAGGAGCCCACGCTCCAGGTGTCGTGATCGGCCGGGTCGAGCACCATGCCCTTGCCGCGCCGCAGCGCCAGGACCTGCTCGCGGGCGGCACGCGGGTCGACGGTGCCGCCGGGCTCGACGCCGAGGGCGCGGGCCAGCTCGCCGTACCGGATCGGGGCGCTGGCACCGTCGGTGAGGGCGAACCGCACCGACAGCACGATGTCGGAATCGGAGGCCTTCAGGCGCGAGGTCCGGTAGGCCAGCTGCAGATCGTCGGGGGCGACCCAGGCCGTCTCGCCCGTGGCCCGGTGGTACAGCTCCACCGCGTCGAGCCAGGCCGCGACCTCGACGCCGTACGCGCCCACGTTCTGCACGGGCGTGGCGCCCGCGGAGCCGGGGATGCCGGACAGGCACTCCAGCCCGCCGAGTCCCGCGTCGACGATGGCCGCGACCACCTCGTCCCAGGTGACACCGGCGAAGGCGGTCACGGTGGTGCCGTCGATCGCCACGCCGTGCCCGGCCAGGTGCACCACGGTGCCGGCGAAACCCTCGTCCGAGATCACCAGGTTCGATCCGCCGCCCACCACCAGCACGGGCTCCCCGGCGGCATCGCAGCGCGCCACGGCCGCGGCCACCTCGGCGCCCGATTCGCAGCGCACGTACCCGCGCGCCGGACCACCGAGGCGCAGCGTGGTCAAGTCCGAGAGCAGTATCGACACCCCGCAACGGTAACGTGTACTGCCATGACCACCCGCCTCGAGCGCTCGCTCGACTACGCCACCAGTCCGGCCGCCCTGCACGCCGCGTTCACCGACGCGCAGTACTGGCCCGCCCGGGTGGCCGAGGTGGGCGGCGACGACGCGAAGATCACCGAGCTCACCGTGTCCGGTGACGCCGCGGCGCCCGATACCCGGTCGGTCCGCGTGGTGGTCACGTACACGATCGGCGCCGACAAGCTGCCCTCCGTGGTGACCGCGATCAAGCCGGGTGGCCTGCAGATCGAGCGGACCGAGGAGTGGGGCCCGTTCGACGGCACCCGCTGCGAGGGCACCTTCTCCGCCACCATCGACGGGGTCCCCGCGCACCTGTCCGGCAGCGCCGTCCTGGAGGCCGGACCCGAGGGCGCCCGGATCACCGCCCGCGGCGAGGCCGCCGTGTCGATCCCCTTCGTGGCCTCGAAGGTCGAGTCGCTGGTGATCGAGAACCTGCAGGAACTGATGGAGAACGAGCGCGAGTTCACGCTGGCTTGGATCGCGCAGCACTGATCACCTTGTAGAGTTCCCCCACATGGCACGACGTCTCAGCTATTCGGCGCGCTTCCCCTTCCCGGCCGAGGTCTTCTACAACGCGTACTCCACGAAGCAGTACTGGGACGACAAGATGACGGACTTCCGGAATCTGACCCCGCTGTCGGAGCTCGCCGAGTTCGACGTCGACGACGAGGGCATCACCGTCGTCCAGAAGCAGAACCTCCCGCACGAGTACCTGCCGCCCATCGCGCAGGGTGTGGTGAAGAAGGACATGATCATCACGCGCCAGGAGTTCTACGGCGCGTGGGACGGCGAGCACTCGCTGGGCGATTACAAGGCCTCGATCCCCGCCGGCCCCGGCTCGCTCAAGGGCGAGTGCGACCTGTTCAACACCGAGACCGGCTCCACCATGCGGTACACCACCGTGGTCAAGGTCTTCGTGCCCTTCGTGGGCACCAAGCTCGAGCAGCTGATCCTGATCAACCTGGTGGACCTGTTCCGCGCCGAGGCCGAGTACCTCAAGTACTGGGTCGACAAGAACGACTGACCGGTGCCCGCCCCCGAGGGACGGATCACCCGGGGCACCACGGGCCTGAACCGGTTGCGGCGCAGTGACCGCTGGTCGGCGCACGCGCCCGCCGTGGCGCAGGCGCTCGCCGGGCCGGCGCCGCTCGCCGTCGACCTCGGGTACGGGGCGCGGCCGAACACCACTCTGGAATGGGCGTCCTGGCTGCGCCGCGCGAATCCGACGGTCCGCGTGACCGGCCTGGAGATCGACCCCGAGCGGGTGGTTCCCGGCCGCGACGGTGTCGAGTTCGCGCGCGGCGGCTTCGAACTCGCCGGCCTGCGGCCGAACCTGGTGCGGGCCTTCAACGTGCTGCGCCAGTACGACGAGGCCGAGGTGCACGACGCCTGGCACTCCGTGACATCGCGGCTCGCGCCCGGCGGGGTGTTCATCGAGGGCACCTGCGACGAGCTGGGCCGACGGTGCTGCTGGCTCACCCTCGACGCCGACGGTCCGCGGACCCTGACGCTGGCCTGGCATCCGGGGTTCACCGAGCACCCGTCGGACCTGGCCGAACGGCTACCGAAGGCCCTGATCCACCACAACGTGCCGGGCGAGAAGATCCACGCGCTGCTCACCCTGGCCGACGAGTGCTGGGATCACGCCGCCGGCTACGCGCCCTACGGCAACCGGATCCGCTGGCGGGCCGCCGGCGCCGCCCTGGCGGAACGCACCGCCGGCGCCGCCCGCCCGCCGCGGCGTCCCACGCGCGACAACCTGCTCACCGTCGACTGGTCGCTGGTGGCGCCGTAGCGGCCGCACGCAGCGCTCGATCGGTATCGAACCGCAGTCAGTAGTGTGGTGCGCATGACAACGCTCCGCGTGGCACTGGCGCAGATCGGCGCGGGTACCGACCCCGGCGCCAATGCGGCGCTGGTCGAGGAGTCGCTGGAGCGCGCCGCGGCGCAGGGAGCGCGGCTCGCCGTCTTCCCCGAGGCCACCCAGTGCCGGTTCGGGGTGCCGCTCGGTCCGGTCGCGGAACCGCTGGACGGGCCGTGGGCCGACCGGATCGCCGCCGCAGCCGCGCGCACCGGTGTGCACGTGGTGGCCGGCATGTTCACGCCCGGCTCCGACGGCCGGGTGCGCAACACCCTCCTCGCCGCCGCGCCGGACGGCACCCGCACCGGCTACGACAAGATCCACCTCTTCGACGCCTTCGGCTTCCAGGAGTCGCGCACCGTCGAGCCCGGTGGGCGCGCCGTGACGGTCGAGGTGGACGGGGTCACCGTCGGGCTCACCACCTGCTACGACCTGCGCTTCCCCACCCTGTTCACCGCTCTCGCGGACGCGGGCGCGCGGGTGATCGCGGCCCCCGCCTCGTGGGGCGACGGGCCCGGCAAGCTCGACGCCTTCACCACCCTCGCCCGGGCCCGCGCGCTCGACAGCACCAGCTTCGTGCTCGCCGTCGACCAGGCGCGCCCGGCCGCGCCGGACCCGAAGGGTGCGCCGCTCGGGGTGGGCGGTTCGCTCGCCGTCGGGCCCGACGGTGCCGTGCTCGCCTCGGCGGGCGACGCCCCCGAACTGCTGATCGTGGACCTGCCACTCGGCCGGATCGACGAGGTCCGCGCGGCGCTCCCCGTGCTCGCCAACCGTCGGGACTTCACCGTTTCCTGACGCGTCCTTCCGCTCCTACCCACCTACCTCCGATGAATAGGGAACAATCGCAGCCGATGGATACGAACCCGAACAACCCGCAGGGCCCGCAGCCGCAGAACCCGGAGAACTCCGGCCCGATCCAGCCGGGGCAGCAGCCCGCGCCGACCGGCTGGGAGCGCCCGCAGCAGCCCCCGCAGGCACCGCAGCAGTCGAATCCGCAGCAGCCGGCCCCGCAGCGGCTCGGCACGCCCCAGGACCCGGCACAGCAGACCGGCCGGCACTCGCAGCCCGAGCCGGGCACGGACGCGACGGTGCCGCTGCCGACCTCGCCGCAGCAGACCACGCCGATGAACGCCGCCACCCCGCCCCCGGCGCAGCGCGGCCCCGTCGGTCCGGGGCCCGGCCCCGTCGGTCCCGGCCCCGGTGGCCCGGGTGGACCTACCGGCCCCGGTGGACCCGCGGGACCGGTGAACGTGGGACCGTCGCAGCCGCCCGCGCAGCGCTCGCAGAAGTCGAAGTCCAAGATCATCGGGCTCTCGGCGGCCGGCCTCGTGGCCGTGCTGGTGATCCTGCTGGTGGGCTCGGAGCTCTACTTCCGCAACAGCGTGCAGAACTGCCTGGGCGAGAACATCAAGAACGGCACCAAGGCCAACGACGTCAGCGTCTCGCTGTCCAAGAAGCCGATGATCCTGCAGGCCACCGGCAAGCTGCCCTCGATCGACATCCAGGCCACCGGCCTCAACGCGACCGAGGGCCTCAACGCGCACATCCTGCTCAAGGGCGTCGAACCGAGCGGTGACAACCGCGTGGACGATGCCACCATCCAGGGCACCTTCACCGCCGACGGCATCAAGAACAAGGTCTCGCAGACCGGCGTGCTGAGCAACCCGACGGTGAACCTCAACACCTCGGCCAACCAGATCGAGATCACCGGCACCGCGATCATCGTGCCGATCACGATCAACCTCAAGCCCACCCTGCAGGACAACAAGGTGGTGCTCACCGCGAGCAAGGCCTCGGTCATGGGTGTGGGTGTGCCCGACGATCTGGCCCAGCAGCTGATCACCGCGATCGCCGACATCCCCACCCCGCAGGGCCTCACCGCCTCCGATCTCAAGATGACCGACCAGGGCGTCTCGGTGACCTACACCGGTAAGAACGTGCTGCCGAAGGACATCGAGAGCAGCGGCGACACGGGAGCCGTGAGCTGCTCGGTGATCTGATGCGCACCGGGGTGACCGCGGCACTCGCCACGCGCGTGCGCTGGGCGATCCAGCACGGTCTACCCCGGTACGCGCTGCCCCGGCGCGCCGCGCGCGGCGATGTCATGGCGCAGATGCTGCTGGGCTACACCGAGCCCGGATCGCAGTACCCGCAGTTCGACCGTCTCCGCGAGGCCGGCCCGCTCACCCGCAGCGACGTGGGGATCACCACCGCCGACCATCAGGCGTGCCGGGAGATCCTGCGCGACAAGCGGTTCAGCACCGTCCAACCCACCGACATGGGATTCCCGGACCCGCTGCAGCGCGTGCTGCGGGCCACCGACCTGGACCTGCCGAATCCCGTTGAGCCACCGTCGATGCTGGTGAGCGAGCCGCCCGCGCACACCGCCTACCGGCACCCGATCGCCCGCACCTTCACGCCGAAGGCCATCGACCAGCTCACCGACCGGGCCGTGCAGGTGAGCGCGGAACTGCTCGACGCCATGGCCGCCGCGCCGTCGCCCGATCTGGTGACCGACTACGCCGCCCGGCTGCCCGTGACGATGATCGGCAGACTCCTCGGGCTCCCCGAGGACGACGACGATTACATGCTCGAATGGGGCGAGGCCGCCGCCCCGCTGCTCGACCCCGGTCTGTCCTGGCCGGTGTACCGGCGCGCGGTCCGCGCGCTGCGCGGCCTCGACGACTACCTCACAGCGCATTTCGCCCGGGTGAAGGCCGCCGGCCACGGCGATCATCCGTTCGCGCTGCTCGCGTCCAGCGGCGAACTCACCGACCGCGAGCTCGTGACGAACGCGGCGCTGCTGATCGGTGCCGGCTTCGAGACCACGGTGAACCTGATCGGGAACGGCATCGTCGCGCTGGTGGAGCACCCCGCGCAGCTCGACCGGTTGCGCGCCGAACCGGAGCTGTGGCCCAACGCCGTCGAGGAGATCCTGCGGTTCTCCAGCCCGGTGCAGCGCACCGCCCGGATCGCCCGCGAGGACGCCGAGATCCTGGGCACCGCGGTGCCGGCGGGCACCATGGTCTCGCTGCAACTGGCGGGTGCGAACCGTGATCCGAAGGTCTTCCCCGATCCCGCCGTCTTCGACGTGGCCCGGCCCGAGGCGAAGAAGAACGTCTCCTTCGGGTTCGGCATCCACGCCTGCATCGGCGCCGCCCTCGCCCGGATGGAGGGCGTGGTGGCACTGCGGATGCTGTTCGACCGGTTCCCCGACCTCACGCTGGACGGTCCGGGGACGCCGCGCGGGCTGTCGACGCTGTACGGCTACGCGTCGCTGCCGGCGCGGCTCTGAGTCACTCCGGGAAGCCGTCGAGCACCGCGCGGGTGCCCGAGAGGCCGAGCCGGTTGGCGCCGGCATCGATCATCGCGCGGGCCGCATCGGCGGTGCGGATGCCGCCCGAGGCCTTCACGCCCACCGTCGGGCCGACGGCGGCGCGCATGATGCCCACGGCCTCCGCGCTGGCACCGCCCGACGGGTGGAACCCGGTGGAGGTCTTGACGAACGTGGCACCGCCCTTGACCGACACCTTGCACACCTCGGTGAGCAGATCGGCATTGCCGAACTCCAGCAGGGCCGCCGATTCGACGATCACCTTGAGCACCGGATCGGCGCCGATCGCCTCGCGCACGGTGAGCACGTCGGCGAAGACGCGGTCCAGTTCCCCGGCGAGCGCGAGGCCCACGTCGATCACCATGTCGACCTCGTGCGCGCCCTCCTCGATCGCCATCCGGGCCTCGGCGGCCTTGATCAGCGAATGATGCTTGCCGGAGGGGAATCCGGCCACCACGCAGGTCTTCGGGGCCCGACGGTCCGCCTCCTGCGCATCGAGCGCGACGCGCAGCGGCAGCATCGACGGGGAGAGGCAGACGGCGTAGACGCCCAGGTCCAGCCCCTCCTGGTACGCCGCGGCCGCAGCGCTTTCGGTGGCCTCGGGCTTGAGCAGCGTGTGGTCGACGAGGGCGGCGACTTCGGATCGGGTGAGCACGTCTGAGACGATACCGGTCGTGACCCGCGACACCCGCTACGTCCTGACTCTCGGCTGCCCCGACACCACCGGCATCGTCGCGAGGATCTCCACCTTCCTCGCCGACGTGGGCGGCTGGATCGTGGAGGCCGCCTACCACTCGGACCCCGACACCGGCTGGTTCTTCACCCGCCAGGCGGTGCGCGCCGACAGCGTCTCGATCCCGCTCGACGAGCTGCGCGCCCGATTCGCGGAGGTGGCCGCCGATATCGGCCCCGAGACGGAGTGGCGACTGACCTCCAGCGCGGACCCCAAGGACATCGTCGTGCTGGTCAGCAAGGAGGGCCACTGCCTGCACGATCTCGTCGGGCGGGTCGCGACGGGCGAACTGGACGCGCGCATCGCCGCGGTCATCGGCAACCATCCCGAGCTGGGCGATTTCGTGTCCCGGCTGGGCATCCCGTTCCACTACGTGCCCTTCCCCGGCGCGGGCGAGGACAAGTCGCAGGCCTTCGCCGAGGTCGCTCGGTTGACCAACGCGCTGGATCCCGACGCCGTGGTGCTGGCCCGCTTCATGCAGGTGCTGCCGCCGGAGCTGTGCGAGGAGTGGGCCGGCCGGGCGATCAACATCCACCACAGCTTCCTGCCGTCGTTCATCGGGGCCCGCCCGTACCATCAGGCCTTCGCCCGCGGCGTGAAGCTGATCGGCGCCACCTGCCACTACGTGACCGCCGACCTCGACGCCGGCCCTATCATCGAGCAGGACGTGACCCGCGTGGACCACTCCGACGAGGCCACCGACATGGTCCTGCGCGGCCGCGATATCGAGAAGGTGGTCCTCGCCCGCGGTCTGCGCTGGCACCTGGAGAACCGCGTCCTGGTCCACGGCCGCAAGACCGTCGTCTTCTCCTGAGTCGCCGAGACTGCGGTTCGGTCCGCGGATAGGCCCTCAGGCGTACATTTTCGCAGTATCGACGGCGGCGGGCCACGTCTTGGGGCAACCGCGTGCGAGGAGCTTACGTTCCAATCGCCGCACCACCTCGTGCGGGCGCTCGGCCAGCAGTTCGGCGCCCACGCGGACGACGGTCCACCCGAGCCGCTCGAGTCGCTCGTAGCGGTCGATGTCGTGCGCGCGTTGCCGCCGGTCCAGCCAATGCTGGTCTCCGTCGTACTCGATGGCGACGCGGTAGTCGGGATACGCCATGTCCAGGCGCGCGACCAGTCCGTATCCGGCCTCGAACACCTGGTGCTGCGTGGTCGGGCGAGGGAAGCCGGCTCGGACGATGAGCAGCCGCGTCGCCGTCTCGCGCGGCGACTGGGCACCCGCGTCCGCTAGATCGATGACGCCCGCTACGCCGCGGGTGCCCCGTCGTCCCGGGTGAGCGGCGGCCACGGCGAGGATGTCGGCCTTCTGGATCTGCGGGTTGGCGTCGAGGAGCGCGTCGATCCGCGCTATCGCCTGGTCGACGGGGTGCCACCGGGCCAGGTCGAAGGCCGTCCGGGCGACGCTGGTGGCGCGAATCCCGCCGAAGAGCATCACTTCTCCGCGATGCAGGTCGTCGGAGTGGACTCCGAGCAGGGGCGGCGACCGGTGATTGCGGTGGAGCAGCTCGGCGGGAAGCCCGGCATCGATCCACTTGCTGCCGTGCGCAGCGGCTGCCGACAGTCCCGCCAGCACTCCCCTGCGCCTCGACCACAGCCATGCGCATTCCGCGCGGTTCTTCGCGGTGATCGCGATGCCGCGATGCAGGTAGACGCCCGGGTACATGGCGACGTAGTGGCACCGCAGCTCACGCCGCGTCAACAGCCCTTCCGCCAGTGCCTCCCCGCCGCGGAAGGGGCGTAACAGCTCCCCCACGACGCCGACGGTAGCGCGGCGGCCGGTGCGAGTCGTCGAAACTGCGGTTTTGTCCGGCCAGAGGCTTCGAACTGAACAATTCCGCAGATTCGACGGTTGAATCCCTACGCGGGGGCGGGGATCTCCTCGTCGACGATGGAGTCGAGGAGGGCGTTGAGCTTCTCCGGCTGCTCGATGGGCAGCATGTGGCCGGCGTCGCGGATCACGGCGAACCGGTCGAGGTGCCCGGTGAGACGCAGCTCGGCGGCGATGACCTCGGCGTCGGCGGGCGGGGTGAGGTGGTCGAACTGGCCCACGACCACGGAGGTGGGGATGGTCAGTTTCTGCAGGCCGTCGGTCACGTCGAGACCGGCGAGCACGCGGCCCCACTCGGCGCGGACATCGGAGGGGCAGGTCGCGACCATGTCCTCGGTGTACCGGACGGCGCCGTACGAGGAGTAGCCGCACAGCGCGGTGTAGCGCAGGACGGCGGTGTGGAGCCGGTTGTGGCGCACCTTGATCGGCGATCCGAGCACCGACGAGCCGACGCGGCCCACGAAGCGCGGCGCGAGCCGGTTCACGGGCGCGAGCAAGGTGGCCCCGACGAATCCGGGCACCGCGTCGCGCGCGTAGGTGGACACGAGGACGGCGTGGTGCGCCCGCTCGGCGACCTCGTCGGTGTACTTGCCGGCCCAGGCCATGATGGTGATGGCGCCCATGCTGTGCCCCACGAGCAGCGCCTTGCGGTCGGCGGGGACGGCGGCACCGAGCACCGCGTGCAGATCGTCGGCGAGCACGCCGGTGGTGTACGCGAAGGCCCCGGGCTCCGATTCGCCGTGGCCGCGCTGGTCGTAGGTGACCACGCGGTAGCCGCGGCCGACCAGGTGCTCGACCTGGCCGGGGAAGTTGGCGACGTTGCAGGTCCAGCCGTGCACGAGCACGGCGACCGGACCATCGACGGGGCCCCAGCTGCGCACGTGCAGACGGGTGCCGTCACCCGAGACGACGAAGCCGTCCTCCCGGGGACCGGCGTAGTCCTCGATCAGCTTGGCGCCCTGCGGCACCGCGGGGGCCCGGAGCACATAGGCCGCTGCACCCGCAGCGGCGCCGGCCGCACCGACTCCCAGGGCGCCCAGGGCGCCGAGAGCGAGCTTGCTGGAATTCTTCATGGAACCAACCCTACTAACTTCTACTCAATAGCGGGGACGCCGGACCTCGTCGAGCTTGGGCCGGGCGTCGAGCAGGTACACCATCGAACCGATCGCCCCGATGATGACACCGGTGCCGTTCAGGTAGGCCATCGCGAAGAGGGTGCACACGACGAGCGTGATGATCCAGTAGTTCTTCTGCCACTTGTTCGCGGCGGTGAACGCCTGCGCCGGGGTGCGCGCCGCATGGAACAGCGCGAAGAGGCCGCCACCGACGACGAGCAGCTGCACCACGGTCAGCGCGACCGTGGTCATGGTGAAGTAGCCCGTCCAGAATGTGTTCATGCCACCAGGGTAAAGGTCGGGCGCCCGGCGGCAATGCCGCCGGGCGCCCGGTCCCGCACATCAGTGATGCGGATTACTTGCTGTTCGCGACCTCGTCGGCGGCCTCGGCGGCCTCCTCGTCGGCGCGGCCGACCAGCTTGGCGGCGCGCTCGCCGACCTGCTTGGCGGCGTCGGCGACCTGGCCCAGCGAGGACTCGGTCAGCTCGACGGCCTGGTTGTAGGCCTTGGTGGCCTGGCCGGTGGCGTCCTCGACGATCGAGCCGGACTTGATCCGCTCGAAGGCCGACTCGCCGCGCTCGGCGAGGGACTCGTAGATGTCGGTGGCGACCTGGATGTAGGCGGCGGCGACCTTGCGCAGCTCGTCCGAGGTGAAGCGGGCGCGCAGCTCGTCGACGTCCTTGGGCAGGCCGTCCTTGGCGTCGGTCAGCTTCGCGGTCGCGGTGCCGGCGGCCTCCTCGACCTTGGCCTTGGCCTCGGCGACGCGGGTGTCGAAGTCCTTCGACGCGTCGGTCGCGGCGGCGCGCAGCTTCTCGATGACCTCGGCGACGGCCTCGTAGGCGTAGTCGCCGGCACCGATGGTCGCGAAGAGCGGGGTCTTCAGGTTCTGCTCGGTCATGGTTGGATCTCCTTCAGTGCAGTCTCGTTCTCGCGGCGGAAGCTCTCGTAGACATCGAGAAGCGCCTGCTTCTGCCGCTCGTTGATGGCCGTGTCCGCTATCAGCGCGTCACGCACGGGAGATTCCGCACGTTCCTCGAGGATCCCGGCCTGCACGTAGAGCACCTCGGCCGACAGCCTCAGCGCCTTGGCGATCTGCCCGAGCACGTCAGCGGACGGTCGACGGAGCCCCCGTTCGATCTGGCTGAGATACGGGTTGGACACCCCCGCCTTCTCGGCCAGCTGCCGGATGGACACCTCTGCCGCGAGACGCTGCGCCCGGATGAACTCGCCGATGTCCGAACCGCTCGGCTTCTCCTGCGGCTGGGCCTCGTCCGTCATTTCCGGTCTCCCGTCTGCGCGGCTGACACCACGCTAACACTGAGTGCTAACTCTTGCAAGCAGTTTGTTAGCACGATGATCGCAAATCAGAACAACAACTGGGTGACGGTGTAGATCAGCAGTCCCGCAATGGAGCCCACGACCGTGCCGTTGATCCGGATGAACTGCAGATCGCGGCCCACCTGGAGCTCGATCTTCTCGGAGGCCTCGTCGACGTCCCACCGAGCGACGGTGTCGGTGATGATCGAGGTGATCTGTCCGGCGTAGTTGGCCACCAGGTGCCGCACGGAGCGGTCCACCCAGTAGTCGGCCTTGCCGCGCAGCGACGGATCGTCGCGCAGTCGCACGCCGAACCGGGCGGCCGACTCGCTGAACTTGGACCGCAGCGTGGAATCGGGATCCTCGACCGAGGCCTCGATCATCCGCTTGGCGGCGCGCCAGGCGGCCTGCGCCGCGGTGCGCACCTCCTCGCGCCCCATCAGCTCGGCCTTGACGTCCTCGACCTTGGCGATGGTGCGCGGATCGTGCTGCAGATCCGAGGCGAAATCCCACAGGAAGGTGCTCATCGCGTGCCGCACCTCGTGGTCGGGATCGCTGCGCACCTTCCACGTGAACTCGACGAGCTCGCGGTAGATCCGCTCCCCCAGCAGCGAGTTGACGAACTTGGGCGACCACTGCGGACCGTCGGTGTCGACGATCTTGTCGATGACGCCCTGGCTCCCGAGGGCCCAGTGGTGCGCGCGCTCGGCCAGCAGGTTGATCAGCGGCAGGTGGCGCTGCTCCTGCAGCAGCGTCTCGACCAGCCGCCCGATCGGCGGCCCCCACTCGGGCTCTGCGAGCCGCTTGATGATGGTGCTGTTGAGCACCGCCTCGACGTCCTCGTCGCGCAGCACCTCGCTCATCACCTTGACCAGCTTCGCCGCTTCGGCACCCAGCTTCTGCGAGTTGTCCGGGTCGGCCATCCAATTGGCCACGCGGTCGGTGAGTTCGAGCGAGCCCACCTTCTCCGCGATCACATCGGGCGTCAGGAAGTTCTGCTCGACGAACCCGCCCAGCGCATCACCGAGCTGGTCCTTCTTCTTCTTGATGATCGCCGTGTGCGGGATCGGAATACCGAGCGGATGCCGGAACAGCGCCGTCACCGCGAACCAGTCCGCGAAACCGCCGACCATGCCGGCCTCGGCGGCCGCCTTCACGTATCCGACCCACGGGCCCGCAATCGGCAGATCGGAGCCGTAGGTGTCGAGGTACTCGCAGAACAGGTAGATCACGGCCGCGCCCAGCAGGAAGCCGAGTGCGACCGCCTTCATCTTGCGCAGGTCCCGCCGCTTCGCCTCGTCCGGAGTACCGAACGGGCTCGACGATCCCGGCCCTGAACGCTCGGGCTTCGTCGCCCCAGTTGCCACCGTCACGAGTCGATCTTGCCCGAAACTCCGACATGAGGGGCGGAAGGGTGCGGCTAGGGTTGTGGAATGGCGAAGAACAGCGGATCGGACGGCTGGACCACCTCGGCCTCGGAGGCACTGCGGTGGCGGGCGGGCTCGCAGGTCACGGATATCGACACGAGCGGCAAGCCCGGTTTCGACGGTGACAAGGCGCTCGGAGAGCAGCTGTTAGCAGAACGCGGTGAGCGGCTCTCCGAATTGCAGGAGTTGCTGTACGCGAATGGCCGGTCGGGCGATCACCGCTCGATCCTGCTGGTGCTCCAGGGGATGGACACCGCGGGCAAGGGCGGCATCGTGCGGCACGTGATCGGGATGGTCGATCCGCAGGGCGTCAAGGCCGCCTCGTTCGGCAAGCCCACTGAAGAGGAGCTGGCGCACGACTTCCTGTGGCGCATCCACAAGCAGACCCCCCAGGGCGGGCAGATCGGCGTCTTCGACCGCTCGCACTACGAGGACGTGCTGGTGGTGCGCGTGCACGATCTGGTTCCGGCGTCGGTGTGGGAGCCGCGGTACGACATCATCAACGATTTCGAGGCCGATCTGATCGCCGCGGGCACCACCATCGTCAAGTGCGCGATGTTCGTCTCCCTCGACGAGCAGAAGAAGCGCCTGCAGGAGCGGCTCGACCGGCCCGACAAGTACTGGAAGTACAACCCCGCCGATATCGACGAGCGCGGCTACTGGCCGAAGTACCAGGAGGCCTATCAGGCCATGCTGGACCGCACGAACACCGACGGTGCGCCCTGGAACATCATCCCGGCCGACCGGAAGTGGTTCTCGCGCTTGGCGATCACCGAACTGCTCATCGAGGCGCTGGAGAAACTGAACCTCGACTGGCCGCCCGCCGATTTCGACGTGGAGACCGAGAAGGCGCGGCTGGCGAAGGCCTGATTCAGGCCGCCAGTCGCTCCGCCCGGCGTGAGCTGGACCAGAACTCCTCGGCGAGCACCTGCACCACGAGGGCGACGGCGCTCCACACCACCACGGCGAGCGGGGTGGCGCCGTAGTGCACCGCCACCAGGCCGGCGCCGAGCAGCAGCAGGGTGATCGCGACGGTGACGGCCCGCTTACCGTCGTATCCGGTGAGATAGCCGTCCATGACGGCGATTCCGAGCACGGCGATCCCCACCGGGATCACCACCGCCGAGGCGACCACGAGGTTGCTGACGTGCGCCTCGCGGGAGACGCCGAGCGCCTCGACGTGCAGGCCCGCGCCCACGGCGGCGACGGCCATGAAGATCACGATGTGGCCGTAGCCCCACGGGAAGCACTTGTCCTTGTTCGCCGCGAGTGCGTGCGCCACGGGGATGGAGAAGTAGATCCACCACAGGCAGAGGTTCACCGCCAGCGCGGCGACGCCGAAGACGCCGACGTCGAAGCTCCAGCCCTGCGCCTTGACCAGCGCCTGCATGGCGACCACGGTGCCCACCACGCCCTCGCCGAGGGTGATGATGGTGAGCAGGCCGTAGCGCTCGGCGATGTGGTGCGGGTTCCACGGGGTGCGCTGTTTGCGCTCGGCGATCCACGGGCCGCCGAGTTCGACCACGTAGAGCAGCAGGCCGGCCACGCTGAGCTGCCCCAGGGTGAGCGGCGCCAGGGCGGTGAAGATCCAGCCGATCTGGGCGATCACGATGGCCACGATGTAGGTGATCGCGGCCTGACGGTACTGCGGCGACTGGATCGCCACCCGCGTCCACTGCGCCAGCATCGCCACGCGCATGATCACGTAGCCCAGCACGATCACGCCGTTATCGGGCGTGTGGCCGGCGGTGATCGACTCGAAGAAGGGCGCCACGCCGAGGCCGATGATGCAGACGCCCAGCATCTGCAGCATGGTGACCACGCGGAAGAGCCAGTCGTCGGTGTCGAACGCCGAGGCCATCCAGGTGAAGTTGATCCATGCCCAGATCGCCGCGAAGGCGCAGAACCCGAAGCCCAGGAAGGCCGTGAAGTAATGCGCCTCCGCGACGGCATCGGCCAGTTGCACGCCCGCCAGGGAGAAGACCACCACGAAGGTGAGGTCGAAGAACAGTTCCAGCGTGGTGGCGGTGCGCCCCTCTTCTTCGGGGTCGCGCCCCGTCATCCGAGTTAGGCGGTGGCGCACCGACGGTGCATGGGCCTCAGTCACTTCGTTCTCCTCCGGGGCAGCGACGGGACGCCCAATCCTAAGGCGACCGAAGTCAGCGCGTGGTGTAGCCGCCGTTGGCGAACAGCGTCTGCCCGGTGATCCAGTGGCCGCCCGGGGTGACCAGCAGGTCGATGATCGGCGCGATGTCGTCGATCAGGGTGAGGCGGTTGCCCATGCCCTGCGACTTGTGGAACTCGACGCGCTCCGGGGTCTCCTGGCCGTAGAAGAACGGGGTGTCCATGGGGCCGGGGGCGATGGCGTTGACGTTGATGCCGCGCACGCCGTACTCCTTGGCCGCCGCGCGGTTGAAGTGCTCCACCGGGCTCTTGCCGCCCGCATAGGTGGAGTAGCCGTCGGTGAAAGCGCCGAGCAGCGCGGTGACCACGGTGACCAGCGAACCGTTGTCGTTGAGCGTGCGACCGGCCTCCTTGATGAAGAAGTAGGCGGCCTTGGCGTTGACGTCGAACATCGAGTCGTACTCGGCCTCCGACGTTTCCAGGATCGGCTTGCGCAGCACCTTGCCCGAGGTGTTGACCGCGATGTCGATGCCGCCGAAGGCGTCCTTGGCCGCGTCGAAGAGCTCGGTCACCTTCGCCGGCTTGGTGAGATCGCCCTGGAACAGCAGCGCCTTGCCGCCCTCGGCCTCGACGGCCGCGGCGGTCTCGCGGGCCTCCGCCTCCGACGAGGCGCTGTTGTAGTGCACGGCCACGTTGGCGCCGAGTCCGGCGAGGTGGCGGCTCACCAGACCACCGAGGTTCTTGCCGCCACCGGCGACGACTGCGGACTTGCCCGTGAGGATGCTCATACTGCGTTCTCCCTGTTCGTCGAATGCGAATGTGTTGCGATTCCAACGGTAGGCGCGGCATCGACAAACAACAATCGAGACTTCATGGATGATTCACAATCAACTCTTGTGCGAATATGGGGTGGTGCCCACCCACGACACCGTCCCCGACCTGCGCAGGCTGGAGCAGTTCGTCGCCGCGATGGAGGAACCCTCGCTCTCCGCTGCGGCGGCACGCCTGCACCTGAGCCAGCAGGCGCTCTCGGCCGCACTCAAGCAGCTCGAACGCGAGCTGGGCGTGGCGCTGTTCGTCCGGTCGGGGCGCCGGCTGGCGCCCACGCCCGCGGCGGAGAGCCTGTACGACGGTGCTCCCACGCTCCTCGCCGGTGCCCGCCAGCTCGCCCTGCGGGCCCGCAAGGCCAGTTCCACGACGCCCCCGCCTTTCGTGGTCGGGCGGAGTCCCGCAGTGACGGCGCGAGAGGCGTACATCCTCCTGGAACCGCTCATCGCGCACCCGGATTCACCGTCGATCACGGTGCGCGAGCTGTTCCCCTCGGCGATGGTCGAGGAATTGCAGCGGGGCACCGTCGATCTGGTTCTGCGGCGTGGCACGGCCACCCCGGAGCGGCTCGCGGGGGCCACCCTCACCTATCACCCGCTCCGGATCGCGCTGCACCGTGATCACCCTCTGGCGCAGCGGGAATCGCTCACGTTGACCGATCTGGCCGGGTCGCCGATCACCGTGTGGGCGCCACAGCACGCCTCGTCGTACACCGATTTCCTTGCGGCGCAGTGCCGCCGCGCGGGTTTCGATCCCGATCTGGTGGTCAACCGGGTCCAGGGCACTCCCCCGGTCACCGCTGTCCTCACGCAGCCCCGGGCCGCCGCCTTCGTGACCGATCCCGCCGGGCCGCAGTTCGACGGCCAGGTGGTGGTGCGCGATCTCGACGATGCACCGAAGGTTCCCCTGCAGGCACTGTGGTTGCCGCACACCAGGAACCGGCTGCGCACGGCCCTCCTGGAGGCCTATCCGGACTGAGCCGGTTCCGCAGGCGCGATACCGGTGACGAACTGCCCCTGGCCGCTGAGCGTCTGCTGCACATCGGTGAGACCGTCCTCGCGGAGCCAACCGGTGATCTCGTCGCGACCGAACCAGCGGAAGCCGGTGGCCCGCTCGGCGGAGGCGCCGAACACCGAGGTGAGCGGGGTCTGCAGCGAGGTGAACAGGGCCACCCGCCCGCCGGGCGCGGTGACCCGCGCGATCTCGCGAACGGCCAAGCGCGGAGCCGGAATCAGGTAGAGCGCGGCCAGGCACACCACGGTGTCGAAGGTGCCGTCGGCGAAAGGCAGGTCCAGCGCGCTTCCGCGGACATAGGCCACGCGGTCGGCGGAGTTGTCCCGCACCGCCCGTCGCAGCATCGGTTCGGAGACGTCCAGCCCCACGGCGATGCCGCCGCCGGACAGCCTGCGCCCCAGCGGCCGGGTGTACAGGCCGGGGCCGCAGGCCACGTCGAGGATGCGGCGGTCGCCGCCCGAGGCGAGATCGTCGAGCAGCACGTCCTGGCGGCTCAGGGTGCCGGTGCCGCCCAGGCTGAACAGGCGGGTGAAGGCGGGGCGCCAGGCCTTCTCGTAGACCGCGGCCACTGCGGGCGCGTTCATCAGCATGCGGCTCAGGCCCGCGGGCCGCTCGACGCCGGGTCCGAGCACGTCGAGGTACCCGTGCACCCGCTGCGGCTCGTGGTGCAGCCTGCTGCGGTCCAGCATCGATTCCACCCGGTCGAGGGCGCCCGCGTTCATGGCGCCAGGCTAGCCCGCTCCCCGCGCGCCCGGGCCAGCTCGGCGTCGATGTCCCGCTCCAGGAGATGCGCGCTGATCGCGGCGGCGGCCACCGAGCCGGCACCGGCGGCGACGATCACCTGCGCCATCGGGTTCACCACGTTGCCCGCGGCCCACACGCCGGGTAGCGCGCGGCCCATCGGATCGACCGGCACGAAGCCGTTCTCGCCCCGCTCGGCGCCGAGTCCGAGCAGCAGCTCGTCCTGCGGCACGAACCGCGGGCCGACGAAGACGGCCTCCCGCGCGATCTCGGTGCCGTCGGCCAGGCGGACGGCGCGCAGCCGGTCGTCGGCCACATCGAGCCCGTCGACCTTCCCGTCGACGATCCGCACACCGCGGGCCTCGATCTTCTCCCGGTCGGCGGTGTCGATGTCGAGGCCGTTGGTGAAGAAGATCAGGTCGCGCGACCATTGCGGGATCAGCAGCGCCTGGTGCACCGACATCGCCGCGTTGTCGCCGCCGAGCACGGCCAGCGGGCGGTCGCGCACCTCGTAGCCGTGGCAGAAGGGGCAGTGGATCGCGTCGCGGCCGAACCGCTCGGCGACACCGTCGATCGACGGCAGCTCGTCGCGCAGGCCGGTGGCCACCAGCAGGGTGCGGGCGCGCAGCATCTCGTCGCCGGCGGTCACCTCGATGAGGTCGCCGTCGCGGCGCACGCCGGTCGCGGCGCCGGAGAGGATGCGCACGCCGTAGGCCTGCGCCTCGTCGCGCCCGATGCGCAGCAGCTCCGCAGGATTGAGGCCGTCGTGGCCGAGGTAGCCGTGCATGTGCGCGGCGGGGGCGTTGCGGGGCGATCCGGCGTCCAGCACGACGACGCTGCGCCGCGCCCGCCCGAGGACCTGGGCCGCGGTGAGGCCCGCGGCCCCGCCGCCCACGATGACGGTGTCGATGATGTTCTCGCTCATGCATCCCACCGTGCCCACCCGCGCACCGTCTGGCAATATTCCTTGCCAATCCAGCAAACAGGCAACCGCCACTTCCCGACTTAACAGCGTTAGCCCACACCGCATCCTGGGGAAACAGTGTGGGCTAACGCTGTTAAGTCCGGCGGGGCCGGCCGACGGTGCCGGACGGTGCCGGGCTACTTGGCGGGGTACTCGTAGATACCGCGGCCGGACTTCTTGCCGACGTAGCCGGCCTCCACGAGACGCAGCAGCAGCGGCGGCGCGGCGTAGGTGGGCTCCTTGTACTCGGCGTACATGGCGTCGGCGATGAACTTCACGGTGTCCAGGCCCACGAGATCGGCCAGCTTGAGCGGACCCATCGGGTGCGCGCAGCCGAGCATCATGCCCTTGTCGATGTCCTCGGCGGTGGCGAAGCCCGACTCGTACATGCGGATCGCCGAGAGCAGGTAGGGCACCAGCAGCGCGTTGACGATGAAGCCGGACCGGTCGGTGGCACGCACGACCTGCTTGCCCAGCACCTCGGAGGCGAACTGCTCGGCGCGGGCCGCGGCGGTCTCCGAGGTCGACAGCGAGCTGATCACCTCGACCAGCGGCAGCACCGGCACCGGGTTGAAGAAGTGCAGGCCCAGCACGCGGCCGGGGTTCTTCGTGGCGGTGGCGATGCGCTGGATCGGCAGCGACGAGGTGTTGGACGCGAGCACGGCATCGGGGTCGGTGATGACCTCGTCGAGCTTGCCGAAGATCTCGGCCTTGACGGCCTCGTTCTCCACGATCGCCTCGACCACCAGCTGGCGGTCGGCGAAGTCGGCGAGATCGGTGGTGAAGGTCAGCCGCTCGGCGGCCTGGTCCCGCTCCCGCTCGGTGATCTTGCCGCTGGACACGGCGCGGTCCAGCGACTTGAGGATGCGGGCGCGACCGCCGGTCGCGAGCTCCTCGGTGGCCTCCCAGACCAGTACATCGGCGCCTGCGCGGGCGGACACCTCGGCGATGCCGCCGCCCATCTGGCCGGCGCCGACGACGCCGACGCGCGAGATCTTCTCAGTCATAGTGTTTCCCAGTCTCGATCAAGAATCTGCGATGGATACGACGACGGGGGCGGGTCCGGTGTGGACCCACCCCCGACAGTCGGTGGTTCATGTCACGGCAGCTCAGTGAACTCCCGCAGCCAATTCCTTAGTGGAACTGGCCCTCCTCGGTCGAGCCCTTGAGCGCGGTGGTCGAGCTCTCCGGGTCGACGGTGGTGGCGATGCGGTCGAAGTAACCGGCGCCGACCTCACGCTGGTGCTTGGTGGCGGTGTAACCGCGCTCCTCCGAAGCGAACTCGCGCTCCTGCAGCTCGACGTAGGCCGACATCTGGTTGCGGGCGTAGCCGTAAGCCAGGTCGAACATCGAGTAGTTGAGGGCGTGGAAGCCGGCCAGGGTGATGAACTGGAACTTGAAGCCCATGGCGCCCAGCTCGTTCTGGAACTTCGCGATGGTCGCGTCGTCCAGGTGCTGCTTCCAGTTGAAGGACGGCGAGCAGTTGTAGGCCAGCAGCTGGTCCGGGAACTCGGCCTTGACCGACTCGGCGAACTTCTTGGCGAGCTCGAGATCGGGGGTACCGGTCTCCATCCAGATCAGGTCGGCGTAGGGCGCGTAGGCCTTGGCGCGAGCGATGCAGGGCTCGATGCCGTTCTTGACGTTGTAGAAGCCCTCGGCGGTGCGCTCACCGGTGACGAAGGGCTTGTCGCGGTCGTCCACGTCCGAGGTGATCAGGGTGGCGGCCTCGGCGTCGGTACGCGCGATGACGACGGTGGGGGTGTTCGCCACGTCAGCCGCGAGCCGGGCAGACGTCAGGGTGCGGATGTGCTGCTGGGTGGGGATGAGCACCTTGCCACCGAGGTGGCCGCACTTCTTCTCCGAGGCGAGCTGATCCTCCCAGTGGGTACCGGCGGCACCCGCGGCGATCATGGCCTTCTGCAGCTCGTACACGTTGAGGGCGCCACCGAAGCCGGCCTCGCCGTCCGCGACGATCGGGACGAGCCAGTTGTCGATCGAGGTGTCACCCTCGACGCGGGAGATCTCGTCGGCGCGCAGCAGCGCGTTGTTGATGCGACGCACGACGGCCGGAACCGAGTTGGCCGGGTACAGCGACTGGTCGGGGTAGGTGTGGCCCGAGAGGTTCGCGTCGCCGGCGACCTGCCAGCCGGAGAGGTAGATGGCCTTGAGGCCGGCGCGCACCTGCTGCACGGCCATGTTGCCGGTGAGGGCACCCAGGGCGTTGATGTAGCTGTCGTCGCCCTTGGTCACGCCCTCCCAGAGGATCTCGGCGCCACGGCGCGCGAGGGTGTGGTCCTCGACGACGGTGCCCTGAAGCTCCTCGACCTGAGCGGCGGTGTAGTCACGCGTGATGCCCTTCCAGCGCGGGTTGGTGTCCCAATCCTGCTGGATCTCGGCGGCGGTCCTCGGCTGTCCGACGGTGCTCATTGGCTCCCCGTTCTTAAGTTGCGTCAGTGATCAAAAGGCAACCGGCGCCCCTCGACGGGGCGTGGCGATCCGGGGGTGTCGCTAACCCGATCCGCTCGTCCGGCGTAACGCCTTCACACACTGTGCCACACCTAAAGCCGCAGGCCAAGACGGTCGGCGATGCCAAATCAAGCCATGAAATCACGGCGATCTTGCGAATCTTGCGAAGGCGGGAGTCCGCGACTCGCTCAAAAAGTACGCGCGTACTGGGAGTTTGTCGCCCGGTGTCGGCGGGCCGCTCCCGGCGCCCGGCTACCGATCAGTAGCCCGACGATGCCGCCCGCCGCTGCGACCTTGTGATGCACATCACTGCAAAGGTGGTGAAGAACCGGACGAACCCGCCGGTAGCTGCGCGTCCACGGCTAATATTCGCCGCATGTCCAAGACCTTCGTCGGCGCCCGGCTGCGCGGCCTCCGCAAGGAACGCGGCCTCTCGCAGGCGTCGCTGGCCGAGGCCCTGGACATCTCCCCGTCGTACCTGAACCAGATCGAGCACGACGTCCGGCCGCTCAGCGTGCCCGTGCTGCTCAAGATCACCGACGTCTTCGGCGTGGACACCTCCTTCTTCAACTCGCAGGACCAGACCCGGCTCATCGCCGAGCTGCGCGAGGTCACCATGGACGTGGACGCGCCCACCAGCACCGAGGAACTGTCCGATCTCGCGCGCGATCACCCCGGTTTCGCCCGGGCGATGGTCGCGCTGCACCGCCGCTACCTCGGCGTGTCCGATCAGCTGGCCCAGGTCACCGACGGCCGCAACGACCCCGGCGCCCGCGGCAGCATCCCCAACCCGCACGAGGAGGTGCGGGAGTTCTTCTACCAGCAGCAGAACTACTTCCACGAGCTCGACACCGCCGCCGAGGAGCTCACCGCGCGGATGCGGATGCACAGCTCCGACGTGCGCACCGAGATCGTGACCCGCCTCGAGGCCGTGCACAACGTCTCCATCCGGCGCCGCGTGGACCTCGGGGAGACAGTGCTGCACCGGTACGACCCGCGCACCCGCGTGCTGGAGATCAACCTGCACCTGTCCCCCGGCCAGCAGGTCTTCAAAATGGCGGCCGAACTCGCCTTCCTGGAGTGCGGGCGCGACATCGAGGCCCTGATCGACGGTGCCGGATTCGGCTCCGACGAGGCTCGCAGCCTGGCCCGGCTCGGCCTGGCCAACTACTACGCCGCCGCCGTCGTGCTGCCGTACACGCAGTTCCACGGCGCCGCCGAGGAGTTCCAGTACGACATCGAGCGGCTCTCGGCGTTCTTCTCGGTGAGCTACGAGACCATCGCGCATCGTCTTTCCACGCTGCAGCGGCCGAACCTGCGCGGCGTCCCGCTGTCCTTCGTCCGCGTCGACCGGGCCGGGAACATGAGTAAGCGGCAGAGCTCCACCGGCTTCCACTTCTCCGCCTCCGGCGGCACCTGCCCGTTGTGGAACGTGTACGAGACCTTCGCGTGGCCGGGCAAGATCATCACGCAGATCGTCGAGATGCCCGACGGACGGAACTACCTGTGGGTGGCGCGCACCGTGGAGCGGCGGGCCTCGCGGTACGGCCAGCCCGGCAAGACCTTCGCCATCGGCATCGGCTGCGAGCTGCGGCACGCGCACCGGCTGGTGTACGCGCGGGGCCTGGACCTGTCCGACGCCAACGCCACCCCGATCGGCGCCGGCTGCCGGGTGTGCGAGCGGGCGGGCTGTTCGCAACGCGCGTTCCCCGCGATCGGCAAGGAGCTCGACATCGACGAGCATCGGTCCACGGTGTCGCCGTATCTCGTCAAGTAGCGTCGAGACATGACGCGCGTGACTCCCGGCGGCCTCCGCCAGCTCGGTCCGATCAACTACGCCATCAGCAGGGTCGGCGCGAAAGTGATTCGCGCCGATGACATGCACCTGTTCTCCACGCTCGGCCGCAGTCGCCGGGTGTTCCTCGGCTGGCTCGGATATTCGGGGATGCTGATGCCCTTCGGCGCCCTCAAGCGGTCGGAGTCGGAGACCGTGATCGTGCGGGTCGGCTACCTGCGCGGCAACAAGTACGAGTCGATGCACCACCGCTGGATCGGCGCGCGGGCCGGCCTCACCGAGACCCAGTTCGAGCGGATCTACGACGGCACCGGGTGGGACGACAAGAGTGCGGCGCTGCTCGCCGCCGTCACCGAGCTGGTGCAGACCAAGGCCGTCACGGACGACACCTGGGCCCGGCTGTCCGAGTTCTACACCGACCGCAAGCTGGTCGAGATCGTCTTGCTGGCCACTAATTACGACGGGCTGGCCACCACCATCGACGTGCTCGGCATCACCCCGGAGCGATGACATGCGCGTGCACAAGGTGATCACGAACATCCCGGTGAGCGATATCGCTTCCGCCCGTGGGTTCTACGCCGATTTCCTCGGCCTGTCCGATGAGGAGTTCAACCTCGGCTGGGTGGCCCGCTTCTCCTCCCCCGACCACGCGGCGAGCGTCCAGCTGGTCACGGGGGATCAGACCGCCGAGACCGACTCGGCGATCTCCGTGATGACCGACGATGTGGACGCCGCGTACGCGGAGGCGCAGGCGGCGGGCTACCAGATCGTGCACCCGCTCACCAGCGAGGAGTGGGGACCGCGGCGATTCTTCGTGCGGGCGCCCGACGGCACCGTGGTGAACGTGGTCGGGCACCCGCACTGAGTCAGCGCGCGGCCAGATACTCGGGCCGTCGCGACTGCGCCGCGAAGGGCTCCTCCAGCGCGTTCGAGACCGCGTTGAACACCACGAACAGGCTCGACCGTGGGAACGGTGAGATGTTCCCGGCCGAGGCGTGCAAGCAGTTGCAATCGAAGTACAGCGCGCTGCCGGCCCCACCCGTCACCTGCGTGATGCCGTATTCCTCTGCCAGCGTGGCGATGTCGCTCTCCTCCGGGGTGCCGAAGGGCGGCCGGTAGGAGGTGAGCGATTCGCGGTGGTAGTCGCCGGGCGTCTCGCCCACGCAGGGCACGAACCGGCGGTGCGACCCGGGCAGGATCATCAGCGGGCCGTTGAACGGCATGTTGTGTCCCTATCCCTGAACGCAAGCCGGACAGGTCGCCGAGAGCCTGGTCAGCGCGAAGAGCGCGCACCCGGCGGGTGCGCGCTCTCGTGACGATGACGATGTCCCAGAACCGACCCTTTCTGAGACGTTGCGGTGCCAACCAGATCTTCAGCAGACCCGTTCACGGTGCTATCGGATTTGTTGGTGTCGCGGGCCGGTCGTGCGGGGTACAGGTTTGCGTTCTGTTGCTGTTGGGCGAGTTGCAAAGGAGCGCGGAGGGTGGCGCGGTCGCGGTTTGGGTGGTCGGTGTTGGCGTGTTTGACGCCGTGGGAGGCGTCGGAGGTGGGCGAGGGTGATGTGGCGCAGGTGATCGATGACGGTGGTGTGCGGGAGTGGTTGCCGTGGTCGGCTCGGCGTTATGTTCCTGGTGCGTGGCCTGTTGTCGCGGGGGCGATCACGTCGGGCGAAGTGCGGGAGTTGGTGGTTGAGGGCGGGGTGTGTGTGCGGGCGGTGCCGATCGACGGCCCGGAGGGTGCGGTGTTCGGGGTTCGGGTGTGGCAGGGCAAGCAGTTTCCGGATGGTCCGCCGCCTGCGGCGGGTGGTTTTGCTTGGCAAGCAGGCGTGCGGGTCTTTCATCAGAGTTTCGCGTGCGCGAACATGTCGGGGACGAGTTTTGAGGAGTTCATCGCCGATCGGCCGACGGTGGATTTCACGCGTCGGGCGTTGCGTTTTGATCATGTCGCGGAGCTGGTGGACATCATGCACACCCCGACTGTGGGGAAGCGGTTTCTGCGGCCGGTGGCGGTGGTGCACGTGCAGACGGGTCAGATCATGGCGTGGCAGATGATCCTGGAAGCCGACAGCGATACCGGCGGTCGTGGCTTCTTCTTCGACACCACTCCGCACGGGGTGGAGCCGGATTTGCCGTCGCCGTCGGAGTTCGCGCAACGTCAGCTTGCCGCGGCTGAGGGGCGGGGTTTGGCGTTGGGGGTTCGTCAGGATCAGGGCGCGGTGCCGATTGACGCGGGCGTTGACAGTGACGGTGAGGATCTGATTATTGGCACGTGGCTAACAGACCCGCCGCCGGGAGTGAGTGTCGATAGGGTCGCCGGACGCGGGCAGTATTTGGTGCCGCCGGCATCGCGGCGTGCGCTTGCGCAAGCACGTCTGGGTGAGAGCGCTGAGGTGCAGAATTTGATGGCCGACGGTAAGGGGGGGACCGGCGCAGGCGGTGGTGCTGCCGTACATGCGGGCGCGCAGCCTGATCCGATGCTGGTGGTCATCGAGTTCCGTCTACCTCAGCGCAGCTAAAAAGCCGACTGCCCCGCGTCGGGCGGTGGCCGGTAGCGTCTGTCGTTATGGCGAACATTGTGCGTGCGGTAAATCATCGACTGCTGCAACGTTCGGTCTTGCCGTCTCTTCCGGGCCTGCTTGGGGGCCGGGAGCACAGCGGTGCGTCGTTGGCGGGCAAGACTGTCGCGATTACGGGCGCTTCCGCGGGGATCGGGCGGGCGGCTGCCTATCGGCTGGCCGGCCGGGGTGCGACGTTGGTGTTGATCGCGCGTAGCGGTGACGAGCTCGCTGCGACAGTGAAGGGTGTCCAGCAGCGTGGGGGCACCGCGATCGCTATCGAGGCCGACCTGACAGACGAGGATTCGGCCGGCGCTGTGATCACCGAGCTCAATAGCCGGAATGTTGATGTGCTGGTCAACAACGCGGGGCGGTCGATCCGCCGCAAGATCATCGACTCCACCGACCGAATACACGACTTCGAGCGAACCATGGCGATCAACTATTTCGCTGCGGTCCGCTTGACCTTGGGTGTTCTCGACGGGATGCGTGAGCGCGGTAGCGGCCAGATCGTCAACGTCTGCACCTGGGCCCTGCGTCCCGGCACGATGCCGCTGTTCGGTGCCTATGGCGCGTCGAAGGCGGCGTTGGAGATGTTCTCCCGCAGCCTGGGCGCGGAACTCGAGGGCTCCGGTGTCGCGGTCACCGTCGTGTACTTCCCTCTGGTGAAGACCGAGATGATCGCCCCGACCGCCAAGTACGACAGCAGGGTCACCCTGACCGACACCGAAGCCGGCGAGTGGATCGAGCACGCCATCGACGCCCGTCCACTACGGATCGTCCCGAACCTGATGAAGGCCGCCCCCCTAGCCGACATCACCATCCCCGGTGTGATGGACAAATTCAGCCGCATCATCAGCTGACCGCCCCCTGGTCTTCGGATCCCGTGTAGGCGCGCGGGCCAAGGCGGGACCATTTTCGCCGGAGTTTGTTGTGTCGATTACATCGTTTGCACACGTTAGGCGTGCTCAGTAAAGCCTTAGCCACAGAGCGCGTCGCCCCTCGAAGTCCACGGACTTCTTCGGGTGGCGGAATCCTCCCCGCCGCCGACGGATGTCAGCTAGCGCGGGTCGCAACATACTGCACCCCCCAAAGAGGGATCATCTCGTCTGCCTTGATCGGCTGACGCGGGTCTCCCGTCGGCGGTGCGCGCGACCCCGAGGAACAGATGACACACCACCATGCAACAGCGGGCGCTGTCCCTGCCTGTGCCATCGAGTACGCGCCCTCACCTTTTGGCTCCCCCACCACCCCCATTGCAGTTTTCGAAGGAAGAAGTAGCCCCTGATGTCATCGCATCGCTCCCGCATCCTCTCCGGCGCCGCCGCAGTGGCGCTCGCCGCCGCCACGATCCCCGGCTACGCCGCTTCCGCCGCACCCACGCCCGCACCCAAGCCCGCCTCTGATGCCAAGAAGGCTGATGATCAGTTCGCTACTACGCAGCAGGCGGTGATCAAGCGGGATGGGCGGAAGACCGTGGTGAAAAAGACCACGGAAGATTTGAACTCTGTTCCGCCGCTGTATCCGCCTCGAAAGCGTTCTCTGAGGTCATCCCACTACTCCCAGTCTCAGACCGCTGTTAGGGGCGGGTGATGAAGATCGGCTGTTGATCGACCGCGCCCACCGTGCCGGACAGCACGGCGGTGCTGTCTCGGGTGGCGCTGTTTCGGGCTCTGGTGGGGGCGTGTTGTCGGTGCGGCAGTTCGAAGGCTTCTTTGCTGTTGCGGTCGGCAACGGCATGGTGGTGCCGGCGTTGGATCAGATCGCCGCCTCTGCTGAGGCCTGGGCGCAGCGGGCAGAGGTGCGCGGTGACGCGGCAGCGGTGGGGCAGGCACGGCGGGTGTTGCTTGATTGCGTGGAGGTCTCCTCTACTGGTTACCGGACCTCGCGCCTGTCCTGGGTCGGAGCCGACCGAGATCGGGATGCCGTCACTGTCGTCGCGGAGCTGGTCGATGTCGGCATCCTCACCACCGTCGATAGTGCCGACGGTACGGACGCCCCCGATGCCGCGGCTGCTGCCGTGGGTGGGGTGGTGTTGGTGGATGTACAGGTGGTCAATGTGTGGCCGCGGCTGGCCCGGTGGGTTCGCGGGGCGTGGGCGGACTTGGAGACTCGGACGGGGTTGGAGCACGATGCGCGGCGCTGGCACGCTGCGGGGCAGCCGCAAGAGTTGCTGCATGACTATCGGCGGATCGAGTTGGCCGCTGTCGCTCTGCACGTGCTCAACCAACCCGATTCCGCCCCCGCGGGCGGGGATGCATCTCCGGGCGGGGACGTGTCCTCGGCGGCTGGGGGAGGGTTTCGGTTCGGGGTCGCAACAGTCGGTGATATCCCGGTGACAGTGTGGTTGTTTTGGGCGGCGTCGCAGACCTGGGCGGTGTATCGGTTGCGGGTCGATCAGGTCATCATGGCCTTGTTGATCACTCTGGCGGTGATGGTCGTCGGGCTCGGTTTCACTCTCGCCGCAGTCACATGAACCGCGTGAATGGTCGTGGGGGTGCCACCTGCCGGCGTGCCGGTTTTAGGGTGGTTTGCCCGGATATAGTGGGGGTCTACATCCCGGCATATCAGGCACTCGAATATAGACCCTGCCCCTATATGTCCCGATTTTATGCCGGTTTACCTGCGCAGATGCGGGTGTCATGGTTTTGGGGGGCTCGACAAGTCGCTAGTGGTGGGTGAGGTTGGCGCTGTTCGCCCCGTCTCGGGGGCTTCTCCCCTTATTTTTCAGCCTGGTTCTGCGGGCTGGTCTTTGTGTGTGTGGAAGTGAGTTGATGTTCTGATGGCCGCAGTGCATGCGCGGGGCAACCCCATCCCCCCATCCGGCCCTCAATCCGGCAGCAGCGTGCCGGGCGGTACCGGAGGTGGTGCCACCGGTCGGGATGGTTCGGTGGCCCAGCAGCGCCTCCAGGGCGCATTTCTGACCGTCATTGGATTGGCTGGTGCGTTCGGTGGTGTGCTGTTTTCGATCGAGGCTCCCCGCTTGACTCCGGTGCCGGTCGTGTTCTTGACGTTTTGGTTGGTGATGGTGATCGCCGGTCAGATCCTGTTCGCCGGGCTGCGTAAGCTCCGCGCCGCAGGCGTCAACGCCCCCGCCCCTGGGCAGGTGCGCGCCGCGGCGGCAGTGGCGGCGATTGTGGTCGCCGTCGGCCTTACCGGCCTCGCTACCACCACGGCAGGAGTGGGTAGTGCGGTGGCGGCGCCGTGCCCCGGCGGCGGACCAGCGACCTGTGGCCCCACCCCAGGGCCGGGACCGGAGTTGACGTTCACTCCACCGGCGCAACAGGCCGCGCCCGGCCAGCAGCCCGGCCAGCAAGGCCCGCAGCAGGACAACAACGGTATCGCTACTTCCCCCGCCGGCAGTGGCGGCAATAACGGTGGCAACATTCAAGCTCAAACCCCCGACTTCGGCACCCCGGGTCAGCCGAGACCGAACATCCCCGGCAACGAACAACCCGGCCAAGGGCAGCAGCCCGGCCAGCAGCAGGGGCCGGTGCGCACGACTTCGCCCGGTGGCCCGCAGCAGCAAACCAGTCAGCAGCAGCCCGGCCAGCAGACAGGTCAGGCGTCGCCGTCGCAGCCGACGGTGACCGTCACCCAAACGCAATCGCAGTGCCCGGCACCCGGCGCACCCGGAACTCCCGGCACCCCAGGTGCAGGCGGCGACAGCGGCAGTGGTGGTGCTGGCCCCGACGGTGGCGGCAGTGATGATGGTGCCCCGTCGTGGGCGTACCTCGTCGGGGAGGCCAGTGCGCTGCTGACCGGCCGCCGGCGGCCCGGAAGCGGTGGCGGCGCAGCACCGCAGCCCGCCACGCGCACGTTCGATCAGATCATCGACCCCACCACCAGCAGTGACAGTAGCGGTGGTAGTGAAGCGGTGGAAGGGGGCCTGCGTGAGGTTGCCTGGAAGAGAACCTCGCAGTCATCCGGGGAACCCCGCTGCTGAACCAGGTCGGTCCGTATAACTACACACCCCAGCAGCTTTCCGACCAAGCCGCCGCAGCCAAGGCCGCCGGCGAGCAACGGGCACTCGAACAAGCCATCAAACCGGTCACCGAGACACAGAAGCCCCCGGTATCGCCGCCGCCCCTGTCCACGCCTCCAGAACAAGTTGTACCGAGCCCCAGGTGGTCCAAGCCGGTGGTTCCGGATACTCCGGGACAACCGGCGGTGGACCCGAGCGGGTCCGGCACGAAGCTGCCCTCCGCGGTCGATGCGGCACCAGGACAATGGGACAAGTTCCTTGGCGAGGACGCCGAACAGTACCGGAAGTTCTTCCCCAGCACCGTATACCCGCTCAGCTCAACGAAGACCAACCACAACGGTATCGAAAACATCGCGTACCAAATGTCCGACGGGTCTGTCCTCAACGTCACTGAGAACTACTCCGGTGACGCGCCGCTACGCCGGCAGTCGATCGAAAACTCCCCCATCCTCGGCAACGTCGATATCAACCCCTCCCAGGGCACAGCAACCTCCACCCGAACCGGCGCACAAATCGCCGTCGAAACCCTCGACAACATCGACCAAGCCCTCAACCTCGTACCAGGCCCCCTCAAAGGCGCACGAGTCATCACCAAAGGACTAGAAGAAGGCACCCGCCGAGGACTCAACGTCCCCGAACGCACCACCGTCGACGCCACCAAGGCAATACCGGGACGCCAGTCGAGTGCCGTCAACCTCCGCGACGTTCCTGAAAGTGCGGTTGTCAAAGATGGTAGCCATATTAATCCAAACGGCACACTAAAGCCAGATACCATATATGAAACTGGCGAGAACGGAGGCTATCGGTACCGCACTGACAAAGATGGTCACATTGCCCAGTTTGACATAAAAAGCTTGAAGTCAACGACGCGCTCCGATCGTCTTAACCACGACCCAAACACGCCTGGTAAACTGGAGGGTGACCACGCTGGACATCTGGTCGCCGACAGGTACGGAGGCTCCCCGAAACTCGACAACATCGTGTCGCAACTAAGGTCGGTCAACCTAAGCGCCTACAAGAAGCTGGAAAATCAATGGGGTCGGGCGCTTGATGAAGGAAAAGATGTATCCGTCAGAGGTAGAATTATCAACGACTTAACCGGCCGACCCGCGACGTTCGAAATTGACTATAGTATTGATGGGAAATGGACCCACGTGGAGGTCGATAATGTCAAATGAGTACGAATCGGCATTGGCGGAGCACTCTTCCGAGATAGTTTCGGCCGCAGTCGACTACGCAGGAAGCGGCGTTGAAGACGTTTTCGTATATCTCTCGACGGAGGACATGCTGTTTGGTGACGTATTTTTCAGGCAGCACGGAGAAGTTGTCGACACCGTAGGAATTCAAGGGGTAGATACCTCTGGCGAACGCCAGAGAGCATTGATGTCCTATATTGTTGCCCAGCTCCGTCTCCTCGTGAAGGCCGCCCGGGACAACGACCAGCCGGTTCCCAGCGAGATGCGTTTGCGGTACGACGTTCGCGATGATCACCTCACCTCCGAACTCCGGTACGGAAGCCTTGGGCTTAGGTCAAATGAAAGCGAATCAGATCTCGTTGCGCGCTGGATGCAGTCCGAACGTGGGTAATTCTGTCAAGGGTTGATATTCATGACGCCGCGGGTGCAGACCGTCGCTCCAGCCCCTCCAAGTTACGGCTTTCCCTCGGCGGGGTAGACATGTCTTAGAAAGAATCGTTCATGAGACATCCCGGCGGCTGACCTGTTCGCCAAGGTCGAAGATGTACCGTGCCCCGTGTCCGCAACAACGTCACGCACTCCCCCGTTCTCGATACCCTCGTGTCCATGCGTGTCGGATACGGACGGGTCTCGACCCGCGATCAACACCCCGAAGCTCAGCACGACGCGCTCACCGCGGCGGGCTGCGATGAGATCCTCATAGACAAGGCCTCTGGCAAGCGCGCCTCACGACCCAGCTCGACAAGGCTCTGCTGTCGGCGAACCGCGCCGGCGACCCAGCTCATCGTCACTAAGCTCGACCGCCTCGGCCGATCGCTCGAGAACCTGATCGAGCTGTCCAAGACGCTCGACGATCGCGGCGTCGACCTGGTAGTGCTTGATCAGGGTATCGACATCTCCACCCCGGTCGGGCGGATGTTTTTCCACGTCCTCGGTGCCGTCGCCGAGTTCGAGCATGCCCTCATCTCCGAGCGCACCCTCGACGGCCTCGCGGCCGCGCGTGCCCGCGGCCGGCGCGGCGGTCCCAAGCCCAAGCTCGGTGCCCGTCAGGTGCAGCTCGCGCAGGCCATGTACGACGAAACCGGCCCCGACGGCAAACGCCGGCATACCGTTGCCGGGATCGCCGCCGAATTCGGCGTGACCCGACCTACGCATCGTCAACATTGCCGGTAATGCACTCAACCAGAACTTCCTCCCCATGCTCCCGGACTCAGGTAAGGCGGTGCTCTGAATACCATGAAGGTCGTATATTGCCAGAACTGGTACTGGTTTAAGAATAGGCCCACAGAGCCTATGACGGAAGAGCAAGCACAGCGACGGTTTAACACCGACGGCGAAATGAAGTTCACCATCGCATTGATCTCGAACGAGTCCGTCGACGGAGTACCTTTCGGGACGATCGAAACGATGCCGCACGGAAAAGGAATTACAGTAACCCGCTACAGTGCCAGCGGAACTCCGATCCTCGGGATCGCTTATGGGAAGACTGGCGATCGAATGTTCGCTTTCGGCGCCAACGAGAATCATTACTCAATCTCACAGGATCCCGGTAATCGACTTCTGACAGAGATGGATGCGGACGTCATCGAATCATACCGATTCTCGACCGATGGCACCGCTGACGTTAGGCGTCAAATGAGCGAGGCTGTATACGAGTTCATCAGTTTAAAGGTAGCTCAGACGCCAGAGCGGAGCGAGGCGAACTGGAAACCACTCCTCGGGTTCGGGGATTGGGATGTTTATGTTCCCCCGACTCTCGAGGAATTTCATGAGGGTCTTACCATTGAGGAAGATGCGGTTTTGAACCGCAGCGATGCATATCCGGGTTAGTAGATCGGCGGCGTCGAGCACGCCCTCCACGCTGCGATACCCGTTGTCTCCGAATAACTCCACCGCGTCCTCGGCCCAGGGCCCGTCGCGTCCGGGCCAGATCACCGGATCGGGCCGGTCCATGACGATGCCGGCCTCGGGCAGCCGCGTGGGGTAGCGGTCGGTCAATGTCGCAGAACTGTTCATCGATACCTTCCGTCCGGCAGTGCCGTGCACTGCGTGCCTCACGGCGCGGACGGCTATCGACGGACCGAAGCCCCTTCTCGACTCGGCGCCGTGGCCCCGCCACGCCGCACAGCCGACGATGCCAGGGGCACCGTCGGCTGTCCAACCGCGCCGGTCAGTCCCACCAGAAGTGCCAGTGCGTCCACTCCGTGAGGCCCTCGCGGTACTCGTCGGGTTCGAGGCCCTGCTCGATGTTGTCGGGGCAGAAGGCGTAGTGCTCGGACAGCAGCGACTGCAGCTGCGCCGCGGCCTCGGGCCGCCGGCCCACCTGCACGAGCAGCGTGTCGAAGCCGATGCCCACCAGGACCGCGCCGAACCGCTCCTCCCACGAGCGCAGCACCGCCGCCAGATCGGCGCCCGAGTAGTCGATGTTGGTGGCGCCCCACCAGCCGAGCACCTCCGGGGCGTCGGCGGGCCGCACCACGGGCACCAGCAGCAGGCCGCCGTCGCCACCGGTCGCCAGCTCTCCCGCAACGGGATCCGGGCCGGACTGCGCGGTCGCGAGCGCCGTGACCCGGGGCACCGACAGCTGGGTGTCGGGGTACTCGGCGGCGAACTCGGCATCGCCGCGGGTGAGCACCGTGAGGGCGTCCTGCGGGATCGCGGAGCCGGCCGATTTGCCGTCGAGCTCACCGTCGAACCAGGGGCGCGCGAGGTCGCCGTCGTCGAGTCCGTTGGCGCGCAAGGGCCACAGCCCCGTCTTGTCGAAGACGGCGGCCAGGTCGCGGATCAGCTCGTCGATCTCATCGGTCGGCAGGAGGGCGTTGCTGATCCAGGCGACGGGGCCGCCGTCGCCCTCCTCGGCGGTCACGAGCCGGCCGGGCGGGAGTGCGATCCCGGCGAGCTCGCGGGCATCGGCGGCGGGAAGCTTTCCGGGGGTGGCGTGGAACATCGGTCTCCTCCTGGGTGAGACGAGCGGCTGAACGGGAACGGCCCGGCACCGTCGAGATCGGTACCGGGCCGCCTGGAACGGATGGTCCTAGAGGTTGATCATGTGGCCGGCGAGGCCGTGGATCGACTCCTGCAGCGCCTCCGACAGCGTCGGGTGGGTGTGCACGTTGCGGGCGAGCTCGTTGACCGTGAGGTCCCACTTCTGCGCGAGGGTGAGCTCGGGCAGCAGCTCGGAGACGTCGGGGCCGATGAGGTGCCCGCCGAGCAGCTCGCCGTACTTGGCGTCGGAGACCAGCTTGACGAAGCCGACGGGCTCGCCGAGGCCCTGGGCCTTGCCGTTCGCCGAGTAGGGGAACGTGGCGGTCTTGACGTCGTAGCCCTCGTCCTTCGCCTGCTGCTCGGTGAGGCCGAACGAGGCGACCTGCGGCTGGCAGAAGGTGGCGCGCGGCATCATGCGGTAGTCGCCCAGCGCCTGGGTCTCGGCGCCCGCGATGGTCTCCGCGGCCACCACGCCCTGCGCCTCGGCGACGTGGGCGAGCTGCAGCTTCGCGGTGACGTCGCCGATGGCGTACACGCCGGGCACGTTGGTGCGCATGTAGTCGTCGATGGCGATGGCGCCGCGCTCGGTGAGGGCCACGCCCGTCTTCTCCAGGCCGAAGCCCTCGACGCGCGGGGCGAAGCCGATGCTCATGAGCACCTTGGAGACGGTGATCTCGCCCGGGCCCTTGGGGCCGGTGTACTTCACGACCACCTGCGAGCCCTGATCGTCGACCGACTCGACCTTGGTGGAGGTGAGGATGTTCACGCCCAGCTTCTTGTACTGCTTGGCGATCTCCTTGGAGACGTCGGCGTCCTCGTTGGGCAGCGCGCGGTCCAGGAACTCGATGATGGTGACGTCCACGCCGTAGTTCTTGAGGACGTACGCGAACTCCATGCCGATGGCGCCGGCGCCCACGATGGCGATCGACGCGGGCAGCTCGCGTGTGAGGATCTGCTCCTCGTAGGTCACCACGTTGTCGGACAGCGTGACGCCGGGCAGCAGGCGCACCGTGGAACCGGTGTCGATGATGATGTTCTCGCCCGTCACCGTCTGGTCGCCGACCTGGATGGTCTTGGCGTCCACGAAGGTGCCGTAGCCGTTGATCTCGGTGATCTTGTTCTTCTTCATCAGGAAGTGAACGCCCTTGACGATGCCCTCGCTCACCTTGCGGCTGCGGTCGAACGCCGCACCGAAGTCGAACGAGACATCGCCCGAGATGCCGAACAGCTGCGCCTTGTGCGTGAAGGTGTGCGCGAGCTCGGCGTTCTTCAGGAGAGCCTTCGACGGGATGCAGCCCACGTTCAGGCACACACCGCCCCAGTACTTCTCCTCGATGACCGCGACCTTCTGCCCGAGTTGGGCGGCGCGAATTGCGGCGACGTAGCCTCCTGGGCCGGCGCCGAGTACAACAGTGTCAAAGTGATCAGCCACGGAATTCAGCCTAGTCCTAGTGTGGAGATCATGGACCCGTACCTGTGGCTCGAAGAAGTGGAATCCGACACGTCGCTCGATTGGGCGCGCGAACGCAACGCCGAATCGGCGGCGCGGCTGGCCGGGGAGCGCTTCGAAACGATCGAGTCCGAAGTACTGCAGATCCTGGACTCGGACGAGCGGATCCCGTCGGTGCGGCGCCGCGGCGAGTGGCTGTGGAACTACTGGATCGACGGCGAGCACCCGTACGGCCTGTGGCGGCGCACCACGCTCGCCTCGTACCGCACCGACTCCCCCGAGTGGGATGTGGTGATCGACCTCGATGAGCTGCGAGAGCGGGACGGCGAGAACTGGGTGTGGGGCGGCGCGGCCGTGCTGCGGGGCGCCTCCCCCGACGGTGAGCCCTGGGACCGCGCCCTGATCTCGCTGTCGCGCGGCGCGCCGACGCCACCGTGGTCCGCGAGTTCTCGATCTCCCGCCGCGCCTTCGTCGACGACGGCTTCGCACTGGAGGAGGCGAAGAGCCGCATCTCCTGGATCGACGCCGACGCGGTGTACGTGGGCACCGACTTCGGACCGGGCGCGCTCACCGATTCGGGGTACCCGCGGATCGTGAAGCGTTGGCGGCGCGGCACCCCGCTGGCCGAGGCCGTCACGGTCTACGAGGGCGAGAAGACCGATGTCTCGGTGGGCGCGGTGTACGACGACACCCCCGGGTACGAGCGGCACTTCGTGGGCCGCAGCACCGACTTCTACAACCACGAGGAGTACCTGCTCGATCCCGAGTCCGGGGCGCTGGAACTGATCGACGTGCCCACCGACGCCGAGGCGGACGTCCACCACGACCTGCTGCTGGTCTCCCCCAAGTCGCCGTGGGAATTGCCCTCGGGAACGGTGGCCCCGGGTGCGCTGGTGGCCTTCGACTTCGCCGCCTACCGCGCGGGCGGGCGGGAGTTCACCACGATCTTCGCCCCGGACGCGCACACCAGCCTGCAGGGCTACGCCTGGACCAAGTCGTACCTGCTGCTGGCCACGCTGCACGATGTGCGCTCGGAACTGCGCACCCTCGACCCGAAGGACTGGTCCGAGGTGACCACCGCCGGGCTGCCGCCGCTGGCCGAGATCGGCGTGGCCGGCACCGATCCCCGCGAATCCGACGAGATCTTCCTGTCCGCCAGCTCGTTCACGCTGCCGCCGAGCCTGCTGTACGGCGAGGCGGGCGGCACCGTCGAACCGCTCAAGTCCACGCCGGCGATGTACGACGCCGACGGGGTGGTCGCCGAACAGTTCTTCGCGACCAGCGCAGACGGTACGCAGATCCCGTACTTCGTGGTGCGCAAGCCCGCCGCGGGCCCGCAGCCGACCCTGCTCTACGGCTACGGCGGTTTCGAGATCTCGCTCACCCCGGGCTATTTCGCGGGCGCGGGCCGGTCGTGGATCGAGCGCGGTGGAGTGTACGTGCGGGCGAACATCCGCGGCGGCGGCGAGTACGGGCCCACGTGGCACACCTCGGCGCTCAAGGAGAACCGGATGCGCTGCTACGAGGACTTCTCGGCGGTGGCCCGCGATCTGGTCGAGCGCGGCATCACCACCCGCGACCAGCTCGGCGCGATGGGCGGCAGCAACGGCGGCCTGCTGATGGGCGTGATGTACACGATGTACCCGGAGTTGTTCGGCGCCATCGTCTGTCAGGTGCCGCTGCTCGATATGAAGCGGTTCCACCTGCTGCTGGCGGGCGCGTCGTGGATGGCCGAGTACGGCGATCCCGACGATCCGGAGCAGTGGAAGTTCATCGCCGACTACTCGCCGTACCAGAACCTTCCCGACGATGCCGCCGGGTACCGGCCGGCCCTGCTGGTCACCACGTCGACCCGGGACGACCGCGTGCACCCCGGGCACGCCCGCAAGTTCATCGCCGCGCTGCGCGAGCGCGGCCTCGATGTGAACTACTACGAGAACATCGAGGGCGGCCACGGCGGCGCGGCCGATAACAAGCAGGCCGCGTTCATGGCGGCCCTGGCCTACGAATTCCTGCTGAAGGAGCTCTCATGATCGCCGCCTTCTCGATCAGTCCGATGGGCGGTCCCGCCGGGGACGACGGTGGCGTGGCCGCGGCCGTCGCGGAGGCGGTGGCCATCGTGCGCGCCTCGGGCCTGCCGAACGAGACCAATGCCATGTTCACCAACATCGAGGGCGAGTGGGACGAGGTGATGGCGGTGATCAAGGCCTGCGTCGATCGGCTCGCCGAGACCGCGCCGCGGGTGTCGTTGGTGATCAAGGCCGATGTCCGTCCCGGTTTCACCGGCCAGCTGACGGAGAAGGTCGAGCGGGTGGAGCGTCACCTGCGCTGAAACCGGGCCTCGATACCGAGCGGCTCGTCGAGGGCGAAGCGGCCGGGTCCGGCACCGGCGAGGGCGAGCAGTACGAGCAGGAGCAGCCACTCGGAGCTGTAGAAGAAGGTGCTCAGGAAGCCGGTCGGCGTGGTCGCCGCCGACATCGCGGCGGGCCACACCGAGTAGAAGATCGCGCCCAGCATCGTGACGGCGAGGCCGGCTGCGGCGACGCGGGTCAGCAGCCCCAGCACTAGCAGGGCGCCGAGGATCCGTTCGGCCCACGCGGTCGCGGTGGAAGCCAGCCCCGGCTCGGGGATGCCCCACCCGGCGAAGTCCGCGGCGAACTTGTCGGGGTTCGCGGCCTTGCCCCATCCACTGATGAAGAACATCACGCCGACGCTGACGCGCGCCACGAGCAGCCACAGGTCCCTGGCAGTAGTCACGGCATCGACGGTACGTGTGCCTCCCGCGGGGACGCACTCCATGCCATACTGTGACGCATGTTGCTCAGGAGGCGGAAGTTTCTCATGGGACTAGCTGTGGGCCTGCCCGCGTCCGTCGTGGCCTCATCGCTGGTCGTTCCGCAGGCCGCCGCCGCGGAGCCGGACGCGGCCCTGCTCGATGCGGCGGTGGCGGGAGTGCCCGGGACGCAAGAGGTCATCACCGTGGCGGCACCGTCGTTCAGCTCGACGGAGGTGCAGGTTTCGGCCTGGGCGAAGCTCGAGCAGGGCTGGACACGGGTGTACGGACCGGTGCCGGGCAAGGTGGGGCAGCAGGGCATCGGCGAGGGCAAGGACGGGGTGCCGCGCACCCCGTTCGGCGTCTTCCGCCTCGACCTCGCCTTCGGCCGCCAGGACAACCCGGGCACCACCCTGCCGTACACCAAGGTGACGAATCAGCACTGGTGGGACGGCAATGTGAACTCGCCGACCTACGACCGCATGGTCACCCAGGCCGCGAGCCCCGGACCGGAGAGCGAGAACCTCTACGACATGGGCCCGGTGTACGACTACGCCGTGCACTTCGACAACAACCCGACCCACACCCCCGGCAAGGGCGGCGCGATGTTCCTGCACGTGACCGACGGCAATCCCACCCTGGGCTGCGTGGCGATCAGCCGCGAGGGCATGATCGCACTCCTGAAGTGGCTCTCCCCCGCCTACAACCCGGTGCTGGTGACCGGTCTCGCTGGCTAGGCCGCACGCCTAGGTGTTCGCGAGGACCCAGTGGTCCAGCACGGGAACCACCTTGCCGGGCTCCACGATCCACTGATTGTGGCCGAGCCGCTCCGATATGCGCTCGTGCGTCACCGATTCCGCGGGGAACTTCTCCCCCACGTAGCGGGACTGCCGATCGCTCACCAGATCGTCCCCCGCGATGGCGAGAGTCAATACCGGCGTGCGGGTACCGGCGAGCCGGGCCTCGTAGTCGACATCCGCTCCCTCGACGTTGAAGTCGCCGGTCTGCACCAGGTGATCGAAGTCGCGGACGATGCCCTTCGGTACCTCGCCGAGCCCGTCCGGACCGGACCAGTGGCCCCGTCGGGCTGCGGCCTTGGCGGCGACCGAGGTGCCGATCCGCCGCGCGGTGCCCGACAGCCCGTCGAGCTTGTAATAGCCCGTGCCGCAGGCGATCAGGATCACCCCGGCCAGGTTCCGCCGGGCCCGCGCCGCGTACATCACACCCATCAGCCCACCGAGGCTGTGCCCCACCAGGATCCGCTTCGCATCCGGGAACTTCTGTTTGACCAGAGCCGAGACGGCCGGATAGTCCTCGACCACCACGTCCTGAAAGCCGTGCGCGCCACTCGCCCCGCGCGGCCGCGAATCGCCCTGTCCCCGCAGCTCGGCGACCACCGCGTTGTACCCGGCGTCGACCAGAGCGCGGCCGAGATCGTCGAAGTACCCCGCGGGCACGTTCACACCCGGCCAGATCATCAGGCACGGGGCCTTCGGGTCCGGGCCGCGGAAGATGCGGACGGGGTTGGTGGTCCCGTCCTTGTAGGTCAGGGTCGCGACCGTCGGGCGACGGGCCGGTGAGGTCACCAGTCCCGCCGATCCGCCCGCCGGGCGGCGAAGGCCCCCAGTCCGCCGAGCACCAGTCCCACGGCGGCGAGCGCGCCGCCGACCACGGCCTCGGTGAGGATCCAGGGGCGCATGCTGCGGTCCACCTGGGCGATCGCCGCGTCGAAGACGGCGGGGCTCAGGCCGCCCGCGGCGCCCTGCCCGGACAGGTACGACGGTGCCGCAACGCCCAGCAACCACGTGACACCGGCGGCGACGGCGATACCGAGCCCCAGGTAGAAGATCAGGAATCCCCGACGGTGCGCGGCCAGTAGCGCGAGCAATCCGGCGACCACGGCGGTGAGCGGCGCGATCCACGCCGCCTGCCGGATCGTGTCGGCGACGGACGCGTACCGCCCGGCCCGGAACAGGTCCCGGTTAGCGCCCGTGCCGGACAGGTCGATCGTCACCTTCTCGGGCACGGCCACTTTGACGCCGTTCGCCGCGGCCACATCGCGGATCATCGGCGCGAGGTCGATCTCCGCGGTGGTGGCGCCGCGCATCCGCTGATCAGCAGTGGGCTCCACCAGCAGCCAGGTGTGCACCTGGCCCACGGCCTGGGTGAAAGCGCCGGGGAACTGCGGGCTGCGGGTGTAGTTCGTGACGTACGGGGTGATCGAGTCCAGCGGCGGCCGGGCGTCACCCTGCTCGGTCAGCAGGCGTTGCACCTGCTCGGAGATCTCCTGCGCCATCGCGTCCTGCACGCCGCGATCGCGGCCCAGGGGCTCCATGAGTGCGGTGAACCGGTCGCGGTCGAGCACCTCGCGCTTGGCCCAGTTCGCGGGCACCGCCACGAAGGTGGCGAGGATCGCCACCAGCACCAGCAGGAAGGCCGTGAAGGAACGCACGGAAGCCAACGTACTGGACGAACCCATCCAGCTCGCTCAACTACTGCCCGTGCCCCCGATCAGTCGCTGATCAGATCCTTGCCGCGGCCCACGATCAGCGGGTCGGTCGCGCCGACGACCTCGTGGTCCTTGTTGTCGTACTCGAACTTGTTGAGGATGAAGCGCATCGCGTTGAGCCGGGCGCGCTTCTTGTCGTTGCTCTTGACCACGGTCCACGGCGCCTGATCGGTGTCGGTCGCGTTGAAGACCTCTTCCTTGGCCGCGGTGTAGTCGTCCCACTTGTCCAGGCTCGCGAGGTCCATCGGCGAGAGCTTCCACTGTCGCACCGGGTCGATCTGCCGGATGGCGAAGCGGGTGCGCTGTTCCAGCTGGGTCACCGAGAACCAGAACTTGGTGAGGTCGATGCCGTCCTCGATGAGCATCCGCTCGAACAGCGGGACCTGGTGCTCCCAGCGCTCGTGCTGCTCATCGGAGCAGAAGCCCATGACCCGCTCGACGCCGCCGCGGTTGTACCAGGACCGGTCGAACAGCACGATCTCGCCGTTGGTGGGGAAATGGTCGATGTAGCGCTGGAAGTACCACTCGCCGGCCTCGCGGTCGGTGGGCTTGACCAGGGCCACCACACGCGCGCCACGGGGGTTCATGTGCTCCATGAAGCGCTTGATGGTGCCGCCCTTACCGGCGGCGTCGCGGCCCTCGAAGACGATCACGAGGCGCTGGCCGGTGTCCTTGACCCAGCGCTGCAGCTTGAGCAGTTCGATCTGCAGCAGCCGCTTCTCGCGCTCGTAGTCGGAACGGCGCATCCGCTCGGAGTACGGGTAGCCCTCGCGCCAGGTGTCCACCACGTGCCGCTCCGGCGTCAGGAGCACCGGATCGTCGTCATCGTCGTCGTTGACGGTGAAGCCGTCGGTGGCGCGCAGGTCGACGATCTTCTGCAGCGCGTCGCGGCCGCTCACGGCACTGAGGTCGATGCCCACGGGCAGGTCCAGATCCATCACGCGCGGAACGCTACGGTCGGTGTCCGTCGGATCGGTGAACGGCGCGTGAACGCGGGGCGACCCGCGCGACGAGTAAAGTGACCCTGATGTCTACCACCACCGGATCCCGCCGCCGCGCCGAGCACCTCGGCCCCGAGCGCCGTCGTCCCCAGGTGTTGGACGCCGCGCTGGAGATCGCCGCGCGCGACGGCCTGGCGGCCGTGACGATCGGCACCGTCGCCGATCGGCTGCAGGTGACCCGCCCGGTGATCTACTCCTGCTTCCCGGATCGTGTCGCGCTCATCACCGAGCTGCTCGACCGCGAGACCGAGAAGATGATGACCTACGTGCTCACCTCGCTGCACAACGCGCACGGCGAAGACCCGGAGCGGGCCTTCATCATCGGCGTCCAGGGCCTGCTGGCCGCGGTCAACGAGCGCGCCGACACCTGGCAGCTGCTGTTCTCCGGCATCACCGACCCCGAGGTGGTGCACCGCGTGCAGGGCGCCCGTACGACGCTCGCGAAGCAGGCCGAGGACTGGATCCGTCCGGCGCTGATCCGCTGGTGGGACATGCAGGACCTGGACCGGAAGCTGCCGATGCTGATGGAGCTGTTCGTCTCCGCGTGCGAGGCGGCGGTGCGCACCATGCTGGCGGACCGTCCGGACGACGCCGGACCCGAATGGCGCGGCGATTCGGACCGGATCGGTGAGTTCTACGGCTCCGCGATCCACCGCGCCTTCCACGGCGCCTGACTCGTCACGCGGCGGCGCTCAGCCCCGCTCGGCGCACCGTCGCACGGTCATCGGTGCCGGGTCCACGCCGCCCAGAGCTGCGAGTACCGGCCACCGGCCGAGCGGAGCGCATCGTGGGTGCCCTCCTCGACGATCCTGCCGGATTCCATCACGAGGATCCGGTCGGCGCGCGCGGCCTGACTGAGCCGGTGGGCCACGACCAATGCGGTACGGCCCCGTAGCGCCGCCTGCGCCGCGTCCTCCAGGACATCGGCCTCGGAGCTGTCGGCGTCGGCGGTGGCCTCGTCGAGGATCACCGCCGGCGGATCGAGCAGCACGATCCGCGCGAGTGCGAGCTGCTGCTCACGCATCGGCGTGAGCGCGTGCCCTGCGGCACCGACCACCGTATCGAGCCCGGAATCCAAGCGGGACACCCAATCCCAGGCGCCCACCCGCTCGAGGGCGGCGCGGACCTGCTCCTCGCCGGCCTCGGGTGCCACGAGGCGGAGGTCGTCGATCAGGGTGCCGGCGAAGACGTGCACGTCCTGTGTGAGCAGCACGGGTGCGGCGCCCTCGGGCAGATCGCCGACCGGGGTCGAACCGACTCGCACCGTCCCCGATTCCGGGGTGTGCACCCCGGCGAGGAGCGCGGCGAGCGTGGACTTGCCGGCGCCGGAAGTACCGACCACGGCCACCGTCTCGCCCGGGCGGATCACCACGGTCACATCGTCGAGCACGCGCCGGTCATGGCCCGCGTAGCGGAAGCCGACCCGCTCGACGCTCAATTCGGGGGCGCCGGGCGCCGCGTCCGCGGTGGCCGCCGGACGCTGCTCGCCCGTCTCTGCGAGGTCGATGACGCCCACGATCCGGGCCAGGGAGGCCGCGGCCGATTGGATGTCGTCCATCACCAGCAGCAGTGCGCCGATCGGGCCGAACAGGCGCAGGAACAGCAGCATCGCGGTGGTGACCGCGCCCACCGTCACGGCATCGGCCTGCACCAGGTAGAAGCCGACGAGCACGATGGTGGCCATGCCCACGAATTCGGCGAGGTTCACGCGGCCGAACAGCCGGTTCTGCACGATCCGGGCACGCATCGACCAGCGCACCACGCCCCAGGATCCGCGAGCGATCCGGTCGGAGGCCTGCTGTTCCAGCGCGTAGGCGTGCACGGTCTGCAGGCCCCGGATCGACCCGAGCACGTGGTGCGCCCGCTCGGCCATCGCGGCCCGCTCGGCCCGGTACACGGGCGGCGCGGTGCGCAGGTACATCCGCACGCCGGCCCAGTACACCGGGAGCACGGCGACGACCACCACGAGGAAGCGCCAGTCCACGGCGGCCAGCCCGAACATGGTGACGGCCACGGTGAATCCCGACCGGGACAGGGCCGGCACCCCGCGTGAGATGGCCTCGCTGACCACCACGACATCGTCGGTGGCGCGCGAGACCAGATCGCCGGAACCGGCCGCCTCCACACGTTCCTGCGGCAGTCGGAGTGCGGCGCCGAGCATCCGCTCACGGAGCCTGGCGAGGGCCGTCTCGAACAGCTGTGCCGAGGCCGCGATCCCCACGCCGGTGAGCGCGGCACCCGCGATCGTGGCCACCGCCATCACGGCGCCGATCCGCACCACATCGGCCACCTCGCCGCGGTTGATCGCGTTGTCCACCATCGCCCCGAAGCCCCAGGGCGCCACGAGGCCGAGGGCGGCGCCGAGCAGCAGGATCACGATCACCCCGGCCAGGGCGCCCCCGCGTCCACGCAGCAGTCCCCGCGCGAAGGAGAAGGTGGTGCGCCCGTCGGCGACGGGAAGCAGTCCGGGGGCGGTGGATTCGCCGGTGGTGGTCATCGGATCACCTCGATCGGGTCCGCCGCGCCGCGCGCGGCCACGGTCACCTCCGCACCGGACACGGTGAGCACCGTATCGGCGGCGGCGATGAGTGCCGGGGAGTGGGTGAAGATCACCGTGGCGCGGTCGGCACGCAGGCCGCCGAGCCGCTCGGCGATGGTGGCCTCGGTGACCGAATCGACTGCGCTGGTGGGATCGACGAGCACCAGGGTGGCGGTGTCGGCGGCGAGGGCGCGGGCCAGGGAGACCCGCTGGCGCTGGCCCCCGGACAGCAGTCGTCCGGCTTCGCCGACGGAGGTCTGCAAGCCCTGGGGCAATACCTCGATGACGTCGTCGCATGCGGCGGCGAGGAGCGCGGCGGCCACCCGGTCGTCCGCCCCGTCCGCGGCCACGGCCACGTTCTCGGCGACGGTGCCCTCGAACAACGTGGAGGTGTGCGGTGCCACGCGCACCGCAGCCAGTGCCGCGTTCTCGGTGAGCGAGTACAGGTCGGTGTCACCGGCGTGCGCCGCGGCGCCGCCGGCCGCACGCGCCCGGGAGAGCAGCGCGGTGGCGTCGGCGGCGGTGTCGGCGTCACAGACGACCGCGGTCGTGCCACGGCCGGGGAACTCGAGGTCGACGGTGCCGGTTCCGGAGCGGACTCCGGTGAGCCGCACCGGGGTCGGGTCGCCGTGCGGCGCGGTGCCGGTGCCCTCCTCGCGCACGTAGGGAGCCTGCAGCACCATGAGCACGCGCTTCGCGGAGGCGTGTCCGGCCACCCAGAACTTGCCGAAGTTGCTGCCGAGCTGACTGAGCGGTCCCATCGCCACCTGGGTCACGCCGACCACCGTGATCAGTTGCCCCACGGTGAGTGCGCCGTTGACGGCCTCGATTCCGGCGAGCACGCCCACCAGCACGATGAACACCGCGGACACCGCTTCCATCGCGCCCACGTAGGCGCCCTGGGAGCGGCGGGCGCGGATCACGGCGGCCAGGGCCCGGCCGCTCGCGGAGCGGTAGCGCCGATCCGCCTCGGGTTCGGCGTGCACGCCCTTGATCACGCGGAATCCCGCGACCAGATCGGCGGCGGCGCCGGCGGCCTCGCCCGCCTCGCGTTGTTCCGCCTCGCTGCGGGCCCGCAGGGTGTTGCCGGCCTTATCGAGGCACCACAGCATCGCGGGTGCCCCGAGCAGCACGAGCAGGCCGAGCGGCCACGAGATCGACAGCAGCACGACGCCGCAGAAGACGATCGCGGCGAGTTCCCCCACCGGGTACAGGGTCAGCGCGATGGTCATGGCGAGCCGTTGCACATCGGCGGTCGCGATGGACAGCAGGACACCGGGGGTGTGCCCGCCGGACAGTCCGCGGGGATCGATGATGCGGTCGGTGACCTGGGTGCGCAGCCGGTGCTGCACCGTCTGCATGCCGAGGAAGCCGATCCGGGAACCGAACCGGAAGCTGAACGACAGGAAGGCGAAGACGGCGGCGAGCACCAGCACCCAGCGCACCGTGGCCGGCCAGTCGCCGGTGGCGATGCCGCGGTCGATCGCCAGCCCCATCACCACCGGAACGAGCGCCTCGCCCACCTGGTGACCGATGATCAGCGCGGATCCCGGCAGCGTGCGCGAGGGGTTGCCGAACATGGTGCGCAGCACCAGCTGTCGCGGCGTGGTGTGCTCGTCGACCTGGATCGGGTCGGGTGCGGGTGGATCGGGCGGCGCCTCCAAGAACACGGGTAGCCGCGAATCGGCCCAGTCCGCCATGTGGTCCTTCCTTGCTGTCGCCGGCATCGCGGCGAGGCCGCCGTCAGTGCGCGGCGGCGGTGAGCCGGAACGGCCCGAGTACGGTGCGCAGCTTATTGCGGGTCTCGTCGAGCTCGGCATCGGGATCGGAGGCGGCCACGATGCCTCCCCCGGCGGTGGCCCGCAGGCGGGTCCGGGTGGGGTCGAGTTCCGCGCTGCGGATGGTCACGCGCCAGTGTCCGTCGCCGTCCGCGGTGGTGTATCCCACGGCGCCGGCGTAGAAGCCCCGGTCACCCTCCAGATCGGCGATGGTGCGGGCGGCGGCGAGGCGGGGGAAACCGCACACCGCGGGGGTGGGATGCAGTGCCAGCGCGAGGTCGAGCGCGGTGGTCGACGGGTCCTTCAGCCGCCCCACGATCATCGTGCCGAGGTGCCACACCGGCCCGGCGCGGCTCACCGACGGTGCCGCGGGCACATCGAGCGCGGTGCACAGCGGACCGAGCGCGGCGGCGATCTCGTCGACCACGTACGCGTGCTCCTCGCGGTCCTTCGGCGATTCCAGGAGGCCGTCGGGTTCGGTGGCGGTGCCCGCGAACGGGTGGCAGGAGACGCGGTCGCCGTCGCGGCGCACCAGGATCTCCGGCGTGGAGCCCACCAGCCAGCGGCCCGTGAAACGGGGCCCGGCCGGGGTGAGGTCGACGGCGAAGCCGTTGCCGTTGGCGTCACGCGAGCGGAGCACCTCGGCCATGGTCAGCGGGTCGATGGGCTCGGCCGCGGCGAAATCGACCGCGCGGGCCAACACCACCTTCTGCAGCTCCCCCCGGCGGATCAGGTCCACTCCGCGACGCACGCGTGCGATGTGCTCGTCGGGTGCGGGGATCTCGGTCAGCTGGGTGAGCGCCGGCAGCTCCGGCAGGTCCCGTGCCGACGGGAGATCGGCGGCGTGCCGGGTGGTGAAGGCCTCGGGGACCGTGAGCGCGGCCGGTGCGGCCAGGTCGAAGGGCAGGGCCCCGACCACGGCACCCGATCCGCGGCCGATCCCACTGCGCAGCGCCTCCGCGGCGACCCGGGGATCGGTGTACTCCGCGGCCACGCCGGTGCCCACCCGCTCCGTGCCGCCGGTGGCGAACACGAAGTGGGGCCGCGCACCGTCTGCGGTCCTATCGGTCATCGAAGTGCCTCTCGCACGCTGTCCGTGGTCTCCACTCTGCCGCATCGACCGGCCACGTACTGCAGTGCCCGCGCATGTTCGTCGGCGGAGAAGTCGGCGACGGCGTCCCGGACCACGTAGGGCTGGATGTCGCGCATGAAGGCGTCCAGCGCGGTGGTCATGATCCCGATGTGGGCGTAGATGCCCGCGATCACCAGCTGATCGCGGCCCCAGGCGCGCATCCGTTCGGCCAGATCAGACTTGGCGAAGGCGCTGTAGCGCCACTTGGTGAGCAGCACATCGCCGTCTGCGGGGGCCAGTTCGTCGATGATCGCCTCGTTCTCCGGCGCCAGGCCCGGGCCCCAGAAATCGGTGAGCAGGGCCCGCTCCTCGGGGTCCTGATCGCCCGGCTGCGCCGTGTACACCACGGGCGCACCGGCGGCGCGGGCCGCACTGAGCAGTGCTGCGATGTTGGGGACGACGGTGGCGAGCGGCTCCTGATCGCGTTCGAAGGGCCGCACGAAGTGCTCCTGCATGTCGTGGACCAGCAGTACCGCGCGGGCGGGGTCGACGGTCCAGTCCACGGTGTCGGCGCAGTCGACCTCGGGCAGGTCGTAGGTCACCGTCTTGGGCAGGCTCATCTCTTCTCCTCGGTATCGGTGCGCGCGGCGACGAGGTCGGCGAGCGCGCGGCGCAGTTCGCGGCGGCTGATCTTGCCGACGCCGGTGGTGGGGAACGCGTCGACGAACTCGATCCGGTCGGGCACCTTGTACTCGGCGACGCCGCGCTCGCGGACGAACTTCTTCAGCTGGGGCGCGGTGGGGCGGTCGTCGCCGGGAGCGGTGAGGATCACCGCGCAGGTGCGCTCGCCCAGGAAGTCGTCGGCCACGGCCACCACGGCGGCGTCGATCACGGCGAGGTGGGCCACGAGATGGTTCTCCACCTCCTCGGCGGCGATCTTCTCGCCGCCGCGGTTGATCTGGTCCTTCGCCCGGCCCTCGACCACCAGGTGCCCGCTCGGCAGGCGGCGGACGATGTCTCCCGTGCGGTAGAAGCCCTCGTCGTCGAACGAGGCGGCGTCCACGCCGCCCAGGTATCCGCGGATCGTGTACGGGCCACGGGTCAGCAGGTGGCCGGGCTCGCCGTCGGGCACCGGGGCGCCCTCGTCGTCGACCACGCGGACCTCGTCGTCCGGCGAGATCGGGCGGCCCTGGGTGCCGAGCACCAGGTCCTCCGGGTCGTCGTCGCGGGTGTAGTTGACCAGGCCCTCCGCCATGCCGAAGACCTGCTGCAGGCGGCAGCCCAGTTCGGGTTGCACGCGCCGCGCCGCCTCCACGGGGAACTTCGCGCCGCCCACCTGCAGCACCTCCAGCGTGCTCAGGTCGGCGTCGGTGCCGGGCCTGGCCTGCAGCCACAGCATCGCGACGGGCGGCACGAGGGAGGTCATGGTGATCCGCTCGGCCTCGATCAGCGGCAGCGCGCGGTGCGGGGCGGGGTCGGTGCCCAGCACCACGGTGCCGCCGGCCCACAGCACGCCGAGGATGCCGGGCGAGCTCATCGGGAAGTTGTGCGCCACGGGCAGCACCACGAGGAAACGGGTGCCGGGCCCCAGCCCGCAGATCTTCGCGGACTCGCGCACGGAGTAGAGGTAGTCGGCGTGGGTGCGCGGGATCAGCTTCGGGACGCCGGTGGTGCCGCCGGAGAGCTGGAGGAAGGCCAGCGCGGCGGGGTCGACGGTGGCGGGTGTCCCGTCCGCGTCGCCGGTGACGGGTTCGGCGAAGGGTTCGTCGTCGACGACGAGTACCTCGAAGCGGCCGTCGCCGAGTTCGGCCGCCACCTCGGCGCCGAGCGCGCGGTGATCGAACCGGGCGATGGTCGCCGCCGTGATCAGCGCGCGGGCACCGGAGGTCCGGGCGAAGTGCACGAGCTCGCTGCGGCGGTGCGCGGGCAGCGCGAAGACGGGAACGGCGCCGATGCGGAACAGGCCGAACAGCACGGCCGGGAACTCGACGGTGTTCGGGAGCTGCAGGATCACGCGGTCACCGGAGCCGATGCCCCGGGCGCGCAGCCCCGCGGCGACGACGGCGGCGGCGCGGTCGAGTTCGCGGTAGCTCAGGCGCGTCGCCGCACCACGGTGGTCCTCGCCGACCAGCGCCTCGGCGTCGCCGAACCGGCGGGCGGCTGCGGGCAGGAAATCGGCGAAGGTCTCGTCGGTCCAGTAGCCGGCGGCCCGGTACCGCGCGGCCACATCGGCGGGGAAGTACTCCGTCGGAGCGGTGTCGGTGGTCATACGGTGGCGCCTCCGTCCACGGTGAGGACCTGCGCCGTGATGTGCCGGGCGCCGGCCGAGAGCAGGTAGTCGATGGCGCCGGCGATGTCCTCGGCATCGGCGATGCGGCCCAACGGGATTCCCAGGCGGTGCCGTGAGAGATCCCCGGCGACCGCCGCTGTCGCGGCCGCCTCGCCACCGAAGGCGGTCTGCATCGGGGTCGCCGTGGAACCGGGGGCCACCACGTTGATCCGCACACCGCTGGCCGCCAGCTCCAGGGCGAGCGTCAGCGTCACGGAATGCGCTGCGGCCTTGCTGGCGCCGTACACGCCGAGCCCCACCCGCGGGCCGTTGCCCGCATTCGAGCCGACGACCACGGCCGCGCCCGCCCCGCGCTGCGCCATGCGTGCGGTGACCGCGGAGAGCACGGTCACGGTTCCGGTGAGATTCACCGCGAGTGCGGTGCGCCAATCGTCCTCGGTGGCATCGAGAACCGGGCCCGCCACCAGCACACCGGCACAGTGGGCCAGTGCGTCGATCGGTCCGTTCGCGCGCTCGGCGGCATCCACGGCGGCCGTCACGGCCTCGGCGTCGGCCACATCGAGCTGATGGGTGGTCACGGCTGCGCCAGTGGCGGCCACCGCAGCGGCGGTGACGGCGAGCCCGGCGGCGTCCCGGTCCGCCAGGGCGACGGGGCCGTGCGCGGCGAGCCGGATGGCCGTCGCGGCCCCGATTCCGGAGGCGGCGCCGGTCACCAGTGAGTGCGGCATCGTCGTTGTTCCTTCAGCGTCTTCGTCGTGCGGTCAGCCGAGATAGGCGCCGCTGTCTCCCAGGATCTTCGCGGCGGGGTGCTCGGCACCGTCGGCGGTGCGGACCCGCTCGACGATCACGGCGGGGTTGCCGCCGCGCCACGCGTCGGGTCCGGCGACCACGGCGATGCCGTCACCGTCGGGCACGCAGACGCGACCGGGGGTTCCCCCGTACCGCTTGGCGGACACCGAGGCGGCGGTGATCGCGATCCGCTCCCCCCGGAACACGGTGTGCGCGTTCGGGTACGGATCGGATTGCGCACGGATCAGGCGCTCGATGGCGTCGGCCGGCCAGGTCCAGTCGATGCGACTGTCGTCGTCCGAGCGCTTGTGGAAGTAGGTGGCGGCCGCGGGATCCTGCGGGACGGCGACGGCGGTACCGGCCTCCAGTTCGCGCAGCGAGCGGGCCACCAGCGGACCGATCAGGTCCACGGTGCGGTGGAACAGGTCCACGGTGCGATCGGCCGGACCGACGGCGATGGACTCCTGCGCGATGATCGGGCCGGTATCGAGTCCCTCGTCCATCAGGTGCGCGGTGACGCCGACGTGCGTCTCGCCATTGATGAGCGCCCAGATCAGCGGGGAGAAACCGGCGTACTTCGGCAGCAGGGAATCGTGGATGTTGAGGGTTCCCAGCCGCGGGAGGGAGTAGATCGACTTCGGCAGCCAGGTGCGCCAGTTGTTGGCGACGATGATGTCCGGCTGCGCCTCGGTGACCGCCTCCAGCAGCCCGGCGTCGGGACGCTTGGCGAGGAAGACCGGCACACCGCGATCGGTGGCGAGCTGCTCGACCGAGTCGTTCCACATCTGCTCGTACGGGTTGTTGGAGACGGGGTGGGTCACCGCGAGACTCACCTCGTGGCCGGCATCGAGGACGGCCTCGAGGGTGCGGTGCCCCCAGGTCTGGAATCCGAAGGTGACGACGCGCATCATGCTCCCTTGGCGATTGCGACAGCGGAATCGGCGAGCAGGTCGGCGGAGATCCCGGTGAAGATCTCGCCCGCCCGGATCGCGACGTTGGACAGCAGGGTGGAACCGAGACCGTGGGTCTCCTCGGTGGCGCCCTGGATGTAGAGGCCGGCGAGGGGCTCACCGTCGACGGTCAGCCGGTAGTCGCGGTCCACGCGGAACCGGGCCTCGTCGTCGCCCCACTCGGGTAGCACCTCGCTCACCCCGACCGAGCGGAATCCGGTGGCGCACACCACAGCGGTGTAGTCCTCGACGCTCTGAGCGCCGGTCATCCGGTCGACGAGGGTCACGCGCATGCCGTCGGCGGACGGGACCGCATCGGACACCGTGGTGACGGGGCGGAACCGCAAGCGGCGGTTGCCCGTGACCTTCTCCTGGTACTCGATGGCGTAGAGCTCGTTGATGAGTTCCAGGTCGACGCAGCCGTAGTTGGTGGTCGCGTGGCGCTTCATCAGCTCGGCGCGCACGTCGTCGGGCGCGTCGTAGAAGTGGTCCACCGCATCGGGATCGAAGACCTTGTTGGCGAAGGGACTGTCGTCGGCGGGCTGGAAGCCGTACGAGTTGTACGCCGATTCCACCACGGCGTCGGGATAGCTGCGGTGCAGGTGCTGCACCACTTCGGCGGCGCTCTGTCCGCCACCGACCACGAGGAAGCGGTGCGGCGCACTCGCATCGAGCCCTGCCGCCGCGAGATGCTCGAGCAGGCGATGGTTGTGGAACAGGCGCGGTCCGGTGGTGGCCCACTGGGGCAGCTTCTCACGCAGGCCGGTGGCGGCGACCACGGTGCGGGTCCGCAGCTCGTGCGCGCCGTCGGCGTCGGCGTACCGGACGATCCAGCGGGCACCGTCGGCGGCGGGCTCGTCGATGCGCACGAGCGCCGTGACGTCGGTGCCGTAGGCGATCTCGGCGTCGACCGTCTGCGATACCCAGGCCAGGTAGTCGGTGAACTCCAGGCGGGTGGGGAAGAAGGTCTGGTGGTTGATGAAGTCAACGAGGCGGCCTCGCGCTTCGAGGTAGCTCAGGAAGCTGAAGGGGCTGCGTGGATTTCGCAGCGTCGCAAGGTCCTTGAGGAAGGCGATCTGCATCGTGGCGCCGTCGAGCAGCATGCCCGGGTGCCAGCCGAAGCGTGGTTTGCGCTCCAGGACGGCCATCGACAGGGGCGGGTAACCGGCACGGTTGTGTTCATCGACCGCCGCGGCGAGTGCCAGATTGGACGGTCCGGCGCCGATGCCGACCACGTCGACCGTCGCCCGTTGCTGTGCCATACGACTCCTTCGCTCTGCGAGCACTCCAGATAGGATAGGCATACCTGTGCAGGGCACGTCCACTCGTTCGTGACGCCTGTGTCACTCGACACAACGGCCGCCTCAGCCGTAGCCCGTCTGCCAGCGCCGCACCGTGCGACTCATCCGAGCCGAGCACGAGGGCGCCAATACCTACGGTTACCCTAACCTAATTCTTGCCGAGCGGCGAATTCCGCGAAACAGACAGAAGGGACATCGAGTGACACACCGATCCGGAGGCGTGCGCACGGCGCTCGCCCTCACTGCGGCGCTCGCCGTGCTGGTCACGGCAGGTTGCGGCTCGAACGACGGGTCCGGTGGGAGCGCCCCGCCGCGCGGCGCCGGCTTCCCCGTCACGATCGACTCCGCGCTCGGGCGCACGGAGATCCCGGCGAAGCCGCAGCGCGTCGTCACGCTCGGCTGGGGCAGCACCGAGGCCGCGGTGGCGCTCGGTGTGATCCCGGTGGGCATGCGGGACATGAAGTCCGACTCCGGCACCGTCGACGGCATCCTGCCGTGGGTGAAGGACAAGCTGGGCGAGGCGACGCCCGAGTTGCTCTCCGAGACCAGTCGATCGATCCCGTTCGAGCGGATCGCGGCGCTCAAGCCGGACGTGATCCTCGCGGTGCAATCGGGCCTCACGCCGGACCAGTACGCGCAGTTGTCCAGGATCGCGCCGACGGTGGCGCAGCCGGGCAAGAACTGGCAGACGTCCTGGCAGGACCAGACCACCCTCGTCGGCAGGGCGCTGGGCAAGGACACCGAGGCGAGGAAGCTGATCGACGAGACCGATCGGCGCGTCGCGGACGCCAGGGCGGCCAACCCGGCCTTCGCGGGGAAGACGGTGGCGTTCGCGAGCGGCACCAGTCCGGACAGCCTGAACCTGTACTTCGACACCGACCCCCGGGTGCGCCTGCTGGCCGGTCTCGGATTCACCCCACTGCCCGCGCTGACACCGCTGCGCGAGAGCACCCCGGGCACGTTCGCCGCCCCGGTTGCCTGGGAGAACGTACCGCGGTACAACGCCGACGTCCTGGTCGCGTGGTACCTCGATGCCACTCGGCAGGCGGTCGAAGCCAATCCCGTTTTCGCGAATCTGACCGCGGTGCAGAAGAAGGCCTACGTGCCGCTCACCGACCCGCCGCTGGTGTTCGCGGTGAGCTCGCCGAACGTGCTCGACATGCCGTGGCTCCTCGAGCGCTACGTGCCGCTGCTCCAGGAGGCGGCGAAGAACGCGGGCTGACGCCCGAGTCGAGTGCCCCGGGAGCCTTGCTTCCGGGGCACTCGTCGTTCTACAGGCCGGCCGCCTCCAGCGCCCGCTCGTAGATATCGGTGGCCTCCTGGCGCGACTTGCCCTCGGCCAGGGCATCGGCGAAGACCTGCCGCAGCCGCTCGCCGCCGCGCTCCTCGAAACGCTTGGTCCACTCCTCGGCGTTGTGCCGCCAGTAGCCCACGATGTCGGCGCGGCCGCGCGACCAGCCCAGCGCGCGGACGTGCTTCTTCGCCGCCCGCGTATCGGCCGCCTCGCCCGCGAGCCATAGGTAGGCGTCGGTGGGCAGTTCGACGCGGTCGAGCGCGGTGGCCAATCCGCTGGGGCCGGTCCCGTTGCCGGACCCCAGTAGCTCGATCACCTCGGTGTTCGGACGTTCCGGCAGATACCGGGTATCGCTCGGATCGAGCACCTCGGCGAGCACCGTGACCGGCACCTCCGGCGGGGTGTCCTCCAGGATCCGGGCCAGGGCGGGCAGGGCAGCGAGATCGCCGGCGAGCACATGACGGGTGGCATCGGCGGGCGGTGCGTACCAGGATCGCGGGCCGGCCGCGAGCAGTCGCCAGCCCGGCCGAGCGGCGCGGAACCAGCCCATCGCGGGACCGTGGTCGTGCTCGGCGATGTCCACCACCATTCGGCCGACCGCCGGGTTGTACCGGCGCACCGTGTAATTGCGGTGCCCCTGGCTGCGCTCGGTGTCCACGACCTCCCATCCGCCGAGTGCCGAGGGATCCTCCGACCGCCGGGTGCGCAGTTCGTCGCCGTCGGGCGAGAAGTAGAAGGCGATCGACTCGTCCCCGGGCGAGATCGGCCGATAGCCCTGGCCCGCCGCGGGGTCCACGTCGAACTCCAAGCGCAGCAGGTTCTTCGACACCTGTGACGACGCCGCGACGGTGAGGACGAAATCGTTCCACTTCATGCGTTACTCCGATCGGTCGATATCGCGGCGCTCGCGCGGCAGACCCCGGCGCCCGCTTTCCGTTCGACGGCCTAGAAAGTGTAGGCTTACCTATCTGAACGCACAGGAGATTACCTCAAGGAGTCCGGTTCCGAAATGTCCACCTCTGACCTGACCGCCGAGCAGGTGCGCGCCGACGTCGCCGAGCTGCTCCGCTGCGCGCCGCACGAGATCGCTGATGACGAGAACCTTTTCGACCGCGGCCTGGATTCGGTCCGCGTGATGACCCTCATTCAGCGATGGCGCGATGCCGGCTCCGCCGACATCGAGTTCCCCGACCTTGCCGAGCAGCCCGAACTGGCGCATTGGCAGCGCCTGGTGACCGGCGCATGAACCCGTTCGACGATGCGGGCGGCGAGTTCCTCGTGCTGATCAACGCGCGGGAGCAGCGCTCGCTGTGGCCGGTCTTCGCGGACGTCCCCCCGGGCTGGACCGTGGATTTCGGTCCCGATACCCGCGACGCCTGCCAGAACCGCATCGCCGAGACCTGGACCGACCTGCGTCCGCTCGATCTCCGCGACGCACTCCCCCGCTGACCCCGCGTTCGCCCGCGCCCGCATCACCTCCAGGAGTAACGAAGTGACTCTCGCCGAGTCCACGCCGCCGGCGGTCTCGTCGGCGCCCGCCGGCCGCACCCTGCTCCCGCTCACCGCGGCGCAGTCCGGAATCTGGAACGCGCAACGACTGGAACCGGATTCGCCGTACTACGTGGTGGGCGACGTCCTCGAGATCGTGGGCGAACGGCCGGTGGACCTGGACGCGCTCCGCACCGCGATCACCCGGACGGTGCGCGAGGCGGAGAGCCTGCGGCTGCGAGTCACCGAGACCCCTGACGGCCCGCGCCAGTGGATCGACGATGCGGTCACCGATCCGCCGGTGGTGGACCTGCGCTCCGAGGCCGATCCGCGCGCTGCGGCGGAGCGAGCCGTGACCACGGAGCGCGCCCGTCTCGCCGAGGCGTGCGCGGGCATGACCGACCGCGACCTGTTCGCGTACCGCATCCTCGTGCTCTCGGAGACCGAGGTCTGGTACACCCAGATGGGCCACCACCTGGTCTTCGACGGCTATTCCGCCGCCATGCTCTCGCGCCGCGTGGCCGCGCACTACACGGCACTCGCGACCGGCGCCGAGGCGCCGGCATCGCGCTTCGGATCGTTCGCCGAGTACGTGGCCGCCGACCAGGAGTACCGGGCGAGCGAGGACCTCGTCGACGACCGGGCGTACTGGCGGGACGAGCTGACACCCCTCCCGGCACTTCCCGACCGGACCGGTTTCGACGGGCCGGCGACCACCACCCGGACCGCGCGGATCGAACTGCCCCCGGCTGCCTTCGAGTCGCTCCGCCGCGCGGCCGACGAGGCTGGCACCACGTGGGGCGAGACGCTCATCGCCTGCTACGCCGCTTTCCTGCATCGCACGCTGGGCGAATCCGATGTGGTCTTCGCGATGCCGCTGATGTGCCGCAGCGGTGGCGTGGCGCTGCGGACGCCGGCGATGGCGGTGAACGTGCTGCCGCTGCGGATCACCGTGCGCGGCGGTGACCGTCTCACCGATCTGAGTGCCCGTGTGGCGGATGTCATGCGGCGCATGCGGACCCACCAGCGGTACCGCGGCGAGGATCTGCCCCGCGACCTCTCCACTCCCACCGTGGGCGCCCTGCTGCACGGGCGCGGCATCAACCTCAAGGCCTTCGATCTGACGCTCGACTTCGCGGGCTCGCAGGGAACGATGCGCAATGTGGCGGGCGGCCCACCCGAGGACTACGGCCTCAGCGTGATCCCGACCGTCGCCGGAGGTCTCCTGCTGGGCTTCGAGGTGGACGAGCGCGCCGCGAGCCAGGAGCAGGTGCAGGGCCGGTTGGACACGGTCACCACGCTGATCACCCTGCTCACCGACCCGGCCGCTCCCTCTGTCGGCGAGGTCCCGCTGCTCCCCGCGGATCTGCGGGGCTCGCTGATATCGCGCTCGCGCACAGCCGATTCCACGCACCCGCCGCAGGAGGTTCCCGCCGCGCTCGCCGCACTCGCGCAGCGCGATCCGGACGCGGTGGCCCTGGTCCACGACGGCGAGAGCCTCACGGCGGGCCGGCTCGCCGACCGGGTGCACCGCGTGGCACGCCTGCTGCGCGCGGAGGGCGCCGGCGCCGACGATGTCGTGGCCCTGGCCCTGCCGCGGGGCATCGACCTCGTGGTCGCGCTGCTGGGCGTCCTCGACGCGGGCGCCGCCTACCAATACCTCGATCCCGCGCACCCCGCGGCACGGCACGCCGAGCTGGTCGCGGATTCGGCGCCGCTTCTCGCGCTCACCACCACGGAATCGACTCCGCCCGAGGGGCTCCGGTCCATCGCGCTCGACGATCCGGCGGTGCGGATGCGGCTCGACGGCCTGCCCGGACATCCGCTGGACGAGGCGGAACTGTCCGCGCCGCGGCACCCGGACCACCTCGCCTACGTGATCCACACCTCGGGCTCCACCGGCCGCCCCAAGGGCGTCGCGGCCCGCGTCGGCGGCCTCACCAGCCTGCTGCGCCACCACCGTTCGACGCTGGTGGACATCGCGGTCGACGGCGACGCGCACAGGCGCCTGCAGTGCGCGCACACCTACTCCTTCGCCTTCGACGCCTCGCTCGATCAACTCCTGTGGCTACTGAGCGGGCACACCCTGCATCTGTACTCGACCGACGTCGCCCGCGACGCGGAGGCGCTCCTGAGCGCCTACCGCCGCGACGCCATCGACGTGGTGGACACCACGCCGTCGATGGCGGCCCCGCTCATCGATGCCGGGCTGCTCGACGGCGAGCACCGTCCGGCCCTGCTGGTGCTGGGCGGCGAGGCCACCGGTCCCGCGCTGTGGCGCCGGATCGCGGCGAGCGGCGTCCCGGCCGCGAATCTGTACGGCCCCACCGAGGCCGCCGTCGATGCGACCGCCGCTCCGGTGTCGGGTGATCACGCCGTCATCGGTCGCGCCGTACCCGGGACCGCGGCGTACGCGCTCGACGGTGCCCTGCAACCGGTCCGGGACGGCGAGGTGGGCGAGCTGTACCTCGCAGGCCCGCATCTGGCGCGCGGCTACCTGAACCTGCCCGCGGCGACAGCCGAGCGCTTCGTCGCGGATCCCTTCGGCGAGCCCGGCACGCGCATGTACCGCACCGGCGACCGGGTGCGGTGGCTCGGCGCCGCCGGGGGCTACGAGTACCTCGGGCGTGGGGACGGCCAGGTCAAGATCCGCGGCTACCGGATCGAGCTGGCCGAGGTGGAGACCGCGCTCGCCGGCGTGCCCGGCGTCACCAGCGCCGCCGCCGTGATCCGCACCGACGGCGGGCGGGATCGCCTGGTGGGCTACGTGACGGGCGATGTCACGGCGGACGGCGTCCGCGACGCCCTCACCGCTGTCGTGCCCGATCACATGATCCCCGGCGCGGTGGTGGTGCTCGACGAACTGCCGGTCACCATCAACGGCAAGCTGGACCGCACCGCACTCCCCGCCCCCGCGGCGCAGGCGGGTGGCCGCGCGCCGCGGACCGATCGCGAGCGACTGTTGTGCGCGGTGGTCGCGGAGGCCTTCGCGGTGCCGGAGGTGAGCGTCGACGACGACTTCTTCAGCCTGGGCGGCGACAGCATCAGCGCCATCACCGTGTGCAGCGATCTGCGTGCCCGCGGCCTGGACATCCGGCCACGTGACTTCCTCTCCGGCAGTAGTTTCGCCGCCCTCGCAGCGTCCGCCGCCGAGACCGCGACCGTGGACGCGGGGCCCGTCGTGGACCCGTCCGGGGAGTTCCCCGCGCCGCCGATCGTGGCAGCGCTGCTCGCGCCGCACGCGGACCTGCGGGACATCGCCGGGTACGCCCAGTGGATCGCCCCCGAGCTTCCGGACGATGCCACCACCGAGACCGTGCGTCAGGCGCTCACCGCACTCGCCGAGGCCCATCCTGCGCTGCGGCTGCGCGTGATCGACTCCCGCACCCTCTCCGTCGACGAGCGGGTCCCGTCGATCGAGCTGCAGGAGACCACGGGCACCGTCGAATCCGTGGCCGAGCGCCTCGCCGCCGATCTCGATCCGGTATCCGGCGTCGTGCTGCGTGCCGCGATCGTGGCCGGCGGACCCGATGATGCCGCCCGGCTGGTTCTGGTGATCCATCACCTCGCCGTGGACGGCGTCTCCTGGCGGGTGCTGCTCGCCGACCTACCGCTCGCGCACCGGGCCGTGGCGGCAGGGCGGGCTCCCACGCCGCGTGCCGAGTCCACTCCATGGCGGGCCCACGCGCTGGCCCTCGCCGAGGAGGGCCGGACGGGCGCGCGCCGCGGCGAACTCGCGCAGTGGGGCGAGGCCCTCGCCGCCGCGGAGCGCCTGGGTGAGCGCCCCCTGGATCCGGCCGTCGATCGGGTCGCCACCGCAGCGGTGACCCGCACGAGGGTCGGATCCGCGCTCGCCGATGCGGTCGTGCGCGATCTGGCACGGGCGTACCGTGCGAACGTGGAAGAGGCCCTCCTGGCCGCCCTGGCACTGGCGCTGCGGTTGCGGCGGCGGCGGGCCGGGCTCGCCCCGATGGCCGCGACCACGGTGACCGTCGAGGGACACGGCCGCGAGCAGCTCTGGGCCGCCGAAGATCTCGCGCGCACCGTGGGATGGTTCACCACCGAGTTCCCCGTGCGGTTGCCGGTCCCGGTCGAGGACGCCGACCTCGACGATGCGCTGGCCGGCGGCGCGGCCGCCGGACGGCTCGTGCGCGGCGTCAAGGAGGCTCGGCGCACCCTTCCCGATCACGGCATCGGCTACGGCGTCCTGCGCCATCTCGACCCCGGTGCCGACCTCGACGGTGCGGCCCCCGATGTGGTGTTCAACTATCTCGGCCGGTTCGCCGGCGCCGACGACGGGTGGACGCTCCCGGGCGACACTCCGTTCGCCGTCCTCGACCCCGCCGCCAAGGCACTGGAGCAGGTGCTGGCGATCAACTGCTTCGACGGAGACGACGGCCTGGTCGTGGAGTGGACCGTGGCCGGCGGGGTGCTGGACGGCGATGCCGTGCGCGCGCTGCAGGAGTGCTGGGAGGCCGCGCTGGCCGCCCTCGCGGAGCACGCGCGCCGGATCGGTCCCGACGGTGGCGGCCTCACCCCGTCCGACCTTCCACTGGTGGACCTCGATCAGACCGACATCGACCTGGTGGAGGCGTCCGGCCCGGTGGTCGACGTGCTCCCCGCGACCGCACTCCAGGTGGGCCTCGCCTTCCACTCGACGCTGCTCGGCGACGACGAGCACGATGTCTACGTGGTGCAGGCCGCCACCCACCTGCGCGGCCCCGTCGATCCGCTGCGGATGGAGCGGGCCGCGGCCGAACTCCTGCGCCGCGTACCGTCGCTGCGCACACGTCTGGGGTACACCGCGTCCGGCGACGTGGTGCAGGTGGTGCCCGATGAGGTGGACCTCGATTTCACCTATGTCGACCTCACCGACCGGGACGATCCGTCGGCGGCGTTCGCGGTGATCGCCGCCGCCGAACAGCACCGCCGCTTCGATCCCACGTGCGCGCCGTTGATCCGGTTCCTGCTGTGCCGCACGGGATCGGACCGGTATCGGCTGGCTCTCACCAATCACCACGCGCTGCTCGACGGATGGTCGATGCCGATCGCGGGTCGCACCCTGCTCGCGATCTACGCCGAACTCGACGGCGGCCCAGAGGCGCCGGCCTCCGCGCCGCTCGCCGGGTACTACCGCTGGCGGGCCGAGCGGGACGTCCCGGCGGCGCGCGCGGCCTGGGCCGAGGAACTGGCCGGGATCGAATCGGCCACGATCCTCGCTCCCGCGGCGACGGGTGCGGCATCGGCCACGCCGGAACGGATCCACGTCGAACTCGACGCCGACCTGACCCGCGGCATCGACGCCCTCACGCGCACTCGTGGCGTCACATTGACGAGCGTTCTGCACGCGGCGTGGGGAGTTCTGCTGGGCCGCCTCACCGGACGTCGCGACGTGGTCTTCGGATGCCCCGTATCCGGCCGGTCCGTGGAGGTTCCGGATGTCGGCACGATGATCGGACAATTGGGCGAGAGCATCGCGATCCGCGTGCCCCTGCGGCCCGGACAGCCCGTTGCCGGGCTGATCGCGGAGCTGCACCGGCGCGCGCTCTCCCTGTCCGATCACCACCACCTCGGACTGGTCGAGATCACTCGCACCGCCGGCGTGGGCGAGCTCTTCGACACGATGGTGGTCACGGAGAACTTCCCGCTGTCCGACCGCAGCGTGCACCCGGTGGAACCCGGCCTGGACCTGACCGGTGTCGATATCACCGATGCCACCCACTACCCGCTCACCGTGGTCGTCCTTCCGGGCGAACGACTCACGCTGGGGCTGGGGTACCGGCCGGACGCGCTCGCGGAGGAGACGGTGCGGGCGTACGGCCGATGGCTCACCGAGGTACTGCGGGAGATCGTCGCGGCGCCGGACACCCCGGTGGCCGCGCTGGGCTTCCTTCCAGCCGACGAGCGCGCCGCGATGCTCGCGCTGGGCCAGGTCGCCGCGCGCGGTGAATACCATCCGTTGCTCGAAGAATTCGCCGCCCGCGTGGCCGAACGACCGGACCACCCGGCGGTGATCTGCAATGACCGGCAGCTCAGCTACGGCGAGCTCGACGCCGCGGCGAATCGGCTGGCGCACCGCCTGGTGGAGGCGGGTGTGCGGCAACAGGACACCGTCGCCGTCTTCGCCGAACGCGATGTGCCCTGGTACGTGGCGATCTTCGGCGTGCTCAAGGCCGGGGCGGTGTACCTGCCGCTCGACCCGTCGTATCCCGCGGCCCGCCTGGAGTTCCTCCTCGGCGATGCCGCGCCGTCGGCCGTGCTGACCTGTGGTGACATCCCGGAGTCGGCGACCGCCGCCGCACCCCGCGATGTCCCGGTCTTCGCGGTGGACCCGTGGGACCTCGACGGCGACGAGACGGACCCTGTGCGGGCACGGGCGGGACTCACTGCGGACGCGCTGGCGTACGTGATCTACACGTCCGGCACCACCGGCCGGCCGAAGGGCGTCGCGGTGAGCCACCGCGGCCTGCCCGACCTCATGGCCTTCGTGGTCGAGGTCCTGGGATTCCGCTCGGACGAGCGCGTGCTGCAGGCGGGTTCGCCGAGCTTCGACATTTCGGTACTCCAGGTTCTCGGGCCGCTGATGGTGGGTGCCACCTCCGTGGTGGCGCCCGATGCGGTGCGCCTACCCGGCGACGAGCTGGTGGAGTACATCGAGGAGCACGGGGTCACCGTGGTGAACCTGCTGCCCTCGTTCCTGGCGGCGATGCCCGACCACTGCACCGTGGACCCGTCGGTGATCTTCATGGTGGGCGCCGAGCGCCTCGATCCCGAACTCGCGGACCGCTGGGGCCGCGGGCGGCGGGCGCTCTTCAACTGCTACGGGCCCACCGAGGCCACCATCAACTCCGTCACCTGGCGGTACGTACCCGACGATCCCGGCCCGCTGCCGATCGGTCGGCCGGACCCCGATCTGCCCTGCTACGTGCTCGACGAGGGCCTCAACCCGGTGGGAGTGGGCGTGCTCGGTGAGCTGTACCTCGCGGGCGATTCGCTGGCGCAGGGATACCTTCACCGCCCCGACCTCACCGCCTCGACCTTCATCGCGAACCCGTTCGGGGAGCCGGGATCCCGCATGTACCGGACCGGCGATCTAGTGGCGTGGCGCCCGGACGGGAACCTCTCCTTCCACGGCCGCGCCGATCACCAGGTGAAGATCCGGGGCCTGCGAGTGGAGCTCGGCGAGATCGAGACCGCACTGGCCCGGCAGCACGGCGTCCGCGCTGCCGCCGTTCTGGTGCACGAGGACCGGCTCGTCGGCTACCTCGTCCGCAACGACGGTGCCGAACCCGATCCCGAGGCGATCCGCACGGCCCTGGGCACGGAGCTCCCGGATCACATGGTGCCCACCGCGTACGTGGTACTCGACCGGCTACCGCTGGGCCCGACCGGCAAGCTCGACCGCGCCGCGCTGCCGGCGCCGGCCGTGGGCCGCGCGGACCCGGCCGCCGACCGGCTACCCGCGACCCCCGCCGAGGAGGTGGTCCTCGCAGTGTTCCGAGAGATCCTGGACACCGAGGACGTCACGCTCGCCGACGATTTCGTGGAGTTGGGCGGAGATTCGCTCGTCTCGCTCCAGGCGGTCTCCCGAGTGCGTCGGCGCGGCTTCGAGCTGAGTCCCCGGGACGTCTTCGAGGGACGCACGGTGGCCGGAATCGCGGCTCGGGCGAAGCCCTCCGCCGCATCGTCGGGGCCCGCGGGCACCGATTTCGAGCAGTTCCTGGACGTGCTGGAACTCGGGGCCACCGAGGCGCCTGGAGTCTTCACCGGCCGGCATCCGGCGAAGGTGGGGGTGCACACCTTCGGCGGCCAGATCCTGGCGCAGGCGATCGTGGCATCGGCCCGCACCCTGCCCGACCCCCGTCTCCCGCTCCACGCCGCGCACACCCACTTCATCGAGTTGGGCTCGGTGACCGAGGATCTCACCTACCGGGTGCTGACGCTGCGCGACGGACGGACCGCCGCGAACCGCCAGGTGACGGTCGAGCAGGGCGGCACTGTGATCGCTGTGATGACGCTCGCCTATCAGGAGGGTGCGGCGGGCGCGCTCGCCCATGCCGCGCCCCAGCCCGAGGCGGCGCCGCCCACCTCGCTGCCCCGGATCCAGGAGGGCTTCGCGGGCCGGGAGAAGGAACTGCGCGCGCTCGTGGAGGCCTCGCATCCGATCGACATGCGGTTCGCCTCCGACCCGGTGTGGGTGCGCCGCGAGACCGGCGAGTCCGACGGACCGAGCCTGGTGTGGATGCGCACCGACGGCGCGATGCCCGAGGATCAGGTGCTGCACGACGCGGCACTGGCCTGGGCCTCCGATATCGCCGTGCAGGACTCGATCATCGCGCGCCACGGATTGTCCTGGGGCTACGACCGAGTGGTGGCCGCGACGCTCAACCAGTCGCTGTGGTTCCACGACCGGCCCCGGTTCGACCGGTTCCACCTGTTCGCGACCGAATCCCCGGTGGCCGGCGACGGCCGCGGGCTGTCGACGGGGCACTTCTTCCACGACGGACGCCTGATCGCCACGGTGACCCAGGAGGCGGCGGTGCGAGTTCTCGGCGATGAGTGATCGCCGGCTGGTCGCGACCACCGTCGGGCTCACCGTCGGCGGCGGCCTGATGATCTTGTTCGTGGACGGAATCCTGCTGTCCCAGATCCTCGCCGCCCCGGTGTTCGGACCGGTGTGGACGGTGCTCACCGGGATCGGCGCCGCGATCATCGGAACGGCGCCCGCGCCGGTGGACGTGGCCACGGGCAGCGACCTCGCGTGGGCGTGGCAGATGCACGCCGGCTGGATCGCTTGCGGCACGCTGATCGGAGCGGTCTGGGGCGCGGTCGCGCTCCGCTCATCCGGAACCGCGGACCCCGGTGGGGTGCAGCGGGTCAGCCGCATCCTGTCGGCGATCGCTCTGGTCACCCTGGTGGTGGCCATGCTGCTGTACGGGCTGGCCAAGGTGATTCCGGCCCAGATGGGCTACATGAACCTGCCCGCCTATCAGCTCCAGGCGGTGGGCGATGCCGAGCCCTTCGCGATGCTCTGGGGATACATGGCGGCGTCCACGCCGTACACGGTGATCACCGGCCTGATCGAGACCGCCGCCGCACTACTCCTGGTGCCGCGCCGGACCCGGACCGCAGGCGCCCTGCTCGCCGTGGTCTCGCTCACGCAGATCGTGCTGCTCAACGTCTTCTACGACGTCCCGGTGAAGCTGTTGGCCTTCGAGCTGCTGCTGATCGCCGTCCTGCTCACCCGCCCGTGGGCTCCACTGCTGCGCGCGATCTTCCCTGCGCCGCAGGGCTCGCCGAACCGCAGAGCAGTGGCGGCCCGCGCGGCGGGCACGTGCGCACTGGTCGTGCTGCTCGCCGTCACGGCGTCCAAGAACGCCGACCGCGTCGAGCTGATGAACACGGCGCGGGACGCGCGGGATGGTGTGTGGCGGGCCACCGAGCTGAGCATCGACGGCGCACCCGCACGCGCCGCGGGCGGCGGACCGGCGTGGACGTCGATCGCGATCACGTTGCGCGGCAGCGCGGACCGTCCGGCCACCGGTTCGGCGCAGGACAGCCTGGTGACCCAGACTCCCGACGGTGCGGTCGAGCCCTGGGGCCTCCGTCTCGACGGCGACGAATTCGTGGTGCGCGCCGGGGCCGGGTCACAGCCGGTGCGGCTGTCCGCGGCGCTCGCCGGGCCCGATGCACTCGTGCTGAGCGGCACCGTCGACGGTCACCGCTTGGAGGGCCGGTACGCGCGCCGCGTGATGGAGCGCTCCGAAACCATCCGGTTCGTGCAGGCGCCGTTCGATCGCAGTCGCCCGCGGCTCTGATCGACCCTGCAGA
>NZ_BAAAII010000004.1:209089-214516 GCF_039525985.1 Tsukamurella strandjordii | reverse complement strand
AGCTACTTCTTCTTGAACAGGTTCTCGACCACGCCGAGGGTGTCGATGGCCTTGTCGAAATCGGGACGCTGCACCCAGTAGGGCAGGTCGAAGGCCCGGTTCGCGGTGAACGCGGGCAGCGAGGCGTACACGGGCTGCGCGCGCAGCGAATCAGCGGTGTAGGTCTGGCCGCTGAAACCGATGATGAACACCGAGGGCTGCGTGACCGTGGTCGGCAGCTGCTCCGGCGTGATCTCGAAGGAGTCGCCGCCGGCGGTGTACGGCTTGAACTTGCCGGTCGCGAAGATCGGCGCGGCCTCAATGCCAACCTTGGCGAATTCCGCAGGGACGCCGCGGTTCTCGATCAGGCCGTAGGCCTTGCCCTGGGCGGTCATCGACAGGTACGCCACGGGGCCGGGGGGCGGGGTGATGTTGCCCTTGACCTCGGCGACGCGGGCGTCGTACTTCTTCACGGCGTCGGTGTACACCTGCGGCTTGTCGAAGGCGTTGGCCAGGTACTCGAACTGCTGCTGCCAGCTCTCGAGCTTGTTGTCCACCAGGATGGTGGGCGCGATGGCGGACAGCTTGTCGTAGGCGTCGCTGCCCTGCTTGAACGGGAAGCCGAGGCCGCCGCCCACGATGAGGTCGGGCTTCTCGGCCGCGACGGCCTCGATGTTGTAGCCGGCGGCCGGCCAGTTCATGAACTTGGTGCCCTGCTTCGCGAAATCATCCGCCCACGCCGGGTACGGCTTGGCGGTGTTGACGTCGCGGTCGGTGTACTCGGTGACCACGGAGACCACGGGCAGGCCGAGGTCGTACAGGTAGCCGGCGAGGTTGTAGTTGAGGAGCACGACGCGCTTGGGGGCGGCCGGGATCTTCACGTCCCCCTTGACCGTCGCCACCGTCCGCGTGGAGTTCTCCTTGGCGTCGTTCGACGAGCCGGAGTTGCCACAACCCGCAACCAGCCCCACCGCGCACAGAATCGCGGCGAGATACCGCACATGCCTGGCCATGTTTCACCTTTCTCCATGAATTTAGGACAGCCTTATCAAACCACATGGTAGAGGTGGAGGAACACCCGCCCGCCTGTCCCCTGTCAGGCCGTTGCGGCAGAGTAGGGGGCATGGAGCTACGCATCTTCGTCGAACCCCAGCAGGGCGCCACCTACGCCGATCAGCTCGCCGTGGCCCGGACCGCGGAGGCCGCCGGTTTCGGCGCGTTCTTCCGGTCGGACCACTACGTCGCCATGAACGTCGACGGCGCCCCGGGCCCCACCGATTCGTGGATCACCCTCGGCGCCATCGGCCGGGAGACCTCCACGATCCGCCTCGGCACGCTCGTCACCTCCGCGACCTTCCGGTTCCCCGGGCCGTTGGCGATCTCGGTGGCCCAGGTCGACGAGATGTCCGGCGGTCGAGTGGAACTCGGCCTCGGCGCGGGCTGGTTCGCCGAGGAGCACGCCGCGTACGCCATCCCCTTCCCCGATGTGAAGGAGCGGTTCGACCGGTTCGAGGAGACCCTGCAGATCGTAACGGGACTGTGGGAGTCGCAGGGGCCGTACACCTTCAGCGGTGAGCACTTCTCGGTGGTCGACTCCCCCGCCCTCCCGAAGCCCGCACAGGCCCACGTCCCGATCGTGCTGGGCGGCGCGGGCAAGAAGCGCAGCGCAGCCCTCGCCGCGCGCTTCGCCGACGAGTACAACACCCCGTTCGTTCCCGTCGAGGAGGCCGCCGCGGTGTGGGCGCGCGTCGACGCCGCGTGTGAGGCTGCAGGGCGCGACCCGAAGTCCGTGATCAAGTCCGCCGCGCAGGTGGTGTGCGGCGGCCCCGACGAGGCCACCGTCGCCCGCCGCGCCGCGACCATCGGCCGCGAGCTGCCCGAGCTGCGCGAGAACGGGCTCACCGGCTCCGCCGCGGAGATCGTGGACAAGCTGGGCGTCTTCGCCGAGGCCGGCGCCGAGCGTGTGTACCTGCAGGTGCTCGACCAGAGCGACCTGGCGCATGTCGAGTGGATCGGCTCCGAGGTGCTACCGCAGGTCGCCGGGCTGTAGGACGCCCCGCAGGAAGGCGGCGGCGCCGAGGTGCTGGGCGCAGTCGTCGATGATGCTCACCACGCGCACCGCGACGGTGACCGGCGGGTCCCACGCCGCATCGACGACGCGCTCCAGCTCGGCGGGCGTCACGCCCGCGAGGTAGCGCACCGCCATCGCATCGACATCGGCGACGTAGCCGATGAGCAGGTTCGCACTGGCCCGGACCTTCGCCGCCTCCGCGCGGCTCTGCCCGTAGCCCGTGGCATCGGCCGGCAGGTCCAGCCCGAATCGGCCGTACCAGTCGTTCGCCGTCCACACCTGCGGGACGCCCGCGATCGGCGCCAGCTGAGCGTCGATCACCCGCGCACTGTGCCACACCAGCCACGCGATCGTATTGGCGTCCGGCACGATCCGCCGGTTCGCGATGTCGGTGTCGAGCCCGTCCGTCACCGCCTCCGCATGTTCGAGGATCCGGGCGAACGAGTCGGTGAGCAGTTCCCGCGCAGCGGTGGCGTCATCCATGCTTCGACGGTACGCCGATCAGCCCTGCACCGTCGGGAGCACGATCATTGATGCGACGTTCACCGCCGGAGGCAACGAAGCACTCCAGACGATCGCATCGGCGAGTGCGGACGCGGGAATCGGTGGATTCTCAACAGCGAACTGCCGCAGCGCCTCCCGAGCCTGCAAGTCCGTCACTCCGGTGCCGAGTTCGGACTCGACCATGCCGGGTTCGACGGCACGTACCCGCACGCCGCGCAGGCCGAACTCCGCGCGCAGTCCCGTCGCCAGGTGGCTCACCGCAGCCTTCGTCGCGTTGTACACCGGGTACCCCGGGAGCACGATGTGGGCGCCGATCGAACTGGTCAGCACCAGATCGGCCGGATTCCCGTCGGCGGCGGCAGAGGTGAGATCGCCGATGGTGGCCCTCGCAGTAGTGAGCAGGCCCGTGACATTGGTCGCGACCATCCGCTCCCAATCGTCCTCGTCCGCCGTATCGAAGGGTGCGGGCAGCATCACCCCGGCGTTTGCGACGACCAGGTCGAAGCGCCCCGTCTTGTCCCGGAGCTCCGCGACGGCGGCGGTGAGCGCGGCGCGGTCGGCGACGTCGGCGGACGCGTAGATGCCGCCCGTGTTCGCGGCGACCTGCGCGAGGCGCTCCACGCGCCGGCCGACAAGCGCAACGCGGGCGCCCGCAGCGGCGAGCGCGGTAGCGGTGGCCGCACCGATGCCGGTGCCGGCTCCGGTGACGAGGGCAATGCGATTCTGCAGCGTTGGTGTCATGAGCACTACCGTGCGCGCAGCGAACCTCCGCTGCCAGGCCGGAGCGCTGCGGGGTAGTCGCGCTACCTGGCTGGACCTGCGCGGATCGGTATCGTCATCGGGGTGGGCGACAATCTTCTCGGCGAGTTCCTCCGGGCGCGGCGGGAGCGGGTAGACCCAGCGATGCTGGGGTTGCGGGCGGTCGGTGTACGCCGTACCCCCGGCCTGCGCCGCGAGGAGGTCGCCGCACGCGCCGGTATCAGCATTGAGTACCTGGTGCGCCTGGAACGCGGCCGGGACCGTCGGCCGTCACCTACCGTCGTCGCCGCGCTGGCGGATGTGCTGCAGCTCGATGAGGACGGCGCAACCCACCTGGCGCGACTCGCCGCGCTGCCCGCCGGCCGCGGGGGCGATGTTGTCGATGAAGTCTCCGCCCCGCTACGCCGGCTGCTCGACTCCTGGCCGTATCCGACCATCGTGACGAATTCATTGCTCGACCTGATCGGCACCAATGCCGCGGGTGCGGAACTGCATCGCGGCATCGGACTCGACGTCGGCGACAACATGGCGCGGGCACTGTTCCTCGACCCTCGCTCGCGAGAGGTCTTCCTGGACTACGACACCGTCGCCCGGGAGTCGGTCGGGAACCTGCGGGCGCTATCGGGCGCGAATCCATCACATCCGCGCCTCGCCGCGCTGGTGGGCGAACTGTCGGTGCACAGCGATCAGTTCGCACGGCTCTGGGGTGAGGGCGAGGTGCAGGCGAAGACCAATGGGGGCAAGGTGATCGCGCACCCTGATCTAGGCGTACTCGAGCTGGAATGGACCACCCTCGAGGTCGCCGCCGCACCCGGCCAACTGGTGGTCGCGTATCAGGCCAAGGAGGGAACCCCGTCGGTCTCCGCGCTCGACGCCCTCGTCGCTCGAGTTGCCCGCTCGTCCTGAGCCGGTACGGAGGCGGTCAGCTCACACTGCGTGCGAGGTTCCGCGCGAGGACGGCGGCGAACTCTGCGGGGTCCGCGACGGCGCCGCCCTCGGCGAGTACCGCGGTGCCGTAGAGGATTTCCGCGGCGTCGGCGAGAGCAGCGTCTTCACCGGCGTCCTCGGTCCCCGCGATCCGGTCGCGGAGGGCGAGTACCAAGTCGTTCTCCGGGTTGAGTTCCAGCGTGCGGCGCGTGTGCGGCACCTCCTGGCCGCTCGCCCGGTACATCTGCTCGAGCTGCGGTGTCAGATCGAACTCGCCGCCCACGAGGCACGCGGGCGAGGTGGTCAGGCGCGAGGTCAGCCGCACACCCGAGACCTTGTCCTTCAGCACGTCCGCGAGCCAGTCGGTGAGGGGCTCGAAGCCCTCCGCCTGCGGCGGCTCGTCGCCCAGGTCGGCCTCGCCCTTGGCGATCGAGACGAAACGCTTACCGTCGAACTCGGCGCCGGTGGTCCACAGCTCGTCCACCTGTTCGGAGAGCAGGAGGGCTTCGCGGCAGAATTCGACCGCGGACCCCCGCACAACCCGAATCTCGGAACAGGGCGGGCCCGGCACCGTCGCGGACGACGATGCCGGGCCCGGAAATCCTGATCCGAGTGGCAGGGACTTAGAAGTCCATGCCGCCCATGCCGCCGGTCGGATCGACCGGGGCACCGGCCTTCTCCGGCTTGTCGGCGACGACGGCCTCGGTGGTGAGGAACAGGGCCGCGATCGACGATGCGTTCTGCAGCGCCGAGCGGGTGACCTTCACCGGGTCGTTGATGCCGGCGGCCAGCAGGTCCTCGTACACACCGGTGGCGGCGTTGAGGCCGGTGCCGGCGGGCGAGTTGCGGACCTTCTCGGCCACGACGCCGGGCTCGAGGCCGGCGTTGATGGCGATCTGCTTGACCGGGGCGTCGAGCGCGACCTTGACGATGTTCGCGCCGGTGGCCTCGTCACCCTCGAGGTTGAGGGTGTCGAAGACCTTGCCCGACTGCGCGAGTGCAGCGCCACCACCGGCGACGATGCCCTCCTCGACAGCGGCCTTGGCGTTGCGCACGGCATCCTCGATGCGGTGCTTGCGCTCCTTGAGCTCGACCTCGGTGGCGGCACCGGCCTTGATGACGGCCACGCCGCCGGCCAGCTTCGCGAGGCGCTCCTGCAGCTTCTCCCGGTCGTAGTCCGAGTCGCT
>NZ_BAAAII010000004.1:151001-209053 GCF_039525985.1 Tsukamurella strandjordii | reverse complement strand
GATCTGCTCCTTGGAGCCGGCACCGTCGACGATGGTGGTCTCGTCCTTGGTCACGACGACCTGGCGCGCCTGACCCAGCAGCTCGAGGCCGGCGGTCTCCAGCGAGAGGCCCACCTCCTCGGAGATGACCTGACCACCGGTGAGGATGGCCATGTCCTGCAGCATCGCCTTGCGGCGGTCGCCGAAGCCCGGAGCCTTGATGGCGACGGACTTGAAGGTGCCACGGATCTTGTTGACGATGAGCGTCGACAGGGCCTCGCCCTCGACGTCCTCGGCGATGATCGCGAGCGGCTTGCCCGACTGGATGACCTTCTCCAGCAGCGGCAGCAGGTCCTTCACGGTCGAGATCTTGCTCGACACCAGCAGGATGTAGGCGTCCTCGAGCACGGCCTCCTGACGCTCGGCGTCGGTGGCGAAGTAGCCCGAGATGAAGCCCTTGTCGAAGCGCATGCCCTCGGTGAGCTCCAGCTGGAGACCGAAGGTGTTGCTCTCCTCGACGGTGATGACGCCTTCCTTGCCGACCTTGTCCATGGCCTCGGCGATGAGCTCACCGATGGCGGGGTCGCCGGCCGAGATGCCCGCGGTAGCAGCGATCTGCTCCTTGGTCTCGACCTCCTTGGCCTCCTTGAGCAGGTGCTCGGTCACGGCCTCGACGGCCTTCTCGATGCCCCGCTTGAGGCCCAGCGGGTTCGCACCCGCGGCCACGTTGCGCAGGCCCTCGCGCACGAGCGCCTGGGCCAGAACGGTAGCGGTGGTGGTGCCGTCGCCCGCGACGTCGTCGGTCTTCTTGGCGACCTCCTTGACGAGCTCGGCACCGATCTTCTCGTAGGGATCCTCGAGCTCGATCTCCTTGGCGATGGAGACGCCGTCGTTGGTGATCGTGGGGGCGCCCCACTTCTTCTCCAGAACGACGTTGCGGCCCTTGGGGCCGAGCGTCACCTTGACAGCGTCGGCGAGGGCGTTCAGGCCCCGCTCGAGACCGCGGCGGGCCTCTTCGTCGAACGCGATGATCTTGGCCATTGCGAAGTGATTCCTCCAGATAGGGGCCCGTTTCGGCCCGTACTTTGGACACGTCTTCTAGGTCGATTCGATGCCCGCGACGGACGACCCGGCGTGTCACCTCCGCGGGTTGCGCGGAGGGCCCGGTCTCACCTTCCCGACCTAGCACTCACGTTATCCGAGTGCTAAGTCGTTTCTAGCACTCGACGGTGCCGAGTGCAAGGTCCGGACCATCATCCCGGCAGGCCCGGCTCGGCGGGCCTGCCCGACGGTTCCTACCGCCGGGTAGGATCCGACCATGGCTACCCCCGTACTGGAGTCGAGCGTCGTGATCGACGCCCCCATCGAGAAGGTCTGGTCGGTCGTGTCCGACCTCGAGGACATGGGCAATCGCAGCCCGCAGTGCAAGAAGGTGTTCGTCTTCGGCGGCCCCATCAAGGAGGGCACGCGGATGCTGAACATCAACAAGCAGGGCTGGCGCGTGTGGCCGACCAACACCAAGGTGATCGAGTTCAAGGAGAACGAGCGGATCGCCTTCCGCGTCGCCGAGAACCACACCGTGTGGAGCTTCACCCTGGTTCCCGAGGACGGCAAGGTGACCGTCGTGGAGCGGCGCGAGGCCGCCGGCGGCAAGACCACCCCGGTCAGCAGCTTCCTCGTCGGCGCCCTGCTCGGCGGCAACGAGGATTTCGAGCGCGGCCTGCTCGTCGGGATGAAGCAGACCCTCTCGCACATCAAGACGGAGTCCGAGGCGAAGTAGCGCCCTCACTGCGTGCGAACTCGGCATCCGCAGCCGAGTTCGCACGCGTCATTTCGCCGCTTGCAGAATCATGTAACTGGCGCCGATCCCCTGGATCGCCTTCTGCTTCTGCGGCGATGCGTACTCGACGACGTAGCGGTCGTACGCCGTCACGCACGCGGTCTCGGTATCCGGCCGGTCGGCTCCGCTGGACTTGTAGGTCACGCACGTCCCTCCCGGCACCCCGCTGACGGCCTCGGCCTGCGCGCCGATCAGTTTCTCCTGATACTCCTGGACGAACTGGGTCGCCACGGCCCGTGCGCCGGCGGCATCGCGCGCCCGGTAGACCGTGTTCCCACCTCGCCCGATCACATCGACACCGTTGTCTGCCAGGACCTTCCGAGCCGCAATGACATCGTTCTGCGACTGGATCAGCATGCGGACGGGAGCCGAGTAGCCGTTGGTCTTGTCGGGCGGCAGGGTGTAGCGCGCTACGCCCGATTCGTCGATCTTCAGGGTGTTGAGCTTGTCCATCGGAGTCGGCGCGAAGTCCGCGAGACTCTTGGCCTGACTGTCCGCCAACTGACGGATCTGGTCGGGGTTGAAGTCGCCGTACACCGCCAACACGAACTGCTTGACGGGGACGAAGGCCACCGTCGGCTTGCTGGTGCCCCAATCCGACTCGTAGCCCACAGCGTTCGGATAGCCCGGGATCGGTACGGCGGTCTTCTTCGGAGGGCTTCCGCCGAACTCATTCGTGTTCGGTTCGAGCATCGCCGACGATACGGCCGCGGTGGCGGCCTCGGGCGAGGCCATCCGCACCAGCGCGACGCTGAGGCTGCGGCCCCTGTCGCCACCCGACTTCGGATACGCGGATCGGACGCCGAGACCGGCCCACAACTCGGCGCCGACCAATCGTTTCGCGGGCGCGCTGCCGAAGATCGACGCGAACGCCTTCTCGTTGTAGCGCCCGCCGCTGGTGCTGCCGCCGTAGCGGAGTGCAGGGTCGACATCGGAGAGGTACGGAATCGCCGCAAGCGTTCTCAGCCACTCCTGGCGCAGGTACTCGGACTCATCCGGAGTCCCCAGAGTGCGGACCGTGGTCGGGAACGAGCCGGTGTCCGGCCGGGGCACGGACGACGGGTCTGCCACCGGGGTACCGGCGATCGTCGACGAACACCCCGCGAGCACGAGCGCCATCCCGACCGCTCCGACCGTCTTCCTGATCATTCGCAACCTTCCCGATTCATTTGTGGCGTAAGACATGACAGGCGAAGGGCGTTCACTGATCGCCCTTGATCATGAGGTACGACGCACCGAGAGCCTGAACCGCTTGCTGCTGTTGACCGGCACTCACTTCCACCAGATAGCGATCGACGGCGACAACGCACCACGTGAACCTGCTATCGGAGCCCGGAAATCTCGAGAGGGTCAAGCAGGTAGATCCCGGGACGCCCTGGACTTGGACCGGCGTTCGCTCTTCGTAGGCACCCGTCGTCTCCGTGACGAAAGCCTCTCTCAACCGGGTGGCCGCTGCGGCATCGCGGGTGCGGTACACCTGATTGCCGCCCAGCCCAACGTCATCCACCCCCGCATCATCGAAGTTCTTCTTCGATCCGATGAGATCCGACTGAAGAAAGAGGGCGGACTTGGCCGACATGCTGCCCCCACCGGACACATCGGATCCCGACGGGGGCACGGTGTACTTCGCCAGCCCGGGCTCATCGGCAGGAAGCTGAGCCAACTTCTCGGTGGGCGTGGGCGCAAATCCGTCGAGCCCCTTCGACTGCATGTCGAAGTAGCTTCGCACCTGTTCAGCCGAAAGTTGGCCGTAGACCACGATCACGTACTGCTTGTAGGCGAGGAAGGCGACGTTGGACGGATCGGAGGTCTTCAACTTGAAGTCCTGCGTGTACCCGATAGCCGCTGGATAGCCGGGTATCTCAACAGGAGTCCGCTCCGGATTGGTCGGAGTGTCCTTGTCGCGCAACGTGGGCGTCACGGCAGCGGTCGCTGCGGCAGCGGTCGGCATGCGAATCACACCGACCGTCGCCGCCCGTTGCCTGGCGTTCAGGTCAGCATTGCCGCCGGCTCTGAACGTGCCCGCCCTCGCGAAGAAGCCGACTTCACGATCCTTCAACGCTGCCTCGGCGACAGCACCGAAGGTCGCCCGCACTCCACGCTGAGCGGAGTCCAGTTTTCCCGCAACCAACTGGGAGCCGTACCGGAGTGTCGGATCGACGTCACTGATCAGCGGAGCCGTCGCAGCCATACGCCACCCCTCCAGAGTCAACGCCGTCTGTGTGTCCGGCGGGCCGACTTGGCGAGGCTTGGTCGCATACGAGCCGGTATCGGGTCTCGGCGCGGCTGAAGGATCCTCGACAGCGGTCCCCGCGACCGTCGTCGAGCAGCCGGCCAAGACGATGCTCGTCGCCACCACGGCGCCTACAAACCCACTCTTCACGCATCCCCCTCGGTCCTCGCCTGCACTGAAACGGGTCGAACGATCAATCGGCCGACGCATCGACGCACTCCCTGCCTGCACTGAGAATATTCGACCGGTGACGTTCGTCAGCCCGGTACGGCATGTCCTCCCACGCTCCGCGGGCCGCGAAGGTTCGCCGTGTCCGTACATCGAAACGGTGCGCGCCTGCGAACGGCTTACGGCGCGCTAGCGTGAGCAGGCTACGAATTCCCGACGATGCGGAGGCGCCCCGAATGACCGACATCGACATCCGACGTTCCCTCGGGCCACTGATGGACCAGGCCAGGGCCGATCTCGCAGCGCTGGTCGCGCAGCCCTCGGTGCACGCCTCGCCGGAGTTCGGCGAGGCTCCGAACCGCGCCGCCGCGCAGTGGGTGGCGGACGCCTTCACCGAGGCCGGTATCGCGAACATCGAGCAGGTCGTCACGTCGGACGGGTCGATCGCGGTGGTCGGGCACACGCCGGCCCCGGCGGGCGCGAAGACAGTGCTGCTCTACAGCCACTTCGATGTGCAGCCTCCCGGCCCCCGCGAGCAGTGGGAGTCCGATCCGTTCACGCTCACCCCGCGGCCGGGACCCGACGGTGCCGAGCGCTGGTACGGCCGCGGGGCCGCCGATTGCAAGGGCAACCTGGTCGCGCACCTCACCGCCCTGCGTGCGGTCCGCGACGCCACCGGCGGCCTGCCGGTCGGCGTCCGGCTCATCATCGAGGGCTCCGAGGAGGGCGGCGGCGAGGGCCTCGACGACCTGGTCGCCCAGCGTCCGGACCTGGCGCAGGCCGACCTCATCCTCATCGCCGACACCGGCAACGTCGCCGTGGGCCGCCCCACGCTCACCACCTCCCTGCGCGGTGTCGCGAGCGTGCGGGTGGAGCTGACCACGGGTCGCTCCGACCTGCACTCCGGACAGTTCGGCGGTGCCGCACCCGACGCGCTGGCCGCCATGATCGCCCTCCTCGCGACCCTGCGCGACGCCCAGGGGAACACCACCGTCGACGGACTCGACGCCTCCGCCCGCTGGGCCGGTGAGCCCTACGACGAGGCCGCGTTCCGGTCCGACGCCGCACTGCTCGACGGCACCGCGATCCTCGGTTCCGGCGCGATCGGCGACCAGATCTGGGCGCGACCGGCGGTCACCGTCATCGGGCTCGATGCACCCGCCACCGCGACCGCCGCGGCGGCCATCCAGCCGCGCGCCGCGGCTCTGCTCAACCTGCGCGTCCCGCCCGGCACCGATCCGCGTGCCGCGGGCGAACTGCTGGTGGCGCACCTGAAGGCGCACGCGCCGTGGGGCGCTCACGTCGAGGCCGAGGTGGAGTCCACGGGCGAGCCCTTCGCCGCCGATACGACGGGGCCCGGTTACGACGCCCTGCGCGCCGCGCTCACCGCGGCCTACGACGGCGCCGAGGTGGTCACCAGCGGCCAGGGCGGCTCCATCCCGCTGTGCACCCAGCTGCGGAAGGCGGCACCGTCGGCCGAGATCGCGTTGCTCGGCGTCGAGGAACCGCTGTGCCGTATCCACGCGCCGAACGAGTCCGTCGACCCGCGCGAGTTGGAGCGCACGGCACTGGCCGAGGCCATTCTGCTGACCACGCTGACATGAGGCCCGTCGAGGAGTACCGGACCGTCGTCGCGGCGTTGGTCCCGGCGGCGCGCACCGTCACCGTCGCCCCGTCGGAGGCCCTGGGCCGGGCCCTCGCCCGGGACGTCGCCGCGCCGCTCTCGTTGCCGCCCTTCACCAATTCGGCGATGGACGGGTACGCGGTGCGCGCCGAGGATGCGGTCGCGGGCGCGACGCTCTCCGTCGCCGAGGACATCCCCGCCGGCCGCACGACCGTGCCCCCACTCGCACCGGGGACGGCTCACCGCATCATGACCGGGGCTCCCGTGCCCGACGGTGCCGACGCCATCGTCCCGGTGGAGAACACCGACGCAGGCACCACGCGCGTGCGGATCGACCTCGCACCCGAGCCCGGACGGTTCTTCCGGCACGCGGGCAGCGACATCGCCGCGGGCGAGACGGCGCTGGCCGCGGGCGAGGTCGCCGGACCCGCGGCCGTCGGCCTCGCCGCCGCACTCGGGATCACCGAACTCGAGGTGCTCGCACCGCTGCGGGTGCTGGTGCTCTCGACCGGCTCCGAGCTCGTGGCACCCGGCGAGCCCCTGGAGCCCGGGCAGATCTACGAATCGAACGCCCCGATGCTGGCGGCCGCCCTGACCGAGGCGGGCGCGCACGCGGAGGTGCTGCGCTTCGTCGAGGATTCGGCGGAGGTCCTGCTCGCCCGCCTGGCCGAACGGGTCGCGGCGGGCGGCATCGACCTGCTCGTGACCACCGGCGGGGTCAGCGCCGGTGCCTACGAGGTGGTCAAGGACGCGTTCACCGGCCGCGGCCTGGAGTTCACGAAGGTCGCGATGCAACCCGGCATGCCGCAGGGCTGCGGCACCGTCGACCTGGGCGGGGCGAGCGTGCCCGTGGTCGCGTTCCCCGGCAACCCCGTCAGCGCCCTCGTCTCGTTCGAGGTCTTCCTGCGTCCGGCGCTGCGCGCGGCGATGGGGCTGCCCGCCGATCGACCGCGGCGACGCGCCCGGCTGACCGCACCTCTCGACTCGGTGCCGGGGAAACGGCAGTTCCAGCGGGGACTGCTGATTCGGGAGCCGAACGGTACCGATTCGGTCTCGGTTCTCGGTGGGCCGGGGTCGCACTACCTACGATGGTTGTCGAAGGCCGATTGTCTGCTGGACATTCCGCCCGAGGTCCAGCATCTGGCCGCGGGCGATCCGGTGGACGTGATCGACCTCAACCACTGACCTCAGGAGGCAGTCATGATCACCCAGTTCACCGCAGACACCGTGATGCTCGCGTCGAAGAACTTCAGCGCGGGGTGGTTCGCGTGGATCGTCATCGGCGGCCTCGCCGGCTGGGTCGCCAGCAAGATCATGGGCACCGACAAGTCGCAGGGTTTCATCCTCAACATCGTGGTCGGCTGCATCGGCGGCTGGCTCGGCGGTTACATCCTGCGCCTGTTCGACGTGCAGACCGGCAACCTCGGCTGGTTCCTCACCTTCGTGACCGCCCTGGTGGGGGCCTGCATCCTTCTTTTCATCGTGAAGCTGGTCACCGGCCGCAAAGGCGACCGCGTCGGGTGAGAGACTATGACCCGACTATGACCGTGAATCGAGAGGAACCGTAGGTGGCTCGCCGCCCCCAGACGCCGGTCGACGGCCAGCTCACCGAGCACTCCACCGGTGTCGGGCACGTCGCTGAGCTGATCCGTCACACCGTTCCACCGCTGCACCCCGCGGGCACCCCGTTCATCGCGGGGTCGCTCGCGGTGGCGGCCGTGGGCTACCGCAAGGGCTGGATCCGGGTTCCCGCGCTGCTCACCGCCGCGGCCTGCGCCGGCTTCTTCCGGCACCCGCCGCGGGTCCCCCCGACAGCCGAGGGTCTGGCGGTCGCTCCCGCGGACGGCGAGGTCACCCTCGTCGACACGCACGTGCCGCCGGCCGAACTGGACCTGGGCACGGAGCCGCTGCCCCGGGTGTCGATCTTCCTCTCCGTCTTCGACGCACACGTGCAGCGCTCGCCGCTCACCGGCGTCGTCGACTCGGTGGTGCACACCCCCGGCAAGTTCCTCTCCGCCGACCTCCCCGAGGCCAGCGACGCCAACGAGCGCACCACGGTGCGCCTGGCCACCGAACACGGCCCCGTCGGCGTGGTCCAGATCGCGGGCCTGGTGGCCCGGCGCATCCGCACCGACTGCGCCGTCGGCGACACGCTGGAGCGGGGTGAGACCTACGGCATCATCCGGTTCGGCTCCCGCGTGGACACCTACTTCCCCGCGGGCACCGAGCTCACCGCGTACAGCGGGCAGCGCGCCGTGGCCGCGGAGACCGTGATCGCGCGCCTGCCGTGAGCACCCAGTCCGGGCCGGGCGACGACACCCCGCAGCGCCCCATCGGTGTCCTCCTGCTGCCGTCGATCCTGACGGTGGCGGGGCTGTGCGCGGGCCTCACGGGTGTCCGGTTCGCCGCCGAGGGCAAGGTCGACCTGGCGATCGGGCTCGTGGTGATCGCCGCGATCCTGGACGGTCTCGACGGCCGCGTCGCCCGGCTGCTCAGCGCCTCCACCAAGATGGGCGCCGAGCTCGATTCGCTGGCGGACGCCATCAACTTCGGTGTGACCCCGGCGCTGATCCTCTACTTCGTGTCCTTCCCTGGCAATCCCGCCGGATGGTTCGTGGTGCTGGTGTACGTGGTGGCGATGGTGCTGCGGCTGGCCCGGTTCAACACGCTCTCGGCCGATCCGAGCGCACCGGCCTACACCAAGGACTTCTTCGTGGGCGTGCCCGCGCCCGCGGGCGCGATGCTGGTGCTGGCGCCGCTCGCCGCGCAGCAGGAGTGGGGCCAGGGCTGGTGGTCGAGCACCCAGCTGGTGTCGGCGTGGACGCTGTTCGTGGCCGCGCTCACCGTCTCCCGGATCCCCACCTCCAGCTTCAAGACCATGACGGTCCAGCCCGCCAAGGCCGCGGGCGTGCTCATCGCCGTGGCCGGCCTGGTGGCGCTGATCCTTACCTACCCGTACATCGCGCTGCTGGTGGTGGTGGCGATCTACCTGCTGCACATCCCGTTCGCGTGGCGCTCGAAGCGCTGGGTCGCAGCACGTCCGTCGGCGTGGGACACCAAGCCCGCCGAGCGTCGCGCCATGCGCCGCGAGCAGCGCCGGCCGGTGCGGCCCCGTCGCCGGGCCGCCCATCAGGGCACCCGACGGTCCGCCGCCCGCCTGGGCCTGCGCCGCCCCACCCGCGAGGACTGACAGCGCTCTAGTGTGGGTGGCGTGCCGAACCTCTCGCTCACCGTCCGCCTGCAGACCTCCGCGCTCGAAGCGCGGCGGGGCATCGTCCGCATCCATCCCGAGGCCCTGGCGGCGCTCGGACTGCGTGAGTGGGACGGTGTCGAACTGCTCGGCGCACGGCGCACGGCCGCGGTGGTCGCCGCGGCACCCGCGGGCACCGCTCCCGGTGTCGCCCTGCTCGACGAGCTGACGATCACCAACTGCGGCCTCCGCGAGGACGCCACCGTGGTGATCTCCCCCGCCACCGTGTACGGCGCGAAGCGGGTGCTGCTGCGCGGTTCCACCCTCACCCGCAGTGCGCTCGACGGTGCCGCACTGCGGCAGGCGCTGCTCGGCAAGGTGATGATGCCGGGCGACAGCGTCTCGCTGCTGCCCCGTGACCTGGGCCCTGGAACCTCGAACGCCGATGCCACGCAGCAGCTCTCCCGGTTGGTGGGCATCACGTGGACGAACGAGCTGCTGACCGTGGTCTCGGTCGATCCCGCGCCGGGTCCGGTCTCGGTGCAACCGAATTCGGCGGTGCTGTGGTCCGACGATGCCAGCGACGCCCCGGCCGGCGGCGATGTCACGGTGACCCTCGCCGAGGCGGTTCCCGACCAGGAGGCCGAGAAGGTCGAGGTGCGGCCGGTCGCCGATCTGGTGGGCGCCGACGCCGCGGTCAAACGGCTCACCGAATGGCTCACCCTGGCGCTCGACGAACCCGAGCTGCTGGCCACCCTGGGCGCCCCGGCCCGGCTCGGCGTGCTCATCACCGGCCCGACCGGCGGGGGCAAGGCCACGACGGCGCGGGCCGTCGTCTCGCCGCGGCCACTGGTCGAGCTCGACGGTGCCTTCACCGGCGCCCTGGAACCGCAGGCGCGGCTCGCGCGGGTGCGCGACGCGGTCTCGCGGGTGCGCGCGGCGGTCGACGGTTCCGGTGCGGCGCTGCTGGTCCGCGATGTGGAGGCCCTGCTTCCCGCGCAGCGGGAGCCGGTATCCACCATGATCCTCGACGAGCTGCGCAAGGCCGTTTCGACGCCGCGGGTCGCCTTCCTCGCCACCACCTCGGCGCCGAGCGAGGTGGATTCGCGGTTGCGCGAACCGGACCTCGCCGACCGCACGGTGACGGTCGATCTACCCGACGCCAAGGAACGCGAACAGCTGCTGGCCCTGCTGCTGCGGGATGCGCCGACCGACCACGTCGACCTGTACGAGGTGGCGCTGCGGGCCCCCGGTTTCGTGGCGGCCGACTTGGCCGCGCTGTGCCGGGAGGGCGCGTTGCGCGCCGCCGCCCGCGTGGTGGGCACCGACGAGAAGGTCTCGATCACCCAGCCCGACCTGCTGGGCGCGCTCGGCGTGATCCGGCCCGTCTCCCGGTCCGCCACCGAGGAGGTGTCGGTCGGGTCGATCACCCTCGACGATGTCGGCGACATGGTGGAGACGAAGCAGGCGCTCACGGAGACGGTGCTGTGGCCGCTGCGGCACCCGGACACCTTCGCCCGGCTCGGTGTGGAACCGCCGCGTGGCGTGCTGCTCTACGGCCCGCCCGGGTGCGGAAAGACCTTCGTGGTGCGGGCTCTCGCCGCCTCCGGCCAGCTCTCGGTGCACGCCGTGAAGGGCGCCGAACTCATGAACAAGTGGGTCGGCGAATCGGAGAAGGCCGTGCGTGACCTGTTCGCGCGGGCGCGCGGCAGCGCACCGTCGCTCATCTTCCTCGACGAGGTCGACGCCCTCGCGCCGCGGCGCGGGCAGTCGTCGGATTCCGGTGTGGGAGACAAGGTGGTGGCCGCGCTGCTCACCGAGCTCGACGGTGCCGAGCCGCTCCGCGACGTGGTGGTGCTGGGCGCCACGAACCGTCCGGACCTGGTGGATCCGGCGCTGCTGCGGCCCGGCCGGTTGGAGCGGCTGATCTTCGTGCCGCCACCGGACGCGCAGGCGCGCGCCGAGATCCTCAAGACGGCGTCCCGGTCGATTCCGTTGGCGGACGATGTGGACCTTGCCGCCCTCGCCGAGCAGCTCGACGGCTACTCCGCCGCAGACTGTTCCGCGCTGCTGCGCGAGGCCGCGCTCACCGCGATGCGGCGGGACATGGACACCGCCACCGTGACCGCCGACGATGTCGAGGCGGCCAGGAAGGTGGTACGGCCGTCGCTGGATCCGGCCCAGGTCGCCGATCTGCAGGCCTACGCCGACCGCAGATCGTCGTAGGCGGTCCTGAAACCGGCGATTTCCTGGGCTTCGGGACGATATCGACCACGACGACTCGGAGAGCGCCGGTTTCAGAAATCCGGGGCGCCGCGGTGACGGCCACGACGGACCAGATCGGCGACCTCTGCGAAGAACTCGTCCCATCCGCCCATGACATCGTTGTAGTCCACGCGGAGTATCCGATAGTTCCCCACGGTGGCGGTCCGATCACGCCGGATGTCCGCCCTGCGTTGCGCCCCACCATGATAGGACTCGCTGTCGCACTCGATGATGAGCTTGTCACCGACGAGGAGATCGACGCGCCCCACTCCAGGGATCGATACCTGACTCCGCACCTGAATGCGCGCGCTCTGCAGCCGGAATCGCGTGATCGATTCGGTGCCCGACCCGGCCTGCGGATCCAGCCGGTCCAGCAGCCTGGTCACCCGCTCGGGCGCGCCGCCGAAAACATGGCGCAGGTCCTCGATGACGAACGGGACCGGCATCCGCAAGGTCGAGTCCAGGACCGCGACGAAGAGATCCGCGGGTAGACAGTTCGCCGCACAGGTGAGGGCGACGTTCAGCGGATCCACCGCCCGCGTCGGCGTTCGCATCGGATGGAAGGACCGGCACTGCCGCCGGAACCGCGGCCGGGAACGATGCTCGGACCACCGCACGTGCAATCGTCCATCCCGCGGCGGTATCCACACGCCGGTTCGGTACTCGAGCGCGGAGACGCACGTCAGCACGGCGCCGGCGCGCACCACCTCAACCACATCGGACTTCGCCCCGGGCAGGTGGTACCAGCCGCGCCGGATCAGCCGCAGATCTCCGCGCCTGCGCAGGTCATCAACGATGCCGCCGTCGATACCCTCCAGGACCAGTCGTCTGCGCGAGACCACGCCGCCGTCGGCTGCGGCGCAGTGCGCCACCAGGTTCCTCGGATCCATGAGCCGATCGTGACTGGTGACCGATGCGACCTGTCGGCCTTGGACCGCGCGCTGTGGAAAAACGCGGTTCCATACGCTTCGCTGTGCACGGCGCGGTTCTCAAACCGGCGTTATCCGAGGTCACATGACACAGAGCAGGGTGTCGACGAAGATTCTGCCGGTTTCTGACGCGGGGTCAGCCCTTGCTGACGGAGTAGTACACGGCGTTGGGGACGGCGCCGCCGTCGACGGAACTCACGGTGACCACATAGCCCTTGCCGGAGAACTGCGCGGAGCGGCTGGCGCCCTCGGGGCCGTCGCCGAGGGCGAGGTATCCGGCGTCGGTGAGCTTCTTCTTCGCTGCGTCGTAGCCGCCGGGCTGAGCCTGGACCGTCACGTTGTACACGGTGACGCCGTCCTGCGACCGTTCGCCGGCGTCGATCAGGGTCCCATCGACCAGCGGCACCTCGTCCTTGGGGAACGACGCGGGCAGCGTCACCGAGGTGGTCTGCTGCGCCGGTTCGTTCCCGCAGCCCGCGCTCAGCAGCACCGCGCCCGCCGCGAGGACGGCCGCGACACCGCGCGCGGCACGCCCCGGACGGCGGCGCGCGGAGACCCGCGAAAGAGTGGTCGGACGATCCGTCATCTGGTCCCTTCAGCTCTCGACATGCTGCACCGGTAAGATGCCAAAGCGAACGACACCCCGCTCAAACAGGACGGAGTGCCCTTGCTTGTCATCCTTGTCTGCTTGTCATTGGCGACCTTAGCCGCCCCCGTGGTGGTGGGCCGGTTCGGCGCGCGCGGCTTCCTCGGCCTCGCCGTCGTCCCCGCCGCGGCTCTCGTGTGGATCATCGCGCAGTGGCCGCGATCCGGCGAACCCGAACGCACCGAGACCCTGCGCTGGGTGCAGTCGCTCAACATGAACTTCGACCTGCGGCTCACGCCGCTGGCCGCGGTGATGTCCGTGCTGGTCCTGGGCATCGGCGCGGTGATCCTGGTCTACTGCTCCGGCTACTTCACCGACACCCCGAACACCCGCAAGCTGCCCACCTTCGCCGCCGAGCTGGTGGCCTTCATGGCCGTGATGTTCGGCCTGGTCGTGAGCGACAACATGCTCGCGATGTACGTCTTCTGGGAGCTCACCTCGGTGCTCAGCTTCCTGCTCGTGGGCTACTACGCCGAACGCGCCACCAGCCGCCGGGCCGCCACGCAGGCGCTGCTGGTCACCACCCTCGGCGGCCTCGCGATGCTGGTCGGCATCATCGAGCTCGGCGAGCACTACGGCACCTACCTGTTCTCCGAGGTGATCGCGAAGGCCGTGGCCGATCCGTCGACCATCTCGATCGGCGTCGAGGTGGGCGTGGTGCTCATCCTGATCGGCGCGATCAGCAAGTCGGCCATCGCGCCCTTCCACTTCTGGCTCCCCGGCGCGATGGCCGCGCCGACGCCGGTGTCGGGCTACCTGCACGCCGCGGCGATGGTGAAGGCAGGCATCTTCCTCGTCGCGCTCATCGCGCCCGCGTTCTCGCACCTCACCTCGTGGCGGGTCATCGTCTTCGGGCTCGGCATCAGCACGATGATCCTGGCCGGCTGGCGGGCCCTGCGCGAGTTCGACCTCAAGCTCATCCTGGCCTTCGGCACCGTCAGCCAGCTCGGCATGCTGCTGGTTCTGGTGGGTACGGGCGAGCGGAACGTCGCGCTGGCGGGCATCACCATGCTCACCGCGCACGCGCTGTTCAAGGCCACCCTGTTCATGGTGGTCGGCATCATCGACCATGCGGCCGGCACCCGCGACATCCGGCGCCTGGCCCGCCTCGGCGACAAGCAGCGCGCGCTCGCGGTGATCGCCGCCCTCGCCGCCGCGTCGATGGCCGGCATCCCGCCGCTGTACGGCTTCGTCGGCAAGGAGGCGATGCTCGAATCGATGCTGCACGCCGATCTGCCCACGCCGCTGCCGGTGCTGCTGGTCGCCGGACTGTGCGCCGGTTCGGCTCTGACCGTGGCCTACAGCATCCGGTTCCTGTGGGGCGCCTTCGGCCGTAAGGGACAGGTCGCGCCGACGCGCGCCGTCGCCGAGATGCACACTCCTGCTGCCGTGTTCATCGCCGGCCCCGCCCTGCTGGCCGCGCTCAGCCTGATCGCCGGGTTCGCCTCGCCGTGGCTCGATCATGTACTCAGCGGCTACCCGGATTCGCAGTTCCCGCCGGCGGAGGATCCGTACCACCTGGCGCTGTGGCACGGGTTCACGCTGCCGCTGCTGCTCACGGTGCTGATCGTGGCGACCGGTGTGATGATCGTGCAGCCCAACAGCCCGTTCTCGCGGCTGCGTCGCCGCAACAGCCTGTTGCTGGGCAACGCGGACCGGCTGTACGACGCCACCCTGCGCGCGGCCGATGTGGTGTCCCTGCGCATCACGCAGTCCACGCAGCGAGGCTCGCTGCCGCTCACCCAGGGCACCATCCTGCTGACGCTGGTGCTGCTGCCGATGGCCCTGTTCGCGCTCGGTGCGCGGGCCCGGCCGGAGCTGCGGATCCAGATGTCGCCCGTCTTCCTCGCGGTGGCCGTGCTCATGTGCGTGGCCTCGCTGACGGCGGTCGTGCTGCGGAACCGTCTGGCGACGGTGCTCGTGGTCAGTGTCACGGGCTACGGCACGGGCGTGATCTTCGCGATCTACGGCGCCCCCGATCTGGCGCTCACCCAGTTCCTGGTGGAGACGATCACGCTAGTGGTCTTCGTGCTGGTGCTGCGCAAGCTGCCGGCCGAGGCGCCGATCACGGGCAGCCGCCCCACCCGCCTGATGCGGGTGATCCTCGGCATCGCCGTGGCCGCCATGGTCGTGGTGGTGGGCGTGGCCGCCCGCGCCGCGCGGGTGGCCGCGCCCGTCGCGGACCGTCTGCCCGACCAGGCCTACAAGTTCGGCTACGGCAGCAACACCGTGAACGTGACCCTCGTGGACATCCGCGCCTGGGACACCTTCGGTGAGATCTCCGTGCTGCTGGTGGCCGCGACGGGCGTCGCCTCGCTGGTCTTCCGGAACCGCCGGTTCGGCTCGGCGCCGCGCATGTCCTCGGAGGCCACGGCCGCCGCGGCGGAGGCACCGGGCACCACCTGGCTGCGGGGGAGCGCGATGCGCGACCCGCGGCATCGGTCGCTGGTCCTGGAGGTCACCTCGCGGATGGTCTTCCCGACGATCATGGTGGTCTCGATCTACTTCTTCTTCGCGGGGCACAACGCCCCCGGCGGCGGTTTCGCCGGTGGCCTGACGGCGGGGCTCGCCCTGGTACTCAGGTACCTGGCCGGCGGCCGCTACGAGATCGGCGAGACGCTGCCGCTCGACGCGGGCAAGGTGCTCGGCACCGGCCTGCTGCTCGCGGCCAGCGGCACGGTGGTCTCGCTGCTGGTGGGTGCGCCGGCCATGTCCTCGCAGGCCTTCGAGTTCACGCTCCCGGTGTTCGGGGAGGTCAAGTTCGTCACGGTGCTGATCTTCGATGCCGGCGTCTACCTGATCGTGGTGGGCCTGGTGCTCGACGTGCTGCGCAGCCTCGGGGCCCGCCTCGATCTGGAGGGCTCCCCCGCCGACCAGACCTCGCCGCTCCCCGTCCAGACCGGTGGAGGTGCGCGATGATCGTCGACGTCGGACTGTTCGCGGCGATCGCCGTGATGATGGCCACGGGTGTGTACCTCATCCTGGACCGCAGCCTCACCAGGATGCTGATGGGCATCATCCTGGCCGGCAACGCGGTGAATCTGCTCCTGCTGTCCCTGGCCTCGCCGCCCGGGAATCCGCCGATCGTGGGCTACTTCTCGGAGGGCCGCGATTCGCTCGCCGATCCGCTGGCGCAGGCCCTGATCCTCACGGCCATCGTCATCACGATGGGCATGGCGGCGTTCATCCTGGCGCTCGCCTACCGCTCGTTCACCATCAACACCGACGACGAGGTCGACGACGACCCCGAAGACACCAAGGTGCTCGAACGCGATGTGGATCGCGCCTCGGAGGATCCGGACTTCGACGCCTCGGACGATCCGATCACGGGCGCACCGTCGGCCCTGGGCGACGCCTTCGGGCCGGACGGTGAGCCGCTCACACCCGAGGAGCTGCGCAAGGCCCGGGTGGACGCGGTGGACACGGGCGCGATGCCGATACCGAACCGGGCCCCGGACCCAGCAGGCGAGCGGAAGGAGGGAGACCGATGACCGAAGCGTTCATGCAGAACCTCCTGCCGCTCCCCACCGTGCTGCCGCTGGTGGCCGCCGCGATCACCCTGGTGGTGGGCCGGCATCCCCGGCTGCAGCGCCTGGTGGCACTGCTCTCGCTGACGGCGCTCGTGGTGGTCTCGGCGATGATGCTCTACTACACCGACCGGTACGGCACGATCGCGCTGCACATGGGCGGCTGGGGCGACCGGGACGGCGGGGGCAGTCCGCTGGGCATCACCCTGGTCGCGGACCAGTTGTCGGCGATGATGCTGCTGGTCTCCACCGTGGTGCTGCTCGGCGTGCTGGTGTACTCGGTGGGACAGGGTATCCGCGACGGCGACGAGAACCAGCCGGTGTCGATCTTCTTCCCCACCTACCTGGTGCTCGCGGCGGGCGTGTGCAATGCCTTCCTCTCGGGCGACCTGTTCAACCTGTTCGTCTCCTTCGAGATGCTGCTCGCCGCGAGTTTCGTGCTGCTCACCGTGGGCGGCAGCGCCGACCGGGTGCGGGCCGGCGTCTCGTACGTGATGGTGTCGATGCTCTCGTCGGTGGTCTTCCTGCTGGGCATCGCGTACGCCTACTTCGCCACGGGCACGCTGAATCTCGCGGACATGGCGATCAAGCTGCAGGACCTGCCCTCGGGTACCCGCACCACCCTGTTCGCGGTGCTGTTGGTGGCCTTCGGGATCAAGGCGGCGGTGTTCCCGCTGTCCACCTGGTTGCCGGACTCCTATCCGACGGCGCCCGCACCGGTCACCGCGGTCTTCGCGGGCTTGCTGACGAAGGTCGGTGTGTACGCGATCATCCGGGCGCACACGCTGCTGTTCCCCGGCGGCGCGGTCGACAACGTGCTGCTCATCGCAGCGCTGTTGACGATGATCGTGGGCATCCTGGGTGCGATCGCGCAGACCGACATCAAACGTCTGCTCTCGTTCACCCTGGTGAGCCACATCGGCTACATGATCTTCGGCATCGCGCTGTCCACGCCGCTGGGCCTGAGCAGCTCGATCTACTACGTGGCGCACCACATTCTGGTGCAGACAACGCTGTTCCTGGTGGTGGGCCTGATCGAACGCCAGGCCGGCGCGGCATCGCTGCGCCGCCTCGGTGGACTCGCCGCGGCCAGCCCGGTGCTGGCGATCCTGTTCTTCCTGCCGGCGCTGAATCTGGGTGGTATCCCGCCCTTCTCGGGATTCATTGGCAAGGTGGGCCTGCTGGAGGCGGGCGTGCAGGTGGGTTCGGTGCTGGCCTGGGTGTTGGTGGCGGGCAGCGTGATCACCAGCCTGCTGACGCTGTACGCGGTGGCCCGCGTGTGGACGAAGGCCTTCTGGCGGGCCCGCGCCGATGCTCCGGAGGGCCAGCTCGCCGGTGCGCATCCCGAGGCACTGCTGGCCGATGCCGATGACATCGAGTTCGCCGATCGCGAGGATCCGGGCCGGATGCCGATCAGCATGGTGGCACCCACGGCCGCGCTGTTCGCGGTGGGCCTGGCGATCGCGGTGTGGGCCGGACCGATGTTCGACGTCACCGACCGAGCCGCAGAGCAGCTGATCGGCCGGGTCGACTACGTCGAGGCGGTGCTCGGTCACGAGGGTGCGCTCAAGCTCAAGAACGCCGACGGTACGCCGGTGATCCACGACGATGCGGCGAAGGCGGGTGGGGACCATGGCTAAGAAGCTGGTGCACCGGATCCTGCCCGATCTGACCGACGGCCGGGCGGTGCTGGCCAAGCTCGCCCAGCTGGTGTGGCTGGACGCGGTGTGGGTGATGCTGTGGGGCCGGATCACGCCGGGCAACATCCTCGCCGGCCTACTGGTGGGCGCGGCGATCCTGTTGCTGCTGCCGCTGCCGCCGGTGCCGGTCGAGGGCCGTGTGCACATCTTCTCGCTGATCAAGCTGGGCCTGGTCTTCATCGCCGAGATGCTCAAGTCGTCGGTGCAGGTGGCGTGGCTCGCGCTGCGGCCGGGCGGCCCGCCGATGAGCGCGGTGCTCCGCGCGAAGGTGGAGGTCAAGTCCGATCTGGTGCTCACTCTGCTGGTGGACATGATGAACCTGATCCCGGGCACCATGGTGCTCGACATCGACACCAAGCGCCGCCTGCTGTACGTGCACGTGGTGGACGTGAGCAGCGAGAAGGCCGTGCGCCAGTTCTACCGCAGCACAGCGCGACTCGAGCGCCTGTTCATCAGCGCCTTCGAGCGGGACAACGAGTGGCACGCGAGCCCGCTGCACGGCGTCGACGACGATTACCACGATCTCTCGCTGAACGAGCGCACGAATCGCGATGCCCGTGCCATGGCGCAACCGGAGATCGACTACCGCCGCGAGCAGCGGGGCGAATCGCCGCAGCAGGAGGGACAGTCATGACCGTGGTCTTCGTGGTGACCGGCGTGATCCTCGTGATCGCGGCGTTCATCACCGCCTACCGGCTCCTGGTGGGCCCCAACACTCTCGACCGCGTGGTCTCGGTGGATGCGCTGGTCGCGATCGCAATGGGCGGGCTCGCGGTGTGGGCGGCGTACAGCGGTAACTCGTCGGTGATTCCCGGTGTGGTCGCGCTGTCGCTGATCGGCTTCGTCGGTTCGACGTCGGTGGCCCGGTTCCGCGTGCCCGATGATGCGGGGACCGCCAAACCCGATGCGCCGAAGGGCGGTGGCAAGTGATGGTTCTCGATGTGATCGCCGCGATCCTGATGATCACCGGCGCGGTCTTCGCCCTGACGGCCGCGATCGGCATCGTCCGGTTCCCGGATACCCTCACCCGGATGCACGCCGCCACGAAGCCGCAGACGATGGGCCTGCTGCTCCTGCTGGGCGGTGCGGCGATCGTGCTGCGCGATTCGGTGGACGTGTGGATGCTGGTGCTGGCCGGGCTCTTCGCCCTGCTCACCGCACCGGTCGTGGCACACCGCGTGGGCCGCGTGGCGTACCAGGAGCAGCGCCTGCGCGATCAGACGATCGAGCTCGACGACATGGAGACCGGCGCCCGCGATTAGGCCGGCGCGGGCCTGCCCGCCCACCGCATGCGCGACCACGGCAGCTCCACGTCCTCCGGCCGGGTGACCGTCAGCGGCCGCGGCCGGGGACCTGTCGACGGTGCGGTGGCCAGTGCCCGCGCGTAGCGGTGCCCCGTGTCGGGTAGTACCTGCACGGTGGCGTCGACGGGCGCAACGTCGGGCTCGTCGTCCTCGTGCCCGGCGACCGCGTGTCCGGCGCCGGACGACAGGCCGGCGAACAGCGCGTACTCGCGCAGTAGGTCGTGGGTGCCGGTGCGGGCCACCTCGAACGAGACCCAGTGGATCACGTCGTAGAGCCCGTGCCGCACGTTGTCGAACGTGATCGACGAGCCGATCCCGGCGATCAGCATGTCCGGGTCGTCGACGTGCTGCGAGCCGAAGGTGATGCTGCCGAAGGGTTGTACGCCCACCAGTTGCACTGAGAGCCCCGAGTCCTCGAGGCCGAGCCGCAGCGCACCGCTGGAAACGCCGGAGCCGACGGGCGCGACCAGCCGGATCGATCGGATCCCGGCGTCGGTGAGTTCGGCTGCGACGGTGCGTGCGATCTCGCGATAGCCCAGGTAGTGCACCGGGTCGTGGTACTGCCGCATCCAGTGCAGCTCCGGGTCTTCCGCCAGCAGCTCGGTGACGCGGCGGACCCGCCGGTCCTGATCCAGCTTCAGGGATTGCGACGACGGCATTTGCTCGAGCTCGACGCCGAGGGCGAGCAGCTGCAGCCGAAGGGTCTCGTCGATCGTGGTGGATCCGATGATCCGGCAGTGCACTCCTCGCTCATGACAGGCCAGCGCCAGGGCGTAGGCGTAGATGCCGGACGAGGAGTCGATCACCCTGCCGCCCGGCTGAACTCGGCCGGAGTCGATCGCTGCGGCGAGGGCGGCGCGGGCCGAGGCGACCTTCATGGATTCGAACCGCAGCAGATAGCGGTGCTCGGTGGCACGGATCAGCGCCGGGGTGCTGAGTGCCTCGCCGATATGCCGAATCGTCCTCATGGTGCGCCCCCGATCGGGAGCGGTTCGGCGTCGACGTACAGGCCCAATTCCCTCGCGGCAGCGCAGGTGTGGGCGATCGCCTCGGGCGGATGGGCGGCGGCGAACAACAGGCCGGCGACGTTGCCGGAATGCGCTACCTGCACGCCGAGGGCACCGCCGTGATCGCCGACCGCGAGCAGCAGTTCCAGATCGGGTTTGTGATGCCGGGTCTGATTGAGCCGGGCACTGCGGGTCGCGACCGCACCGATCGCGGCGGCATCACCCGCTCGCACCGCGGCCCGGAGCGTGCGGCGCAGTTCCTCGTAGTCGTCGACGTCCGCGGCGCCGGTGATGGGCAGCGCCAGGGTGTCGACGGGGTCGCCGAGCCGACAGCGCAGCAACAGCATCGGCGGCAGGCCGGCGCCCAGTTCCTCGATCACGTGGCCGTGCCGGTGTGCGAACAGTACCGGCCGGTCGGCCCAGAGGGGGTCGGAAGCGCCCTCCGCTGCGACGGTGAGCCGGGCGACGACGTCGACGTCCAGCTCGACGGACGCCGAATCCGCCACGGCCCGCACCGCCGCGAGTACATCGGCGGTCGAGGAGCCGAGCCCGAGCCCGACGGGCATCGTCCGAGTCACCGCGAGCTCCCCGCCGGTGAACGGGACGCTGCCCTGCTCACGGAGGTGGCGGATCGTCGCGCGGGCCGCACTGCGGGCCTTGCGTAGGCCCCGCCCGCTCCCGCACCCGCTGCGCACCGAGCCCGATCGATCCGGCACGAAGACGGCGACCGACGCGAGGCTACGTACCGGCACCGTCACCAGGCCGGGGCACTCACCGAGCTCGGGGCAGCGGAAGCGGCCCTGGAGGATCTCGCCGTGGTGGCCGGTGCTGCGCCCCACGCCCCGGCCGCGGGGCGCGGTCCGGTGCGCGCTCACGCCGTTGATCCCGTGCTGTACGCCACCCGCTCGGCGGTATCCGCGCGACGGGCGCGCCATGCGAAGACGCCGGCGAGCAAGGTGGCACCGCCGAGGACCACGCCGACACCGGTCCAACCGCCCACGGCGAGCGCCGCGCCGCCCAGGGTGGCACCGGCGAAGACACCGACGCTCTGGGCCGCCCCGTTGAGTGAGAGCACGGTGCCGCGCACCTGCCCCGCCCCACGCACCAGGGTCGTCGTGACCGCCGCGGCGATCACCGCGTGCGATGCGGACACCAGCGCCACCATCACCCAGGAGATCGCCACGTGCGGCGCCGTGTACAGCACGACCATGGCGACGGCGGCGATGAGGATCGCACTGACCACGGTGCCGAACAAACGGTCGGCGCCGCGGTCCTGCATCACCCTGCCGCCCAGGAAGTTCCCGAGGAAGAAGGCGAGACCGGAGGTGGCCCACACCAGGGAGAACCATCCGGTGCCGATGCCGAATCGCGCTCCGAACGCGGCGGCGATGTAGGCCAGCGAGCCCATGAAGGCAAGCGTGCGCAGCAGCGAGATCGCCAGAGTGTCCAGCGCTCCCGGGATGGACCGCACGGTCCGGAAGGCCTGCAGATAGCTGACCTTGGTGTGCCCTCCACTCGGATCGGGGCGCCGGGCGACGAACGCGGCGACCACGAGCAGCACCACGGCCGCGGCAACCATATCGGCGCGCCACCCCCACAGCACCGCGGGCAGGGCCAACACCGGGGCGGCGAGCACCGCAGTCAGCGTCATGGTCGACGAGACCAGGGTCGCCGCCCGCGCGGATGCCGCGGGCGAGTCGAATCGATCGGCCGCCATCGCCGACAGCGCGGGGTTCAGAACAGCTGTGCCCGCGCCGATCAACAGACAGAAGGCGATCCACGCGGCGGTGCTGCCCTGGAGCGACAGGCCGCAGCCGGCCGCGAGCACCAGCAGCGCGAGCGCGGCGACCGAGGATCGGGACAGCCTGTCCAGCAGCGGTGCGGCCGCCACCCCGACCAGGAGCGCCGCCACGCCACCGAGGCCGCGGAGGCTGCCGATCAGGTCGACGCCCGCGTGGGCATCGGCGGCGATGGCGACCAGGAAGTTGGCCATAACGGTGAACGGCACGAGCCCGAGTGCGGCGGCGGCGAGCATCGGCCACACTGCGCGGATCAGCACCCGGTCCGGCACCGGACGGTCGGCGGGGGCGCTCATGGCACGTCCCGGTAGAGATACATCGGCGAGGCGTCGGCGGAGAACTGGGAGAAGGGGAAGTGCTCGGCGGAGAGGGCAGTCAGGCCGGCACCGAGGAAGGCACGGGCGACGGCGGCACCGCTCTGGGCGTACACCGCCAGCGGCAGGTCGCGCTCGCGGCAGCTGGCGATGATCTCATCGAAGGTACCGTTGCCCAGCGTCATTCCGGTGGCCAGCACGGCGTCGGCGCGTGCGATCACCTCTTGGTGGTCATCCGCCACCGGATCGCCCCAGTGCGTGAACTGCAGATTGCGATCCGCGGGCAGGGGTTCGCCGCCACGGTCGCGGATGGCGGCGACAAGGGGATTAACGACGCCGATCAGCGCGACCCGCGCGCCCGGCGCGAACGAGAGCAGTTCGGCCACGGCGGCGTCGCGGGAGACGGCGCGCACGTCCGGTGTCCCGGTCGGCAGGATCCGGGTCTCGGCGCGCGGGTCGTCACGGTGCGGAGAGACGGCACCCAGGGCGGCGTCCGCGGCCGCGATCCGCACGGGCTGGGCCGCGTGGTCGAGCAGCGCGGCGAGCGGTTCTCCGGACAGGTCGGCGATCTCCGGTCCGAGCTCGCCCTCTTCGAAGGCACAGGCGCCGAACGCCTCTCCCACGCGCACGAGGACGTAGCGGTTGCGGTAGCGCTGATCACTGCCCGCCAGGCGGGTGCCGTGCGAGACGAAGAAGACGCTGCGGGCGACCTGATCGCCGGCAGCGTCGCGCGCGAGGTCGACGACGTCGGCGACGGTGCCGGGGGCGGTCATCGGGCAACTCCGCTCTGCTCGAGGTAATCCGCGAGCGTCGATGCGGCGTCGAGATTGCGGGCGCCGGCAACCAGTTCGGCGTAGTCCACCACGCGGATCCGGTCTCCACGGACCGCGGGAGAATCCTTGATCGGCGATGCCTGGCGCAGGTAGTCGATCTTCTGCTGCGCGGGCTGCTTGTCGTAGTCGACGATGACGATCACCTCGGGTTGCGCGGCGACGATGGACTCCCAGCCCACGGCGGTCCAGCGGCCGTCCACGTCGTGCGTCACAGATCGGCCGCCGGCGAGCGAGACCACCTGGTCGGCGGCGGCGCGACGGCCGGCGGTGTAAGGATCGGAGGTACCGGAGTCGTAGATGAACACCGACGGTTTCACGCGCTTGCGGTCGGCCCGTTCCTGCAGCGCACGTTCCCGGGCGCGCAGTTGGTCGACCAGTGCGGCGGCGCGGTCCTGCACCCGGAAGATCGCCCCCAGGTTGGTGAAGTCGGCGTAGGTATCCGCCAGAGGGTTCGCGGCGCGGTCGGCGGGCTTGTCGCCGTAGTTGTAGCAGGTCTCCTCCTGCATGTAGCTCCCGATCCCCAACGTGTTCAGCGAATCCGGCGTCACGCCCCGCGCCGGGCTGAAGCCTGCCTGCCAGCCCGCGAAGGCCCAGTCGGCCTTGGCGGCGACGAGCGGCTCCTGTGTCAGTACGCCGTCGCTCAGCACCGGCACCTTGGCGTACTCGGCCCGGTAGGGAGACTTGGCGATGACCCCGTTCACCGTCTTGGGCAGCACGATTCCCTTGATCCGATCGGTGAGGCCCAGGGCGAACATCTTCTCGATCGCGGAGACGTCATAGGGCACTGCTGCGGTCGGCGACGGATAGTGCTGCTGGACTCCGCAGTTGGTCACTTCGATCGGTGCGGCCGTCGGTTCCGCGGTGCGGGCGCCGCACGCAGCGGTGACCGCAATGGTCGCCGCGAGGGCGGCGGCGATCAGGGGACGGGTGGGCATGGTGGTCCTTTCGGTGGTTCGGTCAGAGCTCGAAGCTCACGCGTGGTGGCCGCCCGGCGGCGACCGGGGCGATGGTGGGACGGATGCCGTAGACCGCGGCGATGCGGTCGGGGTCGAGCACGTGGGCGGGGGTGCCGACGGCGGCCACCCGCCCCGCATCGAGAAGCACGAGCAGATCGCAGCTCTGGGCGGCGAGGCCGATGTCGTGGATGGCCGTCACGGTGGTCTTGTCGGTGTCGCGGAGGTACCGCAACAGGTCGATCTGGTGCCGCACGTCGAGGTGGTTGAGCGGCTCGTCGAGCAGCAGCACCGGGGTCTCCTGAGCCAACGCTCGGGCGATCAGAACGCGCTGCCGCTCTCCGCCGGAAAGATCCAGCACGCTGCGATCCCGCAGGTGGGCGACGCCGGTGGATTCCAGTGCCGCCGCGCACGCGCGCGCGGCGGGCGCGGTCCCGGCATCGCCGTGCGCGAAGCGCCCCAGCATCACCGTCTCCTGCGCGGTGAAGCCGAGGTGCCCGGTCTCGCTCTGCGTCACGGCGGCGACCCGTCGGGCACCGTCGCGCCGGCGGATGGTCGCGAGGTCGGTGCCGCCCACCCGGACCCTGCCCGAGGTGGGCGTGAGGGCGCGGTAGAGGCATCGCAGCAGAGTCGATTTCCCGCTGCCGTTGGGACCGATCAGGCCCACATGAGCGCCGGATTCCACCTGCAGGGTCACCTCTGTCAGCACCGCCCGTCCCCCGAGTTCGACGGTAACGCGGTCCATCTCGATTCTCATGCGGCGCCTCCGAGGAGTCCATCGCGACGGCGGAGCAGATACAGGAACACCGGTACCCCGACGAGCGCGGAGACGATGCCCAGCGGCAGCTCGCGGGGCGCGACCACGAGCCGGCTGAGCAGGTCGACCCACACCAGCAGGAGCGCGCCGACCAGGGGCGCGAGCAACAGGACCCGGCGGTGCAACGGCCCGACGACCATCCGGACCGCATGCGGCACAACCAGTCCGACGAAGCCGACTGTGCCGGCGATGGACACTAGGACCGAGGTCATCACCACGACGAGCAGGAACAGCCACAGCCGCGCACGCTGCGGGTCGAGGCCGAGCGCTGCCGCGGCCTCGTCGCCCTGCGCCAGCACGTCGAGCACGCCGGACATCCCGGCGGCGATCGCGGTGCACACCGCCACCGTGGCCGCGACCAGCGGGAGCACCGACCACTGGGCGGCGCCGAGTCCGCCGAGCAGCCAGAACATCACCGACCGCGCGGCATCGCCGACAGGGTCGAAGAAGACGATGGCACCCGCCAGGCCTTGGAAGGCGAAGGCCAGTACGACACCGGTGAGCACCAGCCGGACGGGGCTGAGCGCGCCGCCGGGCGAGCGGCTGAGCAGGTAGACCAGCGCGGAGGCCGCCAGCGCGGTGAGGAACGCCGCTCCCGCCGTGCCTGCTACACCGAGCCCGGCGACGACGCCGGTGGTGACCACGAGGCTGGCGCCCACGGAGGCACCGCTGGAGATGCCGAGGATGAACGGATCTGCGAGCGGATTGCGCACCAGCGCCTGGCACGCGACCCCGGCCACGGACAGGCCCGCGCCGACGAGGGCGGCGAGCAGCACCCGCGGCACGCGCAGTTCCCACACGATGGAGTACGCGGTGCGGTCCTCATAGGCCAACACTCCCCCGCGCAGCGCCGCCCAGATCAACCGCGGAATGTCGCCCAGCGGCACCGTTGCCGCACCCTGTGACACGGCCACGACCATCGACGCGACCAGCGCCGCGCTCAGCACGGCGGCGGCCACTGCGGGGCGTGCGACACGCCGTCGGCGAGTGGGGGAGGAGTTCACCGAGCAAACATAACGATAATCATTATCGTTAAACAAAGACGCATGCGTCTATGCGACGCGAGCGGGTCGGTTCAGTTCGGGTTGCCGGCGGCGACCAGACCTACGCCGAGCCCGATCATCGTGGCCCCGCCCGCTCCGCCGACGGCCCGCAGCCGCCGGGGCGACCGGGCGAACCAGTCGCGCGCACGGGCGGCGACGAGTCCCCAGGTGCTGTCGCTGATCGCGGCGATCACGCAGAAGATCACGGCGAAGATCAGCATCTGGCGCGTGGTCGATCCCGCTGCGGGGACCACGAACTGGGGCAGCACCGCAGCGAAGAAAACCAGGTTCTTCGGGTTCGTCAGTCCCACCACGACGCCCTGCCGGACCGACCTCAGATGGGCGGCGCCGCGGCGCTCTCCGGTTCCCGCGTCGAGATCGAGGTCCCCTCGGCTGCGGATCGCCTGGACACCGAGGAAGCACAGGTACAGGCCGCCGATGATCTTCAGTGCGAGGAAGAAGACCGCCGAGCGGGAAATCGCGGCCCCGAGACCGACGGCGACCAGCACCGCGAGGAGGAACGAACCCAGGGTGCCGCCGAGCGCGCTGGCGACCGCGACGGAGCGGCCGTGTGCCAGCGCCCGGCCGACCACGAAGAGCACGCTCGGACCGGGCACCACGATGAGCAGGAGCGCGGCGCCGACGAAGGCGAGCAGATGCGCGGCCGTCATGGGATCACGAGATCTCCGGTGACGGAGCGCACCACCTCACGGTAGGTGTCCACGTTGCAGATCCCGTCGGCTACGGCGCGCTGCCGCTGGTAGGAGGCCCCGCGGCGCGGGATGTCCTGCACGGCACGCAGTTCCCGTTCGCAGTCGAGCCGCCGCGCGATGGGCGTCAGCTGCTCCAGCAGCTCGTCGAGGTCCTCGGTGACGAGCCGTTCGTTGTTGTCCGCATCCTGGATGATGATGGCGTCCAGGCCGTATCGGGCCGCACGCCACTTGTTCTCCTGAACGTGCCAGGGCGGCAGCGTGGGCAGGGTCTCCCCCGCATCGAGCCGGCCGTCGAGCCACACCACCAGGCAGTGGATCAGCGCCACCACGGCCTCGAGCTCCGCGAAGCTCGACATGCCGTCGCAGATCCGCACCTCGATGGTGCCGAGATGGCACGCGGGGCGGATGTCCCAGCGGATCTCGTTGAGGTGATCGATGATCCCGGTGGTCTTCTGATCGTGCACGAAGCGCTCGAACTCGCCCCACTGCTCGAACTGGAAGGGCAGGCCCGCGGTGGGCAGCTGCTGGAACATCATGGCCCGGGTGCTGGCGTAGCCGGTGTCGTGGCCACCCCACATGGGCGAGCTGGCGGAGAGCGCGAGCAGGTGCGGGTACTGATTGAGCAGTGCCGAGATGATCGGCAGCACCTTGTCGCGGTGATTCACGCCCACGTGCACGTGCACGCCCCAGATGAGCATCTGCCGGCCCCACCACTGGGTGCGCGCGATCAGCTCGTCGTAGCGGGGATTGTCGGTGAGCTGCTGGGCGTTCCACTGCGCGAAGGGATGGGTGCCGGCGCCGAACAGATCGACGCCCAGCGCGTCGGCCGCGCCGCGCACCACGTGCAGGGTCCGCGCCAGGTCGGCCATCGCCTCGGCGGTGTTGTCGCAGACGCCGGTGACCACCTCGACGGTGTTGCGCAGCATCTCCGAGTGCACCTGTGGTGCGATCTCCGGGCTCGCGGCCCGCACACCGTCGAACAGCTCGTCCGCACGGCTCACGAGGTCCGCGGACTCCCTATCGACGAGGGCGAATTCCCACTCGACGCCGATCGTCGGCCGCGGCGACGCCTGGAAGGCGACGGGCTCGATGATTAACCGACCTTGATCACGCCGCAGGCGATCCGGCCGCCCGCGTCGCCGGTCATCAGGGTCTGCTCGTCCGGCACGGGCTGGCCCGGAACGATGTTGGCGTACTTCGACGCGGGAACGTTGCCGAAGTTGTCCGCCTTCTCGTGGATCATCAGCGCGTTGCCATCGGCGTTCTTCTTGATGTCGGCCAGGGTGAAGGCGCCGGTGCTGGTGACGGTCTGGCCGGTGCCGTTGGCGTTGACGTACACCGAGACCAGGTCGCCGGTCATCGGGTGCCCGGTGGCGCCGGCCTTCTGCCAGTGGCCGCCGGCCGAACCGAAGTTGGTGGCGGAACCGGGAGCGCCGTTCTTGGCGACGGAATTCGGCTCGCACTTGCCGACCTCGTGGATGTGCATGCCGTGGAAGCCGGCGGGCAGGCCGGTGACCCGTACATCGACCACCACCACGCCGTCCTTCTCCGTGAAGGTGGCCTTGCCGGCGCTGCTGCCGTCGGGCTTGACCAGCGAGGCCTCAGCCGATCCGGCGGCCGGGGCGCCGCCCTCGGCGGGCTTGTCCGCGCCGTGCGCCTCGGGGGCGAGGCTGAGCACCGGGCCCTGCGCGGGCACCGTCGCACCGGTGACGACCGCGGGGGTGGTGCCGGCGCCCGGCTCGGCGGGCTTCTCATTGTTGACACAGCCCGTCAGGGCGAGCGCCGCCACCGGGAGGATCGCGATCGGGGCGAGGTACTGGCGCTTCGTCATCGAAGACTCCTTATGCAACGGCTACCTGGGCTGAGCTTGCGCAAATCATATCGGGCCCGGATCGGCCGCTGCGGACAGGACCTACTACTTCCTCACGACCGCGACGGCGATCGCGTTGCCGCACGCCTCGAGCCCGGCCGGACGGGCCGCGGTCGTCGAGCCCGGGAGCGCGGTGGCGACGGTCTTCGCCTGCGCTTCGCCGCCGTCGTCGAAGTAGACGGTGGTGGCGCGCGGGGCCGCGGGGCGCGCGGGCCACACGGCGGTCTCCTCCTGCGGAGGCATCCCCGCCTTGGTGAGGCGATCGGTGGCATCGGCGAGCGGGGCCTTGTTCACGGAGATCAGGCACACCGTGGGCTTCTCGCCCGCGGGGGCGGCGGCGGAGGTCTGCGTGGCCGCCGCGTTCAGCTTCGCCTCCTGGGCGTTGAGCGCGGCCTGCGGATCGTCGTCCCGGGTCACGTAGCCGTGCACACCCAGCGCCGCGAAGAGGATCGCGAGCGAAATGAGGATCATGACGATCGCCCGAATCGGGACGGGGCGACTGTTCGAAGTACTGCTCACAACACTGAACTGTACGGGATCAGGTGATCTCGAAGCCGAGCTTGCGGGCCGCGCGGGCCTTCTGCCGGCTGGCGCGCACGCGGCGCAGCCGCTTGACGAGCATCGGGTCCGCGGCGAGCGCCTCGGGGGTGTCGACCAGCGTGTTCAGCACCTGGTAGTAGCGGGTCGCCGAGAGTCCGAAGAGCTCCTTGATGGCGTCTTCCTTGGCCCCGGCGTACTTCCACCACTGCCGCTCGAACGCGAGGATGTCGTGCTCGCGACGGGTCAGGCCGTCGTCGCCCCGCTCCTGGTCGAGCTGCGCGTCAGTTCTGGCCAGGTTCTGCGCGGCCGCACCGGCGCCCTCCATGCGTTCCCCTCGCATTCGAAATAACACTGCTGTAGTTCGCGACAATCTAACCACGGTGAAGATCGCCGGGGTGGGGCTGCGGGGGCGTGTCGCCCAGACGACTAAGTTCTTAGGGCATGGCCGTACTTCCCATCGTCATCGTCGGCGACCCCGTTCTGCACACGCCGACCACCCCGGTCGAGCTCGACGCGGACGGCAGGCCCGCAGCCGAGATCGTCGCGCTGCTCGACGACATGCTCGAGACCATGGACCGCGCGAACGGCGTGGGGCTCGCCGGCAACCAGGTGGGCCGGGACCTGCGCCTGTTCGTCTACGACTGCCCCGACGAGCAGACGCACGAGCGGCGCCGCGGCGAGGTGATCAACCCCGTGCTCACCACCTCGGACATCCCCGAGACCATGCCCGATCCGGACGACGACTGGGAGGGCTGCCTCTCCGTTCCCGGTGAGTCCTTCCCCACCGGCCGCGCCGACTGGGCCAAGGTCGTCGGCACCGATCGCAACGGCGATCCGGTCGAGATCGAGGGCACCGGCTTCTTCGCGCGGATGCTGCAGCACGAGACGGGGCACCTCGACGGATTCCTCTACACCGATGTTCTCGTGGGGCGGTACGCGCGCCAGGCGAAGAAGTTCATCAAGAAGAACGGGTGGAATCAGCCCGGACTCACCTGGGTGCCCGGCACCGTGGACGATCCGTTCGGACACGACGACTGATGTCCCCCGTCTCCGGTGACCGGGTGGTGGTCCGCTACCTCCTGGACACCGGTGCGGCAACCGACGTCATCGGGCGGTTGGTCGCCGACGGTGACCCGGTGGTCGTCGAGCGCGACGGCACGGAGCACGTGATCGCCCGGTCGGCGATCGTGGCGATGAAGACGGTGCCGCCCCGCCCCGTGCGGGCGAGCGAGATCCGGTCCCTGGATCTGGCCCGTGCCCGCGGCTGGCTCTCGCTGGAACACGCCTGGGTGGACGGGTGGTTCTGCCGCGCGGCTCCCGGCGTTCCGGGCAATCGCGCCACGTGCGCCGCTCCCCTGCATCCGGACGCGTCGCTCGACCGGCTCGACGGTCCACGCGCCTGGTTCGCCGAGCGCGGCGTGCCCCTCCGGCTCACCGTCTCGGACCGGTTGATCCGGGGCGCGCCGCCACTCGATCAACCGACCGATGTGCTCACCGGTCCGGCGGCGGCCGGTCCGGCCGATGGCGTCGGACTCGCGGACGGACCCGATACGGGCTGGCTGTCACTGGTCGGCACGCCCGCATCCCTGGTCACCGCGGTCGACGGGGCCGTGCGGTTCGCCTCGATCGTCGACGGTGGAGCGACGGTGGCGGCCGGCCGCGTCGCGATCACGGCCGATGCGGCGGGGAACATGTGGGGCGGGATCGGATCGGTCACCGTGGCGCCGTCGCACCGTCGGCAGGGGCTCGCGACGCGGGTCATGGCCGCGCTCGGCGCCGCCGCGGCGGAGGCGGGCGCGAGCCGGGTGTACCTGGAGGTGGTGCGCGACAACGATGCAGCGCACGCCCTGTACCGCGGGCTCGGGTTCACCGTCCATCACGGCTACGGCTATTGGACCGAGTCGTGACCCGGCCGAGCGAGCCCAGATGGGAGGGCGCGCCGTCCGAGTACCGGCGGTCCGAGGTGAGCGCCCGGGTCGGTCGCGGCGACGAAGCCTGGGCGCGCGCCGCGCACGAGGTACTCCACTGGGGCGTGAAGACGGCGAGCGGATTCTCGGTCTCGACCGACGAGCGGGTGCACCCCGGGCTGCGGGTCACGGTCACGGCGAGGGTCGCGGGCGTCACGGTGACCGAGCCGGTCGAAGTGGTGGAGGTGGTCGACACGGCGGATCGCGTCGGCTTCTCCTACCGGACTCTGCCGGGACATCCGGTCCGCGGTGAGGAGGCCTTCGTGGTGCACCGGGACGGCGACGACGTACTGCTCACGGTGCGCTCACTGACCCGACCCGCGCCCCACGGATTCTGGCGTGCCGCCTATCCGGCCCTGCGGGTGGCGCAGGCGGTGGCGCACCGCCGCTACCTGCGGGCGTTGCGCTGATCGCAGCGATTCAGGCGCGCGCCGAGGCCACCACATCCTGGTACTGCGGGAACCGGGCGAGGAAGCCGCGCACGTAGGTGCACACGGGGATCACCTGCCGCTCCCGCGAACGCGCATCGTCGAGCACGCCGGAGACGATCGCGCGGGCGAAGCCCTGCTTGCCGAACTTCTCCATCACCACGGTGTGCAACAGGATCACGTCGCCGTGGTCGGTGAGTTCGTAGCCCACCACGCCGATCAGCTCGTCGCGGGACCAGAGTTCGAATCGATCGCGCACGGGATTGTCGTAGAGCCGCAGCTCACCCAGCTCCAGCGTGGGCGGCGGGACGTCGACCGTGTCTGCCATGAGACCTCCATCTGTGATGCGGATCACTTCACCGTACGCCGACACACTGACATGTCGCCGGACTCGGCGCGAGTGTTTTCACGCCTGTCACATTTCGCGATCATGAATCTCCGATACCTTGTTGCCATGACCATGGTCGCCCGCAGCCTCACGCGGAGTTTCAAGCAGCACGTGGCCGTCGCCGATGCCACCCTCACGCTGACTCCCGGTCGGATCACCGGCCTCGTCGGGCCGAACGGCGCGGGCAAGACCACCCTGCTGTTGATGCTGGCGGGACTGCTGCGTCCGACGAGCGGCACCGTCGAGCTCGACGGTGCGCCCATCGCACCGGAGGATCTGCGCCCCCGGGTGGGCTGGATGCCCGATGTCTTCGGCACCTGGGACTCCCTGACGCCCACCGAGATCCTCACCACCTTCGCCAAGCTCTACGGCATGCCGGCCGGTGCCGCGAAGGCCCGCGCCGCGGAGCTGCTCGACCGGGTTCACCTGTCCGAGTTCGCCGACCGGCCCGCGCAGGTGCTCTCCCGAGGGCAGAAGCAGCGCCTCGGATTCGCCCGCGCCGTCGTGCATTCGCCGCCGATCCTGCTGCTCGACGAACCCGCCTCCGGGATGGATCCGCGCTCGCGGTTCGAGCTCCGGGATTCGCTGCGCACCCTGGCCGACGGTGGCTGCGCCGTGCTCGTCAGCTCGCACATCCTGTCCGAGCTGGGCGAGATGGTCGACGACGTGGTGATGATGGCCGGCGGGCGTACCGAGGCCCCACCGGAAACCGCGACGAGCACCTGGCGGATTCGGGAGGTGGGCGAACCCGCCGGTGCCGGAACCTTTCTCACCTTCGATTCCGAGGCCGACGCCGCGGCGCACCTCGCCCGGCAGGTCGCCGCGGGCGTGCACGTGGTGGAGTTCGCCCGGGCCACCAACGCCCTCGAGGATTCGTACTTCGCACTGGAGGCCGACCGCACATGAGCGCTTTCATGAACTGGTGGCGCACCATCGGCGTGCTGGTCGGGCTCGAGCTTCGCCAGCGCACCCGCGCCACCCGCTGGCGCGTCCTCCTGGGCGTCTTCTTCCTCGCTGTCAGCGCGGTGGTTTTCGCCTCTCGCTGGTTCAGCTCGGCCGGCAACCACGGGACGCCGGGGGACGAGTGGGGGACCAATCTCTACTTCTTCGTCCTCGGGTTCGTCGGATTCCTGGGACTGGTGATCTCACCGACGATGACGGCCACCTCCATCAACGGCGACCGGAAGGACGCAACCCTCGCCGTGGTCCAGGCCACTCCTGCGAGCGGGCTGCAACTCGCTGTCGGCAAGCTCCTGGGTGCGTGGCTGGCGTCCTGCGCGCTGCTCGTCGTCTCGACGCCGTACCTGGTGTGGGCTGTGATCGAGGCGCCCTACCCGGTGACGCGTTCGATCCTCGGCATCGCAGTAGTCGCACTGCTCTTCCTCGCGTACTGCGGTATCGGCGTGGGGTTCTCAGCTCTGTTCTCCCGGCCGATCGGTTCCGCTGCGATCACCCAGCTGACGATGTTGTTCCTGCTCATCGGCCTGCCGACCGTCGCCGCCGTGCTCGTGCCGACCACCAGCGAGCGGGTCACCACGGTGAGCACCGACTGGGACTACGACCGCGACACCGGCCGGGTGACGTGCCGCGAGTATCCGTACACCCGGGAGGTTGCGAACACGAACCGGATCTGGTGGATCATCGCCCCCAATCCTCTGGTGGTGTTCGCTGACTCCTCCAGCGCGAGCGACCCGGGACGGTCCGACTCCTGGCGCTACACCTACGGCACCTCCGACGGTCCTGCGCTGCCGCGCGAGACCGCACTGGGTGCGGTGGCCGACACGATGGCCGTGTTCCGCGCTGGCGAGCGGCTCACACCCGATCGGCGCTGCGCCACCGACACTCCGGACGGATCTCGGGGATACAGCGGCTACTACGACGACCTCTCGTCGGTCGGGAGCACCTGGTACTGGGGGCTGCTGGCCAACCTCGCGCTGGGCGGGATCGGGCTGGCTTTCGCGGCGCGGCGCCTACGGGTTCCGGCGGGCGATCTGCCGCGCGGAGTCCGGATCGCCTGACCGCGACCGCGGATCACCCCCACCCCGACTCCAGGAGTGCGTTAGGCTCGGAAGCGCACACCACACGGGAGCTCGTCGCAACGAGCTGAGAGGACGCCTGACGCGGGCGTCGACCGAACGAACCTGTCCGGGTAATGCCGGCGTAGGGAGAAGGAGTCCCGCATGTCCAATTCTGTCTCCACTGAAGTCAGCACCGTCACCATCGGCCCGATCGTCGGATCCGCGAAGCGCTACACCGAGGTCGACGGGGCGAACGGCCCGCTCCGCGTGCCCTTCCGCCGCATCTCACTGACCAACGGCGATCACCACGACGTCTACGACACCTCGGGGCCGTACACGGAGTACACCGCCGAAGATCAGCTCCACGATCTGCAGGCGGGCCTGCCCAAGACCCGTGACGCCTGGAACAAGCCCGCCGCCGTGGACGGGGCGAGCACCCAACTCGCCTGGGCCCGTGCGGGAATCATCACCGACGAGGTGCGCTTCGTCGCGGCCCGCGAGGGTTTCGATCCCGAGTTCGTGCGCGCCGAGGTGGCCGCCGGCCGTGCGGTGATCCCCGCGAACCACCGGCACCCCGAGCTGGAACCGGCGATCATCGGCAAGGCCTTCGCGGTGAAGATCAACGCCAACATCGGTAACTCGGCGGTCACCAGCTCCATCGCCGAGGAGGTCGAGAAGATGGTGTGGGCCACCCGCTGGGGCGGCGACACCATCATGGACCTGTCCACCGGCAAGGACATCCACGAGACCCGCGAGTGGATCATGCGCAATGCCCCCGTTCCCGTGGGCACCGTGCCGATCTACCAGGCCCTGGAGAAGGTCAAGGGCGATCCCACCAAACTCACCTGGGAGATCTTCCGGGACACGGTGATCGAGCAGTGCGAGCAGGGCGTCGATTACATGACGGTGCACGCGGGTGTGCTGCTGCGATACGTGCCGCTGGCCGCGAACCGGGTCACCGGCATCGTCAGCCGCGGCGGCTCGATCATGGCCGCATGGTGCCTGGCGCACCACCAGGAGTCCTTCCTGTACACCCACTTCCGTGAACTGTGCGAGATCCTGCGCGAGTACGACGTGACCTTCTCGCTGGGCGACGGCCTGCGGCCCGGCTCCATCGCGGACGCGAACGACGAGGCCCAGTTCGCCGAGCTGCGGACGCTGGGCGAGCTGACGAAGATCGCGAAGTCCTATGGCGTGCAGGTGATGATCGAGGGCCCCGGTCACGTGCCGATGCACAAGATCGTGGAGAACGTGCGGCTCGAGGAGGAGCTGTGCGAGGAGGCGCCGTTCTACACGCTCGGTCCGCTGGCCACCGATATCGCGCCGGCCTACGACCACATCACCTCGGCGATCGGCGCCGCGATCATCGCGCAGGCGGGCACGGCGATGCTCTGCTACGTGACGCCGAAGGAGCACCTGGGGCTGCCGAACCGCGACGATGTGAAGACCGGCGTGATCACCTACAAGATCGCCGCGCACGCGGCCGATCTCGCCAAGGGGCACCCGGGGGCGCAGTCACGGGACGACGAACTGTCCAAGGCGCGCTTCGAATTCCGCTGGATCGACCAGTTCAATCTCTCGCTCGATCCGGATACGGCCCGCGAGTTCCACGATGAGACCCTGCCCGCCGAGCCGGCGAAGACCGCGCACTTCTGCTCGATGTGCGGGCCGAAGTTCTGCTCCATGCGGATCAGCGCCGATGTGCGGGCCTACGCGCAGGAACACAACCTGGTGACCCAGGAGGACATCGACGCGAAGCTGGCGGCCGATATGGCGGCCAAGTCGCAGGAGTTCGCCGATGCGGGTGGGCGGGTGTACATCCCGCTCGAGACCGCGCAACGGTGACCACTCCGCGCAGGGTGACGGTGGGCGCACCGTCGACCCTGCCGACCGCGCCGCGCGGCACCGCCCCGCACCGCGTACTGACCATCGCCGGATCGGATTCCGGCGGCGGCGCGGGCATCCAGGCCGATATGCGGACCTTCGCGATGCTCGGTGTGCACGCGAGCGTGGCGATCACCGCGATCACTGTGCAGAACAGCGTGGGCGTGCAGGACTTCCGCGAGGTCGACCCGGAGATCGTGGGCGCGCAGATCCGTTCGGTGGCCGGCGATATCGGGGTGGAGGCGGCGAAGACCGGGATGCTGGCCTCCACCGCGATCATCGAGGCGGTCGCGGCCGCGGTCGACGACGGGGACATCGGCAAGGGCCGGACCGCGCCCCTGGTGGTCGACCCCGTCGCGGCGTCGATGCACGGCGATCCCCTGCTGGCGACGGACGCGCTCGCCGCGCTGCGCACCGTACTCCTGCCCCGCGCCACCGTGGCCACCCCGAATCTCGACGAGGTGCGGCTGATCACGGGGATCGAGGTCACCGATGCCGCGTCGCAACGCGATGCCGCGCGCGCCCTGCTCGATCTGGGAGTGCAGTGGGCCCTGATCAAGGGCGGTCACCTGCGTGATTCCCCGGACAGTCCCGATCTGCTCACCGACGGCTCCGAGGACGTCGAACTGGTCGCGCCGCGGGTTCCCACCGGCCACGACCACGGCGCCGGCGATACCCTCGCGGCGGCGATCACCGCGGCTCTGGCGCACGGACGCTCCGTGCCGCAGGCCGTGGAATTCGCGAAGGCGTGGGTCACCGAGGGGTTGCGCTGGGCCTACCCGCTGGGCGCCGGCCACGGCCCCGTCAACCCGCTGTGGCGGGTCGCCGCGCCGGCCGAGGACTAGCCTGGCAGGCATGCAGCACCTGCCCCTGCCCGGATTCGGCGAGACGCCGGTGCGGGTGATGACCATCGCCGGTTCCGATTCGGGCGGCGCCGCCGGTCTCCAGTCGGACCTGCGCACGTTCGCCCTCGCCGGCGTGCACGGCACCAGTGCGGTCACCGCGGTCACCGTGCAGAACAGCCTGGGTGTCACGGGTTTCCATGCGATCCCCCCGGAGACGGTGGCGGGGCAGATCCTCGCGGTGGTCGCCGACATCGGCGTGAGCGGGGTGAAGACGGGGATGCTGGCGAACGCCGGGATCATCGATGCCATCGCCGATACCGCGGCGGATGTCGGTATCGGGGAGCACATCCCGTTCCTGGTCGATCCGGTGTGCGCCTCGCAGCACGGCGATCCTCTGCTCACCCCGGAGGCGCTCGACACCCTGCTGCGGCGGCTGTTCCCGCTCGCCTGGGTGGTCACTCCGAATCTCGACGAGGTGCGGCTGATCACGGGGATCGAGGTGGTCGACGAGGCCACCCAGCGCGACGCCGCGCGGGCCCTGCACGATCTGGGACCCCGCTGGGCACTGGTGAAGGGCGGGCATCTGCGCACCGCGGTCACCAGCACCGACCTGCTGTACGACGGCACCGATTTCCTGGAGTTCGAGGCGCAGCGCATCGACACCCGGCACGATCACGGCGCGGGCGACACCCTGGGTGCCGCCACCGTCTGCGCTTTGGCGCACGGCTGGTCGGTCCCCGAGGCGATCGCCTTCGGCAAGGACTGGGTCACCCGGTCGCTGGCCGCCGCCTACCCGGTCGGCGCGGGGCACGGCCCCGTCAACGCGTCGTGGCGGCTGCGTCCGGACGCTTGAGCATCGCGAGGCGGTTCATCGCCACCACGATCAGCGGGAGCGCCAGCACCACGATGATCAAGCGCAGGCTCTGCACCGTGGCTATCAGCGCCATGTTCGCGTCGCCGCTGCCGGCGGCACTGGCCACGACCGCGTTGATGCCGCCGGGGGTGGTCGCGAGGTAGGCGTCCGCGAGCGGGACGCCGGTGATGCGAGCGGCCGCCGCGGCCAGCAGGGCCACCACACCGCAGAGGAAGACGATGCCCACACCGATCGCGGGCAGCAGGTGCGCGAGGCGGCGCAGCATGCGGCGGTCGAACATGAGGCCCACCTCCAGGCCCACCACGATCAGCAGCAGCTCCTTGAAGGCGCCCTGCGGTGCGAAGCCGCGAGTCAGCTGGGCGCCGCCGATCACCGCCGCCACCAGCATCGGCCCGATGAGGCCGCCGCCGGGGAGCTTCAGCTTGCGCCCCAGCCACATTCCGGCCATGGCGAAGACGATGGCGATGGACAGTCCGGCGATCTGGTCGCCGCGGCCCACGATCTGCAGGTCGGTCACGCGGCGGCCGGTGGTGGTCGCGGCGGTTCCGGCGAGCGCGGTCATCACGAACGGAGCGGTGAGGCTCACCAGCAGCACGCGCGAGTACTGCATCACGCCCACCACGTCCTTGCGGGCGCCGAGCTCGTCGCACAGGGTGACCACGGCGGACGATCCGCCCACCATGAGTCCGAGGGTCGCGGTGCGCTGGTCGAGTGCCGCCACGAACCGGCTCAGTGCCCAGGCCGTGAACATGGACAGCACGATGGTGAGGATGGAGATCAGCAGGAAGGGCGCGATCACCGGCCCGACGATGCGGATGGCCTCGAGGTTGAGGTAGCTGCCGAGCATCACTCCGATGAAGGCCTGGGTCCACCGGCTCGCGTCGGCGGGGACCGAGATCTCCCGGCCCAGGAAGATGCGCAGGGCGGCGCCGAGGGCGAGCGCGGCGAGCAAGGACGGTGCGGGGACGCCGAAGAGCGAGGCGACCTCGGCGGCGATCCAGGCCACGAGCACCACCGCGAGATACCGGGGCACCCGCCCCGTGCACGCCTTACGGAGCCGCGCGGCGCGGCTCGGGGCGCGCCGCCGGGCGCCGCCGTCCTGCCCGGTGGGCACGGGCGACGCCTCCTCGACGACTGGCGGCTGCGCGGTCACCCTTCCTATGTAGCACTGCGAACGATCTGGCGAAAGGTGGGTGAGCAGATGTTCACGTGATCCTCATACAGAACGTGACCTGCGCGTTCCCGAACGCCGTACGGCGGTTCGGGTCACAGGAGCCGCTCAGGCGTCCCGTCGGGCGATCAGCGCGACCGCCCCCGCCCACAGCGCACCGATCACCACGATCAGGTAGATCAACGAACCCCACGCGGGCCACGGCATGGTGGTCGACGGCAGGGCGATCCCGAGCAGATTCTCGAAGTTCGTCATCGGGAGGTACGGCGCGGCGTCCCTGGTCTGCGGCACCGCCGAGATCACGCTCTCGACCACCAGCATGTACGCCAGCAACACGATGATCGCACCCGCGGCGTTGCGGATCGCCGTTCCCACGGCGACCCCGAGGATCGCGGCGAGGCCCGCGGCCAGCGGCAGGGTGAGGTAGGCGCTCGCCCCCGCACCGGTGGCGGAGAAGCCCGGCCCTCCGCCGCCGATCAGCAGGAACAACCCCATCGCCAGCCACTCCGCCACCAGGAAGGCCAGCGCGCACACCACGGCGACCACCGCGGTCTTGGCGGTCAGGGCGATCGGGCGGTTCGGCACCGCGAGGAAGGTGGTGCGGATCGTGTTGAACCGGACCTCGCTGGTGATCGACAGGATGCCGACCACCGCGGAGAAGATCACCGCGATACCGGGCATCCCGGCCAGGCCGGTGAAGGGTGCCAGGGCGAGCAGGATCCCGTCCTCCGAGGTGGACTCGGTATTGCGGGTCACCCAGGCCACGAGCGCCACGATCACCAGCCCCAGGGCGATCGACGATGCGAGGGTCCAGCGAGTGGCGCGCACGGTGGAGAGCTTGACCCACTCGGCGCGGACGGCACGAACGATCACGCGGCACCTCCCAGGCCCCGGTACTCCACGGCCGCACCCGTGAGTTGCATGAACACCTGTTCCAGCGAACTCTGTTGCGGCGCGAGTTCACTGAGCGGAAGGGATTCCGCGGCGGCGATCTCCCCGACGGTGTCGCTGGTGGCACCCCGCACGGTGATCACGGTCCGGCCACCTCCTCCGGGCGCCGCCTCGGCGGCGATGCTCACCTGCAGGCCGCGGGCGGTGAGCGCCTGCGCGAGGTCGCGCTCGCGCGGACTGCGCACGCGCACCGAGTGTTCCGAGTTCTGCGCGATGAAGTCGGCCATCGTGCCGTTCCACACCAGGTGGCCGCGTCCCACGATCACCACATCGTCAGCGGTGAGCGCCATCTCGGCCAGCAGGTGACTGGAGACGAAGACGGTGCGGCCCTGTGCGGCCAACGATTTCATGAACGTTCGCACCCAGACGATGCCCTCGGGGTCGAGGCCGTTCACCGGCTCGTCGAACATCAGGACCTCCGGGTCGCCGAGCAGCGCACCGGCGATCCCGAGCCGCTGCGACATGCCGAGTGAGAAGCCGCCCGCCTTCTTGTTCGCCACATCGGACAGGCCCACCATGGACAGGCATTCGTCCGCGCGGCTCGACGGCAGTCCACTCGCGGCGGCGAGCCACCGCAGATGATTGCGGGCCGTGCGATTGGGGTGCACCCACTTCGCGTCGAGCAGGGCGCCCACCTGGGTGAGCGGCCGGTCGATGGTGGAGTACTGGCGGCCGCCGATGGTGGCGGTGCCGGCCGTGGGCCGGTCGAGCCCCAGGATGCAGCGCATCGTCGTCGACTTCCCCGCCCCGTTCGGGCCGAGGAATCCGGTCACCCGGCCGGGCCGCACCGCGAACGACAGGTCGTTGACCGCTTGCACGGCTCCGTACGTTTTCGTCAGTCCCGAGACTTCGATCATGAATTCACGCTAGCAACCGCGGACCGCCTCCGGGTGGGACGCGCTGCTGCCTCGATCGGCGAAACGGACGCCGAGGAGGTGGATCGTCGACACGTGATTCAGGTCACTGGGGACAGTCGGACATGTCATGATGATTCACCTGATGTCGTAGCCCCGGAGAACCGTCATGCCCGCCCGTCCCACCGGCCTCGCGCCGGTCGTCGACCTCGACGCGGCGCGGGCGGCCCTGCGCACCATTCGCACCCGTACCGAACTTCCTGTGTCCTTCGTGGGCCTGGTCGATACCGACCGCGTGGTGCTCAGCGGCGGCGTCGGCCTGCGGACGGCGGCGCTCGACGGCCTGCCGGTGGCGCGCGGCGCCGGCCTCGGCGGGCACGTGCTGCGCACCGGGCGGCCCACGGCGGTCGCCGACTACAGCACCGCCGGGATCACCCAGCACTACCACGCGCAGGTCGCGGCGGAGGGCCTGCGCTCGATGGTCGCGATGCCACTCACGGTGAACGACACCGTGCGCGCGGTCTTCTACGCCGCCGACCGGCGCGAGTCCACGCTCGGCGACACCGTGCTCGGCGCGGTCTCGCGCACCGTCCGGGAATTGGCGCAGGAGTTGCGGATCCGCGAGGAGGTGGAGCGCCGGGTGCGGTTCGCCGAGGCGGCGGCCGCCGAGCGCAGCGCCCTCGGCGGCATCGATCGCGAGCTGCTGCGCGAGGTCTTCTCGGAACTGCGCACCATCGCCGGGGAGATCGCCGACGGTGCGGTGCGCGCCCGGTTGGAATCGGCGTGCGGCCGCATCTCCGGACTCGGCCGCAGCCCGAGCGAGGCGCCGCCGCAGCGCCCACTCACGGCGCGCGAAGTGGACGTGCTCGCCCAGGTGGCCCTGGGATGCACCAACGCGGAGGTCGCGCAGCGGCTGTCCATCGGCGCCGAGACGGTGAAGGCCTACCTACGGAGCGCGGGCCAGAAACTGGGCACGCGCACCCGCTTCGAATCGGTCACCCGGGCCCGCAGCCTGGGACTTCTCCCCTGATCCACAGGGCTACCCCCTTTCGGGGGTACCGCGACTGTGACGGGCATCACTAGGTTTCTGGCACGTCCTTTCGACCCCAGGAGCGAAGTTGAGCGCACCCGAACTCCCGACCGTCCCGAAGCCCAAGCTGCGCCGGGTGGCGATGGCCAGCTCGATCGGCACCACGATCGAGTTCTACGACTTCTTCATCTACGGCACCGCGGCAGCGCTGGTGTTCCCCACGATCTTCTTCTCGAACATGAGCCCCGGCGTGGCCACACTGGCCTCGTTCGCCACCTTCGCCGTGGCCTTCTTCGCCCGTCCCGTGGGTGCGATCCTGTTCGGGCACTTCGGCGATCGGATCGGCCGCAAGCGCACCCTGGTGTGGACGCTGCTCATCATGGGCGCCGCGACGGTGATGATCGGCCTGCTGCCCGGCAGCGAGACCGGCGTCTTCGGGCTGTTCCCGAACGGCATCGGCACACTCGCGCCGGTGCTGCTCGTGGTGATGCGCTTCTTCCAGGGTTTCGCCGTAGGCGGCGAGTGGGCCGGTGCCACGCTGCTCACCGCCGAGTACGCACCGAAGGGCAAGCGCGGCCTGTACGCGATGTTCCCGCAGCTGGGGCCGTCGTTCGCGTTCTTCCTCTCCAGCGGCACGTTCCTGCTGTTCACGCTGACCGCGGGCGATACCAAGAACGCCGACAGCGCCTTCATGACCATCGGCTGGCGCGTGCCCTTCCTGCTGTCGGCGCTGCTGGTGCTGGTGGGCCTGTGGGTGCGGCTCACCGTGGAGGAGACCCCCGTCTTCACCGAGGTCCGCAAGCGGGCGATGAGCGAGATCAACCGCACCAAGCTGCCCTTCCTGGATGCGATCCGCTTCCAGTGGAAGGAGATCCTGATCGCCGCCGGTGCGCTGGCCTCACTGTTCTCGCTGTTCTACATGGGCACCGCCTTCCTCACCAACTACGCCACCAAGAACCTGGGCTTCCCGCGCACCACGGTGCTGGCGATGGGCATGGCCGGCGCGGTCTGCTTCGGGCTCGCGATCGCCGCGTCGGCGGTCTACTCCGACAAGATCGGCCGCCGCAAGGTGATCATGACCTCCTGCGGGCTGGCCGTGGTGTGGTCGTTGGTGCTGTTCCCGATCCTGGACACCAAGAGCCTGCCGATGTACGCCGTCGGCCTGATCGGCACGCTGATCATCTTCGGCATCGCCTACGGCCCGGCGGGCGCCGCGCTGCCCGAGATGTTCCACGAGCGGTACCGCTACACCGGGGCCGGCCTGGGCTACAACCTGGCGGGCATCCTGGGCGGCGCGATTCCGCCGCTGATAGCCGCGAAGTGGGTGGCCGATGGCAACCAGCTGTGGGTGGGCTACATGCTGGCCGGGCTGTCCGCTGTGAGCGTGCTCTGCTGCTACCTCATGGTGGAGACCAAGGACCACGACATCGTCGAGACCCCCGCGACCGACGGCGCCACGGCTCCCACCGCGGACGACGACCTCGCCCCGGTGTGACCCGGAACCGCTAGGTGCCCAGGCGTCCGTCGATCGGTGACGACGCCTGGGCCCAACGGCGTTGCGGGATGCGCCCGGCGGCACGCGCCAGCCGCCCCGCCTCCACGGCCAGCCGCATCGCGGAGGCCATCGCCTCGGGATCGGAGGCTCGGGTCACCGCGGAGGCCAGGAGCACGGCGTCGCAGCCGAGTTCCATCGCGAGCGCGGCATCGCTGGCGGTGCCGATCCCCGCGTCCAGGATCACGGGCACATCGCTCTGCGCCACGATCATTTCGATGTTGTGCGGGTTGAGGATTCCGAGACCGGTACCGATCGGTGACCCGGCGGGCATCACCGCGGCACAGCCCACATCGGCCAGTCGGCGCGCCAGGATCGGATCGTCGTTCGTGTACGGCAGCACCACGAATCCGTCGGCCACCAGCTCTTCGGCCGCCTCCACGAGCGCGACCCCGTCGGGGAGCAGCGTCTCGTCGTCGCCGATCACCTCGAGTTTGATCCAGTTCGTCCCCAGGGCCTCTCGGGCCAGCCGCGCGGTGAGCACCGCCTCGGCCGCGCCGAGGCACCCCGCCGTGTTCGGCAGGGGGGTGATGCCCAGGTCCCGGATCAGGTCGAGCACGCCGCCGCCCTCGGCCAGGCTCGTCCGGCGCAGCGAGACCGTGGTCAGCTCCGTCCCCGACGCCACCAGCGCGGCCCGCAGATGCTCCAGGTTCGCGCTGCCGCCGGTCCCGGTGATCAGCCGCGAACCGAACTCGCGGCCCGCGATCACCAGAGCGTCCGGCTCAGCCACCCTGGACCGCCGTGAGCACCTCCACGTCGGCGTACGCCGGCAAGGCCTCGTCCCAGCCCGACCGCGGGTGCACGGCGCCGTTCACCGCGATGGCGACGCCCTTGTCCGGCAGGCCGAGCAGCTCCAACAGCGCCACCGCCGAGGTGCCCTCGGGCACCTCCCGGTCGTCACCGTTCACCGTCAATTCCATGCGTGCACCTCCTGATCGAGCACCATATCCACCGCCCGCGCGCCCGTGACCGGTGCGAGCAGAATTCCGTTCCTACCGTGCCCGGTGGCGGCGAACACCCGGCCGTCCACCCGGCCGAGCAGCGGCAGGTTGTCGGGGCGGGTGGGCCGCAGCCCCGCGGTGACCTCCACCAGCTCGTACTCGCGGAGGAAGGGCAGCACGGTGAAGGCGTCGACGAGCAGTTCGACCACGGGGCCCACGCGGGGCGCCAGATCGCGGTCGTTCTCGTACTGGGTGGCACCCACCACCACGCCGTCGGCGCGGGGCACCACGTACACCGGTCGGCCGTGCACCCGGGCCCGGACCGTCACCTCCGGGGGCGGCAGGCACGACGGTGCGCGCCGGAGCCGCACCACCTCACCCTTCACCGGGCGCACCGCGCAGCCCGGGAGGAGATCGACGGAAGCCGCTCCGGCGCAGACGATCACGGCGTCACCGGGGAGGTCCGACGGTGCGCGGACGGCCTCGGCGCGCAGCTCCACACCGGTGGCGGCACAGGCCGCGAGCAGCGCCCGGTGCACGAGCCGATTATCGACCGCGAGCTCCGACGGTGCCTGTGCGGCCGCCCGGATCCGCGGCGCGGCACCGGGAATCGTCCGCAGCGCCGCGGAGGGACGGAGCGCTGCGAACAGCCGCTCGTCCCCCACGGCGGTGGTCACGGTGGCGAGCTCTTCCGCATCACCGTCGTCGACGGCGAGCCACACGGTGCCGCGGGCGGTGATCAGCGGACCGTCGGCGTAGGGCTGCAGCGCGGTGGCGAACCCCTCCCAGAGGGCGAGCGATTGCGCACCGAGGGCGAGCAGCCCCTCCTCGCCGGGCCAGGCCTCGGAGTAGGGCGCGAGCATGCCGCCCGCCACCCACGAGGCACCGGACCCGGGCGCGGGATCGTAGACGGCGACGCGTGCCCCGGCGCGCGCCAACGACCAGGCCACCGTGAGCCCGACGATGCCCGCACCCACAACGGAGACACTGCTTTTCACCTGCAAGATCCTTCCTTCGCCGGCATTACCCGGATCAGGTCTGACGGTCAGGGACGGCTCGTGCCCCACTCTCAGCTCCTCGTTCATCGTGCGATGCCCGGAGCTCCCGTGTGTTCGGCGACCAGCCTACCCCCGGCGTCTACCCTGGGCGCATGGTCTCCCCGCGCGAACGCCTCGTTTCGGCCCGCCTGTACCTGTGCACCGACGCCCGCCGCGAGCGCGGTGACCTGGCGGAGTTCGTCGCGGCCGCGCTCCGCGGCGGCGTCGACATCGTGCAGCTGCGCGATAAGGGGTCGGCCGGCGAGCGCGAGTTCGGTCCGCTGGAGGCGAAGCAGGAGATCGAGCTGGTGGCCGAGCTGCGCGAGATCGCGCACGCGCACGGCGCCCTGGTGGCGGTGAACGATCGGGCCGATGTCGCGCTCGCGGCCGGCGCCGACGTCCTGCACCTCGGCCAGGACGATCTCCCGGTCGCGGTCGCGCGCCGGATCGTGGGCGACGAGGTGGTGATCGGCCGGTCCACGCACGACGCGGCGCAGGCGGCTGCCGCGGCGGCGGAACCGGGCGTCGACTACTTCTGCACCGGCCCGTGCTGGCCTACGCCGACCAAGCCCGGACGCACCGCACCGGGACTGGAGCTGGTGCGCGGCACTGCCGCCAGTGCGCCGGACCGGAAGTGGTTCGCCATCGGTGGTATCGATCTGGACCGGGTGCCCGAGGTGACCGACGCGGGCGCCGACGCGATCGTGGTAGTCCGTGCGATCACCGCCGCCGACGACCCGGAGGGGGCGGCCCGCGCGCTCCGCTCGGCGCTCAGCTCTCGTTGAGAGACTGCAGCTGAACCTGAAGTTCGGGCCAGCTCTGCGCGAAGGCGGGGTGCAGGCGCCGGTCGGGCACTGCGCCCAGGTGCACCCACTCCAGCGCCGTGGACTCCTCGTTCGGGATCAGGTCGCGGGGCTCGACCAGCCGGGCCAGCACTGTGGTGTAGGTCCACCCGACTTCCGAGCGGGCGGTGACCACCTCGGAGAGCACCTCGAGCGAGGTGGGCGGAAGACCGGTCTCCTCGAAGGCTTCTCGCAACGCGGCATCGGCCGCGGACTCGTGGGAATCGCGGGCACCCCCGGGCAGCGCCCAGGTTCCGCCCTGGTGACTCCACCACGCGCGGTGCTGGAGTAACACCTTCGACTCGTCCGGCGACAAGGCCAGTAGGCCCGCGGCGCCGAACCGGCCCCAGTACCGGGAACCGTCCGGGTCGCGGACCCAGCCGTTCCCGTCACCCAACATGCGTCCACCGTAGCGGACACGGTGGCGGCACGGGCGGGGAAAATGCCGCGTCATGAGCGACCGATCGGCCGCTTCGCGCGATAGGGTCGAACGAGCCGGAACAGCGGAACCATCCGTTGCCGGCGGCGACACGAGAGAGGTGCGAACGGTGACGGCCACGGCGTCGAAGAATCGACAGCTGACCTCGCTCCGCCTCCGGTCCTTCCCCGAGTCATCGGTCTTCGCCGAACTCCGCGAGTTCTTCACCTCCAGCCCCGGAAAACTGGTCTCGATGGCCATCGTGCTCGTGACGATGTGCCTGTTCACCGGATGGTTCACCTCCGCCGGCCAGCTCTCCCGTACCGATGTCCTGCAGCAGAACCTGTCCGACTACGAGCCCCGCGCCCATGCCGCCCAGGTGCTCTACAGTTCCCTGTCCACGGCGAACGAATCCGCGAACGCGGCCTTCGTGGCCGGCGGTCTCCCTGCCGACGAGATCCAGTCCAGCTACCGGCTGGCGCTGGCCACCGCCGGCAAGGCGCTCGTCACCTCGGCCACGAGCCTGCCGCCCGAGGACACGAAGGCGCACGAGAACCTCGACACCATCGCGATGAACCTGTCGGTGTACACCGGTCTGGTCGAAACGGCGCGCACCAACAACCGGCTCGACAACTCGGTGGCCGCCGCGTACCTGGCGACCGCGTCGACGCTCATGCAGGAGACCCTGTTGCCCGCCGCGGAGTCGTTCTACCGCGAGGAGGCCGACAACCTCCGGGACACGCACTCGAAGTTCGCGTCCCCGCCGTGGGCGATCTACGGGGTCCTCGGCATCACGCTCGCGTCGGTGCTGCTCACTCACCAGTACCTGGCCCGGCGCACGCAACGCACCATGAACCGGGGCCTGCTGGTCGCGGCCACCGCCCTCACCGTGGCCCTGCTGTGGGTGCTGATCGCCAGCCTCACCTCGACCACCTTCTCCCTCCGCGCCGAACAACGCGGCACCGCGGCGGTGGACTCGTTGACGCAGGCCCGCACGCTCACGCAGCAGGCGCGGTCGATGGAGACGATGGCGCTCGTGCAGCGCGGCGCCGGACGCGGCACACCGCCGGAGGCCTTCGCGCAGACCCTCGGCCAGGCGCAGGCGACGCTGGAACAGATGGACACCGAGGACCCGGAGATCCGCGCCGCGGTCGACGGTGCGCGGGGCGACGCCCGGCGCTGGGTCACGGCGCACCAGGTGATCGCGGCCCGCGAGGCCACGGGCGATTACCTCGGCGCCACCCGCGTCGCGATCGGCACCGATCCCGATTCCGCGGCCGTGGCCTACCGCGCGCTCGACGATCACCTCACCAACGCGATCGCCCGCGCCCGGACCCTGTACCGCGACAACGTCAACACCGCGCGGTACGCGATCGCCTACTCCGGTCCCGGCGCCTTCGTCCTGTGCATCGTCGCGGCCGCCGGTGTCGCGGCCGGTTTCTACCCGCGAGTCAGGGAGTACCGATGATGCGCCGGGTTCTGGGTGGGATCGCCCTCGCGCTGAGCGTCACGCTCGCCACCTCGGCGTGCGTGGTCTCGGCGCCGGAGGCCCCCGGCGATGCGGTGACCTCATTCCCCCAGCCGATGCCGGGGTCCGGCACGGTGGTTCCGCCGGACACTCCCCTGCCGGCCGAGGTGGCGATGTGCCCGGGCACGCCGTCACCGTCGTCGCTCCCGCCGGCCGGACAGATGGTGCCGGGCACCACGATGGCCGATATCTTCGACCGCGGGCGGCTGGTGGTGGGCATCGACATCGGCTCGAACCTGCTGTCCTTCCGCGATCCGATCACCGGTGAGATCAAGGGATTCGACGCCGATATCGCGCACCAGATCGCGGCGGCGATCTTCGGCGATCCGAACCGGGTGCACTTCCGCATCCTCTCGACGGCCGAGCGGCAGCAGGCACTGATCGACGGCACCGTGGACGTGGTGGTCAAGACGATGAGCGCCACCTGCGACCGGGCCAAGCAGGTGGCCTTCTCCGCCACCTACTTCATCGCGCAGCAGCGCATCCTCGCGCCGCGCGGCGCGCCCATCAACACCGTCGGCGACCTGTCCGGCCGCCGGGTGTGCGAGGTGCGCGGCACCACCTCGCTGGACCGGGTGCGCCGACTGGTACCCAGTGCCACGGTGATCGCGGCCGATTCCTGGTCGGACTGCCTGGTGATGCTCCAGCAGCAGCAGGTGGACGCGGTCTCCACCGACGATGCGATCCTGGCCGGGCTCGAGGACCAGGACCCGAACCTCACCGTGACGGGGCCGTCGATGGGCCTGGAGTACTACGCGGTGGGGGTCGGGAAGAATCGCACCGACCTCGTGCGTTTTATCAACGGCGTACTACTGCGCATGGCCTTCGACGGAACGTGGATGCGGCTGTACAACCAGTGGTTCACGCCTACCCTCGGGCAGGTGTGGTCGGCACCCGCGGCGCAGTACACCGGGTAGGAGGTGATGGACATGCCCGACGAGGAGCACACGCAGGCGCAGGTCGTCGTCTTCGACGACGAGCAGCCGGAGGAGCACAGCGGCACCGTCGGTGTGCCGATGGATGCGATCTTCGACACCGAGCCGCCGCCCGTGGGCACCCAGGTCACCGCCGTACCTCCGCCCGATCAGGCGGTGGAGACCTCCGCGACGCCGCGATTCCAGCACAATCCGATGCCGCGCGCCGTCACCACGCGGATGCCCGGTCGGCGCCGGGTGGGCGGCGGACTCGTGGAGATCCCCCGGATCACCGAGGTGGACCCGTCCGAGGCCATCACCACCAATCCGATCATCGCCGAGGGCAAGCGGTACTGCTGGAACTGCCGCAAACCGGTCGGCCGCGCGCACGACGGTGAGCCGGGCCCCCTGATCGGCACCTGCCCGCACTGCGGGGCGCGCTTCTCCTTCGAGCCCGCGCTCAAGGCCGGCGACATCGTGGCCGACCAGTACGAGATCCAGGGCGCGATCGCGCACGGCGGGATGGGCTGGATCTACCTCGCCACCGACCTCAACGTGGTCGACCGCCCGGTGGTGCTCAAGGGCCTGCTCAATTCCGGTGACGCACAGGCACAGGCGGTGGCGGTCTCGGAGCGCCGGTTCCTCGCCGAGATGACGCATCCGTCGATCGTGAAGATCTACAACTTCGTCGAGCACCCCGATCCGGACGGCACTCGGATCGGGTACATCGTGATGGAGTACGTGCCCGGCAAGACCGTCAAGGAGATCCTCGCCGAGGCCGAATCCAAGGTGGAGGTCGAACAGGCCATCGCCTACATCCTGGAGGTGCTGCCCGCGCTCGGATACCTGCACAGCCTGGGCCTGGCCTACAACGATCTCAAGCCCGACAACATCATGATCAGCGAAGAGGACGTGAAGCTGATCGACCTGGGTGCGGTGGCCCCGCTGGGCGGCTACGGATACATCTACGGCACACCGGGTTTCCAGGCACCCGAGATCGCGAAGACCGGCCCGACGGTGGCCTCCGACGTGTACACCGTGGGCCGCACGCTCGCCGTGCTGGTGGCGAAGATCGCGATGGACAAGGGCCGGTACGTGGACGGCCTGCCCTCCCCCACCGACGATGCGACCCTGGCCCGGTTCAACTCCCTGTACCGGCTGCTGGTGAAGGCCACCGCGGAACAGCCGGAGGAGCGGTTCTCCTCGGCCGCGGAGCTCAACGATCAACTCCTGGGCGTGCTGCGGGAGTGCCTGTCCACCAAGTCCGGTGAGCCTCGGCCCGGCCTGTCGATGGTCTTCACGCCGCAGCGCTCCACCTTCGGTGTCGAATTGATGCTGCGCGCCGTCGATCCGGATCCCGATGTCCACGACGATATGCTGCGGGCGCCGGAAGTGCTGGCGGCGCTGCCGATCCCGATCGCCAATCCGTCCGATCCGGCGGCCGGCGTGCTGGCGCTCACGATGCGCAGCGATCCCACGCAGGTGCTCGACTCCCTCGCCGAGCTGCGGGAGACGATGGCGGGCACCGTGGAGATCGATCTGGCGGAGGCCCGGGCGCACCTGGAACTGGGCGAGGTGGATGCCGCCACCACGCTGCTCGATTCGCTGGCCGCGCGGGAGCCGCACCGCTGGCAGGTCACCTGGTACCGCGCCGAGACGGCGCTCATGCAGGGCGAGTACGCCACCGCCTACGACCACTTCGAGGCGGTCACCGATCAGGCACCGGGTGAGGCGGCACCGAAACTGGCCGCCGCCGTGGCCGCCGAATTCTGTTATCTCTCCGGCGAATCCGATCCGGACGGGTGGCGCGACCGGGCGCGGGAGCGCTACGAGGGGGTGTGGCGCACCGATCGCGGCATCATCTCCGCCGCCTTCGGTGCGGCCCGGATGCGCCGCGCCGCCGGCGATATCGTGGGCACGGTCGAGATCCTGGACCAGGTGCCGTCCACCAGCCGCCACTACCACAACGCGCTCTGCTCCTCGGTGGTCGCGCTGGTGCACGGGCGCGACCTCGCCGAGGTCACCGAGGGCCAGCTGCACGAGGCGGCGCGGCGGGTGCGCACGCTCCCGAAGTCGGAGTGGCGCAGGCTGCAGCTGCGCGCCCTGGTGCTGGGCGTCGCGCTCGGCTGGGTGCAGCACCGCAATCAGCACGGCCGCCTCGACGGGACCGCCACCCTGCTCGATCACGCCCTCACCGAGCGCGGGCTGCGCAAGGCCACCGAGAAGGCGCTGCGCGATCTCGCCGCACTGGCCGAGCGGAAGCGACAACGGCACGCACTGGTCGATCTCGCCAACGCGATCCGGCCGCGCACCCTGTTCTGATCCCGGATCGCGGAAGGGCTATTCGCCGATGCGGCGCACGCCGATCGGCACGATCAGCGGGCGGCCGGGCGCCACGGGATCGTCGATCACCTTCGACTGCAGGCCGAAGACGTCGGCGAGCATCTCCTCGCTGATGATGTCCTGCGGTGCGCCCTGCGCCACGATGGCGCCGTCCCGCATGGCGACCAGGTGATCGCTGTACCGGATGGCCAGGTTCAGGTCGTGCAGCACCATCACCACGGTGCGGCCCTGGCCGCTGAGCTCGTCGACCAGGTCCAGCACGTCCAGGGCGTGCGAGAGATCGAGGAAGGTGGTGGGCTCGTCGAGCAGCAGCAGCTCGGTGCCCTGCGCCAGCGTCATCGAGATCCACACGCGCTGCCGCTGACCGCCGGAGAGCGAGTCGACGGGGCGGTCGGCGAGGTCGCGCACACCGGTCTGTGAGAGCGCCGCGTCCACCACGTCGGCGTCGTCGGAGGACCACTGCCGCAGCCAGCTCTGGTGCGGGTGCCGGCCGCGCGCCACGAGGTCGGCCACGGTGAGTCCCTCGGGGGCGGTGGGGCTCTGCGGGAGCAGCCCCATGGTGGTGGCCACCTGCTTGGTCTTCATCGTGGCGATGTCGGTGCCGTCGAGTACCACCTGGCCGCTCGACGGCTTGATCAGCCGGGCCAGCGTGCGCAGCAGCGTCGACTTGCCGCAGCCGTTCGGGCCGATGATCGTGGTCACCAGACCGGTGGGGATGTCCAGGCTGAGGTCGTCGAGCACCGTCACCTGTCCGTAGCCCGAGGAGACAGCGCGCGCCCCCAGCCGGGAGGGGGCCGCCTGCCGAGTGTCGATCGCGCTCATTTCTTGGCTCCCTTGATGTTCTGACGGACGAGGAGGTACACGAGGAACGGGCCACCGGCGGCGGCCGTCACGATGCCCACCGGCATCGGGACCGGGAACACGGTGCGGGCCACCAGGTCCGCGCACAGCAGCAGAGCGGCGCCCATGGCCGCCGCGGGGATGAGCGGCGGGGTTGCCAGCCGGGTCAGGCGCATCGCCAGCTGCGGGGCGACGAAGGCGACGAAGGCGATCGGTCCGGCCGCGGCGACGCCGGCGGAGGCCAGCAGCACCGAGGCGATGAGCAGCGTGGCGCGGTTGCGGCCCAGCCGCACGCCCAGGCCGCGGGCCACGTCGTCGCCGAGTTGCACGGCGCGCAGCGGGAAGGCGGCACCCATCGCGATGATCGCGGCGGGCACGCCGAGCCCGAGGGCGGCCCACACATCGCTCCAGTCGCGGCCGTCGAGTGATCCGACGAGCCAGGCCTGGGCTCGGGCCACGTCGCGGATGTCGGCGCGCACCAGCATCCAGTCGATGAGCGCCCGCATCAGCGCGGTGATGGCGATGCCCACCAGGATCAGCCGCATACCGTCGACCCCGCCGCGAACGGCCAGCAGGTACACCAGCGCGCCGGTGACGAGCCCGCCGCCCAGCGCGAACAGCGGCAGGCCCACATCGGTGTTGAGGGTGGCGGCCAGCGTGCTGGTGGAGGTCACCAGGAACACCGCTGCCACGCCGGCACCGGCGGTGATGCCGAGGATGTCGGGGCTGGCCAGCGGGTTACGGGCGATCGACTGCACGATCGCGCCGGACATTCCGAGCGCCGCACCCACCGTGACGCCGACCAGCGCGCGCGGCAGCCGCAGGTCCATGACGATGAAGTCGGTCATCGCGTCACCGCGGCCGATCAGCGCCTGGAGCACATCGCCCAGGCTGAGCGGGAATTCGCCCATCCGGATGCTGAGGCAGAAGGCCACGAAGGCCACCGCGACGAGCACCGCGGTGACGAACACCGGCCAGGGCCGCCAGACCATCGAGACCACGGATCCGAATCGCATTCCGGGACGGATCGGAGGAAGGTCGGCTTTCGCGTCCTGGACCGTGTCCTGCGTGTCGGTCATACCGTGACCGCCTTCCGCCACCAGACGAGTGCCACGAAGAAGGGCGCGCCGACCATCGCCACCACGATGCCCACCTCCAGCTCGCCGGGACGGGCCACGACGCGGCCCACGATGTCGGCCGCGAGTAACAGCCATGCACCGAGCAGGGCCGAATAGGGCAGCAGCCAGCGGTAATCGGGACCGGTGAAATAGCGGGTGATGTGCGGCACCATGAGCCCGAGGAAGGCGATGCTGCCGCAGGCGGCGGTCGCGGCGCCGGCGAGCAGCGTCACGGCCACGATGCCGACGGTGCGCGCGAGGTTCACGTTGAGGCCGAGCCCCTTGGCCACATCGTCGCCGAGGTTGAGCAGGTTCACGGCGGGCCCGTTCGCCAGTGCGAGCAACGCACCGATCACGAGGAAGGGCGTGACCGCGCCGATCACGTCGAAGCCGCGGCCCACCACCGCGCCCGCGTTCCAGAACCGCAGCGCATCGAGGGAGGCGTTGTCGCTGAGCGCGATGGCCGAGGTCATCGAGCTGAGGAAGAGGCCAACGCCAGTGCCGGCGAGCACCAGGGTGAGCGGCGAGGCGACGCCGCCGCCCAGGCTGGAGAGGCCGAAGACCACGATCGCGGCGACGGCGGCGCCGAGGAAGGCGAACCACACGTACTGCAGCGGCTGGGTGAGGCCGCCCAGGAAGATCGCGCACACCACGGCGAACGCGGCGCCCTGGGTGATGCCCAGGATGCCGGGGTCGGCGATGGGGTTGCGGGTGTGGCCCTGCAGCAGCGCCCCCGCAAGGGCGAGCGCGGCCCCGGCCAGCAGGGCCAGGATGGTGCGCGGCACCCGGAGCGTCTGCACGATGATCGCGGCCTCGTTGAGCTGCGGATCGCCGGGGTTCGGGCCGGTGGTGTAGCGGTAGAACAGGCCGTCCCAGACCGCGGACGGTGCCAGATCGCGCGAGCCTATGGCGAGCGAGGCCACCACGGTGGCGGCGAGCAGGACCGCCAGGAGCATCAGCCCGGCGAGACGTTTGCGCCGCCGGGCCGAGCCCGCGCTGGGCCGCGCGGAGGACGACGGGGATTCGCGCGTCGTCGAGAGATCTACGGTCACCCCGCTAATGGTAGGCTGCCCTTCATTCTACGGAGGGACCCACCCATGAATTCGTCGCCGCGGGGCCTGGTCAGGACCGCCGCCGTCGTCCTCGTCACACTACTCGCCGCCACGCTCGCGGCGTGCGGTTCGTCGAGCGATTCCGCGCCGTCGAGCACTCCGCCGGGGTCCGCGAAGCGCATCGCCTCGCTCGGCCTCGGTGACGTGGACACCCTGTTGGCGCTGGGCGTGGTGCCGGTGCTCGTGGCGCCGTGGGCCCAGGACGCGACCGAGCCGGTGGGCGAATGGTCGAAGCCGCTTCTGCAGGGCCAGCAGCCCGCGATGGTGCTCGGCACCGGCAACGGGGTCGACGGGAAGGCCATCGAGACCATCGCGGCGTCCAAGCCCGATCTGATCGTCGCGGTGAACTCGGGCTTCGACGACGCCACCTTCGAGCGGCTCCGGTCGATCGCGCCCGTGATCCGCCGCCCCGCCGAATTCGCGGCCTGGGGCGTGCCGTGGGAGACGCAGGTCCGCACCATCGCGGCCGGAGTAGGCCTCGCCGGACAGGGCGACGCGCTGATCACCAAGACCAACGACACGATCGCCCGGACGAAGGCCGATCACCCGCAGTACCAGGGGAAGTCGGCGGCCACGATCCTGCCGAAGTCCGACGGCGGCTTCTACGCCTACGCCGGCACCGACGGCCGCGGACAGGTGCTCACGATGCTCGGATTCACCCTGCCTACAGCGATTTCGGGCCTGGTCCCGGCCGGCAAGTTCTACGCCGATGTCTCGGCGGAGAATCTGCAGCTGCTCGACCTGGACGCCCTGGTGTACCTCGATTACGGCACCAAGCAGAGCGAGGAGACGGCCTTCCGGGCGCTCGCGGTGAGCCGGGACAACCGGGTGACGCGGATCGATCGCACCCTCGGCAATGCCATGTCGATGCCCAACCCGGTGACCCTCGACTGGGTGCTCAAGACCTTGCCGCCGAAGCTGCCGACGTTCTCCTGAGGCCGCGTCAGCCCACCGCGAGGTACATGCGCGTGGGCTGAGTGCGTCCGCGCAGCACCTCGACGGGCCCGGGGCTCCAGTGCCGGCATTCGCTCGCATCGGCAGCGGCCACCGCCGGGGCCGACGCCCAGGGCACCAGGGGATCCGCCTTCGCCGCGGTCGACAGGCGTGATGCCTCGTTGACCGGATCGCCGATCACGGTGTACTCGAACCGATCCGCGGCGCCCACGTAGCCCGCGACCACCACGCCGTAGGTCACTCCGCACCCGGCGCGCACTTCGGGCACCTCGCGGCGCAGCCGGGTCATCATCGCGCGGGCCGCCGCCAGCGCGGCGCCGGCGGGATCGCTGAGCGGGGCCGGGGCGCCGAAGATGGCGAGCACCGCGTCGCCCTCGAACTTGTTGACCAGGCCGCCACGACTGTTCACCTCCGCCACCACCACGCCGCAGAACCGGTTGAGGATCTGCACCACCTCGCCGGCCGGGCGCTGCGCGGCGAGCTCGGTCGATCCGACGATGTCGATGAAGATGACCGCGACGCGCTGTTCGACGCCGCCGAGCTCGGGTTCGGATTCGATGGTGGCCCGGGCCACCTGCTCGCCCACCTGCCGGGCGTACAGGTCACGGACGCGCTCGCGCTCGCGCAGGCCCGCCGCCATCTGGTTGAAGCCCGACTGGAGATTGCCCAGGGAGGTGCCGTCGTAGACCACCACCTCGGTGTCGTACCGGCCCTCGCTCACCCGCCGCATCGCCGCGGTCACGCTGCGCACCGGCGCGGAGATCCGCGCGACGCCCAGCTGGTTGAGCACGGCGCCGGACACCAGTCCGCCGGCGGCGAGGGCGCACACGCTGATCGCGATGCCGCTCACGGTGGTGGGCTCGATGAAGGCGAAGGCACCCACCAGCACCACACCGGCCATGGGCAGGCCGGAGCCCAGCACCCACAGGGCCAGCGAACGGGCCTGCAGGCTCTGATTACGCGGCTCGGGCTGGTAGGTCTGCAGCACGATCGCGGTCACGGGCCGCAGGCTGAACTCGACCAGCAGCATCGTGATGCCCGCGGTCACCAGTCCGGCCCCGAGGATCACCAGCGAGACCTTCGGCACGAGGTGCGGGTCGTAGAGGCCGTAGAGCCACCCGAACAGGATCGCGGCCACCAGCCAGTTCACCAGCTCGAAGACGTAGATGCGCCGCGGCAGGGCGAGGGTCTCCTTCGCCTGCTCCTCAGTGGGGGGCGCGCCGCTGCCCACCCAGCGCAGGGTGGTGTACACGTGCCAGGTGCCGTAGAGGATGCCGAAGACCAGTCCGACGGTGATGTACGCCGGGAGGATCACGGTGTTGATGTCGCTGAGTTCGGGTTGCCGCACCGACGGCTCGGGGATCCCCACCAGGATCAACATCGCCGCGAATCCGGCGCCGAGCAGTGTGCACACGGCGATCGAGACGGACAGCAGGATCACGGTGCGCAGGCGTCGCGACTGCGCGCTCTCGCCGACGGTTCCCAGCAGCGGGGAGCCGTAATCCCCTCCCCCGTCGTCCGTTCCGGCGTCCCCCGGGGCCGAGTGCCCCAGGGGCATCAGAGGGCCGCCGCGTCGCGGGCTATCGCCAGCTCCTCGTTGGTGGGCACCACCAGCACGGCCACGGGGGCATCGTCGGGCGAGATCCGGCGGGGCTCGCCCGACCGCACCGCGTTCCGCTCGGGATCGACGACGATGCCGAACCGCTCCAGCCCGGCGAGGGCGTCGGCGCGCACACCCGCGGCGTTCTCACCGACCCCCGCGGTGAAGGTGATGGCATCCACTCCGCCGAGGTCCACCAGGTAGGCGCCGATGTAGCGGCGGAGCCGGTGGATGTACACGTCGTAAGCGAGTTTCACGTCCTGGTCACCCGATTCGATGAGCGTTCCCAGTGCGCGGAAGTCGTTCTCCCCCGCCAGTCCCTTGAGACCGGAACGGCGGTTGAGCAGGTCGTCGATCTGGTCGATGTCCATGCCCAGGCTGCGGCCCAGGTGCAGCACCAGACCGGGATCGATATCGCCCGACCGGGTACCCATCACCAGGCCCTCCAGCGGGGTGAGGCCCATCGAGGTGTCCACGGCCCGGCCGCCGCGCACCGCCGAGGCGGAGGCGCCGTTGCCCAGGTGCAGCACGATCTGGTCGACCTCGGCGTCCGGCCGGCCCAGGAACTTCGCGACCTGCTGCGAGACGTACTGATGCGAGGTTCCGTGGAAGCCGTAGCGGCGCAGGGCGTGCTCCTGCGCCAGCTCGCGGTCGATGGCGTAGGTGGCGGCCGCGGCGGGCAGGTCGAAGAAGAAGGCGGTGTCGAAGACGGCCACCTGCTTCACCTTCGGCAGCAACTCGCGCGCCACCTCGATGCCCTCGGCGTTGGCCGGGTTGTGCAGCGGCGCCAGCGAACTGAGGCGGCGGATCTCCGCGAGCACCAGATCGTCGATGATCGTGGGCGAGTGGAAGGTGCGGCCGCCGTGCACCACCCGGTGTCCCACGGCGGCGAGCCCCTCGGGCGTGCCCGCACCGGCGGTCAGATCGAGGCCGCGCTCGGCGAACTCGTCGAAGACCAGCCGGAGGGCGGCCTTGTGGTCGGGGACCTCGGTCTCGCCGATCCGCTCGACGATGCCGCCGTGCACCACCTCGCCGGTCTCGGGGTGCAGCAGTTGATACTTCAGCGACGAGGAGCCGGAGTTGAGGACGAGGACGGCGCCCGCCACCGCACCGGTCATGACTGCTGCTCCTTCGCTTCGGGCTCCGCCG